>NZ_BAAGTR010000006.1:0-105147 GCF_054781815.1 Lysobacter humi (ex Lee et al. 2017) | reverse complement strand
GCTGCCGGCGCCGCCGCCCGCGAGCGGGGCCGTCGCGCGGTGCGCCGCCGAGGGATTGCTCGTCGCGGCGCGAGCCGCGGGGCGCGCGGCTGCCGCCGGCTTGCGGTCGCCGACGCGACCGCGCTCGAAGAACTTCGAGAACGCGCGGGAGATCGGGTTCGAGCGGTCGTGGTCGGGGGTACGGTCCATGGAGGGACTCCTGTCGTCGATTCCCCATGACGATCCCACCGCGACCGTGAGCATCGCATCGGCGGCGCGTGACCGGCGTGCGAAGCGCTCAGCTTGGGATCGCTCAGTCGCGCGGGCGCGCGACCGACAGGCCGATCAGGCGCGAGACCACCACCGCGATGTAGCCGATGCCCGCCATCTGCTCGAACATCACCAGCACGCGCGCGGGCCCGCCGAGCGGCACCACGTCGCCATTGCCCACGCCCGAGAGCGTGGCGCAGCTCAGGAACAGCAGTTCGAGCCAGGTGCGCGGCCGCTCGGGCTCCACCGCGCCGGTGAAGCTGTCGGGATACCAGGCCTGGCAGACCAGGAAGGCGTAGGCGAATGCGGTGGTGAGCAAGGTGAACGCGGCGCCGGAGGCATAGAGCTCGTCGGTCGTCACCACGTGGTCGTGCAGCATGTAGTGGATGAGGCTGCCGGCCGCGTAGAAATACAGCGCGGACTCCAGCAGCGACGACCACACCACGAGTTCGGGCCGGTCCAACGCGATCGCGGCGAGCGACAGCCCGATCGCCGGCAGCGCGAGCGCCCAGGCGATGCCGTTCGAGAGCGCGCTGCGCCGCACGACCCACACCGCGAGCGGCACCACCACCAGCGCGACGGCGCTGAGCAGCACGCGCGCATCGTGCGCATCGCTCGTGCCGACCTGCGCATACAGCAGCAGGCTCAGCAACTGCACGGCGAGCAGCATCGCGGACGGATGCCGCACGAGGTCGCGTGCGTTGAAGCGCACGCGCCGGCGCGGCGCATCGGGTGCCCGCGTACTCACGCGGGGGCCCACCGGCGCTTCGTCGCGCGCCTGCCGGACGGGGCAGCCGGCCGGCGCGCGTCGCGACGCGGATCAATCGCCATCGAAGACGTCATCGATGTCGAGCGCGTCGATCACGTCGACGCCGGCCGATCCGGGCCGCGCCGACCGCACGCGCGCGCCCGCCATGTAGAACAGCTGCATGAAGGCGAGCACGATGCCGGCGGTGACGGCCGAGGCGACGAACATGAGCAGCCCCGCCGACAGGCCCGCGGCGCATTCCAGCAGCGAACCGGAGCACCTCGCGAACAGGGCGTAGCCGCCGAGCACGACGGTGAGGGCGATCCCGAGCAGCGAGCCGACGAACCACAGCAGCGAGAGGTTGCGGAGCACGCGGAAGACCGTGGAGCGCGGCGCGATGGTGCCCATGGAGACCACTGGCGGGGACGAAGCCGCAAGGATAGACGCGCGGCGTCCACGGCGCCCGTGCTCACGGCTCGACGATCACGCAGGCCGCGAGCACGAGGCAGGCGACCACGAGCAGCACCAGTCGCCGGAAGCGATGCTCCATGCGCCGGAGCTGGCGCCGGCTGAGATGGCGCGAGGGGCGGCCGGCAGCGCGTCGGGCAGCGATGTATCGAGGCGTCATCGCAGCATCCTGCCCGCGCCCGACGTCATGCCGGCGAGAACGCGCGGTGGAGGCACCGCTCTGGCCGCATGATCCGGATGTCGGGCGGATCGCGCCGTCGCGATGCTGGGCACCCGTCTCGGAGACATGGCCATGGCCTACCGCATCCGCGGGCTCGACCCTGCGCCCTTCCGCCACCTCTACGGGCTCGACGATGCCGCGCTCGCCACGCACGGCGCGCGACGCGTCCGCGTCGATCGCGCGCCGGGCGTACCCGATCGGATCGAGCTGCGCGACCTCGCGCCCGGCGAGACCGCACTGCTCGTCAACCACGTGCACCAGCCCGCGCCGACGCCCTATCGCGCGAGCCATGCGGTCTACGTCCGCGAGGGTGCCGACGCGGCGGTCGAGGCGGTCGACATTGTTCCCGAGGTGCTGCGCCGGCGCAGGCTCTCGCTGCGCGCCTTCGACGCAATGCACATGATGGTCGACGGGCGCCTGGTCGACGGCCTGCAGCTGCACGAGACGCTGCCGGCGATGCTCGCCGCCACGGAGGTGGCCTACGTGCATGTGCACTTCGCCGCGCACGGCTGCTACGCGGCGCTTGCGGAACGCGCCTGAGGCCGACTTCGTCGCATGCTGCGCTGCAACCCCATGCATCGCGGGGCCTGAACCGTTTCACCCGCCACTCATCGTCGCTGCGTACCTTGAAGCCACGGCGCCCACACGCCGCACCATCTCCTCCGTCTCGGGAGGGGCGGGCCCCCGGCCGGAGTTGGCGCTCTCCCGGGGGCTCTTCTCGTTGGGGTCCTTCTCGTTCCGGTCCGGCCTTCGCCGGCATGCTGCCGCGATGCCCGACTCCAGCCCCGCCCTCTACGATCCCGTCGCCGCCGCGCTCGCCGGGGGCGCGATCGCCGCGGCCGCGACGATGGTCGGCGCGCTGCTGGGTGGGCTCGGCCAGCGCCTGTCGCCGCGCAGCAAGGACGCGATGCTCGGCTTCGGCGGTGGCGTGATGCTCGCGGCCACGTCGTTCTCCCTCGTGCTGCCAGGCATCGCGGCCGCGCGCGCCGCGGGCATGGGGGCCTGGGCCGCGGGCGGCACGGTCGGCGTGTCGCTCCTCGCCGGCGCCGCGCTGGTGATGCTGCTCAATGCCTGGATCCCGCACGAGCACTTCATCAAGGGCCTGGAGGGGCATTCGCCCGAGCGCGTGCGGCGTGCCTGGCTGTTCGTCTTCGCGATCGTGCTGCACAACCTGCCGGAGGGTTTCGCGATCGGCGTGGGCCATGCCGAGAGCCTGGCCAGCGGACGCATCCTCACCACCGGCATCGCGGTGCAGGACCTGCCCGAGGGCTTGGTGGTCACCCTGTCGCTGATGGCGGCCGGCTATCGGCGTCGCCATGCGGTGGTCGCAGGGATTGCCTCAGGCCTGCCGGAGCCCGTGGGTGCGCTGCTCGGCGCGGGGCTGGTGGCCTCGATGCCGTTCCTGCTGCCGACCGGGCTCGGCTTCGCCGCCGGCGCGATGCTGTTCGTGATCAGCCACGAGATCATTCCCGAATCGCACCGCAGCGGGCACGAGACGCCCGCCACGCTCGGGTTGCTCATCGGCTTCGTGGTGATGATGCTGCTGGACACGGCACTCGCGGCCTGAGCGTCGCGCAGGCCCAAGCGCGGCGGCGCGATCGCGCCTCAGCGCACCTCGATGCGGTCGCCGCCGGCGCCGCGCGCCTGCGCGAGCGCATGCGTCGCGGTCTCGATCGCATCGCTGCCGGCCTCACCGGGTTCCACGCGCGCGATGCCGATGCTGAGCGTGACCGGGATGCCCGCCGCGGGATTGCCGACGAGCTCGGCGGCGCGCCGGCACTGCGCGACCGCCTGCGCGAGCGGCACCGGCATCAGCAGGCCGAAGCCCGTGCCCACCCGTGCGAGCCGGCCCTCCACCACGCCGGCGCGCAACACGCCCGCGAGCGCGCGCAAGGCCTCTTCCGATTGCCCGGCGCCGTGCAGGCCGTCGAGCGAGGCGTGGTCGTCGATCTCCACGAGCGCGACCTGCAGCTCGCCGCCGCTGCCCTCGCGCAGCCAGATCTCTTCATCGACCGTCTCGGCGAAGGCCTGCGGGCCGGGCAACCCGGTGAGCGCATCGATCGTGCCGGGAGCGACCCCGTCGGCGCCGGCGTGGCGCAGCTGGCGCTCGTACCAGTCGCGCTCGCGCAGCTGGATGCTGAGCAGGCGGCTCACGCGGCGCAGCTCGATCAGCCGCGAAGCCTGGCGTGCGAGCGACTGCAGCGCATCGCGCTGGCCGGCGTCGAGCTCGCGGGGCTCGTGGTCGAGTACGCAGACGGTGCCGATCGGCAGGCCCTCGACGAGGATCGGCGCGCCCGCATAGAACTGGAAGCCGTCCTCGGTGACGAGCGGATTGTCGGAAAACCGTGCGTCCTCGCGTGCGTCCTGCACGTGCATGACCTCCTCCGGCGCGAGGATCGCGTGCGCGCAGAACGAGATCTCGCGCGGCGTCTCCTCGAGCGCCACGCCCAGGCGCGCCTTGAACCACTGGCGCCGGTCGTCGATCAGCGAGACCAGCGCGGTCGGCACGCGGCAGATGCCGGCGGCGATGCGCACGAGGTCGTCGTAGTCCGACTCCGGCGTGGTGTCGAGGATGCCGAGCGCCTCGATCAGGGCCTGGCGGGAATGTTCGAAGGCAGGCAGGGCAGCGGCGGGCATGGCGGGCATCCGATGGGCTGCGCGCAGCCTAGCGGCGCACGGGCGCGGCGTCATGGGGGAGAACCCCCCAGTCCGCCGGCTCATGCGGATCCGCCATGGCGACGGGCGCGACCGGCATTGGCCGCGGGCGCGCCGGCCGCCTAGCATCGGCGGTTTCCGTCTGCGGCCCTGCCATGAGCTACGTGCGTTGCCTGCGCGGCATCGCGTCCGGGATCGAATACCCGGCCGATCGCCCGATGAACCTCGATCCCGCCGACGGCCGCCCGGTCGAGATGGTGCTCGACCTCGAGCGGCTCGCGCGCGAGAAGCCCGATGCCGCGTGGTACGACCCGTCGCGCCGCGACATGTGGCGATTCGGCGCGCTGATGGCACTGGATGCGAGCGACCCGCGCGACGCCGCGCATCTCGTGCCGCTCGGCGAGGGCGGCACGCCGTCGCTCGACTACCGCGCGCACCCCGTCGCGACGCAGGCCGGCCTCGCGCTCGAGCTCAAGGACGAAGGCCGTGCGCATCCGGGCTTCGGCGCGAATCCGACGCAGAGCTTCAAGGACCGCGGCATGGCGATGGTGGCCGCGCAGGCGCGCCGTCTCGGGCTCACGAAGCTCGCGGTGCCCACGCAGGGCAATGCCGGCGACTCGCTGGTGCGCTACGCGCTTGCCGGTGGGCTCACCGTCGCGGTGGCGATGCCCGACGACACGCCGCTGCCGATCCTCGGCAGCGTCGCGGCGGCCGCGCGGCGGCATCCGGAGCGCGTCACGCTCGAGCTCATCGGCCCCACCATCCGCGAGGCGGGCGCCTTCCTCAAAGAGCACTACGTGCCGCGCGGCTACTTCTCGGTCGCGACGTTCCAGGAGCCGGGCTGGCGCATCGAAGGCAAGAAGTCGCTGGGCCTCGAGCTCGCGGAGCCGCGCGACGGAGGCACGCGCTGGTCGCTGCCCGATGCCGTCGTCTATCCCACCGGCGGCGGCACCGGCGTGCTCGGCATGTGGAAGGCCTGGGACGAGCTCGAGGCGCTCGGCCTGATCGACGCGCGCCGTCCGCGGATGCTGTGCGTGCAGAGCACGGTCACCGCGCCGCTCGTGCGTGCGTTCGAGGCCGGCGCCGACGACACCACCGTGGTCGCGGCCGGCAGCACGCTGGCGACGGGGCTCAACGTGCCCGGGGGCGTCGGGCATTTCCGCGTCCTGCAGATCATCCGCGCGAGTGGCGGCGCGGCGATCGCGATCGACGAGGCCGACATCGCTGCCGAGCTCTCGCGCGAGTGGCGCCGCACGCACGACTGGCTGAGCCCCGAGGGTGCGGCCTGCCTCGCCGCGTTGCCGCAGCTGCTCGACCGCGGCCTGCTGCGCGCGGGCGAGCGCGTGGTCGCCGTCAACACCGGTTCCAGCGAGAAGTACCTGCCGGCGCTGCGCCACCTGCTCTAGCTCAGCCGAGGATCTCGACCTCGACGCGGTCGCGGCCCGCCGCCTTCGCGCGGTAGAGCGCGCGATCGGCCGCCGCGAGCATCGCCTGCGGGTCGCCGGGCGCGACCGGCGCCACGGCGACGCCGATGCTCACCGTCATGGCGATCGGCTCGCCGCCGCCGATCGCGACCGGCGTCCCCGCGATCGCGTGGCGCACGCGCTCGGCGATCACCGACGACTGTCCGTCGGCGCTCGACACGAGCACCACGAACTCCTCGCCGCCGAAACGCCCGACGCGGTCGTAGGGCCTCAGGGTGGCCTGCAGGCGGCGGCCGATCTCGCGCAGCACCTCGTCGCCGACGAGATGGCCGCGCGTGTCGTTGACGCGCTTGAAGTGATCGATGTCGAGCAGCAGCACCGCGGTGGTGCCGCCCTGGCGCGCGGCCCGATGCAGCTCCACCTGCAGTGCGTCGAGGATCGCACCGCGGTTGAGCACGCCGGTCAGGCGGTCGCGCGTGGCCTCGAAGCGCAGCGCCTCGTGCAGGCCGAGGATGCGCTCGGCCACGCTCAGCCGTGCGGCGAGCACTTCGCGGTCGAGCGGCTTGGTGATGAAGTCGTCGGCACCGGCTTCGATGCCCGCGAGGTAGTTGCCCTTGCCCTCGAGCGAGGTGAGCAGGATCGCGTAGGTGTAGTACGAGCGGTGCTCGCTGCGGATCGCGCGGCAGAGGCCCGGCCCGTCGAGCTCCGGCATCAGCCAGTCGGAGATCACCAGCGCGAATTCGTCGCGCCGCCAGAGCTCGAGCGCCGCGGCGCCGTCGGCCACCGCGGTGACCTCGTGGCCGAGGCTGCGCAGCGTGGCGGCGAGCACGAGGCGGGAGGTGACGTCGTCTTCTGCAACCAGGATCTTCATGCGGGAACGTCAGTCCATGTCCGGAAGGAGGCGGCGCAGCTGCACGAGCACGTCGCCGTAGTCGCCTTCGAGGCGGCGGACCAGGGCGTCCACCCCGTCGAGCCGCCCGCTGCGGGCGATCGTATCGAGCTCGCCGGCGGTTGCGGCCAGGCGTGCGGCGCCGACGTTCGCCGCGGCGCCCTTGAGCGTATGCGCGGTGCGGCGAAGGAGGTCGGCATCGGCATGCGCGGCCGCGGTGCGCAGCAGGCCGAGGCGCTGCGCCGTGTCGCTGCGGAAGGCGCCGAAGATCTGCGCGAGCAGTGCGGGGTCGCTCGCCTCGGCGAGCGCGCGCAGCTGCGTGACCACCGCCTCGTCGAGCACCGGGCGGCTGTCCTCGACCGCGGCATCGGGCGGCGCGCCGGCCTCCGTCGCCACGGACGGGCGACGCAGTGTCGGCACCCAACGGCGCAGCGCGCGGCGGAAGTCGTCGATCTGCACCGGCTTGGTGATGTAGTCGTCCATGCCGGCCGCGAGGCAACGCTCGCGATCGCCCTGCATGGCCTGCGCGGTCACGGCCACGATCGGCACGCGCGCGCGCGTATCCTCGCGCTGGCGGATGAAGGCGGTAGCCTCGAAGCCGTCCATCACCGGCATCTCGCAATCCATGAAGACGATGTCGTAGTCGTCGCGGTCCAGCCGCAGCGTGGCCTCGCGCCCGTCCGCCGCGACCTCCACCCGGCAGCCGAGGTCGCGCAGCATGAGCGAGGCGACATAGCGGTTGGTCGCATTGTCCTCGACCAGCAGCACGCGCGTGCCCACCGTCGCCTCGCCGGCCTCGTCGCGCCGGTGCAGTGCATGGCGCGGCGCGTGCACGCCGCCGCGCGCCAGGCTCAGTGCATTGAGCAGGTCCGACTGGCGCACCGGCTTGGACAGGAACGCCGCGAAGCCGATGTCCTGCAGGCTGCCGCCGCGCTCCACGTTGCCGAGCGAGGTCAGCATGATCAGCGCGGTGGAGCGCAGCTGCGGATCGGCCTTGATCGCGCGGGCGAGCATCTCCCCGTCGATGTCCGGCATCTGGTAGTCGAGGATCGCGATCGGATACGCGTCACCCTCCTCCACCGCGCGGCGCAGCGCGGCGAGCGCCTCCTGCGCGTTCGCGCAGCTGCCGTTGCGCATGCCCCACTGCACGATCTGCTCGTGCAGCACACGGCGGTTGACGGCATTGTCGTCGACGATCAGCACGCGCGTGCCGCGCAGGTCGACGGGCAGCGGTGCCTCGACGACGTCCTGCTGCAGCTCCAGCGGCAGGCGGATCCAGAACGTGGAGCCCTGCCCGGGCACGCTCTCGACCCCGATCGTGCCGTGCATCAGCGCGATGAGCTGGCTGCTGATCGCCAGCCCCAGGCCGGTGCCGCCGTAGCGGCGCGTGGTCGAGACGTCCGCCTGGCTGAACTTCTCGAACAGGCGCGCCTGATGTGCCGGATCGATGCCGATGCCGGTGTCCTCGACGCGGATCATCACGTCCGCGCCCGCGTCGTCACGCCGCACCAGGCCCACGTCGACCAGCACATGCCCGTGCTCGGTGAACTTGATCGCGTTGTTGACGAGGTTCACCAGCACCTGCCGGATCCGCGCGGCATCGCCGACGAAATGCCGCGGCACCTCGGCCGGATAGCGCACCACCAGGTCCAGGCGCTTGTCCGCCGCCTGCAGGCCGGTCATGCCGCTGACTTCCTCGACGGTCTGCAGCAGGTCGAACGGCATCTGCTCGAGGTCGAGCTTGCCGGCCTCGATCTTCGCGAAGTCGAGGATGTCGTTGATGATCGTGAGCAGCGTTTCGCCGCTCGCGGTCGCGAGCCGCGCGAGCTCGCGCTGGTTGCGGTCGAGCGGCGTGTTGAGCAGCAGGCCCACGGTACCGAGCACGCCGTTGAGCGGCGTGCGGATCTCGTGCGACATGTTGGCGAGGAATTCGCTCTTGGCGCGGCTGCCGGCCTCGGCGGCCTCCTTCGCGCGCTGCAGGGCCTCCTCGGACTCCTTGATGCGCGTGATGTCCGACGCGGCGGCATAGATCAGGCCGTCCTCCGGCGACGGCGCCGACTGCCACATCAGCCAGCGGTAGCTGCCGTCCTTCGCCCGGTAGCGATTGGTGAAAGCCACCGAGTCCGCGCCTTCGGCGAGCTTGCCGGCTTCGGCGACCGTGCGTGCGACGTCATCCGGATACACGAATTCGATGAAAGGCTTCGCGCGCAGTTCGTCGAGCGAATAGCCGAGCAGCTCGCTCCAGGCGGGATTGAGCCGCACGAAGTGGCCGTCGATCGTGGCGATGGCGAGCAGGTCGAGCGAGAGCTCGAAGAAGCGATCGAGCTCGGCCTGCGCACGCTTGCGCTCGCCGATGTCCAGGAAGGTGACCACGGTGCCGACCCGTTCGCCGTGGCGGCGCATGGGATAGGCCGAGAGCTGCGCGAGCAGGCGGCCGCCGTCGGCGCGCCGCAGCGGCACCTCCTCGAGTTCGACGGCCTGCTCGAGGGCATGCGCGGCAGTGACCGGACGGCGCGCGGCATCGACCGGCGTATCCGCATGCCGCAGCATCGAAGCCATGTCCTGCCCGAGCAGCGCGCCGGCATGCGGATAGCCCAGCATCCGCACGCAGGCGCGGTTGACGAACGTGCAGCGCCCCTCGAGGTCGACGCCGTAGATCGCCTCGGCGGTGGAGTCGAGCAGCAGGCGGATCTGCGCCTCGCTCGCGCCGAGCTCGGCGGTGCGCGCCGCGACCGTCTCCTCGAGGCGCTCGGCATTGCGACGCAGCTGCTGCTCGCTGTCGTGGATGGTGCTCGCCATCAGGTTGAACTTGCGGGCGAGCCGGCCGAGCACGTCCTCCCCGCGCACCTCGAGGCGCACGTCGCGATCGCCGCGTGTGAAGCGGCCCACGCCCTCCAGCAATGCATTGACCGGACGCACGACGGTGCGCGCGAGCGCGTAGGCGATCGCTGCGGCGAGCAGCATCACCAACGCGGCGAACACCGTGAGGCGCCGGCCGAACTCGTGCGCAGGCTCCAGCACCTCGGCCAGGTCCTGCTTGGTGACCAGGCACAGCTGGTGCTCGGCGATCCAGCGGTAGGCGATCACTGCCGGTCGGTGGCGGTAGTCCGGCGCGATCGCAACACCTCGACGGCCGGCGAGGCATTGCCGCACGGCGGGCGTGTCGACCTTCTCGCGCATCACCACGGGGCGCCGGAGCAGACGCGGCTGGGTGACGAAGAACCGATCGCGCCCGACGAGGTAGGCATCGTCCGTTGCACGCAGCCCGCTGTGGGCGCGAACCATCTCGTTGAATTCGTCGAGGGTGAACCAGCTCACCAGCACCGCCACGGTGCGGCCGGCATCGTCGCGCACCGGCGTGCCGATCGCGAGCGTGGGAATGCGCAGCAGCGGGGAAAGGAACGGCGGCTGCGCATAGGTGCGGCTGCGGCCTTCCACGAAGTACGGCAGGTCGGCGCGGCTGATGCCGACGAAGCGGCGGTCGGTCGCGGCGACGATGCGGCCGTCGCGCGCATCGAGCAGGGCGAGCAGGCGGTGCGACTCGGGGTGCGCGGCCTGGCGCGCGAGCAGTTCGCCGACCACGACGGCGTTCGCCTCGCCGGCCTCACTCGTTCCCGGGTCCGCCTGCAGCAGGCGGCGCGAGGCCTCGCGGACGGACGGCGAGGCGGCAAGCGTCTCGACCGCCTGCGACTGCTCGTCGATCCACTCGCGGATGCGCCCCTCGCGCACGATCGCGATCGAGAGAAGCTCCGAGGTGGCCGCGGCCTGCAGCGAGGCCTGTCCGCTCTGCTTGGCGAGCCAGCCCAAGCCGAGCAGCAACGCCGCGGCGAACACCAGGATCGCCACGTAGATGCGCGGGGTAAGGCCGAGGTGCCTCATGCGGCAAGCCTCCGGCGCATGAGCAGGCCCGCCGCCAGCAGGGCGAGACCGAATGCCGCGGTCGCGGCCGGCAACACGATGCCGGCAAGCAGCATGCGTCGCCTCGCGGTCGCGGCACGCGCCACCTGCGCCGCGCGCGTGGCGGCGGTGAAGCGCGCGTCCCATTCGAAGAAGGCGCTGGCCGCGCTTCCGTCGGGGCGCGCGAAGAAGCTGAGCCCGTGCTCGACGTAGTCGAGGATCAGCCCGCTGCGGGGCTCCACCCACAGGCGGCCGTGGCCGTCGGTATGCGCGCGATAGCGCTCGGGCACGTCGGCGAGGTGGCGGTACCCCTGGGTCTCGTCGATCGCGCGCACCTCGAAGTCGAAGCGGTAGGCGGTGAGCCCGCCGAGCACCTCGCGCCGACGGAAGCGCATCGTGCGCGGGCCCATGAACTGCGCGTCCCAGAGCATGTAGTCCCGGCGGCGCACGTTGGGCGGGAACATGAACTGGCCGGTGCGGCTCGACGAGCCCAGGCCGGGAAGATTGCGGCGGGTGCGCCGGTCGACCGCGTAGACGCCCGCGTTCTCGAACAGGAGGCTGCCGTCGCCGAGCGCCCAGATCACGTCCGACTGCAGCACCATGCGCTCGTCGGTGGCGACCAGCATGGCGTCGACGCGGCGGCCGATCAGCCGGAGCGACGTCCAGGGGCCGTCCACGCTGTCGCGCGAGCGCGCCTTCGCATCGAAGTCGTAGCGCGACTGGAACCCACTGCCGAGGCGGCCGACCGACGGGCCGACCAGCACCAGCCACAGCGCCGCGACGAGCAGCAGCGCGAGGCCTGCAGGTATCCAGAGGGTTCGCATCATCTCGGGCTCCGGGCGCGGGGCAGTCTAGGCCGGTGCGCCGTGAGTGCCGCGACAGCGACGACACGCGCGTCGATCACCGCGGTTCGGGCTGCCGTCTCCGGTATCGACGGCGATGCGCCGCACTTGAGCGGCATCGTGCTCAACGGCCTTCACGGAGTCGGGCGGGCGACCACAGCGTGAAGCGCAGCTGCCCCGCGCGCGTGTCGACCAGGAGCTCGACCTCGTCGCCGGGCAGGTGCACGAATACGCCATCGGCCCGCTGGGCGGTGCGTTGCAGCGCCTTGAGGAAGCTGCGGTCGACGCCGGCGGCGAGGTGCGGCGCGGCGAGCAGGCGGATCGCATGCACGTGCTCGTCGAACATGGCCTGCCAGCGGCGGGCGGGCTGCTCGCGGCGATCGAGGCGGGTCAGGGCGACCGCATGCTCGACGATCGATTCGGCGACTTCGTTGAATGCACTCACGGACGGGGATCGACGCGGCGGGCCAGTCTACGCAGCGCGGTCGCAGCGGGGGCGACGCCTCACGCGCGGCCCATCACCAGCCCCTCGATCTGGTGCAGCTGCACGATCGGCTCGAGCGTGTCGACGACGCGGCAGTGCAGGTGCCGGCGCACCGCCTCGGGCAGCGCGTCGAAGTAGCCGCGCGTGCATTGCAGGTCGTGCTTGTCGGCATTGGTGCCGGTGGGGCCGTCGACGCCGAGCACGAGCACCGGCCGGGAGAGCTGCGAGCGGTTCGCGGTGCCGCGGTGGATGGTGAGCGCCGAGCGCGCGGAGATGTCGCCGCGCATCGGCAGCTTGCGCACCGCGCGCGCCGCGTAGCGCGCGGCCTCGCTCTCGGGCGGAAACATGCCCTGCTCGAATGCCTCGCCGGGCTCCCATTGCGTGCCCGGCGCGATCTCGAACGGGCCCATGTCCTCGGTGGTGTCCACCGCGGTGAGGTTGAAAGCCAGCGAATTCAGGCGCCGCCCGATGCGCGTCTCGTCGGGCGAGGGGAAATCGCGATGCCAGGGCTGGTTCATCGCGCCCGGGCCGGGCACGTCGAAGCCGATCTCGACGATGCGCCAGTCGGGCCCGAGGACCGCCTCGCAGACGGTGACCACCCACGGATGCGTTGCGAGGTCCACGAAACCGCGCAGCCGCTCGGGATGGATCTCGACGTAATAGCGATTGGGCCCGCGGCCGACCGCGCCCCCTGGCCGTGCGCGCGCGTCGGCGAAGAGCACTTCGATGTCCTCGCGCATGCGATCGGCCCAGGCCGGCTCGAACGCGCCTTTCAGGCCGATGATGCCGTCGCCGTAGAGGCCGCCGAGGATCGCGGCGACGTCGAAGGGCGCGGCGACGGGGTCGAGGGACATGCGCGGGGTTCCGGGAAGCGGACTCGGATCATCAACCCGTGCCGGTGTCCGCGGCGTCATCGGCCTCGTCGAGCAGCGCGGCGAGCTCGGACATGCGCGTCGGGCGCACGCGGCGCCCGTACTCGACGCCGTCGCGCAGCAGCACGAAGGTCGGCCAGAGCTTCACCGAGAAGGAACGGCCGAGGCGGCGGCCGCGGCCGTCCTCGATGCGCAGGTGGTGCACGTCATCGCGATCGTGGAGCACCTGCTCGAGCAGCGGGCGCGCCGCGATGCAGTGCCCGCACCAGGGCGCGCCGAACTCGAGCAGCACGAGGCCGGGCATCGCGTCGACCGCGTCGCGCGACGGCTCCTGCGCGACCCAGGCGTCGTTTGCCGCCATCGGGTCAGTGGTGGCCGCGGCCGAAGTTCGGGTCGCGCGAGCGGTTGCGGTCGAGCGCCGTCGTGTCGTCCTCCGCCTGAGCTTCCGGACGGTTCGCCGGCGAGACCTTCTGGCCGTGGCGGTCGAGGTCCTTCGCCTGGTCCTTCCTGCCGGACTGCTGCGTGACCTGCTGCTGGGCGGGATCGGGTCGCATGGGGCCTCCTCAGTCGGCGCCGTGATCGGAGCCGTTTCGATGGTCGTCGCGCCCTTCCTCGCGGGTCCGCGACTCGTCGGGCCGGTAGTTGCGGCGCTGCGTCGGCCCGTCCTTGCCGGCGCGCAGGGCATGCGTGCCGCCGCCCAGCTTGTCGGGCCCCGGCGGCGGGTTCGAGCGGCCGGCGTCGTTGCGATGCTTCTCGTGGATGTTCGTGCCCATGCCGTGTCTCCATCGGGAGCGTCAACGCTAGGCCGATCGCCGTTACGCCCGCAGCAGCGGGAAGTGAGGGCCTCGATAAGCGCACACTGACGCTCTCTTCGCGGAAACGCGCTAGCTTCCGGGAATGGCCCGAACGCTCCTGCCCGCCTGCCTCGCCCTGACGTGCCTGCTGGCCGCCTGCACGGCGCCGGCGCCGCCGGCCGCGCCGGCCGCCGCGATCGCGCCCGGCCCCGCCGCACCGGCTCCCGTCGCACCGGCTCCCGTCGCGGTCCACACCCACGCCGAGGCCGACGCAACACCCGCCGCGGCGCCGAGCGGCGGCCAGTGGTTCGAGGGCCGTGCCGACGGTGCACCGTTCGCCGCCTGGGGCGCGCCCGCGAGCGAGGCGGTGCTCCGCCTGGAATGCGACGACGACGCTGGCCGCATCGTGCTCACGCGCGAGGCGCACGCCCTGCCCGGGGACGTCCGCATCCTCACGCTCGAGGCCGACGGCGTACGCATGGATTTCCCGGCCGAGCGCGTCGCGACCACGCTCGGCGCCGACCTCGTCACCCGCATCGCGCTCGATGCGCCGGCGCTCGATCGCCTGCTGGCGACGCCCCGCCTCGCGGTGATCACCGGCGACGAGACGCTGCACGTCGACGCGCCCGGGCGCGCACTACGCCCGGTGCTCGACGCCTGCCGCGCCCGTCACTGACCGCGCGCGGCGAGGATCGAGCCGAGCGAGCCGGGCTTGGCGAAGTAATACCCCTGCCCGAGCTCGCAGCCCAGGCTCATCAGCGCCTGCCGCTGCGCCTCGTTCTCGATGCCCTCGGCCACCACCTCGAGCTTCTGCGCGCGCGAGAGCGCCAGGATCGCCCGCACCACCGCGGTGCTGCCGCCCTCGTCCTCCAGCCGCAGGTCGTTGATGAAGGAGCGGTCGATCTTCACCGTGTGCAGCTTGAAGCGATGCAGGTAGGAGAGTGACGAATAGCCGGTGCCGAAGTCGTCCAGCGCGATCAGCACGCCGTGCTCGCGCAGGCGGTCGAAGACCTGCCCGATCTGCTCGGGGTTCTCCAGCAGTGCGCCTTCGGTGACCTCGATGCGCACCTGCGAGGGATCCACGCCCTTGGCGGCGATGAGTTCGAGGAAGCGCGTGTCCAGATCCGTGGAGCGGAAGTGCCGCGGCGAGAAGTTGAGGTTCACGTACTGGCCGGGCTGCACGAGCGCGGGCAGCATCTCGAGCGTGCGCTCGAAGACCTGCCAGTCGATCGGCTCCATGCTCCCGCTCGCATCGGCCACGTGCAGGAACGCACCCGGCGCCAGCACGCCGCGCTCGGGATGGTTCCAGCGCATCAGCGCCTCATAGCCGATCACGCGCGCGTCCGAAAGGCGCACGATCGGCTGGAAATAGGGCTCGAACTCGCGGCGCGTGATCGCGCGGCGCAGATCGCTCTCGATCTCGAGCAGCTGCAACGCCTGCTCGTGCAGCTGCTCGTCGAAGACCTCGATGCGATGGCGACCGCCGGCCTTCGCGCGGTACATCGCGATGTCGGCGTCGCGCAGCAGGTCCTCCGGACTGGAGTAGTGCGGCGAGCTCAGGGTGATGCCCACGCTCACGCCCGTGAACAGCTCCTTGCCTTCCACCCGCACGGGCTCCTTGAGCGCGTCGATCACGCGCTGGCCCATGCGCAGGGCCACCTCGGGGCCGTCAAGCTCCATGAGGATCGCGAACTCGTCGCCGCCCAGGCGCGCGACCATGTCGCGGCCGCCCCGCACGCAGCGCGAGAACCGCCTTGCGACTTCCTTGAGCAGCGCATCGCCGACGAGGTGGCCGACCGAATCGTTGATCACCTTGAAGCGGTCGAGGTCCATGAACAGCACGGCGAACCGGTACGACGGATCCCGCTCGCGATGCGCGAGCGCGCGCACCAGCTGGTCGCGCAGGTAGGCGCGGTTGGGCAGGCCGGTGAGCGAGTCGTGCAGCACCTCGTGCTTCAGGCGCTGCTCGATCTGCTCGCGCACCTCGATCTGCTCGGACAGCTCGATCGTGCGCTCGGCGACGCGGCGCTCGAGGTCGGCATACGCGTTCTTGAGCTCGGCGGCGGCGCGCTGGCGCTCCAGGCCGTTGGCGATCTGGTAGCTGATGAAGGTGAGCAGCTCGCGGTCGCGGTCGGTATAGCCCACGCCCGGCGTATAGCTCTGCACCGCGAGCAGGCCCATGACGCGGTCGCCGAGCACCAGCGGCACGCCCAGCCACGCCTCGGAGATCTTGCCGATCGGCGCCAGCTCGCCGCGGTCGCGCAGGTCCTGGATGTGGTCGCGCGTCGCCGGCTCGGACATGTCGAGCAGCAGCGGGCGCCCGTAGCGCATCGCGTACTCGGAAATGCCCAGGCCCACGCGCCGGCTCTCGGCATGCTTGCCGTACTGGTCGACGAAATACGGGAAGTGCAGGTACTCGCCGTCGTCGGAGAGCAGCGCGATGTAGAAGTTCCGCGCATCGAGGAACTCGCCGACGATGCGATGCACCGCGGCGTAGAACTCGTCGAGGTTGGTCGCCGTGTGCGAGAGCTCGGCGATACGGTAGAGGGTCTCCTGCACCTTTACGCTGCGCTGGCGCTCCTGGATCTCGAGCGTGAGCTCCTGCGTACGCTCCTCGACGCGACGCTCCAGCTCTTCCTGCGCGAGCTTGCGGTCGAGTGCGGTAAGGATGTGGCTGCCCACGTACGACAGCAGCGCCTGGTCCGACGGCGTGTAGCGCGGCCGCTCGACGTAGCTCTGCACCACCAGCACGCCGCGCACGCGGTCGCCGACCATGATGGGCACGCCCATCCAGTCGACCGAATCCGCACCGATGTCGCGCATGGGCCCGGAGATCTGCTGCCGGATCTCGTCCATCGAGCCCATCAGCGGGTGCTTGTCGCGGATCACGTACCAGGTCAGACCGCGCTCGAGCACGTCCATCGAGATGAACTGGTCGGCCGGCCGGACCAGCTCGTCCTCGGTGTCGACGAGGTAGATGAAGCGGATCGCGTCCTTCTGGTCGTCGTACAGCGCGATGTAGAAGTTCTCGGCGTACATGAAGCGGCCGACGATCGCGTGCAGCTCGGGGAGCATGTCCGCGAGATCCATTTCCGAGCTCGCCATGTCGGCGATCTGGAACAGCGCCGACTGCAGCTGCTCGGAGCGTTCGAGCGCACGCAGCGAGTCGGTCAGCCGCGCCTTCTCGAAGACCGCGCGTGCGATCGGCGCGAGCAGCTCGCACTGCGCCTGCAGGGCGGCCCGCGCGCCGATGTCGCCGTCCACGACCACGCCGATGCTGTCGCCGCCGCCCTGCACCTCGATGCAGGCCGCCATGCGGCCGCGCGCGTCGCAGGCCCAGCCGTCGCCGTCGCGCGCGGCGAGGGCGACGTCGATGTCGCCCGGCCGCAGCGCGAGCGGATCGTGCACTTCGATCTCACCGCCGGCCAGGCGCCAGACCACGGCGACCTGCCCGAAGCCGGACTCGCGCAACTGCGCCGCGACCCGCCGCGCGAAGGCGGGGATGTCGGCGGCGTCGAGCAGCTCGGTCGGCACGCGGCTTGGGCCGGGCGCATCGTCGATGCCGATGTCGACTTGTCTGGCCACGCTCAGTGCAGTCCCCATGTCCTCATCCCCGGGCGCGGATGCCCACTGCCGACGTCCGAGCCGGGCGCGTCCTGACCGCGGTATCGGCCGGACAGGGGAGATTCTTGAAGGGCCTGCCCCACCGGTTCAGGCCCGCGAGATCCATGGGCTGCCGGGCACGTACCAGCGCCACGGGGCGTCGGCGGCATGGCGGATCCCGACCCGGGGCCGCGCCGTGGGCACGGCGGGTGGCGCGACCCCATCGTCCTCGATCCACAGTCCATCACTGCCTGTTATCAGGTCGGCGCCATCGTCGCCACCGGCGATGTCGAAGGCCTGGCAGAGCCGCGCCGGCCCGCGGCAGAGGTCGCGGTCGGTGCGCGCGGCCGGGCGTGCGGCGCGCATGCGTTCCAGCCCCGCGAGCGGCTCCAGCGCGCGCAGCAGCACTGCCACGCCCTCGCCGGCCTCCCCGCAGACCGGGTTGCAGCACCAGTGCATGCCGTAGGTGAAGTAGACGTACAACCGGCCCGGCGGGCCGAACATCGTCGCATTGCGCCGCGTCGGGCCGCGGTAGCTGTGCGCCGCCGGGTCTTCGGCCCCGCAGTAGGCCTCGGTCTCGACGATCCGGCCGCGCCGGCCGTCGCCGCGCACCAGCACCTTGCCGAGCAGCTCGGGCGCGACGATGCGCGGATCGCGCCGGTAGAACGCGCTCGGCAGGCGTCGCCCACGGCCGACGGGCGACGGCGGGTTCACGCGCGCCCGGCCACCGTCAACGGCCCTTCGCTGCCATCCATGCCCATGCCCGTCCGCGTCAAGACCAGTGGTTGCCTCTTCAGCATCGTCGCCTCGATCGTGCTGACCGTCGTGCTGAACCTCGCGCTACGGGCCTGCAGCGGCTGATCAGCCCGAGGCCGCGACGGTGCTCGTGTAGGGCAGAAGCTGCGCGCCGGAAGCCTCGATCGCCGGGCCGGCGACCTGCTGCGTGGCGTCGTCGGTATCCACCACCAGCAGGATCTTGCCGGCGGAGATCTCATCGTCGAATTTCTGCCGAACCGGATCGGGCAGCGCCGCGCCGAAGATCGACGAGGCCATGCCGCCGATCGCGGTGCCGGCGAGCGCCGCGATCCCGACGCCGGCGAGCGTGATGCCGATCGGCCCTAGCACCATCGCGCCGAGGCCGAGCAGCAGCCCGGTCGTGCCGCCCGCGGCCATGCCCTTGAGCGCGCCGTGCTTGAAGTCGCCGTCGGCTTCCTTGTGGTCGTTGGAGATCGAGTCGAGCTCGATGTCCGAGCGCGCGACCAGCATGATGCAGTCCTCGCCGATGCCGGCCTCGCGCGCGGCGCGCATCGCCGCGCGGGTGACCTCGAGGTTGTCGGTGCTGTAGACGTGACGGGTCTTCATCGGGCTCTCCTGATCCGGGGCGCGGGCGACGCGCCGACCGCGCCAGCGTCGGTTCCGGGCGGTGCAAGAGGCGTGAGGGACGCGCGCGGGGCGCGGTCTGGGATACTGCGCGCATGGCATCGAGCACACCCCACGCGCGCCTCGTCGGCTTCGACGGCGACGACACCCTCTGGCGCAGCCAGGACTTCTTCGACGAAGCGCAGGCCGAGTTCGAGGCGCTGCTCGCGCCCTATGTCGAGCTCGGCGACGCCGCGCTGCACGAACGCCTCTACGCGGTGGAAAAACGCAACATCGCGATCTTCGGCTACGGCGTGAAGGGCATGGCCCTCTCGATGATCGAGGCCGCGATCGAGATGACCGACGGGCGCGTCCGCGCGCAAGACATCCACCGCATCGTCATGCTCGCCCAGCGCCTGCTGCGACATCCGGTGGAGCTGCTGCCGGGCATTCGCGAGGCCGTGGAGACGATCGCCGAGCGCCATCCGGTCGTGCTCATCACCAAGGGCGACCTGTTCCACCAGGAAGCCAAGGTGCGCGATTCGGGCCTGTCGCACCTGTTCCGCCGCATCGAGATCGTCAGCGAGAAGGATGTGCCGACCTATGCACGCCTCATGGACGAGTTCGGCATCGCGCCGGAAGGCTTCGTGATGGTGGGCAATTCGCTGCGCTCGGACATCGCACCGGTGCTCGCGCTCGGTGGCTGGGGCGTCCACATGCCGTACCACACCACCTGGGTGCACGAACGCGAGTTCCAGCTCGACGACCGCACGCGCCTGCGCGAGGTTTCGTCCGCCGAATCCCTGCCGTCGGCGATCGCCGACATCGAGGCGGCAATGCGCATGGCCCAAGCGTCGATGAGCGCGAGCTGAGCGAACCTGAACAGGCAGCGGGCCGGTTAAAAACGGGTTCACCCGACGGCGCGCAAGGTCGACCCGTGCCCCGCATGGTGCGGGACGTGCTCGAGGAGATCTCCATGGCTACCGCCCGTTGGCTCGCCCCCGCCGCTCTCGCCGCCGCACTCGGCGCGGCCGCGCTGGTGCCGGCTCCCGCGAAGGCGCAGTCCGCCGACCTGGTTCGCACCATCGTCGACATCGCCGATGTCGTGATGCGTGGCAACCAGCCCTACTACCGCCATGGCGACTACAGCGCCGACGATCGCCTGGTGATGGGCCGCGACCGCTACGGCCGTCCGGTGTACTACCGCGTCGCGACCGACCCGCGCTATGGCTACGACAATGGCTACGACAGCCGCTACGGCTACCGCATCGGTGCGACCGCGCCGTACGGCCGGGCCGTCGGCTACCACGACAATCGTGGCCAGCGCCAGAAGTGCAACAAGCATGGCAAGTGCAAGGTCGAGTATTACGACCCGCGCGCGGATCGTCGCAATTACGGCTATCGCGGCTACTAAGGCCTGATCTGTTGGCGTCACGAGGCCACGGCCCTCCGGCCGTGGCCTTTTTCATGCCGCCGGTCGGCTGCGCGCCGGCGTGGCGCATCGCGGCACGGATCATGCGCGCTTAACCGCATCGGTCCGACGATGCGCGCGCCTCCCGGAGCCCGCCCATGCGCCCGTCCCCCACGTCCACACGCCTGCGCGGGGTACTCGTCGCCGCGCTGCTCGCCTGCGCGACGCCGGTGCTCGCGCAGGACGCGGCCGTCGCGCCCGGTCCCCGCACCGGCGATGCATGGATCGACGCGCGGCTGGACGACATCAACGACTACGGCCGCGCCTATCGCGATCCGTTCATCGACGAGCTCGTGCGCTATCACCGCGCTCCGCGCGAGCTCGTGCTCGAGCTGCTCGGCCGCCGCGGCTGGTCGCCCGGCGACGTCTACTTCGCCTGTGCGCTCGCCATGCAGGCCGGGCGTCCGTGCCGGGCAGTCGCCGAGGACTACGAGCGCGATCGCACGGCGGGCTGGGGTGCGCTCGCGCAGCGGCTCGGGATCGCCCCGGGCTCGCCGCAGTTCCATGCACTCAAGAAGGGCTTCGTGCCGACGTACGACCGCTGGGCGCGGCCGCTGCGCATCGACGCCGACCTCGCCCGGGCGTTTCCGGGGCGCCGCGTGGAATCACCGGCAACGCGCGACGCGGGCGGCGGAGCCAAGCCACCCCCCACGCCCGGCAAGCCACCCCGCAGGAACGACCCGGGTGACACCCCCGATGGCCGGCCGGGCGTTCAGCAGGGCAACGCGCCTGAACATGCGGCAAGCGGGAAGCCCGGCAAGCCCGCCGTCGGCGACGACGCGGTGCGCACTCGGGGCGCGAAGCCGGGCAGCAAAGGCGCCGGTGGCACGGCGCAGGACCGGGGCCCGAAGCCCGGCGGCAAGGGCAACGGGCGCTAGCACAGGCCCCGCCGCGCCTTCACGCAGACGCAGAAAAGCCGACCGCGCAGGGCACGGTCGGCTGGTCTTCGACGCTGCAGTGCCGGACGAGCCGGCTCAGTACATGCGCTGACGCTTGGTCACGTCGCGCGAGGAGCGACGGGCCTGGCGCTTCACCGCCGCGGCGGCCTTGCGCTTGCGCTCCTGGGTCGGCTTCTCGTAGAACTCGCGCTTGCGGGTCTCGGCGAGGACGCCGGCCTTCTCGCAGGTGCGCTTGAAACGGCGCAGGGCAAACTCGAAAGGCTCGTTTTCGCGGACTTTGACGCTCGGCATACGGAATCTCGGGTGATTGGGACCGCCGGCCACAGGCCAGGCGAGCCGCCTATGATATCGGCTGTCGACGCGGCGTCGCAAGCCACGCCCTCACTTTTCTTGAACAGCGCGTGCCCCGCCGGGCCGCCATCGAAGGCAAGCCCTTGAAAGTCCTCGGAATCGAGACGAGCTGCGACGAGACCGGCGTCGCCCTGTACGACAGCCGCGAGGGGCTCCGTGCGCATGCGGTCTACAGCCAGATCGCGCTACATGCGCAGTACGGCGGCGTGGTGCCGGAGCTGGCGAGCCGCGACCACGTTCGCAAGCTGCTCCCGCTGGTGCGGCAGACCCTGGGCGAGTCGGGCCTGGCACTGCGCGACGTCGACGGCATCGCCTACACGGCCGGCCCCGGGCTCGTCGGCGCCCTGATGGTCGGCGCCGGGGTGGCGCGGGCGCTGGCCTGGTCGCTCGAGGTTCCCGCGATCGCCGTGCATCACATGGAAGGCCACCTGCTCGCGCCGCTGATGGACGACGCCGCACAGCGCGCCGCGCTGCATGCCGGACAGGCGCCCGAGCCGTTCGTCGCCCTGCTCGTCTCGGGTGGGCATACGCAGCTCGTCGGGGTCGACGGCATCGGCCGCTACCGCCTGCTCGGCGAGACGCTGGACGACGCCGCCGGCGAGGCCTTCGACAAGACCGCCAAGCTCATGGGCCTGCCCTACCCGGGCGGCCCGCAGCTCGCCGCGCTCGCCGAGCACGGCCGGCCGGGCGCCTTCCGCTTCTCGCGGCCGATGACCGACCGCCCCGGCCTGGATTTCAGCTTCAGCGGGCTGAAGACGCAGGTGCTGCTCGCCTGGCGCGACAGCGACCAGTCCGAGGCCACGCGCGCCGACGTCGCGCGCGGCTTCGAGGACGCCGTGGTCGAGACGCTCGCGATCAAGTGCGCGCGCGCGCTCGACGCCACGGGCTTCCGCCGGCTGGTGGTCTCCGGCGGCGTCGGCGCGAACCGGCGCCTGCGGGCGCGGCTGCACGAGCTCGCGGAAAAGCGCGGCGCGCACGTCGGCTTCCCGCCCCCGGTGCTGTGCACCGACAACGGCGCGATGATCGCCTTCGCCGGCGCGCTGCGCCTGCAGGCGGGCCAGCGCGAGGACCTCGGCGTGCACGTCACGCCGCGCTGGGACATGGCGACGCTGCCGGCGGTGGAGATCGCGGCGGCGCATTGAGGCGCCCGCTACGATGGCCGACCCCACGCCCCGACCGCCGCCCATGGACCACGTCTTCATCGAAGGCCTCGAGATCGAGGCGCTGATCGGCATCTACGACTGGGAACGCCGCGTGCGCCAGCCGCTGGTCTTCGACCTCGAGATGGCCTTCGACAACCGCGTGCCCGCCGCGAGCGACGACATCGCGCACACGCTCGACTACAAGGCGGTGAGCAACCGCATCCGTGAGTACGTGCAGGCCTCCGGCTTCGGGCTCGTCGAGACGCTGGCCGAGCGCGTGGCCGAGACGGTGCTCGCCGAGTTCCCCGTGCAGCGCCTGCGCCTGAAGCTGAGCAAGCCGGGCGCGGTGCGCGGCGCACGCGCGGTCGGCGTGTCGATCGAGCGGTCGCGCGACGCATGAGCGGCGGGCGCGCCTACCTGAGCCTCGGCAGCAACCTGGAACCGGAGCGCCACCTGCGCGCGGCGCTCGACGCGCTGCGTGCGCGCTTCGGCGCGGTGGTGGTTTCGTGTGCCTATCGCACGCCCGCGGTCGGCTTCGACGGGCCGGATTTCGTCAATGCGGCGGCGATCGTCGACAGCGACCTCGAGCCCGAGGCGCTCAACGACTGGCTGCACGCACTCGAGGCCGCGCACGGCCGCGACCGCAGCGCGCCGCGGTTCTCGAGCCGCACGCTGGACGTCGACGTCGTCCTGTTCGACGACCGCGTGCTCGAAGGCACGGGCAACCTCCGCATTCCGCGCCCGGAGTTGCAGCATGCCTTCGTGCTGCGGCCGCTCGCGGAGATCGCGCCGCAGGTGGAGGTGCCGGGAACCGGTCGCACGCTCGACGCGCTATGGCGCGCGCATCCCGATCGCCACGTGCCTCTCGCGACGGTCGACCTCGATCACTGATCGCGCGGCGACTCAGCCGGCGATCGTCCGCCCGCCGTCGACCGCGATCACCTGCCCCGTGCAGTAGGTGGCGTCGAACAGCAGCCAGCGCACCGCCTCGGCGATTTCCTCCGGCGTGCCGATGCGGCCGAGCGGCGTGCGCGCGAGCATCGCCTCGCGCGCGGCGGCATTGCCCGGGTCCTCGGGCCACAGGATCGCGCCCGGCGCCACCGCGTTCACCCGTACGCGCGGCCCGAGCTCCAGCGCGAGCGCGCGGGTGCCCATCAGCAGCGCGGCCTTCGCCATGCAGTAGACCGCGTGCCGTGGCAGCGGGCGCTCGGCGTAGATGTCGACCAGGTTGACGATCGCGCCGCCCGTGGCGCCGAGGTGCGGCGCCGCGGTCTGCGCGAGGAAGAACGGCGCGCGCGCGTTGGACGCGAACAGGTCGTCCCAGTCGGCCGGGGTGACGTCGCCCAGCGGCGTCGGCCGGAAGCCGGACGCATTGTTGACGAGCCCGTCGAGCCGACCGAAGCGGCCCACCGTGCGCGCGACCAGCTCGGGCAGCCGGTCGAATTCGGCAAGGTCGGCCTGCAGTGCGAGCACGCTGCCCGGTCGCACGGCTTCGAATTCATCGACCAGCGCGTCCAGATCCGTCTTCGAATGCCGGTAGTGCAATGCGAGGTCGCAGCCGGCGGCATGCAACCGCCGCGCGATCACGGCGCCGATGCGACGGGCGGCACCGGTCACCAGCACGACCGGGCGTTCGGAGGGATCTCGCAGCGTCATGGTCGATTCCGTGGACGCGGGCCTTCAGCACCGCGGGCGTATCCTGCCCGGTCCGTCCCCGCCTGTCCCGACGATGCCGATCGATCCCGCCCGCCGCGCCCTATCCGCCCTGCCCGAGCCCGCGGACGACGCGCGCGCGCACAGCCAACAGGTGGCACGGCAGATCCATGCGGAGATCGCGGCGGCCGGCGGTGCGATCCCCTTCGCGCGCTACATGGAACTCGCGCTCTATGCGCCGGGCCTCGGCTACTACAGCGCCGGCGCGACCAAGTTCGGCGAAGCCGGCGATTTCGTGACCGCGCCGGAGCTCGGGCCGGTGTTCGCCGCCTGCGTGGCCGACGCGATCGCGCCAGTGCTGCGGCAGCTCGGGCCGAGCGCGCTCGTGCTCGAGCTCGGCGGCGGTTCCGGCGCGTTCGCGCAGGTCGCCCTGATGCGCCTGCTGGAGCTCGACGCGCTGCCCGCGCGCTACCTGATCCTCGAGCCGAGCGCGGAGCTGCGCCAGCGCCAGCGTGCGCGCCTGTTCGAGCGCCTGCATCCGATGCTGTTCGAGCTGGTCGAGTGGGTCGACGGCCCCGTGCCGCACGACTGGAACGGCGTGCTGTTCGCCAACGAGGTGATCGACGCGCTGCCCACGACGCGCTTCTCGATCCGCGGCCGCGAGGTGTTGGAGGAATACGTCGCGAGCGACGGCGACCGCCTCGTCAGCCAGTGGCGGCCCGCCGATTCGATGCTCGTGCAGGCCGTGCGCCACGTCGAGCGCCGCATCGGCCGCGAGCTGCCGGAAGGTTACCGCTCCGAGGTGCTGCCACAGCTGCCGTACTGGATCCAGGCCGTGGCCGGCGGCATGCAGCGCGGCGCGATGCTGTTCGTCGACTACGGCCATGCGCGCGACGAGTTCTACGCGGTCGATCGCGACGAGGGCACGCTGCGCGCCTACTACCGCCACCACGTGCACGGCGACGTCCTCGCCTGGCCGGGGCTGCAGGACATCACCGCCTCGGTCGACTTCACCGCGCTCGGCGAGGCCGGGCTGTCGGCGGGCTTCGACTTCACCGGCTACTGCTCGCAGGCGAGCTTTCTGCTCGGCAATGGGCTTGCCGGCGTGCTGGCGCGCATCGAGTCGGTCGAGGACGACGTCGAACGCCTGCAGCGCACGGCCGAGGTCAAACGCCTGACGCTGCCGTCCGAGATGGGCGAGCGCTTCCAGGCGATGGGCTTTTCGAAGGACGTCGAGTTCGGCGCTGCGTTCCTGGCCGGCGACCTGAGCCACCGGCTGTGATGCTTCGCCCGCTGCGCTGGCCGCGCCTGGCGGTCGCGGGCTGGATCGCCCTGTTCGCGCTCGTCGCCGTAGGTTCCCTGATGCCCGCACGCGAGCTGCCGACACCTTCGGTGCAGGGCCTCGACAAGCTCGAGCACCTCCTCGGCTATGCGGCGCTCTCGGGCTATGCGGTGCTGCTGTTCGCGACCGCGCGGGCGCGCTGGGCCGCCGCGGCCCTGGTGATGCTGTTCGGGCTCGGCATCGAGGCCGCGCAGGCGGCGCTCACCACGTCGCGCGAAGCCGATCCGGCCGATGTCGTCGCCAACGGGCTCGGCGCGCTGCTCGGGCAGCTGCTCGCCCACGGCCGCTTCGCACGGTTCCTCGAGCGTCGTGACATCGATGAATCCTCGCTGCGCTCCCGCAGCACGCGGTGAAGCGGGCGGAATCTGCGTGATAACCTCGAATCGATGAGCCCGTCCCGTACCGTCGCGCGCATCGGAGCATGCGCCCTCGTCCTCGCTCTCGCCGGCTGCGCGATGCAGCCGCCACCGCAGGTGCCGCAGCCGGTGGTGCCACCGGCCGCGCCCGGCACCGACCCGCTGCCGCCACCGCTGCCCCGGATGCCGTTCGAGCAGGCCCGCGCGCAGTTCGTGCGCGACACCGCACGCGCCACGGGGCTCGATCCGGCGGTGATCGAGGCCACGCTCGCCAAGGCGCAGAAGCGCGACAGCATCATCGCGGCGATGTCGCGGCCGGCCGAGGCCAAGCCCTGGCGCGACTACCGCCCGATCTTCATGACCGATGCGCGGATCAACGGCGGCCGCGCCTTCATGGCCGAGCATCGCGACGCGCTGGCGTCGGCGGAGGCACGCCACGGGGTGCCCGCCGAGATCATCACCGCGATCATCGGCGTGGAGACGCAGTACGGCGGCAACAAGGGCTCCTATCCGGTGCTCGATGCGCTCTACACCCTCGCCTTCTGGTACCCGCGCACCGGCGACCCGGCCAAGGCCGAACGCGAGGATCGCCGCGAGGCCTTCTTCCGCAATGAGCTGATGGAGCTGTTCGCGCTCGGTCGCGAGACCGGCTTCGACATCAGCCAGCTCAAGGGCAGCTATGCGGGTGCGATGGGCTGGGGCCAGTTCATGCCCTCGAGCTACCGCCAGTTTGCGGTCGACGGCGACGGCGACGGCCGCCGCGACCTGTTCGACAGCACCGACGACGTCTTCCACTCGATCGCCAACTACTTCGTGAAGAAGGGCGGCTGGACGCGCGGCGCGCCGGTGGCGGTGCGCGCGAGCTTCGATGCGACCAAGCCGCCGTTCGTGCCCGAGGCGCTCGATCCGATCTACACCCTCGCCGAGCTGCGTGCCCGCGGCTACCAGCCGCTCGGCGCGGTGCCCCCGGGCGTGCCGATGGTGCCGCTCAAGTACGACGGCGCGAACGGCGTCGAATACTGGCTAGGCTTCCGCAATTTCTACGCGATCACCCGCTATAACATCTCCAAGCATTACGCGATGGCGGTGTACCAGCTGAGCGAGTCGATCGCCGGCCGGGACATCCCGCCGCTCCCCGTCGCATCCGGAGCCGCCCCGGCCCCATGAAGAACACCGTCGTCGTCCTGCTGTGCGCGGGCCTCGCCGCCTGCGCCAGCGCTCCGCGCAGCCGCGCGCCCGCCGTCGCCCCCGGTCCTGTCGTCGTCCCGCCCCCGGTCGCCTCGGGCTGCAGCGGCGTGTCCCCGTACGCGCCCGCGCAGGAGGATCTGTCCAAGCGTGGCGACTATGTGGCCGGCGGCCTGTTCCGTCCGGGCGAGCGCGACCGCGTGCCGGGCGCGGTGCCGGACGTCACGTGCATTCCGGAGCCGCAGGTCGTGGCGCTGCCGCGCTCCAAGCTCGGCAACAAGCCCGTCTACACCGTGCTCGACCGCGAATACCGCGTGCTCGACGACACCCGCGGCTATACGGAGGAAGGCCTCGCGAGCTATTACGGCGAGAAGTTCCACGGCCGCCGCACCTCGAACTGGGAGGTGTACGACATGTACGCCTTCTCCGCGGCGCACAAGACGCTGCCGCTGCCGAGCTTCGCGCGCGTCACGAACCTGCAGAACGGCCGCAGCGTGGTGGTGCGCGTGAACGACCGCGGCCCGTTCCACGAGGGGCGCGTGATGGACCTGAGCCTCGCCGCCGCGGTGAAGCTCGGCATCCATCCGGCCGGCACCGGCCGCGTGCGCGTCGAGGCGCTGCAGCCGGGTGACCCGGCCACGGGCTCCACCTTCGCGCAGGCAGCGCCGCCGACCGGCCTCGACACCGTCGTCGCCGCACTGCCCCCGGCCGCGCCGATGCCCACCGCGGTGCCGCTGCCCACGCCGGCGGCGAACGGCCACCGCTTCGACATGCAGCAGGGCGGCCGTACCTCGACCGCGGGCGAATTCGACGCCTGGATGGGCCAGCGCGGCGTGCGCATCGCGACGGGCCGCCCGGCACCGGTGATGGCGCCGTCCGTGGCATCGGTGGATGCACCGGCGCCTGCGGCACCGCAGTCCGTGCGCGCGGCCCCGGCGACGGCTCCGGCACCCGTGTTCGTCCCCGTGCAGGCGCCCGCCCCGATCGCCGCTCCCGGCGCGACCGGCGGCATCGTCCTGCAGCTCGCGAGCTTCGCCTCGCGCGACAATGCCGACCGCGCGCTGGCCACGCTCCGGCAGGCCGGCATCGCCGAAGCCCGCCTGCACGACGCGCTGTCCAACGGCCAGCCGGTCTGGCGCCTGCGCGTCGGCCCGCTCACCGCGGAGGCCGAGCCCGCGCTCGTCGCCCGCCTCGCCGGCCTCGGCTTCGCCGCACCGCGCCGCGTCCACGACTAATCCATTCGATCCACCCGCCGGTCCGCCGGCCCGGAGTCCCCCATGACCGCCACGTTCCGCCTTGCGAGCCTGTTCTCGGCCGCCTGCCTCACCGTCGGCCTCGGCTTCGCCGTCGCCCAGCCCGCCGTGCCCGCGCCCGCACCGACCGCGAGCGAGGCGCTGCCCGTCCCGCCGCCGCCCAAGCCGGTGGCGAAGTCGTGGGTGCTGATCGATTTCGCCAGCGGCAACGTGCTGGCCGGCGAGAACGTCGACATGCCGGTGGAGCCGGCGAGCATCACCAAGGTGATGACGAGCTACGTGATCGCCGCCGAGCTCAAGGGCGGCAAGATCAAGCGCGACGACCAGGTCATGATGACCGAGAACGCCTGGCGCTCCGGCGGCGCGGGCACCGACGGCTCCTACTCCGGCTTCGAGGTCAACAAGACGGCGCCGCTGGAGCAGATGGAGATCGGCATGGTGGTGCAGTCGGGCAACGACGCCGCGATCGCGCTGGCCGAGCACGCCGCCGGCAGCGAGCAGGCGTTCGCCGCGCTGATGAACCAGTACGCCAAGCGCATCGGCCTGAAGAACACGCACTGGGTCAATCCGCACGGCCTGCCGGCCGAGGGGCACATGTCGACCGCGCGCGACCTCGCGCTGCTCGGCCGCGCGCTGATCCGCGACTTCCCCGAGGCCTACAGCTACAACAAGATCAAGTCGTTCAAGGTCGGCCCGATCCAGCAGGACAACCGCAACCTGCTGCTGTGGCGCGATTCCACCGTCGACGGCATCAAGACCGGCCACACCGGCGCGGCGGGCTACTGCCTGATGGCCTCGGCCAAGCGCGGTGACCAGCGCCTGATCTCGGTGGTGATGGGCTCGACCTCGGTCGACCAGCGCACCAACGACTCGCAGGCGCTGCTCAACTGGGGCTTCCGCTTCTTCGAGACACATCCGCTGTATGCGGCGAACAAGCAGATCGCGGTGCAGAAGGTCTGGAAGGGCGCGCAGAACGAGGTGCGCCTGGGCCTCGCGCAGCCGCTGCTGGTCACCCTGCCGCGCGGGCGCTACCCGCAGCTCAAGCCGGTGATGGACGTGCCGAAGTCGCTGATCGGCCCGGTGAAGAAGGGCCAGCAGATCGGCAGCGTGAAGGTGATGCTCGACGGCAAGGTGCTCGTGCAGCGCCCGCTGGTGGCGCTCGAAGCCGTCGAGGAAGCGGGCTTCTTCAAGCGCCTCTGGCACGAACTGCTGATGTGGTGGGAATCCTGATTAACCCGACGGAGCCGGCGAACGCCGGCTCCGTCATTTCCGGCGCCCGTTGGCGCGCGTGCAATCGTCCCCATAATCCGCGCATGGACATCCATTCCGACAATCCCGAGCACGGCTTCCAGTTCCCCGGCGAGTTCGAGCTGTGCGCGATGGGCCTGGCTTCGGCCGACCTGCCCTCCGTGCTTCCGCGCCGCCTCGCCGAGGCCGGCGTGCAGGTGCTGCACGGCGGCGTGAGCTGGAAGCCGTCGTCGAACGGCAAGTACGTCTCGGTGCGCATTCCGTTCCTCGCCCCCGACCGCGACGCGCACGATCGCGCGCACGCGCTGCTGCGCGAGCACCCGGACGTGAAGTGGACGCTGTGAGCCTGCCCGCCGCGCACGTGCGCGACCTCGGCCGGCGTGCCTACGAGCCGGTGTGGCGCGCCATGCAGGCCTTCACGGATGCGCGCACCGAGGCTACCGCCGACGAGCTGTGGCTGGTCGAGCACGAGCCCGTCTTCACCCTCGGGCAGGCGGGCAAGCCCGAGCACGTTCTGATGCCCGGCGACATCCCGGTGCTGCACGTCGACCGCGGTGGCCAAGTCACGTACCACGGCCCCGGCCAGATCGTGCTGTATCCGCTGCTCGACCTGCGCCGGCTGAAGGTCGGCGTGAAGGACTACGTCTGCAAGGTCGAGCAGGCGATGATCGACACACTCGCCGACTGGAACATCGAGGCCGTGCGCCGCGCCGGCGCGCCCGGCGTCTACGTCGGCGACGCGAAGATCGGTGCGCTGGGCATCCGCGTGCGCCACGGCTGCACGTTCCATGGCCTCGCCTTCAACATCGCGATGGACCTCGAGCCGTTCCGCCGGATCAATCCCTGCGGTTACGCCGGCCTGCAGGTGACGAGCCTGGCCGACCTCGGCGGCCCGTCGGGGCTCGAGGTGGTCAAGCCGGCACTGGTCGCGCACGTCGCCCGCCAGTTCGGGCTGCGGACGATCGAGGTGGCGGACCAGCCGGGCTTCGTCGTCACCGGGCCGCCACTGGCCGAGGCCTGAAGCCTCGCCCGGCCCGGTGGGTCGGGCCTTCGCGATACCCCCTGCGGCGCGACGCGACCGCTGCTCCGGTCGGCGCGGCGATCGCCGTCTTCGCGCCCGACACGCCACGAGCCGCCCGTTTCGCCCGTGCCCCGGCGCATCCTACCGCCGGCATCCCACCCGACCGCCCGCGACGTTCCATCGATGCACGAACCGCGCTTTGGCGTTCGACCCCGCGGCGCGGGACAATACCCGCCCGGCCCCGGCCGGACCGCCGCCCACAGGCCATCGCCATGTCCGAGTCCGTCTCCCGCACGATCCCCCTCGCCGTCGTCGACGCGGGCGCGCCCGCGCCGCTGGTCGAGGGCGCCAAGCAGCTCGGCGGCGACAAGATCGCGCGCAGTCCGGTGAAGTTCGAGGACGCGCCGGTGCTGCGCAAGCCGTCGTGGATCCGCGTGCGCATCCCGTCGGGCAATGCAGTGGCGAACCTCAAGGCGAAGCTGCGCGAGAACCGCCTCGTCACGGTCTGCGAGGAAGCCAGCTGCCCGAACATCCACGAATGCTTCGGCCACGGTACCGCCACCTTCATGATCCTCGGCGAGGTCTGCACGCGCCGCTGCAGCTTCTGCGACGTCGCCCACGGCCGTCCGAAGCCGCCGGATGCCGGCGAGCCGCTCAAGCTCGCGCAGACGGTCGCGGACATGGGCCTGCGCTACGTGGTGGTCACCAGCGTCGACCGCGATGACCTCCGCGACGGCGGCGCACAGCATTTTGTCGACTGCATCCGTGAGATCCGCGCGCATTCGCCGCGCACAAAGATCGAGGTGCTCACGCCGGATTTCCGCGGCAAGGGCCGCATGGACCGCGCGCTGGAGATCCTCGCGACGAGCCCGCCGGACGTCTTCAACCACAACATCGAGACGGTGCCGGACCTGTATCCGAACGTGCGCCCCGGCGCCGACTACCAGTGGTCGCTGACGCTGCTCAAGCGCTTCAAGGCGCAGCATCCCGAGGTCGCGACCAAGTCGGGCGTGATGCTCGGGCTCGGCGAGACGATGGAGCAGGTGCAGGACACGCTCCGTCACCTGCGCGCGCACGACGTCGACATGGTGACGATCGGCCAGTACCTGCAGCCGACGCCGCACCACCACCCCGTGATGAAGTACTGGACGCCCGACGAGTTCAAGCAGCTGGAGGACTTCGGCTATGCGCTCGGCTTCACGCACGTGGCGTCCGGGCCGCTGGTGCGCTCGTCCTATCACGCCGACCGCTCGGCGATCGAAGCGGGCGTCGTGGAGACCGCCTGACCGGCACGCTGCGTCCCACGGGGCGATGCATCCGTGCCGGAGCATGACGGCGCCGACCGCCGCTGGGTGACGCACCCCACGAAACCGCCTGAACGCGCGCCGACCGCCGGCCCGCGCGGCTTGCAGTCGCGCGCCGATCGCGTTCAGATGCAGGCATGCCGTGCATGCAACTTTCGGCACTGGAGCGCGGTCACAACCGCGTCCACCGTGGACCCTCCGGCACGCCCGCCGGACCCTGATTCGGCGGCCCACCGCCCGGTATCGATGAAGCTCAAGACCTCCCTGCTCGCGCTGTTCCTCGCCGTCCCGGTCGCGCTGCTCGCCCGGCCCGACGCGGCGTCCTCCGCCACCCCGCTGTCGCCCACGGCCGAACAGGCCAAGGCCGCCGAGCTGCTGCACGGCTGGCTCTCCGACAGCCGCTACGCCTACCGGCCGCGCGCGCTCGACGATGCGCTGTCGCAGGAGGTCTACCGCCGCTACCTCGAGTCGCTCGACCCGAACAAGCAGTTCTTCACCGCGGCGGACATCGCGAAGTTCGACGCGCACAAGCTGCAGCTCGACGATGCGATCAAGTCGGGCGACATCGCGCCGGCGTACGCGATCTTCGAGGCCTACATGCAGCGCGCGAAGGCGCGCTCGCAGTACGCGCGCGACCTGCTCAAGCAGGACATCTTCGACTTCACCGGCAACGACCGCTTCGTCTATGACCGCGAGGACGTGCCGTGGGCGGCGAACGAGGGCGAGCTCGACCAGGTCTGGCGCCAGTCCGTGCGCAACGACTGGCTGCGCTTGAAGCTCGCCGGCAAGCAGCCCGAGGACATCCGCAAGACGCTCGACAAGCGCTATGCGAACGTCGCGACGAGCGTGGCCGAGCTCAAGGGCGAGGACGTCGTGCAGACGTTCCTCAACGCCTACGCGAACGCGATCGATCCGCACACCGACTACTTCACCCCCCGCTCGGCCGACAACTTCAACCTGTCGATGAGCAACACGCTCGAGGGCATCGGCGCCGTGCTGCAGAAGCAGGACGACGTCGTGGCGATCCGCGAGATCGTGCCGGGCGGGCCCGCGTCGAAGACGGGCAAGGTCAAGCCGGGCGATCGCGTGGTCGCGGTCGGCCAGGGCGACAGCGGTGCGATGGAGGATGTGGTCGGCTGGCGCATCGACGACGTCGTGGCCAAGATCCGCGGCGCCAAGGGCACGCGCGTACGGCTCGACGTGATTCCGGCCGAGGCGGGCCTGGACAGCAAGCCCAACCGCATCACCATCGTGCGCGAGCGCGTGCGCCTCGAGGACCAGGCGGCGAAGGCCGAGACGATCGAGATCCCGGGCACGAACGGCGGCCCCGCGCAGAAGATCGGCGTGATCAAGCTGCCGACCTTCTACCAGGACTTCGAGGCGCGTCGCCGCAATGCGGCCGACTACGCCTCGGCCACGCGCGACGTCGCCAAGCTGCTGCAGGTGCTGCGCCAGCAGAACGTCGACGGCGTGGTGCTCGACCTGCGCAACAACGGCGGCGGCTCGCTCGACGAGGCCGTCGAGCTCACCGGCCTGTTCATCGACCAGGGCCCCGTGGTGCAGGTGCGCGAGTCCGGCGGCCGCGTCTCGGTCAACGGCGACGACGACGACCAGATCGTGTGGACCGGCCCGCTCGCGGTGCTGATCAACCGCGGCTCGGCCTCGGCGTCGGAGATCTTCGCCGGCGCGATCCAGGACTACGGCCGCGGCCTCGTCATCGGCGAGACCACGTTCGGCAAGGGCACCGTGCAGAACCTCGTGGACCTCGACCGCTGGCCGATCAGCCAGGAGGACCGCTACGGCCAGGTCAAGCTCACCATCGCGCAGTTCTTCCGCGTGAGCGGCGGCTCGACGCAGCACAAGGGCGTGGTGCCGGACATCGCCTTCCCGGCGTCGGTGGACGCCAGCGAGTTCGGCGAGAGCACCTACGACAACGCGCTGCCGTGGACACGCATCGCCTCGGTGCCGCACACCTCGTATGGCGACTTCCGCCCGATCATGCCGACGCTCACGCAGCGTCACCTCGCGCGCATCGCGAGCGACCGCGAGTTCCAGTGGTGGTCGCAGGACGTCGCGCAGTTCCGCAAGGAGCGCGCGGAGAAGTCGGTCTCGCTCAACGAGGCCGAGCGCCGCGCCGAGCGCGATCGCGAGGACGCCAAGCGCAAGGAGCGCCAGCTCGCGCGCCAAGCCGCGGGCCTCGCGCTCGACCCGCTGGCCGACGACGTCGACGACGGCCTGCAGGCCGGCGAGCGCGACATCGCCAAGGACGCGCAGCGCGAGAAGCTCGCCGAGAAGCGCCCGGACCCGCTGCTGCGCGAGGCCTCGGCGATCCTCGCCGACGCCGTGCGCCTGCTCGAGTCCGATCGCCAGCTCTCGGCAAAGGTGCTGCCGACCGCGCAGACGCCGGGGCACTGGGCGGACTGATCGACCCAGGTGTGTGTATTCGAACGGGGCGCCGCGAGGCGCCCCGTTTCGTTCTGGGCCCACGCGTGCGGCATGGATCGATGCGCGGTCCAGGCTCGACCGCGCGGCATCGCGCGTCGGTTGAAACCGCGGACACGTGCATTCGGCGACGCTTCAACGCGCCATGGCCGGCGGCGCCCGGAACGGACCGGAGCGCCGCGGGATGCTTCCCGCAGGCAGCATGAACGACCCTGCCGTCGACGCGCACGCGCAGCGCAGCGCATGAATCGGATAGCCGTTCGCATCCGGCCGCACTACGCTGCCTCCATGCGCACGAACGCCGCCCCCGATCCCCGCCTCGATCGCGCCCGCGCCCTGCTCGACGCCGGCGAGCCCACGCTCGCCGAGCTCGGCCACGCCGTCGGCCTGAGCCCCGCGCACCTGCAGCGCCGCTTCACCGCGCGCTTCGGCCTGAGCCCGGCGGAATACCTCGCGCAACGCAAGCTCGGCCGGCTGAAGCAGGCACTGCGCGACGGGCTGGAGGCCACCGACGCGATCTACGAAGCGGGCTACGGCTCGGCCTCGCGCGTCTACGACGCGGGCGCCGCGCGGCTGGGCATGACGCCCGCGCGCTATTCGCGCGGTGGCGCGGGCGAAGTGATCCGCTGGAGCCTGATCGACACCGCGCTCGGCCGTGCGCTGGTCGCCACGACGCTGCGCGGCATCTGCGCGGTCGAGCTGGGTGACGACGATGTCGAGCTCGAGGCACGCCTGCGCCGCGAATTCCCACGCGCGTCGCTCGAGCGTGTCGATGCCGGGCGCGACGAATTCCTCGCGCCGCGCCTGCGCGCGGTGGCGGACGCGCTTGCGGGCATCGCGACGGATGTCGAGATCGATCTCGTCGGCACCGCCTTCCAGACGCGGGTCTGGCAGGCGCTCATGCGCATTCCGCGCGGCGAGACGCGCAGCTATCGCGAACTCGCCGAGTCGCTCGGTGCACCACGCGGCGCGCGTGCGGTAGCGCGCGCCTGCGCCGGCAATCGCGTCGCGATCCTCGTGCCCTGCCACCGCGTGGTGCGCGGCGACGGCTCGCTCGGCGGCTACCGCTGGGGCCTGCCGCTGAAGGCACGCGTGCTGGAGCGCGAAGCCGGCTAGGCCGCGCTCGCCGCTTCCCCCGCGCGCGCGATCTCCTCGGCGACCGCCGCGAACACCACGCCCTCCTCCTCGAGCCGCTTCCGGTGCGGGCAGATCACCTGCATGTAGTCGGCATCGAAGTTCAGGCGCTCGACGAGAAAGTCGACGAAGGCACGCACTTTCGGCGACTGCACGCGCCCCTTCGGGAACACCGCATTGCAGTCGACTTCCGGGCCGACCCAGCCGGCGAGCACGCGTCGCACCAGACCCTGCTCCACATACGCCTTCGCGGTGATGTCGCTGGTCAGCATCAGCCCTTCGCCGCACATCAGCGCACCGGTGAGGAAGCCCGGGTCGTTCGCGACGAGTACGGGGTCGACACGGTAGTCGACCGTGCGCTCGCCGTCCGACAGCGCCCACCAGTACGCGCCGTTGCGGCGGTACTTGGAGAACGTGAGCGCGCGATGGTGCTGCAGGTCGTCGGGATGCAGCGGCTCGCCGTGGCGAGCCACATAACCGGGGCTCGCGTACACCTGCGAGCGGAACGTGCCGAGCTTGCGCGCGACGAGGTTGGAATCGGGGAGGTGGCCGACGCGCAGCGCGACGTCGATCTCCTTGTCGATGAGGTCGAGCGGCTCGTTGGTGAGCACCATCTCGACACGCACTTCCGGATGCAGCGCGTGGAAGTCGCCGAGCAGCGGCGCGATCCACGTCATGCCGATCGAATACGGCGCGGTGACGCGCAGCCAGCCGCGCGGCCCGCCCTGCAACTGGCTCACCGCGCTCTCGGCCTCGTCGAGCTCGCGCGCGATGCGCTGGCAATGCTCGAAGTAGACATTGCCCGCCTCGGTGAGGCCGAGCTTGCGCGTGGTGCGATGCAGGAGCTGTGCACCGAGCCGCGTCTCGAGGTCCTGCACCTTGCGGCTCACGGTCGTCTTGGGCAGGCGCAGGGCGCGCGCGGCGGAGATGAAGCTGCCGTGCTCGACCACTTTGACGAAGACGAGGGTGTCGTTGAGATCGCGGGACATGGCCGGGCTCCTTGGGGACGGGCGCAGGATCGCATGCGGACGTTACGCCTTTTGTCCCGGCGACGGGATAATTTTTCCCCGAACTGTGGGCTAATCAAACGCCACCGACAGGCCTAGCCTGCGCAGCCTCCCCTCCGAGGTCGCCGCCATGGCCCCCGTCCGACTCGCCCGACTGCTGACCTCCGGCCTGTTCCTGGCCGGCGCGACCGGCGTGCTCGGGCTCGGCGTCACGCTGGCCGCGCAAGGCCTCGGTGGCGGACGAGGCGAGGCCTGGCTGCTCGCCTGGGGCCTGCTGTTCGCTGTACTCGTGCCCGCGGCCGCGCTCGTGCTGATGGCCGTGTCGATGCTCGCAGGGCGTGCCCCGCGCAGCCGGACTGTCCCGAATCCGGGGCGAACTGTCCCGAGGACGGGACAATGATCGGCGCCCTGCTCGTCATCGGCGCGACCGGCACGATCGGTCGCGCGGTCGTCGAGGCCGCGCTGGCGCAGGGCCGTGCGGTGGTCGCGGTGGCGCGCGGCTGCACGGCGCTGAGCGCACTCGAGGCCGCACACCCCGGCGCCGACCTCACCTGCCTGCGCGCCTCGCTCTCCTGCGAGCGGGGCGGCGCGCGGCTGGTCACGCGCCTGCGCCGCCTCGGCCGCCCGATCGGCGACGTGGTACTCGCGTTGCGTGGCGCGGGCGAGCGCGGCCGCGTGCTCGACGCTTCCGCCGACGCACTGCGCCAGCGCATCGACGACGACGTGCAGCCCTGCCTGGTCGCGGCGCGCCACCTGCTGCCCTGGCTCGCCACGCAGGCGCCGGGCGCGCGCTTCGTCGTGGTCGGCGGGCCGGGCAGCGAGACGCCCTGGGCGGGCTACGGCCATCGCTCCATCGGCGCGGCGGCCCTGAAGATGCTGGTGCGCGTGCTGCACGAGGAGGCTCGCGCGACCGGCGTGCGCGTGCAGATGCTCGACGTGGATCGCCCCGCCTGCACCGAACGCAACCGCGAGCAGGCCTGTCCGCAGTGGCCGCGTGCGCGCGCCATCGGCGAGCAGGCCGCGCGGCTCGCCTCGACGCGCGACGCGCGCGCGCCGGCGATCGTCCCCTTCCGCGATCCGGCGCCGATGCGCGCCGGCAACCACCTCACCGCCGCGCGCGCGCTGCTGCATGCGCTGGCGACCCCGAATCCCCCCCAGGAGCCCTCCCCATGACCGCATCGAATCCGTCGCGGCTGTCCGTCTTTGCGCTGGCGATCGCCACCGCGCTCGTCGTTGCCGGCTGCACCTCGCAGGCCGAATCCGCCCCGGCGATGCCGCCGCCGCCCGAGGTGAGCGTCGCGCAGGTGCTCGCCAAACCCGTGCGCGACTGGGACGACTTCACCGGCCGACTGCAGGCGGTGGAGACCGTCGAGCTGCGCCCGCGCGTGAGCGGGCACGTCGAGCGCGTGGCCTACCGCGAAGGCGATCTGGTACGCCGCGGCGACCTGCTGTTCACCATCGACCCGCGCCGGTACAAGGCCAACCTCGACCGCGCGATCGCCGAGCTCGAGCGGGCGCGCAGCGAGGCGCGGCTCGCGCAATCGCAGGACCGCCGCGCGCAGATGCTGGTCGACGCCAAGGCCATCTCGCGCGAGGAGTTCGAGGCGCGGCGTGCCGCGTCCTCGCAAGGCAATGCCGCGGTGCGCGCCGCCGAAGCCGCCGTCGCCGCCGCGCGGCTCGAGCTGCAGTACACCCAGGTGCGCGCGCCGATCTCCGGCCGCGCAGGGCGCGCGCTGGTGACCGAAGGCAATCTCGCGCAGGCGGACTCGACCGTGCTCGCCACGCTCGTCTCGGTCGATCCGGTGCACGTCTACTTCGAGACGGACGAGCAGACCTACCTGCGCCATCGCGAGGCCGGTGGCGGCAGCGGGGAGGGCAGCCCGGTGCGCGTCGGCCTCGCCAACGAGACGGGCTATCCGCACGAGGGGCGCCTGGACTTCGTCGACAACCAGGTCGACCCGCGCACTGGCACCATCCGCGCGCGGGCCGTGCTGCGCAACCCGGACGGGCAGTTCACCCCGGGCCTGTTCGCCCGCGTGCAGCTGCAGGGCGGCGCCGAGCGCAGCGCGTTGCTGATCGACGACCGCGCGGTGCTCACCGACCAGGACCGCAAGTACGTCTACGTGCTGGGCGCGAAGAACACCGCCGAGCGCCGCGACGTGGTGCTCGGGCGCATGGCCGACGGGCTGCGCGTGGTCGAGTCCGGCCTCAAGCCGGCCGACCGCGTGATCGTGCACGGCGTGCAGAAGGTGTTCTTCCCCGGCATGCCGGTCCAGCCCAAGCCCATCGCGATGGGCGCCGCGCCGCCGTCGCCAGCCGTGGCCGCCCGCTAAGCGCTCCACCGCGCCACGACGTCTCCCCGCTTCCGGCTCCGGCCGGAGGCCCGGGCCCCTGCGGCCCGGATATCCGCCAAGGACCGAGCCATGGACTTCTCCCGCTTCTTCATCGACCGCCCGATCTTCGCGGCCGTGCTCTCGATCGTGATCTTCGCCGCCGGCCTGATCGCGATCCCGATGCTGCCGATCGGCGAATACCCCGAGGTGGTGCCGCCCTCGGTGGTGGTGCGCACCGTCTACCCGGGCGCGAACCCGAAGGTGATCGCCGAGACGGTGGCCACGCCGCTCGAGGAGGCCATCAACGGCGTCGAGGACATGATGTACGTCAAGTCCGTCGCCGGCTCCGACGGCGTGCTGCAGATGACCGTCACCTTCCGCCCCGGCACCGATGCCGACGAAGCCGCGGTGAAGGTGCAGAACCGCGTGAGCCAGGCGCTCGCGCGCCTGCCCGAGGACGTGCGCCGGCAGGGCGTGACCACGCAGAAGCAGTCGCCCACCTTCCTGATGGTGGTGCACCTGACCTCGCCGAACGGCAAGTACGACACCCTCTACCTGCGCAACTACGCCCGCCTGCACGTCAAGGACGAGCTCGCCAAGATCCGCGGCGTGGGCGATGCGCAGATCTTCGGCGGCGGCGACTACGCCATGCGCGCCTGGCTCGATCCCGACAAGCTCGCCGCGCGCGGCCTGACCGCCGGCGATGCGGTGCGCGCGATGCGCGAGCAGAACATGCAGGTCTCGGCCGGCCAGCTCGGCGCCGAGCCGATGCCCGATTCGCGCTTCCTCACCTTGATCAACGCGCAGGGCCGCCTGCGCACCGAGCAGGAGTTCGGGCAGATCGTGCTGGAGAGCGGCACGGACGGGCAGATCGTGCGCCTCGCGGACGTCGCGCGGCTGGAGCTCGGCGCCGGCGACTACACCCTGCGCTCGCAGCTCGACGGCAAGAACGCCGTCGGCATCGGCATCTTCCAGGCGCCGGGCGCGAACGCGCTGGAGATCCGCGACGAGGTCATCGCCCGGATGGAGGCGATGAAGTCGCGCTTCCCCGAGGGCGTGGCGTATGCCTCGGTCTACGACACCACGATCTTCGTGCGTGACTCGATCAAGTCGGTGGTGACCACGCTGCTGGAGGCCACCGCGCTCGTCGTGCTGGTGGTGATCCTGTTCCTGCAGACCTGGCGCGCGTCGATCATCCCGCTGATCGCCGTGCCGGTGTCGGTGGTCGGCACGTTCGCCGCGCTCCACCTGCTGGGCTTCTCGATCAACACGCTGACGCTGTTCGGCCTCGTGCTCGCGATCGGCATCGTGGTGGACGACGCGATCGTCGTCGTCGAAAACGTCGAGCGCAACATCGAGGAGGGCCTCACGCCGCTCGCCGCCGCGCACCAGGCGATGAAGGAGGTCTCCGGCCCAATCATCGCCATCGCGCTGGTGCTGTGCGCGGTGTTCGTGCCGATGGCCTTCCTGTCGGGCGTCACCGGGCAGTTCTACAAGCAGTTCGCGGTGACGATCGCCATCTCGACGGTGATCTCGGCGATCAACTCGCTCACGCTCTCGCCGGCACTCGCCGCGCGCCTGCTCAAGCCGCACGGCGCGCCGAAGGATGCGCCCACGCGCCTGATCGACCGCCTGTTCGGCTGGATCTTCCGCCCGTTCAATCGCTTCTTCACCACGAGCGCGGGCCGCTACCAAGCCGCCGTCTCGCGCACGCTCGGTCGTCGCGGCGCGGTGTTCGCGGTGTACGCCGGCCTGCTCGTCGCCACCGGCCTGATGTTCCAGGCCGTGCCGCCGGGCTTCATCCCGACGCAGGACAAGGGCTACCTGATCGCCGGCGTGAAGCTGCCGGAGGGCTCCTCGATCGCCCGGACCGACGCCCTGCTGCGCAAGGTCAGCGAGATCGCGATGCAGACCGAGGGCGTCGAGCATTCGATCGCCTTCCCGGGCCTCAATGCGCTGCAGTTCACCAATACGCCGAACACGGGCGTGGCGTTCCTGACGCTCAAGCCGTTCCATGAGCGCGCGCGCTCGGCGGCGGAGATCAACGCCGAGATCAACCAGAAGATCGGTGCGCTGCAGGAGGGCTTCACCTTCTCCTTCATGCCGCCGCCGATCCTCGGCTTGGGCAACGGCAACGGCTACCAGCTCTTCATCGAGGACCGGGCCGGTCTGGGCTACGGCGCGCTGCAGGGCGCGGTGCAGTCGCTGCAGGGCGCGGTCGCGCAGACGCCGGGCATGGCCTTCCCGATCACGAGCTACCAGGCCAACGTGCCGCAGCTCGATGCCGAGGTCGACCGCGTCAAGGCCAAGGCGCAGGGCGTGCCGCTCACCGAGCTGTTCGACACGCTGCAGACCTACCTCGGCAGCGCGTACGTGAACGACTTTAACCAGTTCGGCCGCACCTGGCAGGTGATCGCCCAGGCGGACGCGCCGTTCCGCGACAGCGTCGAGGACATCGCGGGCCTGCGCACGCGCAACGACCGCGGCGAGATGGTGCCGGTCGGCTCGATGGTGACGATCCGCCAGACCTACGGCCCCGACCCGGTGCTGCGCTACAACGGCTACCCGGCGGCCGACCTCGCGGGCGAGGCCGATCCGCGGACGCTGTCCTCGTCCGAGGCGATGGAAACGATGGCCGAGCTCGCGGCGAAGACGCTGCCGCGCGGCATGGACATCGAGTGGACCGACCTGAGCTACCAGCAGGCCACGCAGGGCGACGCCGCGCTGGTCGTGTTCCCGCTCGCGGTGCTGCTCGCCTTCCTCGTGCTCGCCGCGCTCTACGAGAGCTGGACGCTGCCGCTCGCGGTGATCCTGATCGTGCCGATGACGCTGCTCTCCGCGCTCGCCGGCGTCTGGCTGGCCGGCGGCGACAACAACGTCTTCGTGCAGGTGGGCCTGGTGGTGCTGATGGGCCTGGCCTGCAAGAACGCGATCCTGATCGTGGAGTTCGCCCGCGAGCTGGAACTGCAGGGCCGCTCGATCGTCGACGCCGCGCTCGAGGCCTGTCGCCTGCGCCTGCGCCCGATCGTGATGACCTCGATCGCCTTCATCGCCGGCACCGTGCCGCTGGTGATCGCGTCCGGCGCCGGCGCCGAGGTGCGCGCCGCCACCGGCGTGACGGTCTTCGCCGGAATGCTCGGCGTGACGCTGTTCGGCCTGTTCCTGACGCCGGTGTTCTACGTCGCCCTGCGCAAGCTCTCGCGCCGCGAGCTCGTCCGCCACGACGACGCGCACGGCGACGTCCACGCGCTCCCCGCCTGATCCATCGCATGCCGCGGATATCGCGCGGCGTGCGTCGCTCGCAACCTCACATCTCCCCGAACGAAGGAATCCGATCATGAGCACCGACACCCGCATCGCCCTCGTCACCGGCGCCACCCGTGGCATCGGCCTGGAGACCGTCCGCCAGCTCGCCACCGCCGGTCTTCGCGTCCTCCTCGCCGGCCGCGACCTCACGCGCGCCACCGCCGCCGCGCTGCCGTTCAAGGCCGACGGGCTCGACGTCGAGCCGATCACGCTCGACGTGACGGATGAGGCCAGCATCGCCGCCGCCGTCGACGAAGTGACCCGCCGCCACGGCCGCCTCGACGTTCTGGTCAACAATGCCGGCGTCTTCATCGACGACTTCTCGCTCGCACCCTCGCAGCAGTCGCTGAAAGTCTGGCGCGAGACGTTCGACACCAACCTGTTCGGCGCGGTCGCGGTGACGCAGGCGTTCCTGCCGCTGCTCAGGCAGTCGCCGGCCGCGCGCATCGTCAACGTCTCCAGCCTGCTCGGCTCGCTGACCTCGCACACCGACCCGGCCTCGCCGATCTTCAACTTCAAGATGCCCGCCTACGACGCCTCGAAGTCCGCGCTCAATGCCTGGACGGTGCACCTCGCGCACGAGCTGCGCGACACGGGCATCAAGGTGAACGCCGTGCATCCGGGCTCGGTGAAGACCGACATGAATGCCGGTGGCGAGCTCGACGTGGTCACCGGCGCGCGCACTAGCGTCGACATGGCGCTGCTGGGCGATGAAGGCCCGAACGGCGGCTTCGTGCATCTGGGCGAGGTGCTGCCGTGGTAAGGCCGCTCGCCCTCGCGACGCTCGCCGTCGCGCTCGCGGCGTGCACGGTCGGCCCGGACCATGTGCGCCCGGGCACGCCGGTGCCCGACCGCTTCGTGCGCGGTGCCGAGCTGCCGGCATCGACGACCGCCGTCGCCGATCCCGCGGCGCCGTTCTGGCATCGCGTCGGCGATCCGGTGCTCGCGGCGCTGATCGACGATGCGCTCCTGGCCAACCGCGACCTGCAGGCCGCGCTCGCCAACCTCGATCGCGCTCGTGCGCTCCTGCGCGGCGCGCGCTTGGACCGCCTGCCGACCGTGACCGCCGGCGCGGGTGGCAGCGAGACGGAGCCGTCGCGCGATGCGTCGCCCACCGGCGACACGCGTGCGGTGCGCAGCTATGCGGCGCAGGCCAATGCGAGCTGGGAGATCGACCTGTTCGGCCGCGTGCGCCGCGGCGTCGAGGCGCAGCAGGCCGAGGCCTGGGCGACCGCCGGTGATCTCGACGCGCTGCAGGTCGCGGTGGTCGGCGAGCTGGCGCGCACCTACGTCGACCTGCGCGGCGCGCAGGAGCGCCTGCGCGTGGCGCGTGCCAATGCGGACGTGCAGCGCGAGACGCTGCGACTCGTGGAGACGCTGGACTCGGCCGGTCGCGGTACCGCGTTCGACACGGCACGCTCGCGCGCGCAGCTCGAGTCCACGCTCGCCCGCGTGCCCGCACTGGAGGCCGCGGAAGCGGTCGCGATGCATCGCATCGCCGTGCTGACCGGCCGCACGCCGGACGGACTCGTCGAGCGGCTGCGCACGGCGGCGCCCATCCCCGCGATCGAGGCCCGCATCGCCGACGAGACGCCGGCCTCGCTGCTGCGCCGGCGTCCCGACGTCGCGGCCGCCGAGCACCGCCTGCACGCGGCCACCGCGCGCATCGGCGTGAGCACCGCCGATCTGTTCCCGCGCCTCACGCTGGGCGGCCTGCTCGGCACGCAGGCCGCCGACGCCGGCGACCTGTTCGAGGGCGGCAGCCGCACGGGGCTGGTCGCCTTGGGGATCGACTGGTCGTTCCTCGATGTCGGCCGCGTGCGCGCCCGCATCCGTGCGGCGGAGGCCGGCGCCGACGTCGCGCTCGCGCAGTACGAGCAGACGGTCTTCACCGCGCTCGAGGAGACCGAGAACGCGCTCGTGCGCCATTCGCGGGCACAGCGCGAGGCCGAGCACCTGCGACGCGCGGCGGCCGACAGCGGCGATGCCGCGCGGCTCGCCCGCGTGCGCTACCAGGCGGGTGCATCGGGCCTGCTCGAGGTGCTCGACGCCGAGCGGGGCCGCCTGCAGGCCGAGGACGCCCTCGCCGACGCGCAGGCGCGTGCCGCGTCGACCGCGGTGCAGGTGTACTCCGCACTCGCCGGCGGCTGGCCGGATCACCGGCCGGCGCCGGTGCGGCGTACCGCGAGCGCGAAGTGAGCCCCGCGCGACGGCGGCTTCCCCCGAGCGTCGTCGCCCGCCGAACCGCTGTCAGGCGGAACGCCGCCGCATCGTGCTCCCACCCGTGCGTGGTCCGACCTGAGCTGCAGCGTCGTCGCTCACCGCGCCACCGCATCCGCTCCGGGGCCCGGGGCTCGGAGACGGCGCGCCCGTCAGCGGCGCCGTCGCGGCCCCGAGCGCGTGGGCAGCTGCAGGCCCGCCTTGACCACGTCGAAGACCATGCGTGTCTCGTAGCGGCGCACGGTGCCCTCGTCGCTGAAGAGCCGTTCGGCGACCTCGCGCGTGTGCGCCACGCCGCCGGTGGCCAGCAGCACGAGGTAGTCCCACTCGCCGGCCAGCACGTAGCACTGCTGCACCTCGGGTGCGGCGCGCATGCGCGCGGCAAACGCCGCGTGCCGCTTGGCGGACTCGCGCTCCATCGACACCAGCACCATCGCGAGCGTGGAGGTCGCCAGCCGCGCCGGGTCGAGCACGGCCACCTGCCGCATCAGGCCGGCCTCGCGATAGCGGCGGATCCGTCGCTGCACCGCGCTCGCCGAGAGCCCCACCTTCTCGCCCAAAGCGGCGAGCGTGACGTCGGCATCGCGCTGCAGCAGGTCGAGCAGGCGGTGGTCGAAATCGTCGAGCGGTGGAACGCTGTGGGCCATGCAAGATTTTTGCGCCACGACGCGGTTTTTTTCAAACGCGACGCATGGCCACCGGCTAGGCTCTGGTGATCGACCGGCCGGCGCCGGATCCGTGGACTCCCATGAGCACCCTCGCCTCTCCCCGTGCGGCCGCCTCGCCGCTCGCGATCGCCTTCGCGCTCGTCACGCTCTACATCCTGTGGGGCTCGACGTACCTCGCGATCCGCTTCGCCCTGCACGGCTATCCGCCATTCCTGCTCGGCGCGATCCGCATGTCGCTCGCCGGCGCCCTGATGTACGCGGTGCTGCGCTGGCGCGGCACGCCCGCGCCGACGCTGAAGCAGTGGAAGACGCTCGGCGTGCTGTCGATCTTCATGGTGCTGCTGTCGAACGGGCTGGTGAACCTCGCCGAGACGGAGGTCTCCTCGGGCCTCGCCGCGATCGCGGTCTCGTCGATGCCGCTGTTCGCCGGCGTCTTCGCGATGCTGCGCGGCCGGCATCCCACGCGCATCGAATGGACGGGCCTGATCGTCGGCTTCCTCGGTGTGATCTGGCTCAACGCCGGCAGCGCGCTGACCTCGTCGCCGATGGGGCTGACGTGCCTCGTCATCGCGCCGATCGCCTGGGCCTGGGGCTCGATCTGGAGCCGCGACCAGGACCTGCCCGAGCCCTTCATGGCCGCGAGCGGACAGATGCTCGCCGGCAGCGTCTGGATGCTCGCCGCAGCAGTGGTCACCGGCGAGCGCTTCGAGGCGGTGCCCGATGTGTCGTCCACGATGGCGATGCTCTACCTCGTCGTCGCCGGCTCGATCTTCGGCTTCACCGCCTACATCTGGCTGCTGCACCACGTGCGGCCGGCGCTCGCGACGAGCTACGCCTACGTCAATCCACCGATCGCCGTTTTGTTCGGCGTGCTGCTCGGTGGCGAGCACTTCACGGCGAGCGACCTCGGCGCGATGGCGGTGATCCTCGCGGGCGTGGCCGTGATCACGCTGGCCAAATCGCGCAGCGCGAAGCCGCCGGTGCCCGCCGGCGAGGCCGCCGCCGCACCGGTGCGCGAGCCGTCCGCATGACGACGGGCGTCGACCGGCGCGGCCTTCAGATCGCGGTCGCGTCCTTCGTGCTGTGGGGCGTGATGCCGCTGTACTGGCACCTGCTCAAGGCCGTGCCGTCGCTGCAGATCACCCTGCACCGCATCCTCTGGAGCGCGGTACTGGTCTGCGCCTGGCTCGGATGGACGCGCCGCGGCTGGCTGCGCGCCACGCTCGCGCAGCCGCGCGCGGCGGGCCTGCTCGCGCTGAGCGGCGTGCTGATCGGCGGGAACTGGGGCCTCTACATCTGGGCCGTGAATGCCGGCCACGTCGTCGAGGCGAGCCTCGGCTACTTCATCAATCCGCTGCTCAACGTCGTGCTCGGCGTACTGGTCTTCCGCGAGCGGCTCACGCGTCTGCAGACGGTGTCGGTCGCGCTCGCCGCGCTCGGCGTGCTGTGGCTGACCTGGCGCTTCGGGGCGCCGCCGTGGATCGCGCTTGCGCTCGCCGGTTCGTTCGCGGCCTACGGGCTGATCCGCAAGGTGGTGGCGGTGGAATCGGTGGGCGGGCTCGCGGTGGAGAGCCTGTACCTCGTCGGCCCGGCCGTCGCCCTGATCGCATGGAGCCAGGTGCGCGGCACGAGCGATCTCGCCGGCGCGTGGTGGCCCGGCCTCGACCTGCTGCTGGTGCTCTCGGGCGCCCTGACCGCGCTACCCCTGATCGGCTTCGCGTACGCGGTGCGACGCGTGCCGCTGAGCACCGTCGGGCTGCTGCAGTACATCGCACCAACGCTGCAGTTCCTGATCGGCGTGCTCGTCTTCCACGAAGCCTTCGACCGCGACCGCGCGATCGGCTTCGCCTGCATCTGGCTCGCGCTCGCATTGTTCGCCGGCGAAAGCGCCTGGCGCAGTGGCCGTGCGACGCCGCGCTGAGGCGGTCAGGTCGCCCGCAGTGCGTCCGTGACCGGAATCCGCGCCGCCCGCAGCGCCGGCAGCAGTCCACCGAGGAAGCCGATCACCAGCGCGCCGCCGAGGCCGAGCAGCACCAGTTGCGGCGTCACCGCGAAGTTGAAGGCGACCTGGGTGAACGAGCCCGGGCTCAGCGTCGATACGCTGTAGCCGTTGAACAGCCCGTAGGCGAGGACCGCGCCGATCAGGCCGCCGGTGAACGCGAGCACCAGCGATTCGGCCATCACCGAGGCGACGACCGGCAGCTTCCGGAAGCCGAGCGCGCGCAGCGTACCGATCTCGCGCGTTCGCGCCGACACCGCCGAATACATCGTGTTGAGCGCGCCGAACAACGCACCGAAGGCCATGATCACGGTGATGAAGCCGGTCAGCACGCGGATCAGGAAGGTGAGCGTCTCGGACTGCTTGCTGAAGTAGTCGACCTCGCGCTCCACGTCGACGGTCAGCTGCGGGTCGTTCTTGAGACGCGCCTTGAGCGAGTCAAACGAGGCCTCGTCCTGCAGTTGCACGAGCACCGACGAAAAGCCGGTGCGGCGGAACGTGCCCTGCACCGATTCGGTGTCGGCCCAGAGTTCGGATTCGTGCCCATCGCCCTTGGAGCGGAACGCGCCCACCACCGTCCACGACGAGCCCTTGAAGGCGAGCCGGCGCCCGACCTCGAGCCCCGCGAACTGCTGCTGCGCCTGCACCCCGACCATGAGCTCCTGCAGCCCGGGGCGGAACCGCCGGCCCTCGACGATCTCCACCTCCGGCCGCAGCTCGAAGGCGATCGGCTCGACCCCACGCAGGGTGACGTTCGTGCTCGCGCTCTCGCCGCGACGCGAGGCCTCGGTGATCACGATCAGTTCCCCGGACGCGAGCGGCAGGCCGTCGCGACCGCGGCGGATCGCGGGGTCCTGCTTGATCAGCGTGACCAGCGAGCGGTCGAGGAAGCTCGACAGCTCCGCCCCGGCGCCGCCGCGCAGGATCACCGCGCGGTCGCGCTGCCCGGTGCTGCCGAGCGTGCGCGACAGGCCGCTCGCCATCGACAGCATCGCCACCAGCACCGCGACGACCCCGGCGATGCCGACCACGATCACCAGGGACGCACCCCACCGCTGCGGAATGCTCTGCAGGTTCATCCAGACGATCTCGCGGATCTGGCGCCAGGTGTTCATCGCGTCACCGCCCCGCGAGCGCGTCGACGATCTTGAGCCGCATCGCGCGCAGGGCCGGCGGTAGGCCGACCGCGCTCGCGAGCACCAGCACCGCCGCGACCACGAACAGCCACACGCGCCGGTCGGGCTCGATCGGTGGGAAGCCCGCGGGCAGCGCCGCGGTCACGACCGATGCGAGCGCCATGCCGATTGCCGCGCCGAGCGCGCACAGCAGCAATGCCTCGGCGAGCACGAGCCACAGCACGGTGCGATCGGTGAAGCCCAGGCACTTGAGCACCGCGAGCTCGGGAATCCGCTCGCGCACGGCTTGGCTCATCGTGAAGCCGGTGAGGATCAGGATGGTGAAGAACACCGCGCCGCAGATGGCGTTCATGATGAAGCCGATGTCGCCGAACTGGTTGATGAAGCCGAGCTGGAAGTCCTGCTCGTTCTGGCTCTTGGTCTCGTCGGCGGAGTTCGCGAAGCGGCGGTCGATGTCGGCGGCCACGCGGGGCGAGTCGAGCGGATCGCGCACGCGCACCACGAAGACGCCGGCCAGCCCGCGCGCACGCTCGCTGCGCCCTTCGTCGAACTGACCGAAGTTGAGATACATCAGCTGCGTCTGGTCCTGCCACTTGCGGTCACGGCCGTCGAAGATGCCGACGATGCGCCATTCCCACAGGCGATCGCCGTCGGCCTTGGTCCAGATGAAGGAATTCAGCGGCACGATGTCGCCGAGCTTCCAGCCGTACTGGTCGGCGAGCTTGCGGCCGACGATCGCGCCGTCCTGCGTCGAGATGAAGCCGCGCCATTGGTCGTCGGGCATCACCCACTCGGGATAGGTGTCGCGCAGGCGCTGCGGATCGACCGCGAACTGCGGGAAACCTGCTCGCTCGTCCCGATACTGGCCGCCGAAGAACTGTGACCAGCCGACCCGCTCCACGCCGCGCACCGATTCGATCTGCGGGAGCATGCGCAGTGGCAGCGGCTGGGTGAACGAGGTCTTGGCCTGCACGATCAGGCGATTGGCGCCGAGGAAGTCCGCGCCGCTCGCGAACAGGGAGTTCACCGCCTGCAGAAGGCCGATCAGCAGGAACGCCGCGGCGAGCGAGAGCAGCGTGAGCACGGTGCGCGTCTTCTTGCGGAAGAGCGAGCCCCACACCAGCGGCGCGTACTTGCGGATCATCGGGTGACCCCGGGGTGCAGGGCCGCGACGCGCGCCGAGCGCGCGTGCCAAGGCATTGCATGCGACCGCGATGCGCACAGGGCATCCGCCGCTGTGCACCCGATCCGATCAGTGCGCGCCCGGATCATCGACCAGCGTGCCCTTGTCGAGATGCACGGTGCGCCGCGCGTAGTCGGCCGCCTTCGGATCGTGCGTCACCATCACGATGGTCTTGCCGAAGTCCTCGTTGAGGCGCTGCAGCAGCGTGAGCACCTCGTCCGCCGTCTTGCGGTCGAGGTCGCCGGTGGGCTCGTCGCAGATCAGCAGCAACGGATCGGACACCAGCGCACGCGCGATCGCCACGCGCTGCTGCTGGCCGCCGGAGAGCTCGTTGGGCTTGTGCCGCCCACGCTCGCCGAGACTGACGAGCTCGAGCGCGATCGCCGCGCGGCGCGCGCGCTCGCCGGCGCCCATGTCGGTGAGCAGAAGCGGCAGCTCGACGTTCTTCTGCGCCGTCAGCACCGGCATCAGGTTGTAGCTCTGGAAGATGAAGCCCACCGTGTTCGCACGCCAGGCCGCGAGATCGTCGCCGGAGAGGTCGTCGATCGCGACGCCGTCCACGCGCAGCTCGCCGCCGCTCGGCGAGTCGAGCCCGCCGATCAGGTTCAGCAGCGTGGTCTTGCCCGAGCCGGACGGGCCCATCAGCGCGACGAAATCGCCGCGCGGGATGTCGAGGTCGATGCCGTGCAGTACCTCGACGCGTTCCTTGCCGCGCTCGTAGGCCTTGGTCAGCGCGCGGATCTCGACCAGCACCGGCGCATCGCGCGAGGGGTCGGCCACGTCACTTCGCCCCGGCGCCGACCGTCACCTTCTGCCCGTCGCGCACCTTCGCCGGGTCGACGATTACCGGCGTGCCCGCGGTAATGCCCGATGGAACACGCCGGTCGGCATCGCGCACCTCGGCGAGCGGTACCTCGCGCGCATCGGCGCGCCCGTCGGCGACCACGAAGACGGTGCCCGTGCGCGCCTTGGCGGCCTCGCCGTCCGACGTGCCTTCCGGCAGCCGGATCGCGCGCGCGGGGATCCAGACGCCCGTCGGCTTCGGCGCGTTAGCGCCCGCACGCTCGAGGAAGCTCACGCGGACGCCCATGTCCGGCACGATCCGCGCGTCGCGCACCTTCAGCGCGATGCGCACCTTCACCGTCGCCTTGGTGCGGTCGGCGGTGGGGATGATCGCGATCACGTCGCCGGGGATGCGCCACTCCGGATACGCATTGAGCACGGCCTCGACCGGCATGCCCGGCTGCACGCGGCCGATGTAGGCCTCGTTGACGTCGACCTGCACCTCGAGCGAGTCCATGTCGACGATCGTGCCGATACCGGTGCGGGTGAAGCCGCCACCGGCGCTGATCGGCGAGACGATCTCGCCCGGCTGCGCGGCCTTCGCGGTGACCACGCCGTCGAACGGCGCGCGCACCACGGTGTTCTCGACGCCGATGCGCGCCACTTCGAGTTGCCGGCGCGAAACGTCGGTGCTGCTGCGCAGGGCACGCAGCTGTGCGGCGAGCGCATCACGCTGCGCGACGGCCGCCTCGAACTGCGCACGGGAGACGAGCTTCTGACGCGCCAGGGGCGACAGGCGGCCGACGTTCGCATTCGCCTCGCGCAGCTGCGCCTCGACCTGCCCGGCCTGCGCGCGACTTGCGCCCACCTGCGCACTTGCGAGCGCCTCCTGCGCGCCGGCCTCCAGCGGATCGAGCGTGGCGAGCACCTGCCCTTCGCGCACGCGCTGGCCTTCCTCGATCAGCACCTCGCGCACCTTGCCCGTCACCTTCGACGAGACCGTCGCCATGCGACGCGCGACGATGTAGCCCGAGGCATCGAGCACCGAGGCATTGGCCGGATCCGCGGCGTCACGCGCGGGCGTCGTCTCCACGGGCGCCGCGCGCATCGCGCCGAGCGCGACGACGGCACCGATCGTCAGAAAGGCGAGGCCGCCGACGATCCACGGCCAGCGACGGCGGCGCCGGGCGGGCCCGCCCGGGCGGCGCTCGATCTTGAGTTCCTTCAGGGCGTCCTGCGTCGTGCTCATGGCATCCGTCTCGTGGTCGACGCGAGGATGGGGGCGCCGGCCCCGTTCCACCAGCCTGCCGGAAGTCAGTTTCCGCCGGAGGCCACGTCCTGCAGGAGCCGGTACATGGTACGCAGGCCCTGCGCCTCGCCGCCCGCGGGCTTGCCCGGTCGGTCGGCATCGTTCCAGGCGTAGACGTCGACGTGCAGCCACTTCTGCTGCGCCGGCACGAAGCGCTCGAGGTACAGCGCCGCGGTGATGCTGCCGGCCATGCGCGAAGGCCCGCTGTTGGCGAAGTCGGCGATGCCGCTGGTCAGGTAGCGCATGTAGGGGCGCCACAGCGGCATGCGCCAGAGCGGATCGCGCAGCATCGCGCCGGCCTCGAGCACGCGCGCGGCGAGCGCCTCGTCGTTCGCGTACAGCGCGGGCAGGTCCGGCCCGAGCGCGATGCGCGCGGCGCCGGTGAGCGTGGCGAAGTCGAGGATGAGCGCGGGCTTGAGCTCGCCGGCGAGCACCAGCGCGTCGCCGAGGATGATGCGGCCTTCGGCGTCGGTGTTGTCGATCTCGACGTGCACGCCGCTGCGCGTGGCGATCACTTCACCTGGGCGCAGCGAATCGGGCCCGATCGCGTTCTCGACCGCGGGCACGAGCAGCGTGACGTGCAGCGGGAGCCGACGCGCCATCACCAGTTCGGCGAGCGCGAGGGCATGGGCCGCGCCGCCCATGTCCTTCTTCATGTTGCGCATGCCCTCGCCGGGCTTGATGTTGAGCCCACCCGTATCGAAGCAGACGCCCTTGCCGACGATCGCGACGTGCGGATGCGCGGCATCGCCCCAGTCGAGGCGGATCAGGCGCGGCGCCTGCTTCGCCGCGCGGCCGACCGCATGGATCGCGGGGAAGCCGCGGTCGATCAGGTCGTCGCCGCTCACGACCTCGATGCGCGCGCCGTGGCGCTCGCCGATCTCGCAGGCGGTGCGCTCGAGGTCGTCCGGCCCCATGTGCTGCGTCGGCGTGTTGACGAGGTCGCGCACGCGCACGCAGGCGGCCAGCACGTCGAGCAGCGCGACGTCGGCGTTCTCGACGACCAGCGTGGCAGGTGCGCGCGGCGCGGCGCGGTAGCGGCTGAAGCGGTAGGCACCGAGCCCCCAGCCGAGCTGCAGCGCGTCGCGCTCGGGCGCGGGCAGGTCCGTGGCCAGCGCCCAGGCGCGCGGCGGCAGGGCCATCGGGCCGTGCGCATAGGCGAACGGATCGAGCGGATCGTTCACTGCGAGCAACGCCCCGCCGATACCGCCGGCACTGTCCGGCAGTGTGAGCACCGACGACGGCGCCGCGTCGAAGGCCTGCGCATCGAGCCAGGCCTGCACGTGCGCCGGCTGCGCTTCGCGCCAGGCCGGCAGCCGCGCGCGATCGACGACGTGCAGGGCGAGTGCGCCCTCGGCGCGCGAGGTGAAACCGTTCGGAAGGTTCATGCGGCGGTGGGATCCTGGCGGAGGTGCGCGTCGACCCAGTCGGCGAGCGCGGTGAGATCGGTGAAGGTGAGATCGGGCCGCGGATCGCGGTGCGGCCACTCGCGTGCCTCGCGATCGATCCAGCAGGTGCGCAGGCCGGCGCGCGCGGCGCCGACGACGTCGAGCTCGATGTCGTCGCCGACGTGCAGCACCTCGTGCGGCGCGACGCCGAGGCGCTCGCAGGCCGCGAGGTAGATGCCGGGCTCGGGTTTCGCGGCGCCGAATTCGCGTGCGCCGAGCTGGAAGCGGAACAGCGGCATCAGGCCGATGCGCGTGAGGCAGGCATTGCCATTGCTCACCGCGGCGAGCGGCAGCCGTGCGGCGAGGCGTTCGAGTGCGGGCACGGTGTCGTCGTAGTGCTCGACCTCGCAGCGACCGGCGAAATAGGCCTCGAAGGCGCCGTCGGCGAGCGTGGCGTCCTCGCCGGCCTCGGCGAGCATGCGCTCGAGCATCCAGCGTCGCTGCGCGGTCATGTCGTGCGCCATCCGGGGACGCTCCGCGTCACAGGCCAGGCGCAGTTGCTGGCGCCGCGCGAGAGGCCAGCGTTCGGCGGCACGCGGTGCATGCGTCGTCAGCCAGGCGTCGAGCGCGGCCTCCGCGCGATCGATCGCGGGCATGATCGGCCACAGCGTGTCGTCGAGGTCGAGGGTGATCGCGCGGACGGTGAAGGCCATCGCCCTATTCTAGCGACCGGCCGTCTTCCGACGCCGGCTCACAGGCCCGGCGGCAGGAGCGCCTCGAAGCGTGCACCGCCGAGCTCCTCGGACGCGGTGACATCGAGCGAGCCGCGATACGCGCGCACCAGGTCCTGCACGATCGCCAGGCCGATGCCGTGGCCCTGCACGCGCTCGTCGCCGCGCACGCCGCGCTGAAGGATCAGTGCGACCTTCTCGGGCGGAATGCCGGGGCCGTCGTCGTCCACGGCCATCAGCAGGCCGGGGCGGCGGCCGTCGCTGCAGGGCACGGCCTTGACGGTAAGCAGCACGCGCGACTTCGCCCATTTGAAGGCGTTCTCCAGCAGGTTGCCGAGCAGCTCCTGCAGGTCGCCGGCCTCGCCGAAGAATTGCAGGCCCGGCTCGAGCTCGAACTCGCAGAGCACGCCCTTGGCGGCGTAGACCTTCTCCAGCCCCTTCACGATCTCCTCGGCATGCGGCTCGATCGCGATCGGCGCGGAGAAGAGCGCATGCCCGCGACTGGCGCCGCGCGCGAGCTGGTAGGAGACGATGTCGTTCATGCGGCGTACCTGCGTGTCGACCTCCTCGCGCAGGGCGGCTTCGCCGGCGGTGGTGTCGTCCAGGCGCGAGCGCAGCACGGCGAGCGGCGTCTTCAGGCTGTGCGCGAGGTCGGCGAGCGTGTTGCGCTGGCGGTCGAGGCCCTCGCGCTCGCTCTCGATCAATGCGTTGATGCTGTCAGTGAGCGGCTGCAGCTCACGCGGATGCTGCTCGCTCATGCGCGAGGCCTGCCCGCGTTGCACGCGCTTGAGCTCGGCGATCACCTGCCGCAGCGGCAGCAGGCTCCATCGCATGATGATGCCCTGCAGCAGCAGCAGGATCAGGCCCGCGCCGCCGAGGTTGCGCCACAGCGCGCCACGGAAGATCTGCACCTGCTCGCCGAGTGCGTCGGCGCTTTCGTAGACGTAGATCGTGTACGGGAATTCGGCCGACGGGTTCTCCTCGCTCGACCAGATCAGGCCCATGCCGTAGCGGTAGACCTCGCCGGCGCGGCCGTCGATCTCCTTCATCGGCAGCGGGCCGTCGAAGCGCTCGGTGCCGGCAGGCAGCAGTGCGGCATCCGGAAGCGCCGGGCCCTGCGCGGACTCGGAGTCCCAGTGCCCGTTCGGGAACACGACCTCCGCGTACAGGCCGCTGCCGGGCCGCGCAAAACGCGCATCCGGCGGGTCGTACGGCTCGACGAACGACCCGTCACGCGCGAAATCGCTCTCGCGCACGAAGGCGAGCGCATGGCTCGCCAGCCGCTCACGCAGATAACTGCGCGCCGTCTTGGTGAAGGCACGATCGAGCGCATAGCCCGCGAGCGCGAGGAACGCGATCAGGCCCAGGCTCGCCGCGAGCAGCTGGCGGGTCTGCAGCGAGCGGGGCTGGCCGATCCTCATCCGGGCGATCATGCGTGAACGTCGTTCAGCCGGCTACTGGCGCGTCGATCACGTACAGCCGCAATTGCGGCTGGCGAAGAACACGTCGATAGAGCCCAGAACGCACGACGCCGCGCGGACGCGGCGTCGGAAAGCGGCGGGCGCCACGCGGGCGCGCGGTTCACTCGCCGCTGCGCGGAATCGCGAAGCGGTAGCCGCGACCGCGCACGGTCTCGATCGGCTTGAGCGTGCCGTCGGGATCGAGCTTCTTGCGCAGGCGGCCGATGAAGACCTCGAGCACGTTTGAATCGCGGTCGAAGTCCTGCTGGTAGATGTGCTCGGTGAGATCGGCCTTCGAGACCAGCTCGCCCGCATGCATCATCAGGTACTCGAGCACCTTGTACTCGTAGCTGGTCAGGTCGACGTTGCTGCCGTTGACGGTGACCGTCTGCGCGGCGAGGTCGAGCACCACCGGCCCGCATTCGAGCTGCGGCTTGCTCCAGCCGGCCGCGCGGCGCACCAGCGCGTTGATGCGCGCGAGCAGCTCCTCCACATGGAACGGTTTGACGAGGTAGTCGTCGGCGCCCTGCTTGAGGCCCTCGACCTTGTCCTGCCAGCTCGAGCGGGCGGTCAGGATCAGCACCGGGAATTTCTTCCCCTGCTCGCGGAGCGCCCGGATGAGCTCCATGCCCGACATCTTGGGCAGGCCGAGGTCGATGATGCCGACGTCGAACGGGACTTCGCGGCCCATGTAGAGGCCTTCCTCGCCGTCCTGGGCGGCATCGACGGCGAAACCTTCGCGCCGCAGGCGCGCCGCCAGCGTTTCGCGCAGCGGGGCCTCGTCTTCGACCAGCAGAATTCGCATCGGTGAGCTCCTGAGCAACGGCCCGTCGGCCTCGGGCGGCAGGTCCGCCCGCTGTTCAGGTAGCTTAGCCGCTTCAGTCGTCGTCGCGGCGTGTAGGCGCGGGGCCGCGCGGATCCTCGGTGATCACGCGCACCCGACCGGTCGAATCGAGCACCTTGATCCGGTTCATGTCGCGGCCGTCGAAGGGCACGCGCTCGGCGCTGAGGATCCGCCCGCCGGTGGCGCGCTCGACCCGGCGGACCGCCTCGGCGAGCGACTGCGGGTCCGGACGCTGGTCGTGCACGCGCGTCGCCCGGGCCTCCGGGCCATTTCCGCGGCCGCGGTCATTGCCCGGATCGGCCATCGCCGGCGCAGCGGCGAACAGCAGGACGGGCAGGAGGACGCGACACACGGGGGAGACGGACATGGACGGACTCACGCGGCGACCGGGCAGATCACCTTGCCCGCGAATTCTTGGAATTGTGCGGTGAATCCGATCTGAACTTTTTCTTCACGAATCGAGTCCATTCAGCCCCTCAAAAAATCTCGGCGACGCAGCAGCGCAGCGAGCCACCGGCCGCTTCGATGGCATCGAGCGCGACACTTTCCACACGCAGGCCCGCCGCGTCCAGCCGCTCGCGCGTCGACACCGACAGTGCGCCGGCCGCGCGCGCGCTCATCCACACCCGCCCCGGATCGAGGCTGATCGCATTGCCGGCGAAGGCCGCGTGCTCGACGTCGGCGAGCTCGATCGCATGCGGTGCGTAGAGCGCTGCGATCGCGTCGACGGCGGCGCGGTCGGCGAAGCCCGCGGGACAGACCAGCGCAGCGCGGCCGGCGAGTACGGCGAGCACGACGTTGGTGTGGTACTCGCCCGGCGCGAGGTCGAACATCAGCGTGGCGCGCAAGCCGAACGCCTCGTGCATGAGCCGCGCACCCGTCTCGTCGCAACGCTCCGACAGGCCGGCGAAGCCGATGCCCCGCGCGCGGTCGATCACCAGCGCACCGGTGAGCTCGCACGGATGCGGCTGGGTCGACAGGTCGACCGTCGGGTAGCCGAGCACGTCGCCGAGGAACCCGCGGATATCGGCGCGCTGCGACTCGCGTTGACGCACCGGGTGGCGCATCCGCCCGATGATCGCGCGCCCTTCGCCGGCCACGCGCGCCGTGGCGAAGACATTGTTCGGGAACGTGGCGTCGGGCGTGTCGGGCGCGCCGGGAAAGCAGAGCGTCGGCACGCTCGTGGCGAGTGCCTGCTGCAGGGCGCGGTGCTGCGCGAGCGCCGCGCCGGGATCGAAGCCGTCCGCGCCCGCCATGTAGCGGTTGTCGCGTGCGGATTCGTCGGCGCGACGGAAATCGTCCGGCGCGACGAGGAAGGCCGCGCGCGCGGTGGCCGGTCCGAAATCCGGCGCGAGCCCGCGCGTGGCCGCGAGGAAGGCGGCGACGTCGCGGGTGACGAGGCCACCTGCCGTGGAGGGCACGACCGGATCCGGGCTGGCTCCAGCCTGCCGGTGTTTCGCCGCCGAGCCGGAGCTACCCGGGGATCTCACTGCCGTCACGAGGCCTGCCTCCAGTCGGGATCACGCGTGCAGTCGAGCGCGCGCTCGACCAGGGAGAAGTCTGCACCGGGACGATGCGCACCTTCGCTCAGCACCTGGCGGAAACCGCGCCCGCCACGCTCGCCCGAGAACAGCCCGAGCACGTGGCGCGTGATGTGCTTGAGCGCGACGCCGCGGGCGAGCTGCGCCTCGACATAGGGCCGGAACGCGAGCAGCAGCGCCTCGCGCGACTGCAGCGGCGCACCGGTCATCGCGGCGTCGAGCTCGTGCAGCCGATACGGGTCGTGGTACGCCGCGCGCCCGAGCATCACGCCGTCGACGTGCGCGAGATGGTCCAGCGCGGCCGGCACCGTCGCAATCCCGCCGTTCACCACGATCTGTAGGTCCGGGCGCTCGCGCTTAAGCCGGTAGGCCCAGTCGTAGCGCAGCGGTGGCACCTCGCGGTTCTCCTTCGGGGACAGGCCCTTGAGCCAGGCATTGCGCGCGTGCACGACGAACAGCCCACACCCGGCCGCCGCGACGGTATCGACGAAGCGCAGGAACAGGTCGAAGTCGTCGTCCTGATCGACGCCGAGGCGGCATTTCACGGTGACCGGCACGGCACGCGACGCATCGCCGGACGACCCGGCGACGGCTTCGCGCATCGCCGCCGTGCAGTCCGCAACGAGCGCCGGCTCCCGCATTAGGCAGGCGCCGAATCGGCCGGCCTGCACGCGGTCGGACGGGCAGCCGCAATTGAGGTTGACCTCGTCGAAGCCGTGCTCGACAGCGATGCGCGCTGCCTCGGCGAGCAGGGCCGGGTCGCTTCCTCCCAGCTGCAGCGCGACCGGATGCTCGGTCGGATCCATCGCGAGCAACTTGCCGCGATCGCCATGGATCACGGCATTCGCATGGACCATCTCGGTGTAGAGCAGCGCCGACGGCGCAAGGATCCGGTGGAACGCGCGGCAATGCGTGTCCGTCCAATCCATCATGGGGGCGACGGAGAGGGGGGAGAGGAGACAGGTACTTGCGTCCCGCAGGGGCACGGCTCGATTCACTTCATCAGCTGGCGGTTCACATGATACCCGCGGGTAGCTATAGGCATCGATGCACGCGCATATCCCGGCAACTAACGAACGCGCACTGGCTCCACGCAATCTGCGAAGAAAACTTCGCAATCTTGGGTATCAGCACTGCACTCGCGGCGCGCCTTCTCGGCAGCTTCAGCGACCGTCGCTGCCGTGGCTAGGGTGCGAACCGTGCGGCCCCACACAATTACGCCGCATTGATTTCCAAAGGAAAAAACGAGCTTGCAGTCGTCTCCTCCTCGAGCTCGGCAGCCTCGCACCGCATCCTTTTCAGCCTTCCGCTGTGAAGCTAGAGGTCCAACGGCCGTGAACCCCGAGGCAGCCTTGCCCATTGCCACTGCAGCGTATCTGCTCTCCCACTGAGCGCTCGGGCGAAGCGGCTGGACCGAGCGCCGATAAGGAGAGCTAGGATGATCCGGGGGCAGGCAGTTTGGCTGCCCTGCGAGACCCGTAGGACATTGCTGCGCAAAAGCCTGGCCGCAGGTAACCAATAGCCCCACAGCTAACCACAGTTCTCTCATTAGACCTCGCCCCGTGCACCCGATCTAGGAAGCGTCTTTACCGCATCCTGCGTTAATGAAGGCGTACTAGGTTGATAAACACCTTGTCCGAGCATTGGCTTGGGCTCAATTGCTTTGGTCCCTGCCGGAAGGTTGTCAGTTCGAGCTACCGCTGCACCACCGTGGGCAGTTCTCCCCTGCTGAGCGTAATCCGACATCTGCCGCCCGGTCACACCAAACATCGAGTACGCACTGAACTGACCAAGCGTGCCCTGGAAGAACTGCGCCGCCATCGGCGGCGTCGTCACCAGCAACACCGTAAGGATCAAGCCGAGTCCGCCCTGCTGCATTGCCATGCTGCTGATGCCTTCCGACACGCCGCCACCGCCGGCCATCGCGACGAGATACTGGGCGACGAAGGCCGCCGCGACTGCGCCGATCAGCTTCATCGCGACCGAGACCATGAAACTCAGGACAGCGAGCGAGAACATCGTGCCGATACCGTAGTACAGCCATCGGCTGAAGAGCTGCTTGGTCTGCTCGAACAACAGGCTCAGAACGAACAGCGGTCCGAGACCGATGAAGAGCGCCAGTGCGATCTTGTAGAGCAGCAGCATCGCGCCACCGACGATCGCTGGGCCGGCCACGCCGATGCCCGTCAGCCAGATCGCGCGGTCCTTGTCGCCCTTGTTGTTCTCGTTCGTGGCGGCGATCGAGTCGATGCCGATCATCGCCAGCTGCATCACCTGGAGCGCATCGTCGATGGAGTCCGCCGGGCTCTCGTCGTCGCCGGTGACGATCTGGTTGATCTCCTTCGGCATCTTGTCACTGAACATCTCGTACAGGTCGGAGCCGCCCATTGCCATCGACGTGGCGATGGTGAGCACCAGTACCGAGCGCAGTGAATTCGTGACCAGCACCATCATCGAATCACGGGACTGGCCCGTGACGATCCGGAACGCCTGGAAGAAGATCCACATCGCCAGCAGGATGAGCGCAACGCCGGATACCCAGGTCAGGCTCTCCCCGAGCATGTTGTCCCGGAACACCGCGACCTCATCGTCGAGAAACTCGAAGATGAGCTTGAAGAAGGCCCATTGCGCGACGCCATTGAGGAAGGCGCCGCCTGCGGCCAGCGGGGAAAAGCCGAGCCCGCCGAGAATCATTTCCATCGATGCAAATACTCCGAGACTGGGCGGGCGTATGCGGCGGGGCCGCGCTTACTGCTCGCCGGTTCGCCAGTTGCCGTTCCGCTGCGTCTTCAGCGCCTCGAGGGCGCCGGCGAGGACCGCACCGCCGGTGATGGCTCCGGCCACGCCTCCGCCGGTGGTCTGCTTGCTGCCGTTCAGCGCTTCCTCGCTCAGGGTGTCCTGGGCGACGGTGAGGTACTGGATGCGCGCGTCATACGCGGCCATGTAGGCGGCGTGCTGCTGCCGGTCGAGCTGCATCAGCGACATCAGGGCAAGCAGCTGGTTGCTGTTGCTTTCGAGCTTGCCGTAGTCGTGGCTTTGCAGATTGCTGCGCTCGCGCTCGAGATCCTCGAGGCGACGCTTCCGCGTCTCGGTGAGCTTGTACATGCGCAGCGAGTACATGTACTTCGCTTTTTCCGTCTTCATCAGCTCTTCGCAGATCAGGCGCTGCTTGACGGCCATGGGACTCGCGCTCATTGACGGGCAACGCTGGTCGGCGTTGATGGTCACCGGGCTGATCACCGCCTGGTTGAGGCGCTCGTCGCCCGTGGGCTCGGGCTCGAGGCTCCCCGCGGTCTGCGACGAGCCGATCTGGTGCGAGTCGTAGATCTGCCCGAGCTTCTCGTTGGCGTTGCCGTTGCCGATCCGGTCGTTGATCTGGTCGAGGATCCGCTGCGAGTTGCGGTCGTTCACCTCCCAGGCCGCCTGCGCGCCGCCGATGGCGACGCACGAGGCCACGAGGGCGGCGAGCCGGAGGCTGCGGCGGGTACGGGTGAAGCTGGGTCGATGGGTCATGGCACGTCCCTGTCGGCGGTGGACGGAAGTCGGATTCAGGAAGCCTGTGCGAAGGCCTGGCGGCTGCGCGACGGCGACGTCGGCGCGGCCTTGCCCGAGCCCTTTCGTTGCGCATAGAACTCGTCGAGCCAGTCGGCCGGCCGGAGATCGTCGGGCGTGACGCCCAGCGCCGCGGCGCGCTCGTCGAGCACGCGGTGCATGATCTCGATGTTGTCGGTGGACGCGGAGATCACCGCGAGAGCGTCGTCCATGCCGCGCAGGTTGAGCTGGCAGACGCTCGAGGCGTGGCCTTGCTTGACCAGGAAACAGCGCGATCGCTCGTCGAGGCTCACGACGACTTCGTACTCGGCCTCGGTCAGCTTGAGGCCGTCGATGTAGTCCTCGCGACTCGCATTGGGATTGGGGAGCAGGATCATCGTCGCGGTCTGCTCGATGAGTGCGGCGGCGATGTCGCTGGCGAGTGCGTCCTCCGGGCTCTGCGTCGCGAAGATCCCCATGCCGTTCTGCTTTCGGATCGTCTTCTGCTTGTTCTTGGCGAACTCCTTGAGCCCGCCCTTGCCGTCGAGGATCTTCCAGAACTCGTCCATGACGTAGATCAGTGGACGACCGTCGATCAGCGCTTCGAGACGGTGCAGCAGGTAGTTGATCACCGGCACGCGCACTTCGGGGTTGTCGATGATGTCGGTGTAGTCGAAGCCGATGATCGACGCGCGCGAGAGGTCGACGGTGTCGCGCGGATTGTCGAAGACCCAGCCGAGCGAGTTACCCGCGGTCCACTTGCGCATGCGTGCGAAGAGGCCGTCGTCACCCATGTTGGGCAGGCTCTTCTGGAAGTTCGTCATCGTGCGCAGGTGGATCGGCGTGTCGAGCATGTTCTCGACGGCCCGGAAGATGTCCTCCTCCTCGCGGGCGGTGTAGATCGCCTTGCCGGCCAGCACCTTGACGAGGTCGGCGAGGAACTGGACGTTCGCCTCGTTCGCCTCGCACTGGAACGGATTGAAGCCGGTGGGCTGGCCGTTCTCGAGTGCGAGGTAATTGCCGCCGCAGGCGCGCACGAAGATCTCCGCGCCGCGGTCCTTGTCGAAGAAGAAGATGGTGGGCACGGGATCGAACTTCTGCGCCTGGCTCAGCAGGAAGTTGATCAGGGCCGTCTTGCCGGTGCCGGACTTGCCGATCACCATCGTGTTCGCGATCGCCTTCTCGCCGAAGGAATTCTCGGCCGGATGCGTCGCGTGGAAGTTGAAGAAGTAGGGCTGCCCGTTGGTCGTCTGCAGCGTGGTGACGCAGTCGCCCCAGGGATTGTTCTCGCGCTTCCCCGAGGCGAAGTTGTGCAGCGGCGAGAGCCCGAGGAAGTTCAGCGAGCTCACGTTGGCCAAGCGCGTGCGGTACTTCCAGTTGGCCGGCAGCTGCGAATAGAACGAGGCCACGACGGCGAGGTCTTCCTTGGTGGAGACGAAGCCGGCGTTCGACAGCTCCGCGCGGCCGGTCGCGATCACCTGCGAGAGGCGCTCCTGCGAATCGGCGTAGAGCGTGAGGGTGAAGTGGTACTCGCCGAGCACGAAGTTGCCGGACGCGAGCTGGTCCATCGCATGGTCGAGCTCGACGATCTGGCTGACCGCCTTGTCGCCCGACGAGATCATCATGCCCTTGGTGCGGTCGAGCACCTTGAGCGCATCCTGACGGCCCATCGGGCTGAAGGAATGCGTGATCACGTATTCGACGTCGAGGTACTTCAGGCGGTTGAGGATGCCCGGATAGGTGCCGTCGGCGTATTCCTTGATATTGAGGATCGCGCCGAAGTGGTTCACGCCGTGCGGCGTATTGATGATGAAGTCGCCGGTGCGGCTGGAGAACAGGTGGCGACTCACCGGCAGGTAGCTGTGGACCGGCGCGTCGAGCACGGGGACCGGCTCGTCGATCCGGTTCATCAGGTAGCCGAAGAACTCGAGGGCTTCGGAGAAGACGATGCCGTTCGAGGCCTCGTACATGCCGAGCCGGTACGGCGCGTAGTCCTTGAGCACGGCTTCGAGGTTGCCGGCAAGTTCCTGGATCTTGGCGATCGCCTCGTCCTGTTGCGCCTGCAGCCGCGCGACGTCGGTCGACTTCTCGACGAAGCGCTTACCGGCCACCACGGGCCGGTAGATCATCGTCAGGTACAGCTCGTTCTGCATGATCTTCTGCGACGACAGCGACTCGAAGTAGCCGTCGGACAGGGTCTGGTTGAAGGCCTGTCGGAACGCGGGACGTTCCTCGACGCGGCGGCGGCGGCGCACGTCGTGCACCCAGAAGGCGACGTTCACGAAGTCGGGCGCGCGCAGCGTCTGCAGCATGCGGTTGAACGTGGCGTGGCGGTGCTCGATCTCCCATTGCTCGCGTCCCACGAACGGCAGCCCGCCGAGGCGCCACACCATGAGGAAGTCGCCGCTGGTCGTCTTGATGACCGTCGGCGAGACATGGGTGGACAGCGGGATGAATTCGCTGATCGGGGTGTCGGGCGTGAACATGGACGGCGTTTCTCGAGGGTCGGCCGGTCACCCGGCCGGACTGCCGGGCCTCGCGGCCCGGCAGGGGTCACTTGCGTGTCTTGTCGCGCGGATCGCGATAGGCATTGGGGGTGAAAACCCACATGCCCTGGTGATGCGGGATGTTGCGCACCCGCGTCCGCACCTGCCAGCGCAGCCCGAGCATCCGGAAGATCATCTCGTCGCGACGCGCCATCTGGCGCATGACGAAGATCGCCGGCGGGATCAGGAACAGGCAGAACAGGTTGGTGTAGAACGTGAGCAGCAGCAGGCCGCCCGCGACCAGGAAGAACGGGACGTAGGGCACGCCCAGGAACATCGCCGGCCGCGTGCAGCCGCGGAAGAGCACGTCCTTACGCATGCGTCGCCGGCAGGGCGTTGAGCACGGCGGTGATCGCGGTGCTGTCGTCGCCCGAGCCCAGGAGCATGTTGGCGATCTGCGCTGCGGCGCCGATCAGGAAGCCGCCGATCAGGATCGGTGCGACGTCGGAGATGCGCTTATGCGCGAACGCGATCTGGTAGCCGGCGAAGATCACCGCGATGGTCACGACGGCGACCGAGGCGATGTTCAGCAGGCCGTTGATGTTCTTGAAGAACGACTTGACCGTGCCGTCGGTGCCTTCGAACGCGCCGCCACTCGTCGCCATGGCGATCTCCGGGAGCGCGAGCACGGCGACGAATGCGGCGGCCTTGAGGAAGGCCGAAGCGGCGCCACGGGACGCGCGAACGGCCGAGGTGTTCTTGGACTGCATGGTGGATCTCCTTGTCGAAAGCGCCCGGACGGGCATGCGGGTGGTTCAGAACACGAAGGCGGCGTCGGACGGCGCAGCCTCGATGCGGGGGGCGGCGGACGCCGGTGCGGGCGTCGCCGGAACGAGGGTCGGTGGGCCGGAGGGGCTCAGTACCGCGACGCCATCCGCGGCGGGTGCGGCCGTCGCGGGCGTCGGCGCGGCGGGGCCTGCCATCGCGGGCGCAGGGGCGGATGCGATCGGGGTCGTCGGGGCCGCCGAGGCCGGGACGATGCGCCGCGACCAGGTCGCCGCTGCCGCGGGCAGCGCGGACGCGCGTCGCGGCGTGGCCGCCGTGCGCGGCTTCGGCGCGCGCGGTGCCGATCCGGCGGCCAGCGGGATCGCGCCCGGATATCCGGCGGAGGGTGCGGAAGGCGTGGCCGCCTGCATCGAGGCGAAGACCTTCTGCACGTAGCCATGGCGGAAGCCGGTCGTGAAGTTGCCGGAGTAGTAGCAACTGAACGCCTTGCCCCAGTCGCCGCCGGAGCGCGACTTGCATTCGGCGAGGATGCGCGAGCCGGCCTGCAGGTTCGGGCAGCGCTCGAACGCTTGCTCGTACGACGCGAGGCCGTACTTGGCGAGGTTGTAGCGATTCACCTGCGCCAGGCCGAGCGAGAAGTTGTAGCCGCGCGCCTCGAGCATCCGCGCGGTCGCGACGGCCTCGACGAGGTTCTTGGGCTGGCGCACGAGGCGACCGCCGACCACGCCGATCGCGTACGGGTTGAACGAGGACTCCACGCGCACCACGTGCTGCATGACGTGGGGTGGCACCGCCATCGCGGGGCAGGCCATGACTTCCATGCCGGGCAACATGGGTTCCCTCCCTAGTGACTCGTCGCCGGACGGGCGACTTCGAGGATTCCTTCCTTCACGCGGACCGCCCGAAATCGAGCGATCCACGCGGACGATTTACCCACAGCCCCGAAATTGGTGTCAACGCACACGTTCGGGGCGACGGACGGCTTGAAATCGGGGGTCATGCGGCTTGCGCCTGCAGTGAGCGTGCCGGGTCGAAGTCGATCCCGGTGATGCAGCGTCGGCCCGCATGCGCCTTGATATGCACCACGATGTCGATCGTGAGCTTGAGGAGGCGCTTGATGACCTCGAACTCGAGACCGGAGCCCTCGTTGGACGCCTTCACCATCAGCGCGAGCTGGTCCCAGGTCTGCGACGTGCTGCCCGCATGGCAACTGGTGATCGAGCCCGGATGGCCGGAGGCGCAGTTGCGGATGAAGTAGAACGACTCGTCGCCGCGCAGCTCGGCCAGGATGATGCGGTCGGGCTTCATGCGCAGGCAGGCTTCCATGCAGCTCTTCGCCGTGACGTTGCTCGTGCTCTGCCCGCCCTTGGAATACAGCAGGTGGACGACGTTGGGCTGGTTGAGGAAGAGCTCGCGCGCGTCCTCGATGGTGACCAGGCGCTCGTCGGGCGGGATGTGGTCGACCAGCGACTTCATGAAGGTGGTCTTGCCGCTGCCGGTCGCGCCGGCGACCACGATGTTCTTGCGGTAGGCGACCGCCTTGCGGAAGAAGCCCGAGTAGTCGCGTGCGCGACGCAACTCGAGCAGCTCGCGATCGTGCTCGGAGATCTCGGGCGCATCCTCGAGGATCTGGCGGAAGAAGCCGTCCTCCTCGTACTGCTGCAGCGTGCGCGTCTGCCGCGAGGGCAGGCGGATGGTGATCGAGACCTTGCCCGCGTCGCAGGCCGGCGGAATGACGAACTGCGCGCGCTGGCCGGTCGGGAAGGTCAGCGAGACCACCGGGTCGGCATCGGTGATGCGCTGGCCGGTGTTGCTCTCGTTGACGACCGCGGTGCAGAACTGCCGCGCGCGCTCGAACGTCAGGCCGGGCACCTCGACGCGCCGCCAACCGTCGCGGCGCTCCAGGTAGACCTCGCCCGGCCGGTTCACGCAGATCTCGGTGACGTCCGGCGACTTGAGGAACTCGGCGATGCCGAGCACCTCGTACTGATAGTCGAGGAACTCCGAGGCGATGCGCGCGACGGGCGAGGTGTCGTCCATGGCGATCGTGCTCAGCGGCTCGCCAGCACGCCGGTGAAATCGATGTCTCGCGCCACGTAGACGTTCACCACCGTGCCCTGGTGGATCGTCACCGTCGGGCGACGCGCGGCGCCGGCCTCGAGCGCCTGCTGCGCGAGCCGCTCCATCGTGCGTGCGGTGTTGCTCTCGAACGGCATCTCGACGACGTTGGTGCCGTACGACACCACCGTCGGCGGGCCATTCTTCGCGGCGGCGTACTTGAATGCATCGCTGACGAGCGAAATCATGAGCGCAGAGGCAATGCGCGAGCCCCAGTGCGCGTCGTAGTCGCCGGGATGGCCGGCGCCGCCGAGGCCGTCGACGCCCGGGCTGGCCATGTTCACGTCGATGCCGTTCGGCGTGGTGATGCGGTCCCAGACCACCGAGACGCGCGGGCCGTTCGGCGTGTCCTGGTACCGCCCGGAGACCTTCGAGCCCTTCGGCAGCAGCAGGCGACGACCGTTGATCGAGTACACCGGCTCGGTCACGACGCAGGATGTGAAGCCGGGGATGTCCGTGACGATGTGCGTCTCGAGCACGCAACGGATGTACGTGCCACGCACCAGCAGCCCGTCCGGGTTCTGCAGCACGCGCGCACTGCCCGCGGCGCGCGCCGGGGCGGCCGCGACCGGCGCACCCGGCATGCCGGGCACGCCCTGCGGGCCGTAGGCCTCCGCGGCGCCGTCGACGTTCGCCGGGTCGCCGGCGGCGACGCCCATGCGGCGCTCCATCAGCGACGGCGGACGCGGCGCGGGCGGCGGCACCGCTGCGGCACTCGCGCCGTAGCTCTGCGAGCCGCCCATGTCGGGATCGGCCGGCGGCAGTGGCGGGAGGCCGCCGTCGACGCCCGCCGAGCCTGCGCCATAGCCTTCCACCGCGATCGGCTCCGCCGGTGCGACCGGGCCGGCCGCGGCCTGCGGCAGCTCGGGGATGCTCACCGCTTCAGCACTCGGCTTCGCGACCTTCTTTTCGTCGTCGCGGCCGCCGGCGAAGACCCACGTCGCCATCAGAACGAGCAGCAGGACGATGCCGGCGAGGAAACCGAGCGCCTTGCGGTTGAGGCGCTGCACGTCGCTCGCGCGCAGCAGCGGCGCCTGCGCGTCGAGGTCCGGCGTCGGCGCGGCCTGCGCCTGCTGCAGGTACGGGTTGACCGGCTCGTGCGGCGGCGGCGCGGCGACGGTGTCGGCGCCCGCGTCGGGCGTGCCGTAGGGATTGGGCGTCTGGGGATTCACTGGGCGGGCTTCCTGCGCAGGCCGACGATCTCCTTGCCGTGGCGGATCACCAGGTAGGGATAGGTGCCGTGGACGATGAGCGTGTCGTTCTCGACCGTGGTGTTGAGCACGAAGTCCTCGCCGCGCAGGCGGTCGCGCCCGAACACCGCGGGGAAGTTGCCGCTCGGGAACGCGGTCATGTCGTTGAGGCGGATGTAGGTGAACTGCCCGTCGTCGTGCACGCTCACCGGCACCAGCCAGCGGTTCTTCGTGCGCGTGGCGTAGTCGTAGGCGAAGTGGTACGGGCGGCCCGGCTCGAGCGTGGTGCTGAGCTTGGGCGCCTCGTCGGCCTTCGCCTTGAACTTGGTGTCGTTCGGATAGCGGAAGCTGATCTTGTACTGCACGCCCGCCTGCTTGGCCTGGTCGAGCGCCTTCCAGTCGGTGGCGACCACGCGCAGCTCGAAGATGTAGGAGTGCGTCTCGGTGCGGACGACGAGATTGGTGTCGACGTCGACGTTCTTCGGCTTGAGGTAGAAGACGTTCTCGCGGCGCGTGAGCTCCCAGCCGCTCGAGAAGCCCGTGCTGTAGTCGACGACGACCTCGTCGGGGCTCAGCTCGATCTGCGTGGTGATGCCCAGGCCCGTGCGCACCGGATAGATGCGGTTGGGGGCGTATTCGTATTCCTGGATCGCCTGCTGCGCCGAAGCGTCGTGCATGCCCGATCCGAGCAGCAGCGCGAGGGCCAGCAGGGGCGTGGCGAGTCGGATCATCGCGGCGCGGCTCCCTGCGCGGTGGACGGAAGAGTGGCGGGTGGGACAGTGGCCGGCGCGGCCGCGGTACCGGGTGCCGCGACCGGCGCGGCGCCGGGTTGCGCGGGCATGCCCGGCTGCACCGGCGGTGCCTGCATGGCGGCGGGCAGCATGTCGGCGCCGGCAGGCTGGCCCGGCATCGCAACCGCGGCGGTCGTGGGGCGCGGCGTCGCCGGCGGCGGCGTGCTCGAGTAGTCGCGGTCGACGCGGTAGGAGGTCACCTGGAATCCGAGCGGATTCTCGATGCGCTGCTTCTCGTCCAACGCCAGGTCCTTGTAGGTGAACGTGAGCGTGGCGATGCGGTTGTCGAGGAAGTCGGTCCAGCCGTTGGTCTTGTCGTACCGCGTGCGCTGGAAGCGCACCGTGGCGCCCTTGGGCATCGCGCCGTCCTCGCCACCGATCATCTGGATGCTGTTGATCTGCACCCGGATGGCCTTGTCGTTGCGGTAGAGGTTGAACGGGCTTTCGGGGTTCTGCGAGGAATTGGCCGCCGTGTACGAGCGCGCCACTTCCGGCGCGGACATCGTGTAGACCACCGTCCAGTCGCGCAGCTTCAGCAGCGCGAGGTCGTAGGCCTCGCGGGCCTGGATGTAGTGCGCGACGTTGCTGCGGTGGATCGCCTCGCTGCGCGCGATGCTCGTCTTGCCCAGGTCGCCCGTCAGCCGCGCGACGGTCGCGGTGCCGGACGAGGCGTCCGCCATCACGAGGTAGGGCACCTTCTGCTTGAGCGGCAGCATGTAGAAGTAGCCGCCGGCGAGGATCAGCGACATCACCGTCGATGCACCCGCCACGCGCCAGGCGCGGCGCTCGCTGCGGCGCGCCATGTCGGCGACCGTCACCTCGTAGTTCACCGCGCGGCCGACGGCATGCTCGACCTGCGCGGAATCCTTGATCTTCTTCGTGCCCATGGTCGTCTCCGCCTCAGGGCGTGCCGGTGCGGCGTACGACGATCCGGTCGCCTTCCACGGCGACCTGTACCTGCTGCGGCGCATAGACCTCGTTGATCCGCGCCACCGCGCTGCCGAGGTCGCCGGTGCGCAGGTCGGCCATGGGCGCGTGCAGGGTGAAGTCCGAGCCGTGCTGCCAGGCGAGCGTCATGCGCTTGTCGCGCGCCCAGCGCTCGAGCATCGCTTTGAGCGTGCGGTCCATCGGCGTGGCCTGGTAGACGTAGGGCGCCTGCAGCGGAATCTCCTGCGTCGTCGGGCTGAAGCGGTTCACCGGCACCCAGCGCCCGCGGATTTCCGAGGTGGGCGTGGTGCCGCAGGCGGCGAGGACGAGGGCGAGGCCCGCCGGCATGAGGCCGAGGCGGACGGAGGCGCGGGCGGATGGAATGCGGTTCACGGTGCTCTGGATGCGACGTGCCGGCCGCCGCGAAGCGCGCGCGAATGCGCGGCGCCGTTCGACGTCCCGGTCGATGGATGAGAGCAGGTGCGCACGTACTGACGCGGCATCCTGCCGACGGAATTCGAGTCCCTTTTCGTTCCCCCTGACGACCCCTTCCCTGTCCGACGGTCACTCGACGGTCCGCGATACGGACCGCCCTCCCTGGCGATGCATCAGCACACGCCGGCATGCAAGGCCCGGCGCCGTGATGGAGGTTACGTTATCGAAACGTTCAGGCCAGCGTCAATGGTCGGAATGTTTCAAACCTGAAGATGCGGAACGGCGACCTTCGGGCGCAGGCGCGCGGTGTAGCGCGGATCCTTGTAGTAGCGGATCTTCTCGCACATCACCGGATGGGCGACGCCCTCGTAGAGCACGACTTCCTTGTCGGGGCCCATCGCCTTGAGCTCCTGCGGCAGCATCAGCGCACGACGCTCCTCGGATTCGCTGCGCGAGAACTCGCGGCCGCGGGTGACGTTGTGGCGGCGCACCGTGGTGTAGCCGAGCATCTCGGAATAGTCGTTCGCGTCCTGCTGCTCGCGCGGGGCGTAGAGGATCTGCAGCGCGTGGTTGGTGATCAGCGTGCGCGCGAGCTCGCGGCCGTAGGTCGCGTCGAGCTGCGCCATCGACTGGATGATCGGCAGCAGGCGCAGGTTGTAGCCGGCCATGTAGGCGACGGCGGAGGCGATGATCTCGACGCGGCCGATCGAGGTGAACTCGTCCATCAGCAGCAGGCACTGATGCTTCAGCGCGGGATTGTTCTGCGGCAGTTCGCGCGTGTTGAGGTTGATCAGCTGGCTGAAGAACAGGTTCACGATGAGCCGGCTCTCGGCGAGCTTGTTCGGCTGGATCCCGACGTAGATCGTCATGCGCTTGCGGCGCACGTCGGTGAGAAGGAAGTCGTCGCCGCTGGTGGCGGCGTCGAGCACCGGGTTCACCCACGGATTGAGCGGCTCCTTGAAGGTACCGATGATCGAGGCGAAGGTCTCGTCGGCCTGCGAGAGCAGCGTGGCGAAGGCGAGCTTCGCCGCCTCGCCGAGGAAGGCCTGCTCCGAGAGCGTGCGCAGGTAGGCCCGCAGGTCGGTGCCGGTCCCGGAGGAGAGGCGGTACACCGCCCCCAGCGTAGGCGCGCGTGCGCCGGGAAAGCCGCAGCGCGTCTCGTAGTCGTGCTTGTCGAACAGGTAGAGCGTGAAGGCCAGGAAGGCATTGCGGCCCTGGCTCACCCAGAATTTCTGGTCGTCGGCGCCGTCGGGATAGAGCATCGCGCCGATCGCCTGCACGTCGGAGACGCGGAAGGCCGGGTCTTTCGAGACGTAGGTCAGCGGGTTCCAGCGATGCGTGCGGCGGTCCTCGGCGAAGGGATTGAACAGGTAGACGTCATGGCCCTGCTCGGCGCGCCAGCCGCTGGTGAGGTCGAAGTTCTCCTGCTTGATGTCGAGCACCACGACCGAGTCGAGGTACTCGAGCAGGTTCGGGATCACGATGCCCACGCCCTTGCCCGAGCGGGTGGGCGCGGCGAGGATCGCGAACTGCTGGCCGGGCAGGCGCACGAGCTTGCCGCCGTGCTTGCCGACGACGAGGCTGGTCGGGCCGTCGTCGAACAGGCCGTGGCGCGCGAGGTCGCTGCCGCGGGCAAAGCGCGCGTCGCCGTGCAGCGCCTTCGACGGCCCGCGCAGCGCGAGGACCACGAACGCGACGTAGGCGAGCGACGGCACGCCGAAGCCGACGTAGCCGGCCGCGCGGATCTTCGCCGCGTGCGGACGCACCTGCGGCAGGTCGAGCGTCTTCAGGTACTGCAGGTAGACGGACCAGTCCGCGCCGTGCCCCTCGATGCCGAGGAAGGCGATGGCGAGGCGCCCGGAAAGGTAGAGACCCGCGACTGCGGCCAAGGCCAGCAGGACGAACGCGAACAGGAGCTTGTAGCGCGCCATCGGCAGGCCTCAGCGACGCCGCGCGCGCGGCGCGGTGGACACGAACGCGGGTTCGAGACGGCCGTCGACCCACGCACGGGCCGCGTCGAAGCTCGGCTCCTCGCGCAGGCGGGCGCCGGCGGTGTCGGTGACGACATAGGCCCGGGCGGGAACGTCGTCGCCGGCCGGGTCGAGCGCCGCGGCGGCGAGGACGCGGTAGGGGCCGCGGGCATAGAGGGGGGTTGTGGTGTCCATGGCGGACCTCCCTATCCGCTCACGCGCCCGTCCCGGGCGCCGGTGCCGCGACGGCGGCCCGCGTAGCCTAGCGCAAGTGGATGGCGGTCCGGCAAGCACCGCATGCGCACCGCACATGCGCGATCGGCGATCATGCGGCGATGAGCCCCGCCTCCGACCTGATTTCCCCGCTGGGACAGCTCGAGGCCGTCTGCGAGAACGCGACGGTCGCGCTGTTCGTCATGGACGAGCACCAGCACTGCATCTACATGAACGCCTCGGCGCAGGCGCTGACGGGCTTCACGCTCGACGAGGTGCGCGGCCGGCCCCTGCACGACTTCGTCCACCACACGCGCCCCGACGGCCGCCCCTACCCGCTGGCCGAGTGCCCCATCGACCGCGCCGCGCCGCAGAACATGCAGGAGCAGGGCGAGGAGGTCTTCGTCCACAAGGACGGGCATTTCTACCCGGTGGCCTTCACCGCCAGCCCGATCCGGCGCGACGGCGCCGTCGTCGGCACGGTGATCGAGGTCCGCGAGCTGAGCGTCGAGCGCCAGCGCGAGGCCGAGAACGATGCGATGCGCGAGCTCGCCGAGGTCATGCTCAACGAGCTCGACCTCCCGCGCATGGTGCAGGCCGTGACCGATACCGCGACGCGCCTGACCGGGGCGCAGTTCGGCGCGTTCTTCTACAACACGTTCGACGAGCAGGGCGGCGTGCTGATGCTCTACGCGCTGTCGGGCGTGCCGGCGGAGCACTTCTCGAAGTTCCCCCATCCGCGCGCGACGCCCCTGTTCGGCCCGACGTTCCGCGGCGAGGGCACCATCCGCATCGCCGACGTGCGGCAGGACGCGCGCTACGGCCGATGGGCGCCACACGGCGGCATGCCGCCGGGGCACCTGCCCGTGTGCAGCTATCTCGCGGTTCCGGTGATGTCCGATACCGGCGAGGTGCTCGGCGGTCTGTTCTTCGGGCACGGCGACTGCGGCGTCTTCGACGAGCACCACGAGCGGCTCGTGGAATCGCTGGCGGCGCAGGCGGCGGTCGGCATGAGCCGGCTGCGCCTGTTCCGCGCGCTCGAGGCCGAAGTGCGCGAGAAGGAGCGCCTCTACCAGGAGGCCGCGCGCGCGAGCCAGATGAAGGACCAGTTCCTCGCCACGATCTCGCACGAGCTGCGTACGCCGCTGACGTCGATCCTCGGCTGGAGCGAAATGCTCGCCTCGGGGCGCCTCGCGCCGGAGATGCGCGACAAGGCGGTGGCGACGATCGACCGCAATGCACGCGCGCAGGCGCAGATCATCGAGGACCTGCTCGACATCTCGCGCATCGTCAGCGGCAAGCTCAACCTCGATGTCCGCGACGTCGACCCGCGGCTGGCGGTGGACGCCGCAGTGGAGTCCGTGCGCCCGGCGGCGCTCGCGCGTGGCGTCGAACTGCATGTGGCACCGGCCGAAGGCCTCGGCATCGTCCGCGCCGACCCCGACCGCCTGCAGCAGGTGGTCTGGAACCTCGCGACCAATGCGGTGAAGTTCACCGACCGCGGCGGTCGCGTCGACGTCCTGCTCGCGCGCGACGCCGAAGCCCTCGAGATCCGCGTGCGCGACACCGGCCGCGGCATCGATGCCGCGTTCCTGCCGCGCGTGTTCGAGCGATTCAGCCAGGTCGACTCGTCCTCCACGCGCGAGCACGGCGGGCTCGGGCTCGGCCTGTCGATCGTGCGGCACCTGGTGGAGATGCACGGCGGCACCGTGCGCGTGGCGAGCGAAGGCACCGGGCGCGGCGCCGAATTCACCGTGCGCCTGCCGCTCGCGGCCGCGCCACAGGCGCCGCGCCCGATCGGCCGCCCGGGCGTCGAGTCCGACAGCGCCGCGCCGGACCCCACGCTCGCGCACGATGCGCTGCGCGGCTGCCGCGTGCTGGTGCTCGAGGACGATACCGACACGCGTGCGATGCTCGTCTCGCTGCTGGAGGGCCACGGCGCGGAGGTCGACGCGTGCGCGTCGGCGTCCGATGCACTCGAGCGCGTGCCCGTGTTCCAGCCGACGCTGATCGTGAGCGACATCGGCATGCCGGGCATGGACGGCTACGACTTCATCCGCGCAATGCGCAGCTGGGAGCAGTCGACGGGCCGCGACGGCCTGCCGGCGGTCGCGCTCACCGCCTATGCGCGCGCCGAGGACCGCACCCGTGCGCTCGCGAGCGGCTTCCAGATGCACGTCGCCAAGCCCGTGCAGCCGTCGGAGCTCGTCGCGATCGTGCATTCGCTGTGCGGCTGGCGAGGGCTCGCCGGCGGTCGCTGACCGCAGCGGGGCGCTACCCTATGCGCCCCACGCAATCCGGAGCCTCCCATGAGCCTCAAGCAGCGCCTCACCGACGACATGAAGGCCGCGATGAAGGGCGGCGACAAGGCGTCGCTCGCCGTGATCCGCCTGATCAACGCCGCGATCAAGCAGAAGGAGGTCGACGAGCGCATCGAGCTCGACGACACCGCCGTGGTCGCCGTGCTCGACAAGATGGTCAAGCAACGCCGCGACTCGGTGACGCAGTACGCCGCCGCGGCGCGCGAGGACCTCGCACAGGCCGAGCGCGACGAGATCGTCGTGATCGAGCGCTACCTTCCGCAGAAGATGGGCGAGGCGGAGATCACCGCCGCGATCGATGCCGCCGTCGTCGAGTCCGGCGCGCAGGGCGCCGCCGACATGGGCAAGCTGATGGCCGTGCTCAAGCCGCGACTCGCCGGCCAGGCCGACATGGGCCTGGTCTCCAAGCTGGTGAAGGCGCGCCTGGCGGGCTGAGCCCGTGTTCGGCCTGTTCCGTCGCAGCCCGCGCGCCGCGCGGATCACGCGAGTCTGGCGCGACGCGGAGGCGCGCCTGGCCGGCCTTGCCGCCGAGGCCGGTCGCGCCGATCGGCCGATGCTGATCGCGGTGCGCGATGCAGCCGCACTCGACGGGGTCGCGCAGGCCCTGCGCCTGCCGGCTGCGGCGATCGTCGACGACGGCTACGCGCTCGCCGATGCGCTCGATCGCCGCGACGGCGGCCCGTACGTTACCCGGGTCGACGGGCTGCTCCGGCGCGCACCGACGAAGGGCGACGCCGGGCCGCAGGTGCATGTCGTTGGCGTCGGCACGGGCGTGGCGGAGGATGCGCGGCTGATGGAGGCGCTCGCCTGGCACGACGGGCCGGTGGTCGTCCACGCGGCCCTGGACGATGCATTGCTCGCCCGGATCGCGCCGCAGATCGGCGCGCTGGTCGACCGTCTCGGCGTGGCGCGCGATGTGCCGATCGAGAGCCCGCTGGTGGATCGCGCGATCGAGCGCGCGCAGCGGCGCGCCGGCTGAGGCACGCGCCGTCGCGGGGTCCGCGGCGACACTCGGGGACCTCGCGGCGCCATGACGTCGCCGCCGGCACCCTGCGCGCATGGCCCGACCGATCGATCGCACGCCCGCGCCCGCACCCGACCCGTCCGACGCCCCGGTGCAGCCTGCGGCGCAAGCACCCGACACCGACGCACCCATGCCCGCGCGCGACGCGCCCCCCCCCGCCGCCACGAGCGAGGCGCCGCGCAGCGACGCGCCCGCGCCGGCCGCCCCGCCCGTCATCGCCCAGCTCGATCCGACCGAGAAGGCCTCCATCACGCAGGCCGACGGCGCGCCGCCGCCGCCCGACGTGCGCAAGCTCGTGCGCAGGGCGAACATCGGCACGCTGCCGATGGCGCTGTTGCGGCGGTTCCTGGATTCCGAGGTGATCACCCGTGCCGCGGCACTGGCCTTCTACGCCGCGCTGTCGATCGGTCCCCTCGTGCTGTTGATGCTGTGGATCACGGCGTCGAGCGAAGCCGCGCAGGCGGCGGTGATCGCACAGGTCGGGATGCTGGTCGGCCCCGAGGCGCAGGCCGTCGCGCGCACGATCCTCGCGCAGGCCGCATCCACGCCCGACACCGGCTCGATCGCCGGCTGGTGGAGCGTGCTGCTGCTGTTCGTCGGTGCCAGTGCGGTGTTCGCGCAGTTGCAGGACGCGCTCAACCGCATCTTCCGCACCGACGCCACCGCCCTGCCCGGCCCGCTCAACTGGATGAAGAAGCGGCTGCTCTCGTTCGGGCTGGTGCTCGCGGTGGTGTTCCTGCTGGTGATCTCCATGACGGTGACCACGCTGCTCGACCTCACCGTCGGCCGATTCGCGCAGGGCGAGACGGCCGTGGCGACGCTCGCGGCGCTGATCGTCTACACCGTCACCTTCGCGCTGATGTACCACTACCTGCCCGACCGCCGCGTGCGCTGGCAGCTCGCGGTCGCCGGCGGCGCGCTCACCTCGGTGCTGTTCCTCGCCGGCCGCGCCGCGATCGCCTGGTACCTCGCGCACCAGGGCACCGCCTCGGCCTACGGCGCGATGGGCACGCTGGTGCTCACCATGCTCTGGGTCTACTACGCGGCGATGATCCTGTTCGGCGGCGCGGTGGTCACCGCCACCCTCGACGAGCGGCTCGGCAAACCCTTGAAGGCCGTCTGACCGGTCGCAGCGGGTGATGCTGGGGCGAGGCAGGCTGGCGCGCCCGGGGTCGGCGGCCCGGTCGACTACACTGCAGCGGCGATGGACGCGTGCAGCCGTCGCCGGAGGATGCACGCCGCATCGGGCCTGCATCCGCGCAGGATGCATCCGGCCCCTCCGTCCCGCGCCGAGCGGCTCGCACCGCGCCTCATGAACGTTGAAATGGCCCGCATTCCCGACGCCTTCATCGATGACCTGCTGGCCCGCACCGACATCGTCGAGGTGGTCGGCTCGCGCGTGCCGCTCAAGCGCCAGGGCAAGGAGTTCTCCGCACGCTGCCCGTTCCACGACGAGCGCTCGCCGAGCTTCACCGTCTCGCCGGTCAAGCAGTTCTACCACTGCTTCGGCTGCGGCGCGCACGGCACCGCGATCTCGTTCCTGATGAACTTCGACCGCCTCGAGTTCCTCGACGCGGTGGAGGAGCTCGCCAAGCGCGTCGGCATGGAGGTGCCGCGCGAGACGCAGCAGCGCGCCGCCGATCCGCAGCTCGTCGAGCTGTACGCGGTGCTCGATTCGGCGACCACGTTCTACCGCGAGCAGCTCAGGGCCACGGACAAGGCGCGCGACTATTTCGACCGCCGCGGCGTGGACGAATCGATCCGCGCGAAGTTCCAGCTCGGCTATGCGCCGGACGGTTTCGAGGCGCTCAAGAACGCGCTCGGCACCAGCCCGCAACGCCTGGCGCTGCTCGAGCGCGCGGGCCTGTTCTCGAAGAACGATTCCGGCCGCGTCTACGACAAGTTCCGCGACCGCGTGATGTTTCCCATCCACGACCGACGCGGCCGGCCGATCGCCTTCGGCGGCCGCGTGATCGAGAAGGACGCGAGCCCGAAGTACCTCAACTCGCCCGAGACGCGCCTGTTCTCGAAGGGCCGCGAGCTCTACGGGCTGTGGCAGGTGCGCGGCGCGAACCAGAAGATCGAGCGGCTGATCGTGGTCGAGGGCTACATGGACGTGATCGCGCTGTTCCAGCACGGCGTGCCGCAGGCGGTGGCCACGCTCGGCACGGCGACCACGCCCGACCATGCCGAGCTGCTGTTCCGCAACGCGCCGGACGTCTACTTCTGCTTCGACGGCGACCGCGCCGGGCGCGGCGCGGCCTGGAAGGCGGTGGAGTCGGTGCTGCCGCGCATGAAGGACGGGCGCCAGGCCTTCTTCCTGTTCCTGCCCGAGGGCGAGGATCCCGACACGATCGTGCGCAGCGAGGGCCGCGAAGGTTTCGACGCGCGGCTCGCCGGTGCCACGCCACTCTCGCAGTTCCTGTTCGACTCGCTCGCCGCGGACGTCAACCTTGGCACGCTCGAGGGCAAGGGGCGGCTCGCCGAGCGCGCGAAGCCGTTGCTCGCGCAGATCCCGGACGGTGCCTTCGCCGACCTCATGCGGCAGCGTCTCACCGAGCTCACCGGCGTCGGCGCGCGCGCTGCGGGGCCGGAAACGCATGTCCCCGTGCAGCGTGCGCGCAACGCGGCCGGGCGCGGCGCTCCGCCGCCGAAGCAGAGCCTGGTGCGCAGCGCGATCCTGCGCCTGCTGCACCTGCCGTCGGTCGCGCTCGACGTGGCCTCGCCACCGGCGTTCGCCGGCCTGCAGCAGCCGGGCGTGCCGCTGCTGGTGGAGCTGATCGGGCTCGTGCACGCGCGGCCGGACATCGGCGCCGCGGCGCTCGTCGAGCTCTTCGCGGGGCGCGAGGAGCACGAGCCGCTGCAGAAGCTGATGGTGCAGACGCTGCCCGGCATCGACAGGAAGTGGCGGGAGGAATTCGTCGACACGGTGCAGCTGCTGGAACGCGCCGCGCTCGAGCAGCGCCGCGACGAGCTCAAGGGCAAGCTCGCCGAGCTCGGCTACGGCGGCATGAGCGCCGCGGAGAAGGACGAGCTCAAGGCGCTGCTGACGCGCGTCTGAGGATTCCCTCAGCGGTCCTCCGCGGCGTGCACGCGGTTGCGTCCCGCGCTCTTGGCCGCGTAGAGCGCGCCATCGGCCCGCGCGAGCACCTCGGCCACCGGCTCGCCCGGGCGGTACTGCGCGACGCCCGCGGAGAACGTCGCGGGCAACGGCCCCGCGCTCGTCGCGAACGGCTCGGCCTCGACGAAGGCGCGAATGCGCTCGAGCGCGCGCGCCGCGCCGTCGAGCGGCGTGTGCGGCAGGAGCAGGAGGAATTCCTCGCCACCGTACCGCCCGAAGGCGAGGTCGAGGTCCTGCCGTGCGAGCAGGTCGAGGTCGCGCGCCTGCGTGCGGATGCGGTCGCAGAAGCCGCGCAGGATCTCGTCGCCCACGTGGTGGCCGTGCGCGTCGTTGAAGCGCTTGAAATGGTCGATGTCGATGATCGCGATCGAGAACGGCGGGCCGAAGCGCTCGCCGCGCGCGCGCTCGAGCTCCAGCGCATGCATGAGGTAGCGACGGTTGCGTGCGCCGGTGAGCTCGTCGCGCTCGGAGAGGTCCTGCACCCGCGCGAGCGCCTCCTGCAGCGCAGCCTTCCGCTCCGAGAGCTTGGTGCGCAGGCTCGCGAAGTAGCCACCGAGGAACGACATCCACACCGTCATCATCACCAGTGCCACCAGCCGCAGCAGCTCCATGCGGAAGTCCGGCGAATCCAGCGGGCGCCCGCGGAACTCCCAGGCCATCAGCCCGGCGTAGGCGGCGATCGCGAGGGCCGCCAGCCCCAGGAACTGCCGCGTAGTGAGGCTGAACATCCCGAAGAAGAACAGCGCGACGAACAGCATCAGCATGATGCTGCGCGCCTCGCTGGCCATGTAGTGGATGAGCACGATGGCCAGCCCGATCGCGACCAGCATCTGCGGCACCAGCAGCGACGGGTCGGCGAAGCGCCGCGTCAGCCCCGCGCGGATCGCGATGAAGAAGGCGGCGTTCACGACCACGGACACCGCGCAGATCGCGAACAGCCCTTGGTAGCCGAACGTGGCCCAACCCGAGTCGACGGCGAGGATCCCCGGCGCGAGGAACATCAGGTAGCTGCCGAGCCCCATCAGCTGGCGCGTCAGCCGCATCCGGGTCACGCGATCGGTGGACAGCAGTCGCTCGAGGGCCATCAGCGCACCTTACCGGGCGGCGATCCACGCGCCGTCGATGACGCATGCGCGGGCGATGCCGGCCGCGGGCGCGGGTTCGGCCCGACGCCGGTCGCGGCAAGCCCCAGGCGAACGAGTCCATCGAGAGGATGCCGTCGGTGAGGCCGCCGTCGATCCACGTCGCCGCTGCACCCTGGGCGGCACCGAGCGCGACCAGCAGGGGCAGGAAATGCTCCTCGGTGGGATGCGCCCGCGCCGCCTGCGGCGCCCGCGCGCGATAGTCGACCAGCGCTTCGACGTCGCCCCGCAGCACGGCCGAACGTACCCAGTCGGCGAACGCCTGCGCGTACTCGGGATCGCGCACGTCGCGCCGTAATTCGTACAGGTTGTGGGTGAGGCTGCCTGAACCAATCAGCGCGATGCCCTGCTCGCGCAGGGGCGCGAGCGCGCGTCCGAGCCGCAGTGCGCCGGATGCGTCGAGGTCGGCCGGCATCGAGACCTGCAGCAGCGGCCGGTCGGCCTGCGGCCGCAGGTGCAGCGCCGGCACCCATGCACCATGGTCGCGGCCGCGCGACGGATCGGACTTGGCCGCGAGGCCCGCCGCCGCGAGCACCTCGACGACCGCTGCGGCGACCTCGGGCGCGCCGGGGGCGGGATAGCGCAGGCGGTACAGGGCCTCGGGAAAGCCGCCGAAATCGTGCAGCGTCGCAGGCGCGGCCCCTGCCATCACGCGCAGGCCGGGCGTGGTCCAGTGCGGCGAGACGACGAGCAGGGCGCGAACGTCGTCGAGGTCGCGGCCGATCGTTTCGAGCCGGGGCCCGAGGCGGCCCGGCTCGATCGCGAACATCGGCGAGCCGTGGGAAACGAACAGGACGGGTGCGGTCGGCATGGTGGGTCCAACGATGATCGGGATCATGGGTTCCCGATCTGGCGCCGCGAATGCCGGCGACCATCGCGACGGATGGAATCGAGCGTCGCGCGGGCGCCGCGTTCCGCCTCAGCGCGCGCCCTTCACCACCTCGCCGCCCTTCATCACGAACGGGATGTCCTCGAGCAGGCGGACGTCCTGCAGCGGATCGCCCGGGACCGCGACGAGGTCGGCGAAGCGCCCGGCCTCGACGATGCCGACGTCCTCACGCCCGAGCGCCTGCGCGGCGTTGAGCGTGGCGCTCTGGATCGCCTGCGCGGGCGTCATGCCGTAGCGCACCATCACCGCGAACTGCCGGCCGTTCTGGCCGTGCGGGTATACGCCCGCATCGGTGCCGTAGACCATCCGCGCACCGGCCGCATGCGCGCGCTTGAAGCCCTGCCGCTGCACCTCGGCGATCTCGCGGTCCTTGCGCAGGTTGTCCTCGAGCACGCCGTTCTTCGCGCCCTCGGACTGCGTGTACTCGGTGTTGTAGATGTCCATCGACAGCCACGTGCCGTGCTGCTTGGCGAGGCGGATGCCCTCGTCGTCGATCAGCGAGGCATGCTCGATGGTGTCGATGCCGGCGCGGATCGCGTCCCGGATGCCTGCCGCGCCGTGCGCATGCGCGGCCACCTTCAGGCCCATCATGTGCGCGTCCTCGGCGATCGACTTCATCTCGGTATAGCTGAGCTGCTGCTGGCCCGGCTCGGTATTGCGTGAGAACACGCCGCCGGTCGCGCAGATCTTGATCACCTGCGCGCCGTACTTGCGCAGCGTGCGCACCGCGCGGCGTGCTTCGTCAGGGCTGTCGGCGTTGAACGGGCTCTTCTGCTCCATCGACGGCGGGAAATACGTCGAGTCGCAGTGCCCTCCGGTCGCACCGAACGACATGCCGGCGGTGACCACGCGCGGGCCGACGATCTTGCCCTCGTCGATCGCCTGGCGCAGGCCGACGTCGTTCCAGGCCTCGGCGCCGACGTTGCGCACCGTGGTGAAGCCGGCCATCAGCGTCTTCTGCGCATTGGGCACGGTGAGCACCGACCAGAAGCGGTCGGAGAACTGCAGGCCGGTGTAGCCGCCGTAGCTGGGGTCGCTGTCGAGGTGCACGTGCATGTCGATCAGGCCCGGCAGCAGCGTCATGCCCGGCAGGTCGATGCGTCGCGCATCGGCGGGCGCGGTGTCGCCGGCGCGACCGACGCGCGTGATGTGCCCGCCTTCGACGAGCACCTGCGGGCGTTCGACGTAGCGGCCCGTGCGCACGTCGAGCAGGCGCTCGGCGGTGACGACGGTGGCCGCCGACTGCGCGGCGGCGGAGGTGGCGGCGGCGAGGCCGAGCGCGAGGCTCGCGAGCGTGGGAAGGGGCTTCACGGACGATCCTGCGAAAGGCGGTGGCCGAGTATAGGCAGCGCGCCCGCACACGATCCGTGCGCTCAGTCGACGCGCTGCAGCTCCATCACCGGCTGCGCACCCATCAGGGGCTGCAGCCAGTGGTCGACGAGCAGGAAGGCGAACAGCGCCATGAGATACACGATGGAGTAGTTGAAGACCTTCATCGCGTAGAGCTCGTCCGGCGGATCCATCAGCTTCCAGGCATGGACCAAGAAGACCAGGCCGAGCACGAGCGCGCCGCCGAGGTAGAACAGCCCGCTCATGCCGGCGGCCCACGGCAGCACCGTCACGGCTACGAGCAACACGGTGTAGATCAGGATCTGCCAGCGCGTGTACACCACGCCGTGCGTCACCGGCAGCATCGGCACCAGCGCGCGCGCGTAGTCCTCGCGGCGGAAGATCGCGAGCGCCCAGAAGTGCGGGGGCGTCCAGACGAAGATGATCAGCACGAGCAGCAGCGCATGTGCCCAGTCCCACTCGCCCTGCATGCCGGTCACCGCGGACCAGCCCAGCAGCGGCGGCGTCGCGCCCGCGATGCCGCCGATCACGATGTTCTGCGGTGTCGCGCGCTTGAGGAAAGCCGTGTAGACCACCGCGTAGCCGATCAGCGACGCGAACGTGAGCATCGCCGTCATCGCGTTGACGAACACCACGAGCAGCAGCATCGACAGCGCGCCGAGCACGAGCGCGAAGGCGAGCGCGCACGCCGGGCTGATCTGCCCCACCACGATCGGCCGCCACGAGGTGCGCGCCATCTTCGCGTCGATGCGCGAGTCGAGCAGCTGGTTGATCGCCGCCGCGGACGAGGCCGCAAGCCAGATGCCGAGGAAGCCGAGCACGGATTCCTTCAGCGGCGGCAGCCCGGGCACCGCGAGGAACATGCCCACCAGCGCGGTGAACACGATCAGCGCGACCACGCGCGGCTTGGTGAGGGCCCAGTACTGGCGGAAGGTCGCGATCATCGGTGCCCGGCCCCGTGGTGGTGCGCCACGGGCCTCAGACCCGCGGCGTGCGCAGCCGCGCGAGCAGCGTCACCAGGGTGGCGAGCAGCAGCGCGGCGCCGGCATTGTGCGCGACCGCGACGTGGAGCGGCAGGCCGAGGCGGACATTCGCGATGCCCAGCGCCACCTGCGCGAGCGTCAGCACGGCCAGCACGCTGCCCCAGCCGCGCATGCCGGGCGTGCGGAGCAGGCGCAGCGCGAGCCACATCAGGTAGACGAACACCACCACCGCCATCAGCCGGTGCGCCATCTGGATCGCGATCCGCGAGGCGCCGTCCAGCACGCCGCCCTCGTAGTCGACGCCGATGCCGCGCCAGAGCACGAAGCCCTCGCGGTAGTCCGCCGGCGGCCACCAGCGGCCGACGCAGGTCGGGAAGTCGTTGCCGCAGGCGAGCGCCGCGTAGTTCGCGCTCACCCAGCCGCCCAGCGCGATCTGCACGCCCAGCACGACGAGGCCCGCGATCACGAACCGCCGGAGCAGTCGCGCCTGGGCGAGCTGGATCGGCAGCCCGGTCGCGCGCCAGGCCGTCCAGATCAGCAGCGAGAACAGCGTCAGTCCGCCGAGCAGATGGCCCATGACGACGATCGGCTTGAGCAGCCAGGTGACCGTCCACATGCCCAGCAGCGCCTGGAAGACGATCGTCATCAGCAGGATCGCGCCGATGCGCGCGAAGTCGCTGTTGTCCCAGCGCACGGCGGCGGCGAGCAGGATCAGCTCCCCGGCGATCGCGAGTGCCGCCGCGGGCACGTGCTGCCCCTGCATGTAGAGCGGGATGGAGAGGCCGACGAGCGTCGCCGCGGCGAGCACCTGCAGCGCGCCCAGCCGGCGACGGCGCGCGGCGAGCAGCGCCAGCGCCAGCACGAGCAGCCCCAGCAGCGCGGCGAGGTGGCGGTGCACCTGCTCGCGCCAGGCCTTGCTGTCCTCGAAGGCGCGCACGGCCGTCGCCGCGTGGTCGGCGGCCTCGTCGGCATGCCCCGGCCAGGTCGCGCGGCCGTAGCAGGTCGGCCAGTCCGGGCAGCTCAGGCCCGCGTGCGAGAGCCGCACGAAGGCACCGAAGACGATGATGCCGAGCGCGAGCGCCACCGCGAACCATGCGAGCCGGTGGAAGTGGCGGTGGACGGGGCGGCTCGATTCGGTGCGGGGAATGCTCATGGGCTCACCGGAGCTTCAGCAGTTTGGACAGGTCGCTGCGAAGGCCACCGAGATCGCTGCCCGGCGCGTAGCGCAGCACGACGAAGCCGTTCGGATCGACGACATAGACCGGCACGCCCTCGAAGCCGGCGACGCCCGGCAGCCGCGCGCGCAGCGGGTCGGGTGCGATCAGCAGCAGCGTCTGCGGTCGCTCGTGCTGCGCCGGCCAGCCGCACGGCTCCGCGCCGCACCACCACAGCACGTCGACGCGATGCGACTCGCGGCCGAGCGCGCTCCACACCTTGGCGACATCGCCGGCCGTGCGGATGCATTCGTCGGCACATACGGCCGGGGGCGCGACGAGGATGCGCCACCGGCGCTCGACCGGCTTCCAGTCGTAGGCCGCGCCGTCGGTCGTGCGCAGGTGCGCGGCGCGCAGGTCCGCGGGCGGCTGCAGCAGCTCGCCCTTCTGCCGCGAGGCCGCCGGATGGATGTCGGCGAAGCGCAGGATGCCGGCGACGATCATCGGCACCAGGAACACCGCGACGATCGCGAGCAGCTTGAGCCGGTTGCGGCGACGGTCGGGCGAGGCGGGCGGGGGCACGGCGATCATCGGCGGCTCCGGTAGGTCAGGACGGACGCGATCACCAGCACCGTGATCGCGAGCCCGTACCACTGCACGGCATAGCCGCGGTGGCGCTCGGGAGTGAGGGTGTTGGCGAGCAGCTCGAGGTCGCGGGCATGGCCGATCGGCAGGGCCGGGTCCAGGCGCAGCACGCGCGCTGCGGGCGCCGCGTCGAGCCGCAGCGCGGCCGCCACGGCCGCCGGGTCGACGCGCAGCATCAGCCACGCGCCGTCGCGGCGGGTCAGTGCGTCGCCCACGTCGAGCCCCGGCGACGGCGGCGGCGCGAGCAGGCCGCGCACCTCGACGTCCCCGTCGGGCAAGGCGACCGCCGGCAGGCGACGATCACCGGGCAGCGGCAGCCAGCCGAGGTCGACGAGCAGCGGCGCTCCGGCGTCGGGACGGAACAGGCCGTACGCGCGCACGCCGACCCGCCCCGCGCGCTGCTGGTTATCGAGCAGCAGCACGCTGCCGGGCACGAAGCGCCCGCGGCCCGCGGCCCAGTCGTACGCCCCGGAGCGCCGGGGATCACCTGCGACGGCGAGCGGTCGCGGCACGCGTGCTTCGAGCACCGCGGCGACGTCGTCGAGGCGGCGCTGCTTCTCGTCGCCGCGCCCGGCCTGCCATCGCCCGAGGTGCGCGAACAGCGCCGCGACCGCGAGCGCGAGGATCCAGCCGCCGACGAGCAGGCGCGCGCGGCTCACCGGATGCCGCCCCGCACGCGGGATAATGCCCGCCACTTCCCCACGACCGCCCGTCCCCGGACGCGGCAGGAGACCTGCGTGAACGATTCGCTGAAGACCCTCGTCGTCATCGCGTTCCTGATCCTGATCATCTGGAACCTGGGCGCCGGCCTCTACTACATGCTGACCGACAAGGGCGGCAGCAAGCGGACGGTGAATGCGCTCACGCGCCGCATCGTGCTGTCGGTGGCGCTCATCCTCGGCGTGATCTTCGCCGCATGGATGGGCTGGATCGACTTCCACGGCGTCGGCTCGAACCCCGTCCGCTGATCCCCCAGACGCGACGGGCCGGCAGTGCCGGCCCGTGCGCATCGATCGTCCGGCCGGCTTACAGCACGTAGACGAACAGGAACAGCGCCAGCCAGACCACGTCGACGAAGTGCCAGTACCAGGCCACCGCCTCGAACGCGAAGTGGTTGTCGCTGGTGAAGTGGCCGCGCAGGCAGCGCAGCCAGATGATCGCCAGCATCAGCGTACCGAGGAAGACATGCATGCCGTGGAAGCCGGTCAGCATGAAGAACGTCGAGCCGTAGATGCCCGAGCCCAGCGTCAGGTTGAGCTCGCGGTAGGCGTGGATGTACTCCTCCGCCTGGAAGAACAGGAACACGATGCCGAGCAGTACCGTGATGCCGAGCCACAGCAGCAGCTGCTTGCGATGGCCACCCTTGAGCGCGTGGTGCGCCGCGGTGACGGTGCTGCCGGAAGTCAGCAGGATCAGCGTGTTGAGCAGCGGCAGGCCCCAGGCGGGGATCGTCTTGAACGCGCCGCCGACCGCGGCCGGGCCGTTGTTCGGCCAGCCCGAGCTAAAGCCTTCCCACAGCAGCGCATTGGTCGCCGCGCCGTCGCCTTCGCCCGCGAGCCACGGCAGCGCGAACTGGCGTGCATAGAAGAGCGCGCCGAAGAACGCCGCGAAGAACATCACCTCGGAGAAGATGAACCACACCATGCCCATGCGGAACGACACGTCCACCTGACGGTTGTAGTGGCCGCGGATCGATTCCTTGATGACGTCGCCGAACCAGTAGAACAGCACCGCGAGCGTCAGCGCGACACCGGTGAGGAAGACCGGCTTGCCCCAGCCCTGCTCATTGAGCCAGCTGGCGACGCCGACCATCATCACGAACAGCGCGATGGAGCCGAAGAACGGCCACTTGCTGCTGTGCGGCACGTAGTAGATGTTGGCGTCCGGCGAATGGGCTTGGGCCATGGCGGTGTTCCGTAGGTCGAATTCGAAGGTCCGCGATCACGGCGCCGCGCGCGACGCGACCGGCGCGGCGGCCGTGCGCAGGCGCGCGGTGAGCGCATCGTTGCGGAAGAAGGTGTAGGACAGGGTGATCGTGTGCACGTCGTCGGGCAGGTTCGGATCGACGACGAAGCGCACCGGCATGTCGCGCGACTCGCCGCCGGCGAGCGTCTGCGCGGTGAAGCAGAAGCATTCGGTCTTGACGAAGTAGGCCGACGCGCGCGAGGGCGCGACCGACGGCGCGGCGCTGCCGACGATCGCGTTCTTCGACGCGTTTCGCGCGAAGTACATCGTCTCGTATGGCTTGCCCGGCTGCACTTCCATCGTCAGCTGTTGCGGCTTGAACTCCCAGTCGAGCTTGGAGTTCACCGTGCCGTCGAACTGCACCGTGACCCAGCGCTCGCTCGCCGCGCCCGTGCGGGCCTGCTGCGGGCCATCCGCCAGGCGGATGCCCAGCAGCTTCTCGCAGGCGATGCGGTACAGCGGCACCAGGCTGAAGGTGAAGCCGAACGCCAGCACGGAGACGGCGGCGAGCTTCATCCAGCCGGCGTTGCGGCGGGGCTGCGGCGTGCTCATTTCAGACCGGCAAGCAGGAGGAACGTGACGTAGACCAGCACCGCGACACCCGCGATCCACAGTGCCGTCCGGCGCACCCGCGTGCGGCGGGCGGCCAGGTCGGCATCACGGAGGTCGCGGGGATCGCTCATGCGGGGCTCAGTGGCTGATGTCGCCGTGCGCGAGATCGCCGTCCTTGACCACCGGCGGCACGCTGAAGGTATGGTGCGGCGCCGGGCTCGGCACGGTCCACTCCAGGCCCTTCGCGCCTTCCCAGACGCGTGCGGTGGCCTTCTGGCCGTACTTCAGCGAGTGCCACAGCACGAAGGCCATGATGAACGGCGTGGCGAACATGCCGAACGCGCCGATCGAGCTGATCAGGTTCCAGTCCGCGAACACGACGTTGTAGTCCGGGATGCGGCGCGGCATGCCGGCCAGGCCGAGGAAGTGCTGCGGGAAGAACAGCAGGTTCACGAACACGATCGACCACCAGAAGTGGAAGCTCGCGAGCTTCTCGCTGTACATCCGGCCGGTCCACTTCGGCCACCAGTAGTACACGGCCGCGATGATCGCGAACAGCGCGCCGGTCACCAGCACGTAGTGGAAGTGCGCCACCACGAAGTACGTGTCGTGGTACTGGAAGTCCGCCGGCACGATCGCGAGCATCAGGCCCGAGAAGCCGCCGATGGTGAACAGGATCACGAACGCGATCGCCCACTTCATGGGCGACTCGAACGTGAGCGAGCCGCGCCACATGGTGGTGATCCAGTTGAAGACCTTCACGCCCGTCGGGATGGAGATCAGCATCGTGGCGAACATGAAGTAGATCTCGCCACCCAGCGGCATGCCCACCGTGAACATGTGGTGCGCCCACACGATGAACGACAGGAAGGCGATCGCGGCGATCGCGTACACCATGGCCTGGTAGCCGAACAGCGGCTTGCGGGCGAAGGTCGGGATGATCTCCGACACGATCCCGAACGCCGGCAGGATCATGATGTAGACCTCCGGGTGCCCGAAGAACCAGAAGATGTGCTGGAACATCACGGGGTCACCGCCACCGGCCACGTTGAAGAAGCTGGTGTGGAAGTACTTGTCGGTGAGCAGCATCGTCACCGCGCCGGCGAGCACCGGCATGACGGCGATCAGGAGGAAGGCGGTGATCAGCCACGACCAGCAGAAGATCGGCATCTTCAGCAGGTCGACGCCCGGCGCGCGCATGTTGAGGATGGTCGCGATGATGTTGATCGCGCCCATGATCGAGCTCACGCCCATCAGGTGGATGGCGAAGATCGCGAACGAGACGTTGAAGCCGCCCTGCAGGCTCAGCGGCGGATAGAGCGTCCAGCCGCCGGCCGGCGCGCCGCCCGGCAGGAAGAACGTCATCAGCAGCAGCGCGAACGCGAACGGCATGATCCAGAAGGACCAGTTGTTCATGCGCGGCAGCGCCATGTCCGGCGCGCCGATCTGCAGCGGGATCATCCAGTTGCCCAGGCCCACGAACGCCGGCATGACTCCGCCGAAGATCATGATCAGCGCGTGCATCGTGGTGAACGAGTTGAACAGCATCGGGTCGAAGTGCTGCAGGCCCGGCGTCTGGAGCTCAAGGCGGATCAGCACCGAGATGAAGGCGCCGATCAGGAACATCACGAAGCTGAAGACGAGGTACAGCGTCCCGATGTCCTTGTGGTTGGTCGAGAAGAACCAACGCTCGATGAAGCCCTGCTCGTGGCCGTGCTCGTCGGTCGGCTGAGCGTGATCGGGATGCGGATGCGTGACGGCCATGGACTACCTCTGCGAATTCGGTTCGATCAGCCGGCGACCGGAGCGGTCGTGCTGTCGGCGGTCGGCGCGGCGCTCGCCGCGGCCGGGGATTCCTGCGTCGCCGCCGGCGGCGCGGTCGGGTTCGCGCCCGCGGGCTCGACGGCCGGGGTCGCCTCGGCCGGTGCGGCCTTCTGCGCCGCGATCCAGCGCTCGAACTCGGCCTTCGGCACCGCGCGCACGACGATCGGCATGAAGGCGTGGTCCTTGCCGCACAGCTCGGTGCACTGGCCGCGGTAGACGCCCGGGGTCTTGACCCGCGTCCAGGCCTCGTTGATCAGGCCCGGGATCGCGTCCTGCTTCCAGCCCAGCGCCGGCACCCACCAGGCGTGGATCACGTCGTCGGCGGTGACCACGAAGCGGATCTTGGTGTCGGTCGGGATGACCAGCTCGTTGTCGACCTCGAGCAGGTAGTTCGGGGCCTCTGCCGCGGTCGGCACGGCCTTGCTCTGGCGGATCCGGTCGCTCTCGCGCGCGAGGCGGCTGGTGATCGCGACGTCGCGGCCGAGGTAGTCGTACTTCCACATCCACTGGTAGCCGGTGACCTTGATGGTCATCTCCGACTTGCGGACGTCGTACATCTGGATGAGCTTGCTGGTGGCCGGGAAGGCCATCGCCACGAGCAGCACGATCGGGATCACCGTCCACAGCACCTCGAGCTTGGTGCTGTGGGTGAAGTCGACGTCGGCCACGGCGCCGCGCGACTTGCGGAACTTGAACATCGCGATCGCCATCGCGCCGAACACCAGGATGCCGATGCCGACGCAGATCCACAGCGCGACCATGTGGGCGTCGTACGCGTTCTCGGAGATCAGCGTGACGCCGCGGTTCATGTTGAGCTGCCAGCGCTCGGGCTGCGCATTGGCCGGCGACTCCGGCTGCGCGGACGCGAGGACCGGCAGGGCGGCGGCGGCGAGGCCCGCGGCCCACTGCTTGATACGACCGGCTTTCATCAGATGGAGCCCCAGAGATCTGCTAGATGCGTGGAATTGGGTGCCGCGGCGGTCGCCCCGCGCCGCGCCGCGCGCGATCGTCAGGGATTTGGAGATGCCGCCGGCGGGCGTCCGGCCCGCGGTTTCTGGCCGGGCCAGAGGGCTACGGAAACCTCGAAATGTTAGCCCTGCGCGAGGGTCCGGGCAAGGTGCGGTCGCCTCGCGGAGCGTGACCTGCGCAGCGTCCCCGCGTCGCAGACCGCGATCCGGCCGAGGGCTAAACTACGCGCCTTCCGTCGCAGTCGCTGGGAACCGATGTCGACCCCCTCCCCTGCCGTGCCCGGCCCCGAGCCGGTGCGCGCGCTGATCGCACCCGAACTCCCGCCTCCGCCGCCGGGCCCGCGCGCCGCCCTGACCGCCGGCTGGGTCCGCGACGAGGCCGTCCACGTGCGCGCCCTGCTCGAGCAGGCCCGCCTGACTGAACCCGATGCCCGCGCCGTGCAGGCCACCGCCGCCGACCTGGTGACCCGCGTGCGCCGCCGCGCGAGGGACCAGGGCGCGATCGAGGCCTTCATGCGCCAGTACGACCTCGGCTCCGAGGAGGGCGTGCTGCTGATGTGCGTGGCCGAGGCGCTGCTGCGCATCCCCGACGCCGAGACGGCCGACCGCCTGATCCGCGACAAGCTCGGCGAGGCCGACTGGAAGCGCCACGTCGGCCAGTCGCCGTCGGTGCTGGTCAATGCCTCGACCTGGGGGCTGATGCTTACCGGCCACCTCGTGGACCTGGCCGACGACACCAAGCGCGACGTGCACGGCGCCTTCAAGCGCCTGCTCGGGCGCGTCGGCGAGCCGGTGATCCGCCTCGCGGTGCGCCAGGCGATGCGGATCATGGGCCACCAGTTCGTCATGGGCCGCACGATCGACGAGGCGCTCGCGCGCTCGCGCAAGGGCGAGAACGCCGCGTACCGCTATTCCTTCGACATGCTCGGCGAGGCCGCGCTCACCGCGGCCGACGCGACGCGCTACCTCGACGCCTATCGGCAGGCGATCCATGCGATCGGCCGGCATTCGCGCGGGGAAGGCACGGTCGATGCGTCGAACGCGGCGGCCGTGTTCGGCGCGCCGTCGATCTCGGTCAAGCTCTCGGCGCTGCATCCGCGCTACGAGCACGCCAAGCGCGCACGGGTGTTCGCCGAGCTCACCCCGCGCGTGCTCGAGCTCTCGCAGCTCGCGAAGTCCTACGCCATCGGCTTCACCGTCGACGCCGAGGAGGCCGACCGCCTGGAGCTCTCCCTCGACGTGATCGCCGGTGCGTACGCCGACCCGTCGCTCGACGGCTGGGAAGGCTTCGGCCTCGCCGTGCAGGCGTATTCCAAGCGCTGCCCCGAAGTCATCGACTTCATTGCCGACCTGGCTCGCCGCACGGGGCGCCGGATCCCGGTGCGCCTGGTCAAGGGCGCGTACTGGGACGCCGAGGTCAAGCGCGCGCAGGTCGACGGGCAGCCGGGCTATCCGGTGTTCACGCGCAAGCCCAACACCGACGTCAGCTACCTCGCCAATGCGCGCCGGATGCTCGATGCCTCCGACGCGATCTACCCGATGTTCGCCACCCACAATGCGCAGACGATCGCGCACGTGCACCGCATGGCGGCGGGCCGCGCGTTCGAGTTCCAGAAGCTGCACGGCATGGGCGACGACCTCTACGCCGAGGTCATCCCGGCCGATCGCCTCGGCGTGCCCTGCCGCGTGTATGCGCCCGTCGGCTCGCACGAGGACCTGCTGCCCTACCTCGTGCGCCGCCTGCTCGAGAATGGCGCGAACTCCAGCTTCGTCAACCGCATCACCGACGAGTCGATCCCGGTCGAGGAGCTCGTCCGCAATCCGATCGACGTCGTCGCCGGCTTCGATCCGATCCCGCATCCCCGCATCCCGCTGCCGGTCGACCTCTTCCGCAGCTACGGCCATACCAGGAGCAATTCGATGGGCGTGAACCTCGCCAACGACGACGCGCTACGCGCCCTCGCCGACCAGGTCAACGCGGCCGCCGCGCAGGCGTGGACCGCCGAGCCGCTGGTGGCGGGTGCGCGCGCCTCGGGCGAGCGCATCGAGGTGCGCAATCCGGCCGACCGCCGCGAGGTCGTCGGCCATTGGATCGCCGCCGACACGGCGCTCGTCGACCGCGCGCTCGCCAACGCCACGGCCGCGCACGATGCGTGGAACACCACGCCCGCCGCGAGCCGCGCCGCGATCCTCGAGCACGCCGCCGACCTGCTCGAGCAGCGCATGCCGGCCTTCATCGCGATGTGCACGAAGGAAGCCGGCAAGACGATCCCCGACGGCGTGGCGGAAGTGCGCGAAGCGGTCGACTTCCTGCGCTACTACGCCGAGCAGGCGCGTGTGCTCTTCAAGCCGGAGGCGCTCCCGGGCCCGACCGGCGAGTCGAACACGCTGCAGCTCTCCGGGCGCGGCACGTTCGTCTGCATCAGCCCGTGGAACTTCCCGCTGGCGATCTTCATGGGCCAGGTCTGCGCGGCGCTCGCCGCGGGCAACTGCGTGATCGCGAAACCTGCCGAGCAGACCAACCTCGTCGGCTTCGCGGCGGTGAAGCTGCTGCACGAGGCCGGCGTGCCGGAGCCGGTGCTGCAGTTCCTGCCGGGCGACGGCGCGACGGTGGGCGCGGCGCTCACGCGTGACGAGCGCATCGTCGGAGTCGCGTTCACCGGCTCGACCGAGACGGCGCGCGCGATCAACCGCGCGCTCGCCGCGCGCGAGAACGCGCCGATCGGCACGCTCATCGCCGAGACCGGCGGGCAGAACGCGCTGATCGCCGATTCGTCGTCGCTGCCCGAGCAGGTGGTGAAGGACGCGATCGGCTCGGCATTCACCTCCGCCGGCCAGCGCTGCTCGGCTGCGCGCGTGCTGTTCGTGCAGGACGACATCGCCGACAAGGTGGTGAAGATGCTCGCCGGTGCGATGGCCGAGCTCGTCGTCGGCGACCCGGGGCAGCTGTCGACCGATGTCGGCCCGGTGATCGATGAGGACGCTCTGCGCGTGCTGCAGGAGCATGCTGCGCGCATGGACCGCGAGGCCACGAAGATCGCGGCGATCGAGCTGCCCGAGGCCGCCGCGCACGGCAGCTTCTTCGGGCCGCGCGCCTACGAGCTGCGCTCGCTCGACCAGCTGCATCGCGAGGTCTTCGGCCCGGTGCTGCACGTGATCCGCTGGAAGGCCGACCAGCTCGATGCGGTGATCGATGCGATCAACGCGACCGGCTACGGCCTGACGCTGGGCGTGCATTCCCGCATCGATGCGACGATCGAGAAGATCGCCAGCCGCATCAAGGTGGGCAACTGCTACGTCAACCGCAACCAGATCGGCGCGGTCGTCGGCGTGCAGCCCTTCGGCGGCCAGGGCCTGTCGGGCACCGGCCCCAAGGCCGGCGGCCCGCACTACCTGCCGCGGTTCACCACCGAGAAGACGATCACCGTGAACACCACCGCGGCCGGGGGCAATGCCTCGCTGCTGACACTCGGCGACTGACCGCGTCGAGTGCTCCGGCAGGCACGCAAAGAAAGAGCCCCGCGGATGCGGGGCTTTTTCGTGGAGCGGGAGCGATCGATCAGAACTTGTAGCCCACGCGCGCGTAGTAGAAGCCGCCATTGAAGCCGTAAGGCGTGTGCACCGGGTACTGCGCGCCCGCGATGCCACCCCACGGGTTCTCGTCGGGCACCTCGTCGAAGAGGTTCTGCGCGCCGATGTTGAAGTACAGGCCCGAAGCGAAGTTCATGCCGACTTCCGCATCCACCGTCACCGCGCTGTCGCCGTAGATCGGCAGGCCGCCGTCGTCGAGGTGATCCTCGAAGAACGAGCCGTAGTAGTTCACGCGCACGTTCGCGTTGAACACGCCCTGCTGGTGGGCCACGCTGAAGTAGCCCTTCGTCCGCGGCAGCGACTCCTCGAGCTTCTGGATGCGGATCGGCGTGATGATGCCCGGCGTGAAGTCGTCGACTTCCGTCTTGTTCCAGTTCGCCGCGAGCGAGTACGTCGTCTTGCCGCCGAACAGCTGGCTCTCGTAGCTGGTGACCAGGTCGACGCCGGTGGTGGTGGTGTCGAAGTCGTTGACGAAGAACTGCACTTCCGAGATCGACGCCGCCTCCGGATTGCCGCCGGCCACCAGCGCCGCGCGATCGGCCGGCGAGACGGTGAAGAACGCGCTGAGCGCGATGCGGCCTTCGGTCTGGATGCGGTACCAGTCGAGCGTCGCCAGCCACTTGTTGCGGGCGAAGACGAAGCCGAGCGACGCGTTCTTCGACTCTTCCGGCTGGAGCGGCTCGGCGCCGTAGAACCGCGCGATCGCATTGTTGGGCGACAGCACGGCGGTGTCGCGGAGCTGGCCATTGATGAACGAGGTGGTGACCTGCTCGGCGTTCGACTGGCCCGGCGTCGGCGCGCGGAAGCCCGTGCTCAGCGCGCCGCGCATTGCGAATTCCGGCGTGAAGTCGTAGCGGCCGGTCAGCTTCCAGTTGGTGGTGCCGCCGAAATCGCTGAAGTCCTCGTGGCGCACGGCACCGGCGAGCAGAAGCTTCTCGGTGAAGCGCGCCTCGGCATCGACATAGACCGCCCAGTTGCTGCGGTCGAAGGAGCCTGCGGTACGGGGATTGAAGCCGTTGAAGCCGTTGGAGCCGAGTGCGAAACCCTGCGGGGTGAGCGGGCCGATCGCGGTCGACGGGCCGTCACCGGCCTTGACCTCGAACTCCTCCTTGCGCCATTCGGCACCGATCGCGAGCGCGATCGGCTCATGGGTGAAGCCGGTCTCGATGTCGTGGCCGAGGTCGAAGTTGATGCCCTGCTCGGTCTGCACGTTGCCGCCCGGGCGGAACACGAGCCCCGCCGGCTGGTTCGGGCCGAGCGAGGCGTTGACGGTGTTCTGGATGTAGAAGTCGATGTCGTTGCGGCCGTAGGTGGCGCTGAGGTCCCAGTGCCAGCTGCCGCCCCAGACGCCCTTGACGCCGCCGGTGATCGAGCGGTCTTCCATCTCGCCGCCGAACTGCGGGGTGAAGCCCCCCGGGGTTCCGCGCAGGAACGTGAAGCATTCGGCCGGCAGCGCGGTCACCGCGGCATTCACCGTCGCATAGGGCAGCAGGTTGCCGTTCGTATCGCGCAGGCGGACCGTGGGGCAGGTGATCGCATTGGCGGTGTTGGTGTCGCCGATGAGCAGCGTCTGGCCGCCGTCGTTCGAGTAGACGCCGCTGCGCGTGGTCGGGTTGCGGTAGTAGAAGCCGCCGAGGGTCTCGCGCTTGGCCCAGTTGCCGAACAGGTAGAGGTCGACCGCGCCGGTCGACAGGCCCATGTTGGCGACGAACTTCATGTCGTCCTTGACCTCGGGCGAGCCCCAGACCTGCGCGGGATTCGGCACGCCCGGGTAGCCCGCGGCGGCGACCGCGGCCGCGTCGTCGCGCTGCACGCTGCGCGAGGTCGCGTCGGCCTCGCGCCATTCGGCGGTGAAGGTGGCGAAGCCGTTCTCGGTGATCGGCAGGCCGATCTGCGCGCTGTACTGCTGGGTGAAACCGTCGCCCTCGTAGTACTGGCCGGCGAAGGCCTCGACCTGCCCGCCGTGGTCGAGGCGCTTGAGGCCGAAGTTGATCACGCCGGCGATCGCATCGGAGCCGTACTGCGCGGCCGCGCCGTCGCGCAGCACTTCGACCTGCTCGAGCGCGAGTGACGGGAAGACCGAGATGTCCGGGCCCTGCGCGCCGTCCGACAGGCCGTGGCCGAGGAAGGTAATCACGGCGGCGCGGTGGCGGCGCTTGCCGTTGACGAGGATCAGCGTGTTGTCCGGCGGCAGGCCGCGCAGGTTCGCCGGGCGCACCAGCGTGGCGGCGTCGTCGATCGGGATGGTGGAGACGTTGAACGACGGCACCAGCGTGCGCAGCTTGTCGAGCACGTCGACGGCGGGCTGTGCATGGAACTCGTCGCCGTCGAGGATGTCGATCGGCACGGCGGACGTCGACTCCGTGCGCGGCTTGGTGCGCGAGCCGAGCACCGAGACGGTGTCGAGCGTGGTGGCCTGCTCGTCCCCGGTGTCCTGCGCGGCGTCCTGCGCGCGCGCCTGGCCCGGTGCGGACAGCAGCGTGGCGGCGATCGCGAGCGAAATGCCCGCGGTCAGCGAATGACGCGCCAGGCGGCGCTGCATGGTGGTGCTCGACTTCATCAACGTTCCCTCGGTTCGATGTATGTGGTGTCGCAGGGCGCGGCCGCGTCCCCTGTCCCTCGCGGCCCGGATCGGTCTTAACAGGAATTGAACACGCAAGGCAAGCGCCGATCGTCGTCGCGACCCGCGCCCGTGCGTGCCCTGCAACGAAAAAGCCCCGCCGGAGCGGGGCTTTTCGTCATCGGTCGCGCGGGGCTCAGAACTTGAGCTGGCCCGAGAAGCCGAGGATGTTGACGCTGCTGTCGTAGCTGCCGAAGAGGCTCTGACCGCCCGCCGCCGGCGCCGTCATGATGCCGACCTGCGGCTTGTCCGGGCTGATGTGCGTGTAGGCCAGGTCGAACGTCAGCGCATCGCTGAAGGCCCAGGTCGCACCGAGCGAGTACCACTTGCGGTCCTCGTCCGGCAGGCGCGGGGTGCGGTGCGCATAGGTCGTCGGCGTCTCGTCGTAGGCGTAACCGGCGCGCAGTGTCCAGGCGTCGTTGAGCTTGAACTCCGCGCCGAGGGCCATGAACGCAGTGTCGACCCAGCGGAATTCCTCGACCGAATCCGGATCGATGTTGTCGAAGTCGATGCGCACTTCCTGGATCGAGCTCCACTCGGTCTCCGAGTACGTCGTCATCAGCTTGAGGCTGTCGCTGACGTCGTACGCGATCGAGAACGTGGTGGTGGCCGGCGTGGTGAGGTGCGCACCGGCGCCGCCGTCGTTGAAGAACGCCGCGCGACCGACCGCATTGAGCTGCGCGCGCGCCTGCGTCGGCACGGTCCAGTCGGCGGTGCCGCGCAGGTCGTAGTCGATCTCGGAGCGGTGCGACAGCGCGACGGTCAGGTTCTCGGTCGGACGCAGGCTCATGCCGAGCACGTAGCCCACGCCGTTGTCCTGGCCCTCGATCTCGGCGAAGCCGTCCGAGCCCTGCGGGCGCGCGAAGGCGGGCGCGAACGGGCGCTGCGCCGCCGGCAGGCCGAGGAACAGCAGCGTGCCGAAGTCCACGGCCTTCGACAGGGTGACGTCAGCGCGCGAATAGATCAGGCCGGCGCCGACGGAGAACTTGTCCGGCACCAGATCGACCGCGCCCGACAGGGTCAGGTCGACGATCTTCACGTCGGAGGTCTGCGCGTAGTAGCGGCCGACCCAGCCCTGGTCGTATTCGGTCTTCAGGCCGAACGGCGCGGAGACCATCGCGCCGAGCGCGACGCCGTTGTCGAACTTGTGCACGACCGACAGCGCCGGGATCGGCGTGGTGCCGCCCGCGTTGCCGCCGTTCCCGCCCGAGATCGGACGGCCCGCGACGTCGTAGCCGGCGCCGGTGAACTCGGCGTCGACCGAGATCACGCTGACGTCGGACTTGACCGTCGTGCCTTCGAGCGACGTCATCTGCGCGGGGTTGTTCACCACGACCGAGGTGTCACCCTCGGCGGCGGCGCCGGCGGAGAACGCCGAGCCGAGCTGGCGGACGCTGTTTTCCTTGAGCTGGAAGCCCGACGCCTGGGCATTGCCCATCGCGAGTGCGCCACCGATGCCGAATGCGAGCGCCGTGAGGCGCATGAAGCCGTGTACCTGCATGTCTCTCTCCGAAATAGGAATCGCTGACTTGGCCGGCGCGCCGGCTTCCTGGGGCGGTACTCCGCCTCCATGCGGTGCCGAATATAGCTCTTAACCCGTACGTAACAATAGCCTCGGGTCGGCCGCTGTGCTGAACGGGTCGGCTGGCGCATGATGGCGCCGGCCGTCCCCCGAGCCCGAGCGTGTTCGTCGCCATCCCCCCCCGAGAGAAGTCCGCGCTGCGCTGGGCCACGCCTGTCGTGTTCGTGGCACTGTGGGGCTGCTTCGTGGCGGCGAGCCTGATGCCTGACGCCGGGCAGCGCCGGCTGCTGCTGGAATGGGGTGCGCTGTCGGTCGATCTGCAGTCGTGGCCGGCGCTCGCCCGCTCGACCGCCGACGGCCACCTGGCGCGGCTCGTCACGGCCCTGTTCCTCCATGCGGGCTGGGCCCACCTGATCGGCAACCTGCTGTTCCTGCTGATCTTCGGCGCACCGGCCGAGCGGGCGATGGGCCCCTGGCGCCTGCTGCTGCTGTTCCTGCTGGGCGGCGCGGTCGCGAACCTGGCGACGGTGCTGGCGATCGGCGCGCCCGGGCGGCTCGTGATCGGCGCCTCGGGCGCGGTCTCGGCGCTGATCGGCGCCTACCTCGCGCTGTTCCCGAGCGCGCGCCTCGGGCTCGTGGTCCCGCTCGGACTGTTCCTGCAGTTCGTCAAGATGCCCGCGGCGGTGCTGATCGGCGTCTGGGCCGCGCTCCAGCTGGTCTTCACCTTCACCGGCCCGGCGCTCGGCACCGTGGCCTGGTCGGCGCATTTGGCGGGGTTCGCCTTCGGCGGCGCCTTCGCGCTGATCGCGCGGGCCGGGATCAAACGCCGCATGAAGCGTCGGCAGGGCTTCTGACGGGGAGCCCGGCCGCAGGCGCACTATTGAAGTCCCGCGGCAGCGCCCCATCTCGGGCCGGCCCGTTCCCAGCGACCGACCGATGCCCAAGCCCCTCTACAAGGTGACCTTCCTCAATGCCGGCAAGGTCTACGAGCTCTACGCGCGCCACGTCGGCTCGGGCAGCCTGTGGGGCTTCACCGAAGTCGGCGAGCTGGTCTTCGACGTGCACGACGGCTTGGTGATCGATCCCACCGAGGAGCGCCTGCGCGACGAGTTCGGCGCGACGCGCATGCTGCACATGCCGATGCATTCGATCGTGCGCATCGAGGAGGTGGAGCGCAAAGGCCAGTCGGCGATCCGCGACGCCGCGACCGGCGAGCGCGTGGTCACGCCGTTCCCGATGCCCGGCAAGCCGCGCTGAGGCCCGCGCTCAGCGCGCGAGCACCGGCGCCTTCTTGAGCTCGGCGAGCGCCTGCGCGACGTAGGCCTCACCCTCGAGCACGTCGCCGGCCTGCGAGCCTTCCTCGTCGCCGCGCAGGTGGCCGGGCAGGCTCGCCTCGGTCAGGCCGGGCCGCGGCGCGTCGCTCTTGGGCGCGGCGAACGCGACGTCCGGCACGATGCCGAGCGCCTGGATCGACTTGCCGCTCGGCGTGAAGTAGCGCGCGGTGGTGAGCTTGACCGAATCGCCGTTGTCGAGCGGGAGCACGGTCTGCACGGAGCCCTTGCCGAACGTGCGGCTGCCGACGATGCGCGCGCGGCCGTTGTCCTTGAGCGCGCCGGCGAGCACCTCCGAGGCGCTCGCCGAGCCTGCATCGACGAGCACGATGACCGGCGCGCCATCGAGGCGGTCGCCCGGCGTCGCGTTGAACTGGGCATCCGTGATCGGCAGGCGGCCGCGCGTGCTGACGATGCCGCCGCGCTCGAGCAGGTCGTCGGCGATCTGCACCGCGCTCGTCAGCAGGCCGCCCGGGTTGCTGCGCAGGTCGATGACCAGACCCTTGAGTCGCCCGCCCGCCTCGCCCTTCAGGCGCGCGACCTCGCGCTCGAAATCGGCGGCGGTGTCGGTCTGGAAGGCGCTGATGCGCGCATAGCCGTAGCCCGGCTCAAGCATGCGCGCGCGCACCGAGGCGATGCGGATCGTCTCGCGCTCGACGGTGACGTCGAACGGCCGCGCGCGGCCTTCGCGCAGGATCGTCAGCACGATCTTGCTGCCGGCCGGGCCACGCAGCGGTGCTGAGGTGTCGCCCTCGTCCGCGCGGAAAGGCTTGCCGTCGATCGCGACGATGCGATCGCCCGACTTCAGCCCCGCGCGCGCCGCGGGCGTGCCGTCGATCGGCGCGATCACCTTGAGCGTGCCGTCCTCCTGCCGCTGCAGCTCCACGCCGATGCCTTCGTAGGCGCCGCGGGCGCCCTCGTCGAAGTCCTCGGCGGCGCTGCGCTCGAAATACATGGAGTGCGGATCGAGGTCGAGCAGCAGGCCGCGCACGGCGGCCTGCATCAGGTCCGCGTCGTCGACCGGCTCGACGTAGGCCTGGCGCACCGCGTTGTAGACGGCGACGAAGCGCCGGATCTCCTCGAGCGGGAGGCGGTCGGCGTCCTTGGCGGCCCGTGCGGTCGCGTCGCCTGCGGGCTTCGGGGCGGGCGGGGCCGACGCGGGTACCGGCACCTGCTGTGCCGGCGGTGCGGGCGCGGGCGCAGGCGCGGGGGCCTGCTGCGCGAGCACGGGCAGCGTGGCGAGCATCAGGGCGAGGACGAGCGGGGAACGACGCGGCATGGAGGCTCCGGACGAGGGGAACGTCAGCGAACGGATCGAGTGGAGCACGTTAGACGGGGCGCGGGAAAGCCGTCGTGCAGGTCAGCGACGCAGCCAGGCGCCGGGGTCGACGGGCTGGCCGCCGCGCCGCAATTCGAAGTAGAGCGCGGCGCGTCCCTGGCCGCCCGACGTGCCGACCGTCGCGACGGGATCGCCGCGGCGCACCCGCGCGCCGGCGTCCTTGAGCAGGGCATCGTTGTGCGCGTAGAGCGACATGTAGCCGTTGCCGTGGTCGACGATCAGCAGCATGCCGTAGCCGGTCATCCATTCGGCGTACACGACGGTGCCGTCGGCGACCGCGCGCACCGGGCTGCCGGCGGACGCGCCGATCAGCAGGCCGTCGCTGCGACGCCCGTCCGGCATCTGTGCGCGGTAGCCCGCGAGCAGCGCGCCGGCCACCGGCCAGCCGAGCCCGCCGACCTGCGGCGCCGGCGCGCTCGCGACCTGCACCGGGGCGCGCGTGGGCCGGGGCGTCGATCCCTGCGAGGTCGCGGGCGCCGACGCCTTCGCGGCGCGTGCGGCCGCGGCGGCCTCGCGCGCGCGTTGCGCGGCGATGCGCTTCTGCTCGGCGCGTGCCTGCGCCGCGGCGGCGCGGAGCTTGGCGAGGAGCTGCTCGAGCGCTTTGGCGTCGCGGCCGAGCGCCTTCTCGCGGGCCTCGCGGTCGCGGTACTTCGCGTCGAGCTCGGCGACGAGCGCCGCACGGGCCTCGCGATCGCGCTGCAGCTGCGCGAGCTGCTCGGCCTGCGCGCGCTGCGCCGCGGTGAGCTCGCCGGTGCGGCGCGCGATGTCGGCCTCCACGCGCTCGAGCTCGGCGAGCTGCGTGCGCAGCGCCTGGATGCGACGCGCACGCGCCTGCTGCAGGTAGCCGTGGTAGGCGAGCATGCGCTGCGCGTCCTCGACCCGGTCGCGCGCGAGCAGCGACTTCAGCGGGCCGGCCGTGCCCTGGCGGTCGGCCGCGCGCAGCAGCGACGCCAGTTCCTTGCGCGCGCCCTTGAGCGTCGTGCGCAAGGTCGCCTGCCGGGCGCGCAGCTGCGCGAGTCCCGCACGCTCGGCGGCGATGCGCGCCTGCGTCTCGCGCAGGCTGCGGTCGGACTGACCGACCTCCTCGTCGGCCGCGCGCAGCTGCTGGCTCGCGCTGCCGCGCTGGCCCTCGAGCCGGCGTCGCTCGCTGGCGACCGACTTCAGCTCGCGCTTCAGGTCCTGCAGCTTGCGCTCGGTGCCGCGCGTGTCCTGCGCCGGCGCGAGCACCGGCAGCAGGGCGAGCAGCACGAGCGCGGGAATGCGCATCAGCCGGCGAGCAGGCTCGTGCCGGTCATCTCCACCGGCGGCGCCACGCCGAGCAGATCGAGCACGGTGGGCGCGACGTCGCGCAGCGCGCCGCCGGTGCGCAGCGTCGCCGCGCGCGGGCCGCAGTACACGAACGGCACCGGCCCGACGGTGTGCGCGGTATGCGGCTGGCCGGTCGCGACATCCCGCATCATCTCGAGGTTGCCGTGGTCGGCGGTGATCAGCAGCGCGCCGTGCATGTCCGCGACCGCCGCGCGGATCGCGCCGAGCGCGGTGTCGACCGCTTCGGCCGCCTGGATCGCCGCGCTGATCACGCCGGTGTGCCCCACCATGTCGGGATTGGCGATGTTGCAGATCGCCACGTCGACCTCACCCGAGCGGATCGCCGCGCAAAGCCGGTCGGTGACCTCCGGACAGCTCATTTCCGGCTGCAGGTCGTAGGTGGCGACGTTCGGGCTCGGCACGAGGATCCGCGTCTCGCCGGGGTATTCGTCCTCGCGGCCGCCGCTGAAGAAGAACGTCACGTGCGCGTACTTCTCGGTCTCGGCGATGCGTAGCTGGCGCAGGCCACGCTCGGCGAGCACCTCGCCGAGCGTGTTGCGCAGGTCGTCCGGGCCGAAGGCGACGGGCGCGGGCAGGCGTGCGTCGTACTCGGTCAGGCAGACGAAGCGCGCGAGCTGCGGGCGGCGCGCGACGAAGCCGTCGAACGACGGGGACACGAACGCGGCGGTGAGCTGGCGCGCGCGATCGGCGCGGAAATTCATGAAGACGACCGCATCGCCGTCGCGCATCGGCACATGGCCGGTGATCACGGTGGGCGCGACGAATTCGTCGTTCTCGCCGCGTGCGTAGGCGTCGCGCAGGGCGATCGTCGCGTCGTCGGCCGTGTGCGTGCCCTGCGCCTCGACCATCGCGTCCCAGGCACGGCGCAGGCGATCCCAGCGCTTGTCGCGGTCCATCGCGAAGTAGCGCCCGCTCACCGTCGCGATCGTTGCATTGCCGAGCCGGGTGCAGAGCGCCTGAAGCGCGAGCAGGCTGGGCTCGGCCGACTGTGGCGGCATGTCGCGGCCGTCGAGGAAGGCGTGCACGGCCACGCGCGGCACGCCCAAGCGCGCGGCGAGCTCGAGCATCGCGTGGACATGGCTCTCGTGGCTGTGCACGCCACCGGGCGAGAGCAGCCCCATCACGTGCAGGGTGCCGCCACTCGCCTTGGCCCCTTCGCAGGCCGCACGGAGCTCGTCGTTGCCGAAGAAGCTGCCGTCCTCGATGGCCGCGTCGATGCGCGTGAGGTCCTGGTAGACGATGCGCCCGGCACCGAGGTTCATGTGGCCCACCTCGGAATTGCCCATCTGCCCGTCCGGCAGGCCGACGTGGCGGCCTTCCGTGTGGATGAGCGTGTGCGGGCAGTCGCGGAGCAGCGCCTGCCAGTTCGGCAGCGTGGCCTGCGCGAGCGCATTGTCGGTGGGGTCCTCGCGATGGCCCCAGCCGTCGAGGATGAGCAGGACGACGGGCTTCACGATGACTTTCGACACAGCGGCTCCTGTGACTTCGGGCAGGTGTCCGCGCGGGACGGAGGCGCGATTGTAGCGGGGCGGGCGGGATCGTCCGCCGCACGCCGCTTAAACCATCGCGCCGCCGCCCGCATCCCAGCTGCATCATCCATCGAGGAATCACCATGCGTCCCGTCCTGCTCCTGCTGCCGCTCGCGCTCGCCATCGCCCCCGCGCTCGCCGCGGAGAACATCGACAAGGTCAACGGCAGCATCCGCGCCGAGTCGGGCCGCACCTACGGCTCGCTCGAGACCGTGAACGGGAGCATCCGCATCGAAACGAATGCGCGCGCCGGCGAAGCGGAGACCGTGAACGGCTCCATCAGCGTCGAGAACGGAGCCCAGGTCGGCCCGCTGTCGACGGTGAACGGCTCGATCCGCATCGAGCGCGACGTGCGCGTGGGTGGCGCGGTCGAGACCGTCAACGGCAGCGTCTTCATCGACCGGGGCGGCGTGGTCGGCGGCAATGTCGAGACGGTGAACGGGGCGATCGGCCTCGTCGCGACGCAGCTCAGCGGCGGAATCGAGACGGTCAACGGCGACGTCACCGTCGGCATCGACAGCCACGTGCGCGGCGCGATCCGCATCTTCAAGCCGAAGAAGCAGTTCATCTCCGTCAAGCGCCGCGACCCGCGCGTGATCATCGGGCCGAATGCGCGTGTCGACGGCCCGCTCGTGTTCGAGCGTCCGGTCGAGTTGTGGGTGCACCAGTCGGCGCGCATCGGCACGGTGACCGGCGCGACCGCGCAGCGCTTCACGACGGCGACGCCACCGGTCTCGCGGGGCGACTGATCGCCGCGGTGTGCAGGCCGCCGAATATTGCGTCGGCGGCTGCAAGGTGTGGAGCCGTGCTGTGCGATTCGGTCTGGCTTGCTGCGATGGACCGGGGTCCGGCTTAGTGCGGCGCAGTGCGATGCTGTCCGATCAAGCGCCCGTTATGGTGGGGCGCGATGCAGTGCGAGGTGCGCCGTTGCGGATCCGTTCGATGCCGTGCACTCCGAGGATGTGTGCCGGCGTCGTTGGACGTCGCGGCGGCATGTGCGGCCGATCGCCGGTTGCATCCGCCCCCGTCTGTCGCGTGCGGTACCGTCGGAGCGGTTGCGATGCGGCGGCGCGACGAGCGCGGTGTTGGCGCAGTCGCCGGGCGGCCGCCAACCTGGAGTGCCAGAAGCACGATGACGCTGCATCCGCGCGGTGTGGGGTGGCGGCCGGTAGAACCGTGCCTACATGCTGGTCGCGTTGCACGAGCGTTTGCCGTGGCGGTCCGTCGCATGCCGATGTGCGCTACTCGGACCGCCGATCGCATCGCGACGACCACTAGGCGGACCGGCCAGGGCCCGCTAGGCTCGGAGGTCCTACCGGGCGGAGTCCTGATGTGAACCTCGCGGTCGCCTACTGGTGCGTTCTCGTCGCCGCCGTGCTGCCCTACATCTGGGTCGGGTACGCGAAGTCACGCGGCCAGCGCTACGACAACCGCGATCCGCGGGCCTGGCTCGCCCGACAGGACGATCCACGCGTGCAGCGCGCGACCGCGGCGCAGCTGAACGCCTTCGAGGCATTCCCTGCTTTCGCTGCGGGCGTGGTACTCGCACAGCTCGCCGAGGTGCCCGAGACGCGGATCGCGGGGCTCGCACTTGCCTTCCTCATCGCACGCGTTCTGCACGGCGCGTTCTATCTGGCAGGGAAGCCGCTACTGCGAAGCCTGAGCTGGATGATCGGCATCGCGTGCAGCGTTGGCCTTCTCGCATCAGCGGCCGCTTCGGTCGGTCGTCTCGTGTCCTGAGCCACGGATCACCGTCGCTACATCAGCGCCAGGCTTGTTCCGCGCTCGCAGGGAGCATTTGTTACCCAGCGATCCCCGCTACGGGTAACGGATATGGCGACCGATCCATTCGGGCGGTCGTCGATATCCGGTCGACCTGCTGCCTGTCGTTCCGGGCACAGGTAATCGCCGACGCGGGCGGAGTAACGGCTTCGGCCCTGCAGTCTCGTGGCCGGCGGCACCGCCGCGGTACTTGCCGCAATGGTCGCATTCTCGACGTTCGTCGAACTGTCACGACCGATAACGCTGACCTAATACTCGGGTCGGTAGCCGCCCCACCGCTATGCCATCGCCAAGCACGATCGCGTGAGATGGCAGAAGGCCGGATGAACCCTTGAGCCTCCCTAGTCGTGACGCCGACCTTGTAGCTTAGACGCCCCCCGGCCCGCTCGCACCCTGTTTCCGCCCCCCAAAAGGACGACCCCCACCCGTTTTCACGGATGGGGGTCGTGGGGTAAAGACCCTGGCGATGACCTACTCTCGCATGGCTTGAGCCACACTACCATCGG
>NZ_BAAGTR010000005.1:0-375003 GCF_054781815.1 Lysobacter humi (ex Lee et al. 2017) | reverse complement strand
ACCCGCGCCACGCAGCCGGCGCCGGCCTCGCAGGCGCAGGCCGCCGCGCCGACGCCCACCGCCACCCAGCGCACGCACACCGTGTCCCAGGGCGACACGCTGTCGGAGATCGCGCAGCAGGTCTATGGCCGGGCGAGCGCCTGGACCCTCATCTACGAGGCCAATCGCGACAAGCTCGACAATCCGGACCGGATCTATCCGGGGCAGGTGCTGGTGATCCCCGACTCACCGCGCACCCACTGACACACGCGGCACCGGGCGGCATGCCCGGCCGGCGCCGCGCCGCACAGGCGCGGCGTGCCACGCGATACCCGATCTCCGACTCAGCACCTGCGGGTGCGACTGGACAGGTGCCCCATGCCCATCATGCGTTCCATCGTAAAACTCGCCGTCGGCCTCGCCGCCGCACGACTCCTCGGCAAGGCCGGCGGCCGCATGGGCCTGCTCGGCAGCGTCCTGTCGGCAGCGAGCCGCTCGCAGGGCAAGTACGCCACGAAGCGCCGCTACCGCTAATCGCGCGCGTCGCCAAGGCGCATGCTCGCTGCGGATGCGGCTTGCGCACCGCCAGCGGCATCCGGCGGCGCCGCCCGGCCGCGTTCAGGCCGGTAGGGCTCCGCGCGATGCGTGTGCGGTGTCGGTCGTCCGTCGCGCACCACTCAGGCGCGCCGCCGCCATGCGCCCACCAAGCGCGACAGCGCGTAGATCGCGATGCCCCAGGCGAGCGTATTGGCGAGCAGCAGCCCCGGGATCACGCCCGGCACCTGGACGGCCGCGCTCCCGAGCGCACGGCCGACCGCATTGTGCGGCGCCCACAACAGCCGTGAGACCGTGTCGGCGGCCTGCGCGAGTGCGGAGCGCGACGGCAGCCGATCGAGATCGAATCCGCGCGCGACGAAGGCGATCGCGAGCGAGCCGATGAAGTAGGCCGCGCTGCAGGCGAGCACGCCGCGCACAGGACGCGCGCGCCGCGCCGCGAGCTGCCTCCACGTGAGTGCGGGACGACCGGACGTCATCGACCCGACGCCGACCCGTGGGCACCATGACCCTGCGCGCCTTCGTGCCCGATCGGGTGCATCGGCCGCCCGCAGGCCGGCTGCGGGAGCGACTGCATCCGGCACGCGGGCGACAGGCCTTCAGTCCGCGACATGCACCGCACCCTCGCGTGCCGCGCGACGGAACAGGTGGGCCGCGCCGAGCCACATCGCCGCGAGCACGAAGCCCAGTGCAAGTGCCTGCCAGATGCCCGCGTAGAGCCCGTAGGCACCTGCGGCGAGTTGCGCGATCGCGGTGGCCACCATGGCGCGGGCAAGCCCGGCCGCCCGCAGGCGTGCGGCGATCGCGCCGACGATCGCGACGGCGAGTACGCCGAGGGTGATGGTGATCGGTGCGTCATCGCCGCCGTAGATCCCGACGGCGAGATCAATCCAGACCTGCAGGAACGTCGCGCTCGCGGCGACGGCGCTGGCCGCCCGGAAGGCCCGGCTGCGCGAGAGCCGCGTGCCGATCTCGTACAGCCCACAGACCGTCGCGAGCAGGGCGCCCATGACGACGAAGTCGCTCGCCGTCCAGTTCACCTCGCCGGTGAACCGCATGGCGACGGCCGGCAGCAGCAGGAGCGCCGTCGCGCCGCACCAGACGGGCGCGCGCCAGCGGTTCGCAGGAGGCGCGCGGAGGGTCATGGGGTCGTGCGGCATCGTCGGTCTCCGTGTCGGCTCGGACGGCTCGGCGTCCGGGTGCTCGGGAGGATCGCCGCTGCACGTGGTGGAACGAGGGCGTTTCGGTGAAGCGGGTGCGAAGTCATCCGCTCAGTACGGCGTGCCGTCGCGATGGAGGAACACCCAGCCGCCGGCCTGCAACTGCGCGGCGAGGTCGTCGTCGGGATAGGCGACGGCATCGCCCGCGCTGCGATCCCCGACTTCGAGGAATGACACCGGCGCGTCGGTCTCGTTGACGAGGTGGTGCGCATCGCCGCTGCCCGCGCGGAAGCCCGCGCACATCCCGGGCGCGAGGCGGGTGGCACCGGCGTCCGTGTACAGCGTGGGATGCCCGTCGAGCACGTAGACGAATTCGTCCTGCGCCGCGTGCGCATGGCGCAGCGCGGACATCGCGCCCGGCGCGAGTCGCGTGAGGTTCACGCCGAAGTTGCGCAGGCCGAAGCGGTCGCCGAGCACGCGCTTCTCGCGACCCTCCACCCGCGAGGCGAATGGCTCCGGATAGAGCGAGCGCTGTGCGCGGGGCGGTACGTCGAGCGCGGTGAGTGCGACAGGCGGCTTCGGAGCGTCCATGGCGGCGGCCTCTGCGGGAGCGAGCGATGCGCAAGTGTCGCGCATCCGCATGCGGCGCCAGCAGGCGCCGCGGTGCCTAGCCGCCCGCCGGGCGGACGTGCAGGCCGAGCGCGCCGGCGATCGCGCGCATCGCCTCGTCGTCGCGCCGGTGCGCGATCCAGCCGGCATGCTCGTCGGGGCCCGCCTCGCGCAGCCACAGCGTGTACTGGTGCTCGCGCAGCCGGTCGAAGGCGGTTTCCAACAGGCCGCCGAGATCCGCCCCGTCGAGGAAATCGTCGTCGGTCGGATCCTCGACGCCCCAGTCGATGCGCAGGTCGAAGCGTGCGGCGAGCTCGTCGAGGCTCTCGACCAGCCCGCGCGCATCGCCGTCGGCGACGTGGAAGCCCGAGCGCCAATCGATCACCTCGCGCAGCGCGGCGAGCCCCGCATCGACGTCCTGCTCCCCGCCCGTCAGCTCCTGCCAGGCCCCGAACTGCGCGAGCGCGGCGTCCTCGTCGCCCGGATTGATGAGCAGCAGCAGCTGCCAGATCACCGCTTCGAGCGCGGCCTCGTCGTCGAGGTCCGCGCCGTCGCCGAAGGCCTGCGCGAAGTTGTCGTCGGGGTCGAAGTCCGAATGCATGGCGGGCGTCGCGGGCGGTGGGCGCATCATCATGCGCGCTCGCGGCGTGCGATCAAGTCGCGGCGGCGCCTATGAAGCCAGCGCCTGCGGCACCTGGCGCAGGTGCGTCACCAGCCGCGCGCCGCCGGCGTCGTGCAGCGCCTGCGCGCCCTCGCCGGTGCGTGCCGCGAGCGCGGCGAGGTCGGTGCCCGGCGCGGGCCGCAGCACGGCCCAGCCGTCCCGGCCGTTGTGCTTGACCCAGTACAGCGCGGCGTCGGCGACCTCGACGATCTGCTCCCACGTCACCGGCGCCTGCTGCTCGAGCAGGTCGAGCTCGGCGAAGCCGACCGAGCACGTCACCTTCAGCGGCGGCGCGCCGTCCACGCAGAAGCGGTGCGCGGCGATGCTGCGGCAGATGCGCTCACCGAGCGTGGCGACGTGCTCGCTCGGCATCGGCCGCAGCACGAGCAGGAATTCCTCGCCGCCCCAGCGCACGGCGTAGTCGCTGCCGCGCACCAGCCCGCCGAGCACCTGCGCGAACTGCTGCAGCACGGCGTCGCCGGCCTTGTGGCCGAGCGTATCGTTGATGTGCTTGAAGTGGTCGATGTCGACCAGCGCGAAGAACAGCGCATGCGGCGGCGTGTGCGCCTCGGACGCCTCGCGCGAGTAGAAGCCCAGATCCAGCGGGAGCTGCTGCGCGATGTAGCGGCGATTGCGCAGCCCGGTGAGCGCATCGGTCTGGCTCGCATGCTCGAGCTGGCGGTTGACGTCGTCGAGCTGCCGGGTGCGCTCGGCGACGAGCCGCTCGAGCTCGGCCTGCTGGCGATCGGCCTCCACCGCGGCGAGGCGCAGCGCGCGCCGTGCGCCGACGCGCTGGTGATGGATCGAGGCCATCAGCAGCAGCGGCAGCACCGCGAACAGGTTGAGGAAGCCGAGCAGCAGCACGACGTCGAGCAGCGTCTTCGGCGCCTGGAACGCCGCGAGGCCCAGCCCCGTGAGCGAGGTCACCACGAACACCGCCGTCATCGTGCCGACCGCCGTCCACAGCCGGCCGAAGCGGAACGCGCTCCACAGCAGCAGCGCCAGCGGGAAGGCGACCATCCCGAGCGCATAGCCGCTGTTCTGGCGCCCGACCCAGTAGACGAAGGCGTAGGCCGTGGCGTAGACGAGCACCCATGCCGCTTTCTCACCGGCGCCGGCGTAGTCGGTAGTCGGCGGCGCGTCGACGTCGGCAGCGCGTCGGGTGAGCAGCAGCAGCGTCGGCGCGATGCAGACGATGCCGAGCAGGTCGCCCAGGGCCCACTTCGTATAGGCGGTGCCGGCCGCCGCGACCGGCACCATCCCCGCGACCACGAGGCCGAACGTGCCGATCGCCGCGGCGACGGTCGCCATCACCGTGGCGCCAGCGGCGAAGCCGAACAGGCTGCCCGCGCTGTCGAAGGCGGTGCCGCGCAGGCGGCCGGCGAGTGTCGCGCCGGCGAGGGCACCGGCGAGGTTGCTGGCCACCGAGAACGGAACGAAGGCCGCCGGAACCTGGGTGATCGTGAGGTGCGCGATCAGCACCGCGACCGGGATCACGGCGGCCCAGCGCAGGCCCGCGCCGCCGACGAGCGCGAAGGCCACGCCCGCCGCCGGCCAGAACAGGGTGACGTGCGACGGCCCGATCACGAAGGCATCGGAGTACCCGATGCCCAGCACGTACAGCGCGGTCCACAGGGCCGCGAGGCCGAGGGTGGGAAAGCGACGGAGCAGGGCGTCGGACATGGCAGGGACCGTCGATCAGCTGGGCGATCGAATGCCCGACGCGATGCAAGCCGCATGCCCTGCCGCCGCTTGTCGCGCGCCGGGATCACGATTCCGTGACGCGCGCCCGATGCGGTCCGGAACGGATGCACGGTCGATGGCGGCCCGTTGCAGGCGCCGACACTAGGCCTGCACAGGCCTGCGGCTAGCGTCCGCGCACGTTTCTCCCTGACTGGAGGTCCCACCATGCAGCATCCGAACACGCTCCGCGCCGCGCTCGCCGCCGCGCTCGTCCTCGCCGCCGCCGCGCCGCTCCACGCGCAGGACACCACCCAGGCCGCCGATCCGGCCGCCACCACCGGCGCGCCGACCGCGACCGATCCCGCGCTCGCGACCCCGCCGGTCGACGGCGGCGCGACGGTCGGCACCGATGCCACCACCACCGATGCCACCGCGACCGACGTTCCGGTCGACGCCGCCGCGACGACCGCCGCGCCCGTCGACGCAGCCCCGGTCGACCCGGCCGCGACCGGCGCAGTCGATGAGCCTGTCGACACCACCGCGGCGCCCGCGGTCGTCGAGGAGCGCGAGCGTCGCGGCTTCGACTGGGGCTGGCTCGGCCTGCTCGGCCTGCTCGGCCTGATCCCGCGCAAGCAGAAGGTCGAGGTGCATCACGACGCCCGCGGCCCGGGCGCACCGCGCGTCTGATCGCCGTCGAATGATGGGGCCCGGTCGCGCCTGCGGCCGGGCCTCGTCGTGTCGCGTCATCCCGTGCCGCGCGCCGCGTACGGCAGCGCCGTCAGCCGCGTCGCACCAGCACCACGCCGGCCACCACCAGCGCCGCGCCCGCCACCCGCAGCGGGCTCACCGGTGCGCGGGGAAGGCCCAGCGCACCGAGATGGTCGAGCCAGAGCGCGGTGAGGATCTGCCCGGCGATGCCGATGGTGATCAGCGTCGCGAGGCCGAGGCGCGGCGCCGCGTACGCGGCCACGCCGACGAAGATCGCGCCATAAAGCCCGCCGATCCACGCATACCAGGGCAGCGCGCCGAGCGACGCCATCGCCGGGCGATGGCCGCTCGCGAGCCAGACCACCGCGAGCGCGGCCGTGCCGACCGCGAACGAGACCAGCGCGGCGAAGACGGGCGAGCCGCCAGCGCGCGCGAGCAGCACATTGGTCGGCGCCTGCAGCGCGACCATGCCGCCGGCGACGAGCACCAGCAGCATCGGCAGGACGAGGGAAGGATTCATCGGCGCATCCACGGCGAGGGACCGGAGAGGATGCGGCATGCCGTGTCGGAGCAGGGCCTTGGTGCCGTCACGGTGCGTCCGCCATCGTCCACCTACGCTGGACTCGGCCGCTGAGCAGCGGACGCGTGCACGCCCTCCGCCCCGTGCACCGCGGCATCGCCAGCGGGCGGCGACCATGGACGACCTCGTGACCCATGCGACACCGCTCGCGATCCTCGCCGATCGCCTCGACGAACGACGCTCCCGCATCCTCGAGCAGTGGCGCGCGCGCGTGCACGGCGACCCGGCGCTCGCGGCAACCTCCGACTGGACGCGCAAGCAGTTCTACGACCACTTCCCGGACGTGCTCGAGGCCTACGGGCGTCTGCTGCGCGTCTGGCCCGCGTCGTCGCCCGTCGCCGAGGCCGACCAGTTCCGGCATGCCCATGCGCACGCGAAGACGCGCTGGCTGCAGGGCTATTCCCTGCGCGACCTGATCCGCGAATGGGGTCATTTCAATACCGCGTTCGGCCTGGAGTTCCACGCCGCGCGCGAGGCCTCGGCCGAAGTACCCGCGCGGGACGTCGCGCTCGCCGGCACGCTGTGGTCCGACCTCGTCGGCGAGCAACTCGCCGAGAGCGCGGCCGAGTACGAGCGTCTGCATCAGGCGGAGGCCGCGACGCGCTCGGAGGAACTCGTGGGCCTGCTCGAGCGCCTGCGCCTTGTGGCCGCTGCACGTGCGCGCAGCTTCGATGGCGCGGTGCAGGGGCTGCGCAACGAGCTCTCCGCGGTGGTGACGTCGACGGTGCTCGCCGGCGGCGCGGCGACTGACAGCGAGCGCGTCGAGCTGCAGACGATCGCGCGCGACGGGCTCGCCGCGCTCGACAGCGCGCTCGGCGACCTGCTGCTGCTCTCGCGCCTGGAGGCCGGCCTGGAGACACGGGAGATCGGCACCTTCGACGCCAGCGAGGCGCTGGTGCAGCTCCTCGCCGGGTTCGCCCAGCGCGAGCCCGGCGCCGGTGGACAGCTCACCTGGGCCGGGCCCGAACCCTATCCGGTGCAGGGCGACGTCGCGCGCCTGCGGCTGGTCGCACGGCACCTGCTGCTCGCCTCGCTGCAATCGGGCGCGCCCGGGCCGATCGACGTCGAATGGGGCGACGATGCGCGCGAGCCGACCCGCTGGACGCTGCTGATCCGCCAGCACACCGGCACCGCCGCCGCACGCACCAGCCCGCCGATCGCACGCGTGATCGCCGAGGCGACCGAGCACGCGGAGCAGGCGGCCGGCGTGCCCGCGACCGGCTACGAGCAGGCGCTCGCCGAAGGGCGCGTGCCCGTCGCCGAGAAGGACGGCGTGCACCTGCTGATCGCCAAGCACCTGTGCGAGGTGCTCGCCGCGGGCATCGAGCTCTCCGCCGACGAGGGCGTCGTCGCGTTCCGCATCAGCCTGCCGCGCAGCTACGACTGAGCCGCCGACGGGCGGTCGGCGCAGGCGGCGCGTCTGCGCCCACGCTGCGGAGCCCACCGCCCGGAGACCCCGCATGTACCTCGATGGATTCGTACTGCCCCTGCGCGAGGACCGCCTCGGCGACTACACCACGATGGCGCAGACCTTCGCGCGCAAGGCCGCCGCGCTCGGTGCGCTCGGCGCGGTGGAGGCGCTCGGCGATGGCCTGGAGCATGGACACACCACCGACTTCTTCCGGGCGGTGAAGGCGGAAGACGGCGAGAACGTGGTGTTCTCGTTCGTGCTCTGGCCCGACAAGGCCACCCGCGACGCCGGCTGGGCGAAGCTCATGGCCGATCCCGAGATGCAGCCCGACGTGATGCCGATGCCCTTCGACGGCAAGCGCATGTTTTGGGGCGGCTTCGTGCCGTTCGTGAATTCGACCGGGCTCGGCTGACGCGAAACGGCGCCGACGTCCGTACATCGGACCTAGGCGCCGCGGCATCGGCGCGACCTGCCGTCGGCGCGAGGCGGCCCGGTCGCGCCCGTCCGCCGAGCGGTCTGCACCGCGTGCCTCCCGCCCCTATGCTCGGCCGGGCGCAGCCTCGCGCCCTGCATCGGAGCCCGCCATGCCGAACCTGCGCGCCGTACGGCGTGTGCTCCTCTGCGTCGTTGCGACCCTGTCGCTGCTCGGCGGCACGGCCGCCGCGCAGCCGGCGCCACCGCTGCAGGCCGACACGGTCCTCGCGCGCGACGCGCTGCTCCACGATGTCGCGATCCTCGAGCAGGCTTACGAGGCGCTCCATCCCGGCCTGCACCGCTACAACACGCCGCGGCAGATGCGCGCCCGCTTCGCCGCGTTGCGCGCCGAATTCGATCGCGACCGCACGCTGGGCGATGCCTACCTCGCGCTGTCGCGCTTCGCCGCCACGATCCGCTGCGGCCACACGTACGCGAACTTCTACAACCAGTCCGAGGCGGTGCAGAAGGCGCTGTTCGAGGGCGACGACCGCGTGCCGTTCCACTTCGTCTGGCGCGGCGGGCGCATGGTGGTGACGCGCGACTTCTCGGGCGATCCGCTCGTCCGGCCCGGCACCGAGGTGCTCGCGATCGACGGCGTGCGCAGCGACGTGCTGCTCGCGCGCCTGATGGCGGTCGCGCGGGCCGATGGCCACAACGACGCCAAGCGCCGCGCACTGCTCGCCGTGCAGGGCACCGACCGCTACGAGACCTTCGACGTGTTCCTGCCCCGCGTGCTGCCCAGCCGCGACGGCGTGCGCCGCTACGCGCTGCGCGCACCGGGCGCGCGAGGCGTCGTGGAACGGCGCCTGGCGCCGCAGACGCATGCGCAGCGCCTGGCCTCGCGCGTGCAGCCGGCCACCGACCGCAACGCGCCGCAGTGGACGCTCGACCGCAGCGACCCGGCGCTCGCCGTGCTGCGCATGCCCAGCTGGGCGCTATACAACTCGACCTGGGACTGGCGCGCCTTCCTCGCGCAGTCGTTCGCGCAACTCGATGCCGACAGCGTACCGACGCTGGTGATCGACCTGCGCGGCAACGAGGGCGGGCTCGGCGTCGGCGACGTGCTGCTCGCGCACCTGGTCGACAGGCCGCTCGACGTGACGGCCTATCGCAGGCTCGTGCGGTACCGCAGCGTGCCCGCGTCGCTCGCCCCCTACCTCGATACATGGGATCCGTCCTTCAAGGACTGGGGCGAGGACGCACGCCGCTTCGATGCGCGCTACTTCCTCGTCGGCCGCTGGAACAGCGCGCAGGCGCTGCGCATCGAGCCCATGGCGCCGCGCTACCGCGGCCGCGTCTTCGTGCTCGTCGGCGCGTCGAACAGCTCGGCCACGTTCGAGTTCGCCAAGCAGGCGAAGCAGGCGCGCGTCGCCACGCTGGTCGGCCAGACCACGGGCGGCAATCGCCGCGGCATCAACGGCGGTGCGTTCTTCTTCCTGCGGCTGCCGCGCACCGGCCTCGAGATGGACCTGCCGCTCGTGGGCCAGTTCCCCCTCAAGCCCGAGCCCGATGCCGGGGTGGAGCCGGATATCCCCGTCGAGGCGCGCATCGACGACATCGCCGCCGGGCGCGATGTCGAGCTTGCGGCCGTGCGGGCGGCGCTGGCATCGCCAGTGGCCGCGCTGCGCTAGTACGACGGCGCGGCGCCGCCGCCAGCAGGGTTCGCTGCCCGGCGCTCAGGTGGCGCAAGCCGCGATCCGCATCAACCGCCGCGAGGCCGCGATCGCGTCGGCGGAACCCGCGTCGCTAGGGCCCGCGGATGCGCAGGGTGAGCCCGCGCAGGAAGTAGCGCAGCAGCTGGTCGCCGCAGGGCCGGAAGTTCGCGTGGCCGGGCTGGCGGAACAGCGCGCTGAGCTCGGGCTTGGTCACCGGCCGCCCCGCGGCCTGGAACATTTCCAGCAGGTCCACGTCCTTGAGCTCGAACGCCACGCGCAGCTTCTTGAGCACGAGGTTGTTGGTGAGCCGCGTCTCCGGTGCGCGGGGCGGCGCGCCGTCCTGGCGGCCGCGGCGGTCGATCACCAGGCCATCGAGGAACAACGCCAGGCGACGATCGTCGAGCGGGGCGAACTCCGGCTCGTCCTCGCGGCGCAGGTAGGCCTGCACCTCGGCGCGCTCGATCTCGAACGCGGGATCGGCCAGGCGCATGAGCTCGGCGACGTGCACGTCGCCAAGGTCGAGCATGTAGCGCAGGCTGCGCAGGACGTCGTTGTTGATCATGGCGGCGAGCAGTGTACGGCGCGGCGGTGGACGCGCCGGCGATCGCCGCCGCGCAGTGTCGTGAAACGGGGCACGCGGGTGGGGCTGTACGTCCGGTTCGATCCCGCGCCGCGCCGCGGGACAGGCGACACGCGCAGCCGGCATGATCGGCATCGGTCCGGCGTCGCGCCGGTCGCGTCCCTCGCTTCGCCGCGTCGCCCGCGCGGCCCCTCGGAGGCTCCATGTCGATCCCGTTCCCCCACCTGCGCCGCCTGCTCGCTGCTGCACTCTTCGGCAGTACCGCCTTCGCCGCGAATGCCGCCGATGTCGCGCTCGCGCGGCTCGACTGCGGTGGCCAGCCCGAGCCCGTCAGCGTCGCCTCGTTCTCCGACACGCTCGAGCATCCCGACCTCAAGCTGCCGCTGGTCTACAGCTGCTACCTCGTGCGCCACGGCGACCGCTACCTCGTCTGGGACACGGGCAATCCCGCCGACGGCACACCGCGCGCGCCGAAGGTCGCGCTGGTCGATCAGCTCGCGCGCATCGGCGTGAAGCCCGAGTCGGTGGAGTTCGTCGGCATCAGCCACCACCACGGCGACCATACCGGCCAGCTCGCTGCCTTCCCGAAGGCGACGCTGCTGATCGGCCGCGGCGACTGGGACGACGTGCGCCCCGAGGCCGCGCCGGAAGGCACGGATGCGAAGGCACACGCCGCGCGGCGCGCGCCGTTCGCGCCGTGGACGTCGGGCGGCGGCAAGGTCGAGCCGCTCGCGCGCGACCGCCGCGACGTCTTCGGCGACGGCAGCGTGCAGATGATCAGCCTGCCGGGCCACACGCCGGGCCACCACGGCCTGCTGGTGAAGCTCGCGAAGACCGGCTACGTGCTGCTCACCGGCGACGTCACCCACTTCCACGAGAACTACCGCAGCGACGGCATCCCGACCTGGAACACCAGCCGCGCCGATTCGCTCGCCTCGCTCGATCGCTTCAAGAAGATCGCGAAGAACCTGAAGGCCACGGTGATCATCCAGCACGATCCGCGCGACGTCGCCAAGTTGCCGGCGTTCCCGGCCTTCGCCGACTGATCGACGGCGCCCCGTCGTCGCCGACAAGGCGATGGCGGGATGCTCGGCCGTACCGTCGCGGCGTCGGAGGCGGTAGGCATTCGGCCCGCGCTCGACGCACGCGACGTCGGCTGCCGCGGGCGGCCTTCAGCCCTCGGCCGCGGGGCCGATAACCGGGACTCCCGCCGGTGCCCGCCCGTGACCCACGTCCTGATCGTCGAAGACGACCCGTCCACCCGCGACGGCCTCGCGCAGGTGCTCGAGCTCGAGGGCTTCAGCGTGAGCCGCGCGGAGAACGGGCGCGTCGCGCTCTCGCTGCTGCAGGCCGGCCTGCGGCCGGGCGTGATCGTGCTCGACCTCGTCATGCCGGTGATGGACGGGCTGCGCTTCCTGAAGGGCCTGCGCGCCACGCAGCACGCGCCGGTGCCGGTGCTCGTGGTGACCGCGGTGGGCGACCAGGTCGATCTCGAGAACCTCGCGCTCGACATCGGCTGCCCGGTGTTCTCCAAGACCGGGCCGATCGAGCCGTTGCTGGAGGCATTGCGGCAGGTCGGCTCGTCCACGCGCGAGTGAGCCTGCCGCGCGCAGGCCGGCCCTCGGCGCGATCACCGCGGACGTGGGCGACCGCCGTTCGTTCGGCCCGATGAGCGACGTCATGCCGGCCCGGGGCGCCGCGGCGCCGGGATCCCGCGCGGCGTGCCCTTGCGACATGCATCGGAGCAGTACTTCACCGCGTCCCAGTCGCGCGCCCATTTGCGGCGCCACTCGAACGGACGCCGGCAGACCGGGCACGTCTTGCTCGGGCGCGGCGTAGGCACTGCGCTAGGCGTCGGACTCGGAGCGCACGCGCACGTCGGCTTCGCCATCGTCGTCGATCGCGACCACGACGACGATCGGTCGGCAGCAGACCGCGCAATCCTCGATGTAGCACTGCGCGCCCGCGCTCGGATCGACGACGAGGCCGATCGGCTCGCCGCAGTAGGGACAATCGACATCGCAGGTGGAGAGCATGTGCGGGGGCCTCGTCGGAGGCAGGCATCGTGGCCGCCGGGGCGGCGGTGGTGCGTCAGGGTGGGCGCCCGCGATCATCCTGCAGGTGCCGCGCGATCGCGAGGGCCACGGCGCCGCGGGCGCTCCACTCGCGATCCTTCCGGCCGTTGCCTCCGCCGCAGGCGGCTAGACTGGCGACCCGCCTGGAATTCCCCCGATGACGGACGCCTCCGGCGACCCGCTGTTCCGCCTCTACGGCGAGATGGCCGCAGTGAAGGCCGTGCTCGGCGTGCTGCTGCCGCTGAGCCCGCAGCCGCAGGCCCTGCTCGCGGTGATCGAGTCGCTCGAGCGCGCCACCATGGAGACGCTCGGCGCGCTGCCGGCCGGGCATCCGATGCGCGACGGCTTCCAGGGCACCCTCGAGAACTACCGGCTCATCCTGACCAAGTCGATGGAGGATGCGGTGCGGGCGGCAAACGATCCGGAGTAGCGCGCCGCGCGTGCGCAGCGCCCCGACGCGTGCGACGCCGCCCGCTGCGTGACGCGGCGCCGTCCATGATCCCGCGCCGGCCGGGTGTCTCGCGTGCGCAAAAGCACCGATCCCTCAGGTCGGCGCGAACGGCTTGGACGTCTTCTTCTCGTTCTTCGCCGCACGCTTCTCCTGCGGGGTCTTCGCCGCCTTCTTCTTGGTTTCCTTCTTGCGGTCCATGCCCTTGCTCATCGCGTACTCCCATCGCCGCAGCACACCTGCGGTGTGCGTGCAGCTTCGCACGGCTCGGTGAAAGCCGGTGTCGCAGGCACGGCCGGCATCGAGCACGACGCCCGGAACCGGTCCGCCCACCCGGGGCCAGCGCGCCGCCGCTTGTTGCACTAGTCTGCTGTTGCCCCGTTCCGGGCCGCTTCCACAGGCCGCATGTACGCCATGAGACCCTCCACCGTTCGTCTCGCGATCGCGCTCCTCGGCGGGCTCGCCGCATCCGGCCCCGTGCAGGCCGCCGGACCCGCGACGCCCGCGCCTGCGGAGATACGGCTGACGCCCGGTGCCGCGCCGGCATCGCCGGAGCTCGTCGCGCGACTCGCCGAGTTCGACCTGCGCCTGTTCGACGCGGTGTTCAACTGCAAGCCCGACGTCCTTGCCGGCCTCGTCGCCGATGATTTCGAGTTCCTGCATGACAAGGGCGGGCGCATCGCGACGACGGGCGCCGGCTTCGTCGAGAACGTGCGCGTCGGCTGCGAGCGCCAGAAGACCGGCGAGAACTTCCGCGCGCGCCGCGAGCTGGTCCCCGGCAGCATGACCGTGCATGTGCTGAACAACTATGGCGCGATGCAGATGGGCACGCACCGCTTCTTCGCGCTGCAGCCTGGAAAGCCCGACCGGCTGACCGAGACCGGCCGATTCGTCGACGTCTGGCGGCAGGACGGTGACACCTGGAAACTCGCGCGCGTGATCAGCTACGACCACGTGCTGGCCGAACCGCCGAAGTAGCGCGTCGCGATCTCCGGGCGCGACGTCCGAAATGCTCGCCGGCTTGCGGAGTGACCGCGCCGGTGCGGCGTCAGCCCGATCCGGCCAGCGAGGCGAGCGCGACCAGATCGAGCAGCCCATGGGCGATGACGACCGGCCACAGCCGACCCGTGCGTGCGAACCACCAACCGAAGACCAGCCCCACCGGAATGATCGACACCGCGCCGGTGCCGCCCTGGTAGAGGTGATACGAGACCCGCAGGGCAACGCTGACGTTCACCGCGAAGGCGATGCTGTGCCTGCGCTGCAGTGCGCGGATCACATAGCCGCAGACGAACACTTCCTCGAACAGCGGATTCACGATCGACACCGCGACGATCGTCGTCAGCCCCAACGCGCCATCGGTGACCGGCTCGAACACCGGTCCGGTTGCGCCGGCGAGCGCGTGTGCGGAAAAAGCCGCCACCAGCGATGCCGCCCACGCACCCACGCCCACGATCGCTGCGCTCGCGACGTCGCCTGCGGTGAAATCAAGGCCGAGATCCTTCGCCGTCCAACCGCGCACCGCCAGCCCGACGGCGAGCAGCGCGCCGACGATGATCTCGAAACCGACGAGCCAGGCCAGGCCCGCCTCGGTGAACACCGCGAGGTTCGCGGTCGGCGCGGCGGCGATCGAGAGCAGCCCGCCCACGATGAAATAGCCGAAGGCGATGGCGACGACCAGCAGGAATTCGATGCGTTCGGAGAGGGATCGCATGGCGGCCTCCCGGCCGGCAGGGTTCGATGGATGGCATGCGCGACGCGTTCGGCGGGACGGCGCGTTCGGACTCCCTTGCAAGGGCGGCTGCGATGCTGCGCGGCGCGAGGCACCAGCGGGAGGGAATCGCTCGGGCGTTTCGCCCGGGCTCGGTCCTACCTGCGATTGGCGGCGACCGTCGCCTCGACCCAGTGATCCAGCGCCGCGCGGACCACGCGCGCGTCCTCCCCGGCGCGGTGGCGGCGGAACGCATACAGGAACAGCAGGCGACCGCCGAGCGGGAGCGCCGCACCAGCGGATTGCAGCTCGATCGTACGGCGCACGCCGGCGACCTCGACCGAAACCGGCAACAGGACATGGAAGCGCACCGAGCCCGAGTCGTCGCCGTACGGCTGGAGCTTGCCGATTTCACCGAACGCCAGGTCCACGGCCACGCCCGCCGCGTCGCTGATGCGCTGGCTGGCTGCCGACTCCTGGCCGTCGATCAGTGTCGTCGCGTCGAGCGAGGCCACCTCGCGGATGATCTGCGGGCGCAGGGTCCGCCAATCGGCCTCGCCGAGGTCGACGTGCTCGACGTTGCGCATCACCTGCACCTGGTAGCTCACGTCGTCGACCGGCTGGCCGGTGAGCGTGCGCTCGAGGTCGCCGGGCGTGATGAAGGCTTCGACCAGGCGATGGGTGGTCGGCAGGCCGGCCTGGTAGAGGGTGAACAGCGTCGGCGCGGCCTCGCTCGCGCGCTCGAGCGGACCCGGCGACGCGATCGCGATCGGCTTCCCGCCGACCTCGACCGTGATCGCCTGCGCGCGGGCCGCGCCCGTCCATGCCGAAAGCGCGAGCAGCGCGCCGATCCAGATGTGCTTCATGCCGATCCCCTTATGCGGGTGTGATGCTAGCAGTCACGGCGCATCGGGACGTACGCATGACACCGCGTCGGCCAGACTCGTGCGCCCCCTTCCAGGAGCCGCCCATGCGTCTGTCGAGCCTGCTGCTTACCGGCCTACTGATCGCCGTCCCTGCGTCTGCCGCGCAGCGCGTCACCAGTATCCCCGCCGCCTTCCAGGGCGAATGGAACAGCATGCCGAAGCAATGCGGCAGCGCGCTCGATGACAGTCGGCTGGTGATCTCGGCCGGGACCATCCAGTGGTACGAGAGTCGTGGCCCGGTGCGGGCGGTGGTCGCGCAAGGCGCGCGCGAGATCGCGCTGATCGCCGAGCTGAGCGGCGAGGGCGAGCGCTGGCTGTCGATGTCGCACTTCCGGCTCGACGCGTCCGGACGGAAGCTCACCGACGTATCGAACGAGGCGACGCCGGTCGTGCGCCATCGCTGCCCGCGCAAGGCGCGCTGAGGCATCCACGCGACGCAGGACGTCGAACGCACCGGTGGCGTCGAGACGGCCCTTGTCGTTCTTGTCGACGGCACGCACGCGGCCCGGTACATGGGGCCGCGTGCGGTCGGCTCGCGTCAGAGCTGGCCCGCGGCCTTCATCTTCGCGGCGATCTCCGCGCCGTGCGCCTTCATGAACTCGATCAGCGCCGGGTCGATGCCCTTCGGGACTTCCTTGAGCTGGCCCGCCTCCAGCATGCCGTAGGCGAAGAAGGCCGCCGGGAGCAGCTGCGCCATGCGCGCGTACTCGGTCGGGTTCGTGCCGGCCTGGGAGAGCGCCGACATCACCGTCGGGTTCGCGGCCAGCCGCGCCGCGTGCTGCGCTTCGGTGTCGCTGGAGATGTTCACCGACACCACGTCCTCCAGCGCCGGATCGGCCTCCGTGGCCTTGCCGAGCGCGGCGGTCGCGGCGAGGTAGCGATCGACCTGCTCCATCGTCATCGTCTGCGACGCCGCCTCGGCGGCCGGCGCTGCGGGCGGAGTGCTCGCCGGCGCGGCGGCCGACGTCGGCACGCTCGCGTCCTGCGCCGGCGGCGCGGCGTCCCGGGTGCAGGCGCTCAGCGCGGTGAGGGCGACGAGGCCGAGGCTGAGGCGAAGGGGTGAGGTCATGGCATCCGGTCCGGTGGAAATTCGAGGAGCGCGCATGATGCCGCAAGCGGCCGTATCCGGTTTGCCCGTGTTCGCGGCATTCCTCGTCCCTTGCGTCGTATCCGTCGCTCGCGGCGTGGCGTCGATGCGACGCCGCGCTGTCGGGCGGCGTCGCACCACGCCCTGCCGACAGGCCGCGCGATGCCCGCGGGCTGATCGTCGCTGCTAGTCCGCCGCGCGCGGCGGCGCGAACGCCTTGCTGTAGAAGCCCGACGGATCGAAGCAGCACACGCGGCGCTTGCCTGCGGCGAGCTTGTCGCAGGCCTCGGCGATGCGCTTGCTGCGCGTCGATGCCTGCTTGGCCGACGTGATCCAGTGGATCCAGTCCAGCCGCGCGACGGGTGTCGTGCCCGCCCACGTGGCCGCCGCGTCCGCATGCGCCTGCAGCGCCTGTGCGAGATCGGCGGGGACCGCGGGCTCGGGCTCCTGTGCCACGGGCGCGAGCGTGATCGTGACCGTCGCGCCGGGCTCGACGCCTGCCGCCGCGCGCAGTTCCGCATCGACCTTCAGCCAATGCCCCAGCTCGCCGTCCGGCTCGAGCGTCGCGCGGAAGGGCGCGCCGGCGAACGTGCCGTCCACCGTCGTGCGTCCGCGTCGCGGCAGGGCGTCGCTCACGGCCTTGGGCAATCGCACGAATGTCCAGCCCGTGGCGTCGCCGGGATCGGCGGGGCGCCGGAGCGGTGCATCGAAGCGCGCGTGTGCGGTGTCGCGGGTCATGGGCTCGGCGGCGCGGGTGGTGTCGCGGATGCGTGTGGACGCGCCATCGGCGGGTCAGAACGTGACCGTCACCGATGCCGCGCTGCGCCGGGCCTCGCCATGGAAGACCGCCTCGATGTTGTTGCCGTCCGGATCGAGCAGGAACGCCGCGTAGTAGCCGGGATGGTAGGGGCGCTCGCCGGGCGCGCCGTTGTCGCTGCCACCCGCGTCGAGCCCGGCGCGATGGAAGGCGTCGACCGTCGCCCGGTCGCCCGCTTGGAAGGCGAGGTGGTGGCGCCCCGTGAGCCGGCCTTGCGCGGCCTCGCTGTCGGCGGTCGAGACGAACAGCTCGTCATACCAGAAATAGTCGTCGCCCTCGCCGCCGAGCGGCACGGCGAGCACCTGCATGATCGCATCGTAGAAGCGACGGCTCGCCGCGAGATCGCGCACGACGAGCTGCAGATGATCGATCAGGCGGCCGCGGTGGAGCTGCTGGGTTTCCATCGACATTCTCCGGGCGGGGAGCCGGCAGTCTAGGGCCGGCGCGTACGCGGCGGGCCGGCGCCGGTCGGCGCGCGCCGCACCGCGCGGCGGCTAGCGCGGCAGCGCGGAGCCCGAGGCCTCGACGCGCATCAGCTCCTCGAGCCCGGCGAAGCGGCGCACGAAGTCCGCGATCACGCGCACGTAGGCCGAGGCGACGTGCATGTTCACCGACTCGAGGCGCCCGCGATGCTCCGCGAGCCACTGCGCCCAGTCGTGGCTCACCTGCAGCGCCGCGCCCCGCGCGCGGCGCGCGTCGATGCGTAGGCGCACCGAGCCGGTGGCGGGCATGAAGGCCTCGAGGCAGCGCATCGGCAGCGCGCCGAACTCGCCGACGTCATGGCCCTCGATCGTCACGTGCAGGCTGGTATCGGCCTGGCGCTCGATCACCATCGTGCACGCGGCGGTGCGCAGTTCGGTACGTGCGTGCATGGCGGGCGTCGGAGGGGCGAGGTGCCGATCTTATCGATCGACACCGCGGCGGTGGGACGGCGCGGCCGGCACACGCCATCGGGCTGCTACTCGGTCTGCTGGCCATCGAGCCGGTCGATGCGTGCCACGTGCAGCACGTTTTCGCCGCCGCGGCGCATCTCCAGCCGCCCGTGGTAGCGCCCCTCGAACCCGGGCATTCGCCCGCCATGACGCCAGCCCGCCACCGCATCCAGCACGCGCGCCACGCCGGCATCGCCGTTCGGGGCGGCAGGCAGCTGCAGGACCACGCGGGTCTGCGGCTTCATGCTTTCGGTGAGCCGCAGCCGGCCGTCGCGCGCCGCCGAATCGATCCAGCCGCAGACGGGGACGTCGCGGCCGGCGTACGTCGCCCCGTGCGTGGCGAGGTCATGCACCCCGAGGCAGCCACGCGCCTGGAGGTCCGCGTCCGCGTCGTGACCGCAACCGGTGGCCGCGAGCACGCCCGCGAGCATTAGGGCGGCACGCGGCCGCGAAACGGTGGCGGGCATCGGCCGATCAGAGGAGCGCGCGATCGCGGTTGCACGACGATACACAGGGATCCCGGAGCGCGCCGCGCCCGGATCGGCGTGCAGCACGCGCGGCACCGGTGCGCCGACACGCGGCGCCCGCACGCCCGGCCCTCCGGCGTAGCGTCCACGAAAGCCCGCCGGAGCCTCGCCATGCCGACCCGCCGCCAGTTGCTCGCCGCGCCGCTCGCGCTCGCCGCGGCGTCGCTCCCGTTGCGGCTGCTGGCCGCCGTCGAGGCCGCCACGCCCGCCCTGCCGGACCTCTCGCGCTGGGACCGCGTGCGCGCGCAGTTCGACCTCGATCCGGCGTGGATGCATTTCGCCAGCTTCTACATCGCGAGCCATCCCGCGCCCGTGCGTACGGCGATCGACGGCTACCGCCGCGCCATCGACCGCAATCCGTACGTGGCCGTCGAGCACGGCATGTTCGGCCCCGACGCCGACAACCTGCCGCTGCGCGTGGCCGCCGAGGTCGCTGCCTACATCGGCGCGCGCCCGGAGGAGATCGCGCTCACCGGCAACACCACCACGGGCCTCGCGCTCGTCTACCAGGGCCTGCGCCTGAAGCCCGGCGACGAGATCCTCGTCACCGAGCACGACCACTACTCGCACCACGAGTCCGTGCGCCTGGCCGCCGCGCGCAACGGCGCGCGCGTGCGCCGCGTGCGCCTGTTCGACGACGCCGCCACCGCAACGCCCGACGGCATCATCGCCGCGCTGCGCGGTGCGATCGGCCCGCGCACCCGCGTGGTCGGCCTGACCTGGGTGCATTCGTCGACGGGCATGCGCCTGCCGATGCGCGAGATCGCTGCGGCGATCAAACCCGGCGGAGGCGGCCCGCTGCTGGTGCTCGACGGCGTGCACGGGCTCGGTTCCACCGACGTCGACGTGCCGGACCTCGGCTGCGACTTCTTCTGCGCCGGCACGCACAAGTGGATGTTCGCGCCGCGCGGCACCGGCATCGTCTGGGCGCGACCGGCGGCGTGGGCGCGGCTCGACCCGCTGGTGCCGAGCTTCAGCGACCTCGAGCAGTACACCGCCTGGGAGACCGGCCGCGCCCCGACCACGCCGACCACCGCCGCACGCGTATCGCCCGGCGGCTTCCATGCCTACGAGCATCAGTGGGCGATGGCGGCCGCCTTCGGCATGCACCGCGCGATGGGCCGCGCGCGCGTTGCGGGTCGGATCCGCGAGCTCAACGATCGACTCAAGGCGGGCCTCGCGGAGAACCGCCGCGTGCGCGTGCACACGCCCCGCAGCGGCGAGCTCTCGGCGGGGCTCGTCGCCTTCGAGGTCGACGGCATGGCGCCCGGCGACGTGGTCAAGGCGCTCGCGCAGCGGCGGATCGTCGCGAGCACCAGCCCGTACCGGGTGAGCTATGCACGTCTCGCGCCGAGCCTGGTGAATACCGAGGCGGAGGTGGACCGGGCGATCACCGCGGTGGCGGCGTTGCGCGGCTGAGGCACCGCGGCGGATCGACGCGCGGCCGATCGGTCCGCGGATGACGTCGATCACGCCGGACACGGCATCACCGACGTCGTCGTCGAAGGTCGGGACGCTGTGCATGACCTCCGCGATCGCAGGTGCGAGATCGGCGACGTCGCCGATGACGTCCGCGAGCTCACCGATGAGGTGCCGGACCTCTCGCACGACGCTGCGGACGTCACGCGAGAGGTCCACGGCGTCGGCGATGGCATCGCGGACGGGATGCGTGGGCTCGGTGCGGCGGCGCGCGAGGTGGGTGAATGATCCGGACCCCGCCCCATCGGCGGGCCGCCGACGAGCCGCTCAGTGTCGTATCAGCCCTGGCCCCACACCCAACCGGTCATCTCGACGGGCTTGCCCGCGGCCTTCGACTGGTCCACGTGCATCTTCAAGGCTTCCGGCGCTGCGGACTCGGCATAGCCCCCGTTGCATGCCGCGCGCTCCAGTGCGCCGCCGAGCTTCTGCTGCGCGAAGGCTTGCCACGCGGGGTCCAGCGCATTGCGATCGCTGCTGGCGACCTGCATCGGCGCCGAATAGATGAACTTCTTCGCGCCCTTCGTCTGCGCCCAGCAGTAGGCCCAGGGGTCGTTGGGATTGGCCGCCGGCGCGGTGCCGGATGCGGCGAGCAGGGCGAGCGCGCTCGCGACGACGAGTTTGGAACGCATGGGCATGTCCCCCTTTTTCCGCGCGGTATTGCGCGCCGCGAGTGTAGGGGGAACGCGCGCGGCGCGGCATGGGGCGCCGCGGGCCTGCATCGGCCGTCACTGCGAACGCGGCCTCGGCAGCCATCCGCCCGCCCCCGCGCGGTGGCGCTCAACATCGGCAGGCCATGGCCCGAAGGGGGATGGCTAGTTGCCTTCCGCCGCCATCGTCGTCTCCATCCAGTCGACGTACGCCGCCAGCCGCACCGCGTAGCTGAGCTGGCCGTAGCGGCTCGGACGGAAGGCCGACGGCTTGCCGTCCACGTGCTTCCACGACGTGAGGCCCGCAAGCTGCCATCGGCCATCGGCGTCCACCAGCACGGGGCCGCCGCTGTCGCCGTTGCCCGCCGAGCCTTCGAGCGGGAGCGCGGCCGGCGGTGCATCGAACGTATACGCGAGCCAGCGGCCCTCGGACCGCGTCAGCGTGTTGAAGGCCTGGCGCAGGTCGGTGCGATTCGGGCCGTGCGGATCATGGCCGTCGCGGCCGGTCGCCGTCGCGCCCTTGCCGATGATGCGGATGGTCTGTCCCACGACCGGCGTGCGGTGGATCGCCACGGGCGCGACGTCGGTCACCGGCGCGGCAAGCTGGATCAGCGCCACGTCATCCGACTTCGAGAGGAAATCCAGCACCTCGCGCGTGTCGTCGGCCTTCAGGGCCGCATCGATCATCGCCTGCGGGAGCTTCCTGTAGCCCGGGTGGAGGATCACCTTCGCCACCTCGCGCGGCACGCCGTTCACCACCACCACGTCGACCCGATGCTGCCACGTGACGGCATGCGCCGCGGTGACCACCCACCGCGGGGCGATCAGCACGCCGTGGCCTTCGACGGCGATGTCCGCGAGTGCGGGAAAGTCGGCCGCCGAAGCGCGGTAGCGCAGGTCGGGCACGTCGTCGCGGATGACGACGGCGCCGGCCGTGCACGTGGCGAGACAGAGCAGGAGCGCGAGGTGGCGCATGGCAGGGCCCGCAGAGCGATGCGCCCATTCTCGGCGGTGCCGGTCGCGTCGCCTAGCGTCGTGCGTCGCGCCGGGGTCGACGTGCGAGCACCCGCCAACCGGTTTCCCTCGTGGCTCCCGTCAGAAGTCGAACAGCTCGCCCAGCAGCGACTTGTGCTTCTTCTTGTAGTGCCCGTGCTGACCGGCATGGCCATGGTGGTCGTGCTGGCTGGAGTACCCGGGTTGCTCGCGCGGCGGGTACGTCGGTGGCGGCTGCGGCGTCGGGCGCGGCGCGGGGGCGGCCTCGGAACGCTCGGCGCGTTCGATCAGGCGATCGAGCTCGCCGCGATCGAGCCAGATGCCGCGGCAACGGGGGCAGTAGTCGATCTCGATGCCCTGGCGGTCGGTCATCGCGAGGTCGATGTCGGTGCAGACGGGGCATTTCATGGGTGTCTTTCCAGAGGGGCGACGGCGGGACTCTACGCTTGCGCGTGTGGGCGTGGTGCAGGGCTCCGCCTCGCGGTGCGACCGCCGGTGGCCGTTGCGCCCGCATTTCACAGTGAGGTCGGTTTGCTCATCTCGCGCTGCAGTTCCTCGTCCAGCGCCTTCGCCTTTGCGGCCGCCCAGGCCTGGCCGATCGACATGGCGTCCTGGAGCATCGCGGGCATTTCGGCGACGTATTTGCGCCCGGCGGGTGAGCGGAAGAACGCGTTGATGCCGCGCACCTCGTCGGCGGTGAAGTGCTCCGCATACACGCGGACGATCGCGTCCTGCAGCTCGGAAACGTCGAGCTTGGCGGCGAAGCGTTCGATGAGCGCCTGCTCGCGTTCGTTCCTGCCCTGCTTCTGCATGTCGAGCATGCGCCGCATGACCTGCCGGGCCATGTCCTCGGAACCGGTCAGGCGGAGGAGTTCACGGATTTCGACCGCCTCCTCGTCGGGCACGCCCGTGACCCGCGGCGCATCGGCGGCCCGGGCGGGCGCGCAGGCGAGAAGGAACAGGGCGAGAAGGGGGAGGTGGCGCACGCGGTCGATCCCGATGGATGCAGGAGCCGGCGACTGTGCGGGCCTCGCGCACATCCGTCCAGCGCCGTGGCGGCGCTACGCCTCGAGTGCGAGCACGTCCGGGAAGTCGACGAGCGCCGCGCGCATGCGCTCGAGCGACAGCGGGCGCACCACCCAGTCCACCTTCGCCTTCCCGAAGCCCACCTCCACCATTGGAATGGCCAAAAAGTAGGACGGCCCGGGGCCGATGCAGTACCAGAACGAATCGGAGATCTGTCGCGGGCCGACGGGAATGGTGAAGACATCGTCGTAGGCGAACGGCAGGCCCTGCCTGAAGATCTTGACCACGCGCAGGGCGTCGCCGCCGACCACGCCCGCCGGGGTGTCGAAGCGCAGTGCATGGAAGGTGGTGCGCAGGGCCTCGTTGACGCGACGGCGGCCGACGATCGTCGTGGAGATGCTGATCGCGACGGCGAGGGGTGCGAGCAGGAGCGGAAGGAGTGCGATGAAGTCCATGGCTGCTTCGCGTCGTATCGGCATGTCGCGGCGCGCCTATGGCGCCGCGGTGAGGTCCTTCGACGTCGCTGGGCCAGCGCAGTCGAGACGGCACCACGCTCACCGCTGTTCTCGGCCCCTCACGAGTGCGCCTTGCATTGCAGCGTCTCGTACTTCGTCGTTGCGAGTGACTTCTGCAGGTCGTCCTGCCCGCGGTTCTCGGGGGTGACGACATCCCGGAGCGCGTGTGTCTTCGCCATTTCGTAGACCCGCCCGAGCACGAAATCCGGCGAGGGGTCGGCACCTCGCATCGGGAAGGCGGATGGGGTCCTGGAGAACGTGTCGTACTGCTTGATCTTTCCCGCGGCCAGCGCCGTCAGGAAGGTCTTGCCCTGCGCGTAGCCGTAATTGACCAGCTGGTCGTGCCGCTCCCGCCACTGCATCGTCGACGCCAGCGCCGCGCACGCGAACGCGTCCCAACTGGTGCGGCTCATCTGCGCGTACTGGGCCGAATCCTGCGCCGCCGCCGCGGTGCTCATGCACGCCAGGACTGCACCCATGACGACTCGCTTGGACATCGTAGTTCCCCCGATCGGATCGGACCGATGCTCGTGCGGGGACGCCCCCGGGTCAAGGCGTGTCGACCCGGGGGCACGTGCGCTGCCGGCTTGGAGTGCATCGCGCCGCATCGCCCGGGCGGTGATGGACGCTCGCGGACGTGGGGACGTGGGGACGTGGGGCGAGGACGGGATCCGTGCGCAGCAAACGATCCGCGGGGTGTCGCGCACCGCGGCCGCTCAGGCGCCCAGCAACTCCACCTCGAACTTCAGCGTGGCGTTCGGCGGGATCACGCCGCCGGCGCCACGTGCGCCGTAGCCCAGGCCGGGCGGGATGATCAGCGTCCGCACGCCGCCTTCGCGCATGCCCTGCACGCCTTCGTCCCAGCCCTTGATGACCATGCCGCCGCCCAACGGAAAGATGAAGGGCTCGCCGCGGTCCTTGCTCGAATCGAACTTGCGGCCCTGCTCGCCGTTCTCGTAGAGCCAGCCGGTGTAGTGCACGGTGACGTTGCGGCCGGGCTGGGCCTCGGGGCCGGTGCCGACGACCGTGTCTTCGTACTGCAGGCCAGAGGCGGTGGTGGTGGAGGTCATCGAGGTTCCTGCCGGTGGATAGGGTGACCGTGGAGTTTAGCCGGCGGCATCACTCGAGTCGGGTTCGCTTCCCTCACCGGCGGCAGAGGCGTTTCGTGCGCTGGCGCGCCCGGGTCACTTTCCTTGCCGCTGCAAACAAAGGTAACGAGAAAAGCCGCTTCCTCGACGGAGCTGCAGTTCGCGACCGGCGACGTCTGCGCGGATCGCCCCACTGCGCTTCCTGCAGCCTCCCGCGGCGCTGCAGGGTTCGTCGGCATGCGAGCGACGGCGCGCAAGCAGGAATTCCCGATCCGGTGCCGACGGCGCGGAACCTTCGCGTCGCCCTTCGTGCCTCTCGATGCCGGTCGGCGACCGAGGTTGAAGAAGTGCACTCTGAGTCGGTCGCCTCGTGACAGAACTGCCGCCACGGAGCACACACGGCGTGTGCTAGAACGCCGGCTCCTTCAACGGAGCTGCACACATGATGGACGTTTCAGGAACTGCCCGCGCGACGCTCGTGACGGCACTCGGCCTTGCGATGGCGATGATTTCGACTGCTGCCGTCGCAGCGAAGGTGCACGTGGTCGACCACAACATCGCGGGCGATCGTTCCGGGGATTCGAAGGGCAAGAAGCGATGGGCTGGCGTGGCCGCCGAAGCCCGGAGGGGCGCGGATGTCCTGACCATGCAGGAGGTCTGCAGCGAAGACCTCAAGGAGATCCGCACCGAGCTGCGTCCCTTGGGCTGGAAGTTCGAGTTCGTGCGAATGAGGACGAAGCCGGAATGCGGGGGAGACGGCGAAAAGGGGCTCGTCATCGCTGCACGGTCCAGGCTCGCGAACGTGAAGGCCGAGCCTCTGAAAGTGGACGGCAAGTTGCCCGGGCAAGCCGGCTACATCGGCAGCCGGGCGTTCTTCCTGCTGTGCGCGGACGTTCCCCAGGTGAATGTCCCGGGCATGCTGCGGCTGTGCACCACGCATCTCTGGGCCGGTGACGCCAGCACGGACGCCGCGAAGGATCTCGCCATCCGCGCGCAACAGGCGCAGCAGATCGCCGCGATCCTCAAGCCCCAGATGGGGAATCGCAAGATCGTGCTCACGGGTGACTTCAATTCCACCCCGGACTCCGACGCGATGGACGCGCTGTATCGAGTCACGCGCAACGGGGGGCTGGGCAGTGCCGAGTCCGGCAAGTTCTGGGAGGTCGATCAGGTCGCCGGCAACAAGAGGGTTCGCCGCGGCGGTCGGAACACGCTGCTCGAGAAGCGGAAGATCGACTACATCTTCGCAAGCACGAAGGGCGTCAATCCTTATGAAGGCGTGGAGCTGACCCGGCTCTACATCGCCACGCACAATGGCAGGCGGCTCAGCACCCACAAGCTGCTGCGGGCCTGGATCGACTTCAAGCAGTGACGTCGTAAGAATGGAAGCAGGGGTCGGGTTCGCTTCAGGGCCCGGCCCCTTTTCCTTTCGGCAGTGCGGGAATAGGGTCGGACTCAAGCGCCCGCGCGTTGAAACGACGCTCGTTTCGCCATTGTCAGGCGTGTCGGTGAAGGCGTTTCGTGCGCTGGCGCGCCCAAGTTACTTTTCTTTGCGGCTGCAAAGAAAAGTAACCAAAAGAAAGCAGCTTTCCCGACGGATCTACAGCTCGCGATCGGGCGAGCACGCCCCGGATCGCCACACTCGGCATCCTTTGGCCCGCCGCAGCGCAGCGGGCATTCGTTAGCGCGCGAGCCAATGGCTCGCAAGCAGCGCTTCCTCACTGGGTGGCGACGGCGCGCGTCCTGCGCGTCGCCCTTCGGGCCTCTCGATAAGACTCGGGTGGCGAGTTCGAGGGCATGTCCGTCCTGCCCTCGTCTTTCCGCTCTCGTCTTGCCGTGTGCCGGAATTACCGGATCTTGGGCGGAACCAGCGCCATCTGGGCCTTCATGTACTGCCACTGGCGTTCGCTTGAACTACGGATCTCGCCGAAGGTGGCCAATGCGTCGTCCGCATGCTTGCAGACCGCGGCCGGATCCTTGCCCGACGCCCTCTCGGCCGCCTGCAGGCTCGCCATGAACGCGGCCAGGTAATCGGCCTTGATCGCTTCTTCCGCCTTGAACGTCTCGTCGAGCATGAGGTCCTGGAAGAACTTGCCGCGATCGGCAGCGGTCCATGCGCCCGTTCGGACGAGGTCATCGGCCCGGCTCGTGAGCTCGGCCTGATGCGCGGTCTCGGCCGCCTTCTGCTCGGCGTGCAGGCGCTCCAGCTCGACACCAAAGGCTTGTTGGATCTCCGCCGGCTGGGCGTTGGGGTCGCAGGTGTAGGCGGCCTGCGCGAGGGCGGGGACGAGCAGCAGGCTCAGTACGGTCAGTCGGTTCATGGGCACTGGGTCGATGGTCAGTCGTCCATTGTCCGGCTTGAGGGCCGCGTGCGCCCGATGTGGAGCGTGACGTGCGTCGGAGAGCGGCGCGGAAGCGGGGTCTGCGCGACGCTCTGCTGCCGGCTCCGGACCTTGTGGCTTCGGACGCGAGCTCACGTCAGGGGAGACGGCGGGAGCTAAGCGAGTGGTGTGCTGAAGGTGGTTGGCGGGATAGACGAACAATCCACTTCGCCGCCGGCACTGGAAGCGGAAGCGTTTCGTGCGCTGGCGCGCCCGAGTCACTTTTCTTTGCCGCTGCAAAGAAAAGTAACCAAAAGAAAGCAGCTTCCCCGACGGATCTACAGCTCGCGATCGGACACGACTGCGCGGATCGCCACACTCGGCATCCTGCCTCGGGTGGCGACGGCCGACATCTTGTCGACCGCCCTTCGGGTCTCTCGTTGCTACCGAGCCTTTCAGCTAGGAAAGCAACGGACATAGACCTCGGGAAGTGAACCTGGACCCCGTTAGCTTCTGCGCAAGTCAGAACGGATCATCGTCGTCGATTGCAGATGCGACTAAGTCCTCGAGTGCCGTCAGTTTGTGCTCTTTGATAGCTTTCGATACCTCCTGCTTGGTGACGTAGCCGTGCTCAAGCAGCTTGCTCACGAGCGGCGGGTACCTAAAGCTCTCACGCACCTCGGGGTTTCGACCTGCGAGGAGCAGCCGCAGGCCATCAGCCGCATTTAGCTTGCTGATCATCGATTCAACGATTACGGACGCAAGAGAATTAGCGTTCTCCCAGCTTGATGACTGCTCGTAAAGCTCGATCGCACGGCGCACGAACGGATTGCTTGCTGCGCGCCCGGTCTGTTGTGCGGCTGTCTTTAGTTCGCCAACTGATACAGCGGCAAGCCGGTCCTGAGCCTCGCTCTCAAGGAACGGTACGTCGACTGCAAAGGCGAGAATTCCTAGTTGGCTCGTTCCAACATTCTTCGTGTACTCCTTCATCCGAACCCGTGTGGCAGCGCTAATTCTTAATGCGTAGTCGGGAAGCCTCGCAATCAGAACAACTAGATAGGGGAGCCCCTTGTCTGGCGACTTGTCAAAGAGCCCAGAAACACGCTCCTTTATCAATTCGTTGACTACCTCCGGATGAAGGCGACGGCAGGCTTCGGAAGCGGCAACGCGGCGGTCGAAATCTTCGGAGTTCAGGCCTTCCATGACGAGGGAGCTTAAGCATCCGAGGAAAAATTCCTTGATCACGGGAAGCTTGGCGCGCTTTAGCGGCGTAGCCTCAAGCGCGGTAACGGCGTCATCTGCGCTCTTTGGAAAGTAGGGTGATTCGACCGCTGATCGGATATCGCCCAGCGCTGCCTTCCCCTGAACCGGAACCCGCTGCATCACATGTTCAACCGCGTTGCGCAGGTGTAGCCGCGCAAGCTCCGCCGTTGCCTCATGTGCACCGGCATCTTGATTGATGTTTGGATGCGCAAATCGGTTGCGGTCGTCGAAGAGCCGAGCTAGGTCCATCTGCTCGATTGGCGTTATGAGCTCGAACTTGACCCGCGCCATCTCAAGAAGCTCTCGCTCGAACTTTAGCGCTGCCGTGGTGTCGCGATCACGATGAATTTTGTCGAACAGCGACACTTCGGCCTGTGCTGCGGCATCGCCCGACAATGCAAGCTCTCGGAGTTTGTCGACAACGTCGTAGGCGAGTGCAATCCAGGTCGTGATAACGCATGACCTGTATGCGCCTACGCGGTAGCACGCTAGGGCCTCTCGAAGAAAGGACCGTGCTGCCGGTGTACGGACCCGCTCCGCAAGTTCGTCGAGGTCTAATAGGCTCATGAATGGTCTCGAAACCGAAGAGCCAGGCTCTGCATCAACGTCGTGACCTTAGGCAGGCACACAACAAAAGGCCGGACTCGATTGGTCCGGCCTTCATTGGTTCAGCAGCTGCCTTCACTCACCCGCACTTGCTGTACCCACAATTCAAGCAAGTCGCACACCCATCCATCAGCACCAGCGCCTTCGTGCTGCACTTGTGGCACATGGTCGCGCTGGGCGGGAACGACGTGCCTTCGCCGGTGACGGCGACGGACTCGTTGGCCGCAGGTTGGGTGGCGCGCTCGTAGGCGGCGCGCTTCTCGGCGATGAGCGCGCGCTGCGCGTCGCTGAGTTCGGGGTCATGGATCAGGCCGATCGACTTCATGTGGTCCTCGACCACGGCGCCGATCTCGGCGACCAGGCTCGGCATGTAGACGCCGCCGGCCTTGAAGTAGCCGCCGCGCGGGTCGAAGACGGCCTTCATCTCTTCGACGAGGAAGGTCACGTCGCCGCCCTTGCGGAAGACGGCGGACATGATGCGGGTGAGGGCGACGATCCACTGGAAGTGGTCCATCGACTTCGAATTGATGAAGACCTCGAATGGGCGGCGCTGCTCGTGCTCGCTGCCGGCGTTGAGGACGATGTCGTTGATCGTCACGTACATGGCGTGCTCGACCAGCGGGGTCTTGATCTTGTAGGTGGAGCCGATCAGCACCTCGGGGCGCTCGAGGCGCTCGTGCATCTGGATCACGTCGGCCGTCTTGGGCTCGGCGGCGGCGGCGGGCGCGGCGGCCTGGGCTTCGCGGGCGCGGTCCTCGGCGCTGATCACGCTGTAGCCCTTGATTTTCTTCTCGATCTTGACGGCCATCGGCCCTGCTCCCCGGTACTTCGGTCTTGGTTGTCTGGTGCGCCACCGCGCTGCGGTGGGTCTGGAATGGGGAGGTGCCGGCGGCGGACCGCCGGCACCCGGTCACTGCTTACTGCTCAGGCGTTCGCACGGCTCTCGCTGGAACGGCCGCGACCGTTGCCGCCACGACCCGCGCCGCCACGGCTCGCGCCGTTGCCGCCGCGCGAGGCGCCGGCCGACTTGCGGGCACCGCCCTTCGCGGCCGCGCCGCTCTTGCGGGCGCCTGCACCACGCGTCGCGCCGGCCTTCTTCGCCGCGCCCTTGCGGGCGGTCGAGCCACGGGTCGACGTGCCGGCCGACTTGCGCGCGCCGGCCTTCTTCGTCGCGCCCTTGCGGGCCGTCGTGCCGCGGCTCGACGCACCGGCGGACTTGCGCGCGCCGGCCTTCTTCGTCGCGCCGCCCTTGCGGGCCGCCGTGCCGCGACCGGTCGTGCCGGCCGACTTGCGGGCGCCGCCGCGGTTCGAACGCGTCTCCGCGGCCTTCTTCGCGGCGGCCGAGCGGCGTGCGCTCGTCGCAGCCTTCGACACGGCCTTCGTCGCGCGCGTCACGCTCTTCTTGACGGCCTTCTTGGCGGCGTTCGTCTTGCGGGTCGTCGCGGCCTTCTTGCCGGCGGCCACGCGCTTGGTCGACTTGCGACCCGTCGTGCCCGTCGCCGACTTCGAGGCGGACTTGCGGGCGCCCGTCGAACGGCTCGAGGTGCCGGTCGCCGACTTCGATGCCGACTTGCGGCCACCGGCCGACTTCGACGCGCTCTTGCGCGCGCCGGTGCCGGTCGCGGACTTCGATGCCGACTTGCGGCCACCCGTCGACGATGCCGACTTCGACGCCGACGTGCGGCCGCCGGCCGACTTGCGCGCGCCGGTCTTCTTGCTCGCCGCGGCTTCCTTGCGGGCCGCCGCGCTGGTGCGCGTCAGGCGCTTCTTCGCCGTGTCGACCGCGCGGCCGACGGCCTCGGCCGCGCCGGACGCGGTGCCCACGACGGCTTCGACGGCACTGCTCGCGGTGCCCGCGATCACGGTGCCGATATTGCTGGCGGTTTCCGCCACGGTGCCCGCCGCATTGGAGAGCGTCGCGGTCACGCCGTTGCTGTTTCCATTTCCATTAGCCATGTGGAAAGCCCTCCTTCGGGGCGCTGTTTTTACGAATCGGGATAACGCACTCGTTATCACGCCACGCTATACAGCCGGTGCGCACAACATCATGTGAAAACCACGCGTACTGCATCGGGGTTTTTGACGGGACGGATGCGTTCCTGACGCGGGTTCAGGGCGATCCGATGCCGCGCGCCGGGTACGTCGCCCGGCGCGTCGGCGGTCGATCAGAACTTGCCGTAATAGCCTTCCTTGAGCGCATCGAAGAGGTTGGCGGCCGTGTGCGTCTCGCCGTCGTACTCGATCTCCTCGTTGCCGCGGACCTCGATCACCTGCCCGTCCTCGAGCTCGAAGCGGTAGGTGGTGTTCTCCAGGTCCTTCTCCTTGACCAGCACGCCCTGGAAGGCGGCCGGGTTGAAGCGGAACGTGGTGCAGCCCTTGAGGCCCTGCTTGTGGGCGTAGGTGTAGATGTCCTTGAAGTCCTCGTAGGGGTAGTCCGTGGGGACGTTCGCGGTCTTGGAGATCGAGCTGTCCACCCACTTCTGCGCCGCGGCCTGCACGTCGACGTGCTCTTTCGGCGTGATGTCGTCGGCGGCGATGAAGTAGTCGGGCAGGGCGGCGGCCGGGTCCTCGGCGAACGGCATCGCCTTGTCGTTGATCAGCTCGCGGTAGGCGAGCAGCTCGAACGACCAGACGTCCACCTTCTCCTTCGACTTCTTGCCCTCGCGGATCACGTTGCGCGAGTAGTGGTGCGCGAACGACGGCTCGATGCCGTTGGAGGCGTTGTTGGCGAGGCTCAGCGAGATCGTGCCGGTCGGCGCGATCGACGAGTGATGGGTGAAGCGTGCGCCGGTCTCGGCGAGCTCGGCCACCAGCTCGGGTGCCACTTCCGCCACGCGCTGCATGTAGCGCGAGTACTTCGCGTGCAGCACCTTGCCCGTGATCGCGTCGCCCACCTTGAAGCCGTCCTTCGCCATCTCCGGGCGCTTGCGCAGCATCTCGGCGGTGACGGTGAACGTCTCGTCCATGATCGGGGCCGGGCCCTTCTCGCGGGCGAGCTCCAGGCCCATCTCCCAGCCCGCCACCGCCATCTCGCGGGCGATCTGCTCGGTGAACTCGCAGGACTCCTTCGAGCCGTACTTCATGCGCAGCATGGTCACCGTGCTGCCCAGGCCCAGGAAGCCCATGCCGTGGCGGCGCTTGCGCATGATCTCCTGGCGCTGCTGCTCGAGCGGCAGGCCGTTCACCTCGACCACGTTGTCGAGCATGCGGGTGAACACGCGCACGACCTCGCGGTACTCGTCCCAGTCGAACGTGGCCTGGTCGGTGAAGGCATTGCGGACGAACTTGGTGAGGTTCACCGAGCCCAGCAGGCAGGCGCCGTACGGGGGCAGGGGCTGCTCGCCGCAGGGATTGGTCGCGCGGATGGATTCGCACCACCAGTTGTTGTTCATCTCGTTGACGCGGTCGATCAGGATGAAGCCCGGCTCGGCGTAGTCGTAGGTGGACACCATGATCATGTCCCACAGGTGCCGCGCACGGATGTGGCCATAGATCTTGCAGGCCACCAGGCCGTCGTCGCGGGTGACGTAGTTGCGGTGCGTCGGCCACTCGCGCCAGATCACCTGCTCCTCGTTCGCGAGGTCGAGATCCCCCTGCTCCTTGACGTGCACCGGGAACACCAGCGGCCAGTCGCCGTCGGACTCGACCGCCTCCATGAAGCCGTCGGTGATCAGCAGCGACAGGTTGAACTGGCGCAGGCGCCCGTCCTCGCGCTTGGCGCGGATGAAGTCGCGTACGTCGGGATGGGAGACGTCGAACGTGCCCATCTGCGCGCCGCGGCGGCCGCCGGCGGACGACACCGTGAAGCACATCTTGTCGTAGATATCCATGAAGGACATCGGGCCCGACGTGTAGGCGCCGGCGCCGGCGACGAAGGCGCCCTTCGGACGCAGCGTGGAGAACTCGTAGCCGATGCCGCAGCCGGCCTTCAGCGTCAGGCCCGCCTCGTGGACCTTGTCGAGGATGCCGTCCATCGAGTCCTCGATGGTGCCGGAGACCGTGCAGTTGATCGTCGACGTGGCCGGCTTGTGCTCGAGCGCGCCGGCATTGGACGTGATGCGGCCGGCGGGGATCGCGCCGCGGCGCAGTGCCCAGAGGAAGCGCTCGTTCCAGTACTTCTGCTTCTCGGCCGTCGGCTCGGCCTCGGCCAGGGCCTTGGCGACGCGCTGGTAGGTCGCGTCGATGTCGGCGTCGACCGGGGCGCCGGTCTTGGTCTTGAGCCGGTACTTCTTGTCCCAGATGTCCAGGGACGCCGGCTGCAGCGGGATGTCCCCATCGCGCGAGTTCTTGGACATGCCCACCACCTCCAGACGCGCCGTGCTCATTCCTGCCATGTCTCCGTCTCAGGGCCGCGCGAAGGCGACCGGTCTTCTGGGGGCCGACGCGTCGGGCGGCGGCCGGAATTCATGTGGGTTTCACGCCGCCGCAGCCTTGCCGGACGGGCCGTGGAACCCTTCGACCGGGCCGATCGAGGCCCCGGGCCGGCAGCGACTGCCGACACCCATACCTCAAACTATTCCCCGTCGAGTAGGCGTGAACCACTAGATCTAGTGGCTACGCGACCCGCTCACGCTACGCTCACACGCCTTCACGCGTCAACGCCTTGACGGATCCATCACGGCGTCTTTCCGCCGAGATCCGATGATGCGATGCGGCATTCCGACGGACGGTCGCAGGGCGCGCGTGGAACCTGCGGGCGCCCTCGCGGTCGCTCTTGAATCCCGTCGCCGCCGACGCGACATCCGCCCAGACTTCCGCCATGCCGAACGCGATGAACCCGTCCCGCCGCCCCCGCACGACGCTGCTCGCCCTCTCGCTCGCCGCCGCGTTCGGCGGCTTCGCCGCCACCGCCGCGCGCGACGCGCTGCAGGCGCCCGCGCAGGCCGCCGCGAGCGCCGCGCTTCCGCTGCCCAGCACCGGTGCCCTGCCCGCGGCCGTGGCCGGCCAGCCCGTGCCTTCGCTCGCGCCGATGCTCGCGCGCGTCACGCCCGCGGTGGTGAGCGTGCACACCAAGCAGCGCGTGCGCGTCAGCCCGTTCGCCGATCCGTTCTTCCGGCGCATGTTTCCCGAGCTCACGCAGGAGCGCATCAACGAATCGCTCGGCTCGGGCGTGATCGTCGACGCGCAGCGCGGCCTGATCCTCACCAACCACCACGTGATCGAGGGCGCCGACCAGGTCTCGGTCACGCTCGCCGACGGGCGCACGCTGCAGGCCGAATCGCTCGGCACCGATCCCGACACCGACATCGCGGTGATGCGCGTGCGCGACACGTCGAAGCTGCAGGCACTCGCGCTCGCCAACTCCGATCAGCTCAAAGTCGGCGACTTCGTCGTGGCGGTCGGCAACCCGTTCGGCATCGGCCAGACAGTGACCAGCGGCATCGTCTCCGCCGTGGGCCGCAGCGGCCTGCCGGGGCTCGGCTTCCAGAACTTCATCCAGACCGACGCCTCGATCAATCCGGGCAATTCCGGCGGCGCGCTGGTGAATCTCAACGGCGAGCTCGTAGGCATCAACACCGCGAGCTTCAATCCGCGCGGCTCGATGGCCGGCAACATCGGGCTCGGCTTCGCGATCCCGTCGAACATGGCGCGCAACATCGCGGAGCAGTTGATCAAGAACAAGGGCGTCGTGCGCCGCGGCACGCTCGGCGTGGAGACGCAGGACATCGACGAGCGCCTGGCGCGCGCGCTCGGCGTGGCCGCCGACGCCGGGGCGGTGGTGACGCGGGTGTATGCGGGCTCGGCCGCGGCGCAGGCGGGGCTGAAGGCCGGCGACGTGATCACCGCGGCGAACGGGCAGCGCATTTCGGGGCGCGAGGCGCTGCGCAATTTCGAGGGCCTGCAGGCGCTCGGCAGCCGCGTCACCCTCGACGTGCTGCGCGAGGGCCGCGGCGTCAAGCTGAGCGCGGGCTTGCAGGAACAGCCGCGCAGCGTCGCCGGTGCGGACCTCGATCCGCGCCTTTCCGGCGCGACGTTCGCCGAGGTGCCCGAGCGCATGCGCGGCGCCGGGGTGGCGGGCGTGCTCGTCGAGAGCGTGGCACGCGGCTCGCGCGCGGCGCAGAACGGGCTCGCCGCGGGCGACGTGATCGTCGCGGGCAGCACCGGCCAGTTCACCGACCTGCCATCCTTCCGCACCGGCTTCACGCCGCAACCGGCAGATTTGATCCTGCGTGTCCTTCGCGGAAACCGCATGGCCGACCTCGCCATGCGTTGAACCGCCCCCATCGCATCGATAACGTCGATACCCGTCGAAACACCAGGAGAGCGACATGGCCAGCAACAACCGCAACGGATCCTCCAGCGAGGCCGTCAGCGCGTCCGGCACCGGTACCTTCAAGGCCAATCTGTCCGAGGCAGGCACCAGCCTGCGGCAGGCGGCGGTCGACACCGGTGATGCATTGAAGAACGCGGCCGTGGCCGCCAGCGAGGAGTTGCGCGTGGGCAAGGCGAACCTGAAGGCCGATCTGGCCGATACCGCACTGGCCGGCATCGCGGCCGCCGAAGTCGCCGGCTCCGCCGCGCGCGAGCAGCTCGACGTCGTCATGGACAAGGGCCGCGACCTCGTCGACAGCGCCTCCGAGCTGATCCGCGAGCGTCCGCTGGTGAGCTTCGGCGTGGCCTTCGCCACCGGCTGGATCATCGCCAAGCTCGCGCGCGGCGAACGCTGATCCCCTCGCCGTGAGCGCGGGGAGCGCGAACGGGGGCGCAGCAGGCCCGGGTCCTGATGGCCCGGGCCCTTCGCATGCGCCCGCCCCGGACACGCCCCCCGACCTGAAAGAGACGTTCCGGCAGGTCACTGCGGCGGGGCGCTCGAGCGCGAGCGCCTTCGCCGATGCGGGCAAGGCCTTCCGCAGCCTCGCGGTCGCCGACATCTCGCTCGCGCGTAGCGCGTTCGGTCGGACGATGGCCTTCGCGGGCCTCGCCGTCGCCTTCGGCGCGAGCGCGTGGCTGCTGCTGATGGGCACGCTCATCGCGGTGCTGCGTGGCCAGTTCGGCCTCGGCTGGACCACCGCGATGCTGAGCTGCGCGGTGCTGAGCATGCTCGTCGCCGGGCTCTCGGCATGGGCGGCGTCGCGCTATTTCGAGCACACGCGCCTGAAGGCGACGCGTCGGCAACTCGCGCGGCTCGGCCTTGGCGAACTCGCCGACTTCACCCCGACGCCCGGCTCCGCGCGTTCGGCGAAGGACGTCGAGGGCGCCGACCTCACCCGCCACGGCGAGCCGCTCAAGGACTCGCGCGGCGTCCCCGTGACCCCGCCCTGAGGCGCGCATGTCGACGTCGTTCAAGCAGCTCATCGAGAAGGTCGACCAGGCCGAGGCGGCGCTGGAGGCGCGCGAGCGCCTGTTCGCCGCCGACTGGCGCCAGCTCAAGGCGTCGTGGCGCGCGGGCTGGACGCCCGGGCGCATCGTGATCGCGGGGCTGGTGAGCGGCTTCGTGATCGGCCGCGTCGAGCCGACGAAGTCGGTCGCCAAGGGCAGCACGATCATGCAGATGATCACCTCCATCTCCGGGCTGATGGCGAGCGCGAAGGCGCAGATGGCCGCGACCGAGGCCGAGCACGTCGCGACCGAGGCCGGGCAGGTGGTCGAGGAGGCCGAGCAGGTGGCGGTCGAAGCCGAAGGGCTCGCCGCGGCAGCGCAGGCGAACGTCGCGGCCGCGCAACCCGGCCGGATCGACCCATGACCGCCGGCGTCGAGCCGTCCGCGCCGGACGAGGGGCCCGTCACCCCGGCGTCCGTACCGATGCAGCCGCGCCCGCGCTCCCCGCTCGCGGTGGTGGTGCTCGCGGTGCTGGCGGTCGGCGTGGTGCTGTGGGCGGCGCAGGGCCTGATCCTGCCCGTGCTGCTCGCGATGTTCTTCGCGCTGATCGGCAATCCGATCATCCGCATCCTGCGGCGTGCCTACGTGCCGCGCTTCGTCGGCGCGGTACTGGTCGTGGTGCTCGGCATCTCCACCACCGTGCTGCTGGTGGAGCAGCTCGTGCAGCCGGCCACCGAGTGGATCCGCGAGGCCCCGCGCGGCCTGCGCCAGTTCGCGCCGAAGCTGCGCGACATGGTCAAACCGGTGCACGAGGCGAACCAGGCCGCGCAGCGTCTGGCGCGCGCGGCGGGCGGCGAGCAGCGCCAGGTGCAGGTGGTGCGCACCGAGACGAGCGATCCGCTGAAGTTCCTCACCGCCACGCCGAAGATGATCAGCTCGGTGCTCGCGGTGGTGCTGCTCACGTTCTTCTTCATGGTCTACGGCGAGAACCTGCAGAAGCACGCGCTCGCGCTGCTGCCGACCCGACAGCAGCAGAAGCTCACCGTCGACATCCTCACCTCGATCGAGCGCGAGATCTCGCGCTACGTGCTCACCATCAGCCTGATCAACCTCGCCGTCGGCATCGTCATCGCCGCGTTGCTCAACATGATCGGCGTGCCCACGCAGGAGGCCCTGCTCTGGGGTACGGTGGCGGCCCTGCTCAACTTCGCGCCCTACGTCGGCCCGCTGATCGGCATCCTCACGCTGGTGGTGATGGGCTTCCTGCGCTTCGAGGGCTGGATGGCGCTCGCGCCGGCGGGCATCTACCTCGCGGCGCACACGCTCGAGGGCCAGATCATCACGCCGATCATCCTCGGCCGCAGCATGCGCCTGTCGCCGCTGATCCTGATCCTCTCGCTGATGGTCTTCGGCTGGATGTGGGGCATCGTCGGCCTGCTGCTCGCGGTGCCGCTGCTGGTCTGCATCAAGCTGGTGCTTTCGCGCCTGGACGGCATGGACGGCTGGGCGCGCCTGCTCGAATGATTCAGGCGAAGGGCGAGGGCCCGTAGAGGCGCTCGAGGTGCGCGGCGACCTCCGGGTACGCCGCGCGGAGCACGCCCGGCGCACTGAAGTGGTATTCGCTGGCGACGGCAAAGAACTCGTCGGCCGATTCGGCCGCGTACTCGTCGATCGCCGGCGCCTCGCCGGCGTCGAGGCGCGCCTCGAAGTCGTCGAACGCACGCTGGAAGTCGCCGATCCACGCCGCGCGCCACGACGCGGCCAGCGGCGGCGTGCCGTCCATCTCGCCGTCCAGTGCGTCGATCTTGTGCGCCATCTCGTGCACGGCCACGCAGAAGCCGGCATCCGGCTCGGCGCAGTCGGCCTGCACGTCGGCCCAGGAGAGGATCAGCGGACCGGCCTGCCAGGCTTCGCCGGCGAGTTCGTCCTGCCATTCGTGCAGCACACCGGCGGCGTCGACGTGGCTGCGGTCGACGCGGAAGGCGTCGGGATAGACGATCAGCTCCGACCAGCCGCGCAGGCCGGACGCGCCGATTTCCAGCAGGGGCAGGCAGCACGCCGCCGCGAGCAGCGTGCGGTCGACCTCATCGAGCTCGAGCCCCGCGACCGGCGTGATCGCCTTGCCGTGGAGGAACGTCGCCGTCAGCCCGGCAAGCGCCGCCGCGCGCGTCTCGTCGAGCCGCGCCGCCCACGGCAGCCGCGCGCGCACCTGCAGCCACAGGCTCGGCGGAAGGGGTGGGGCGGGGGTGTCGTCGGGCCGCAGCAGGCGGCGGAGCCAGTCGCGCAACAGCGATCCGTCAGCGGAACATGCCGGGCAGGAAGGAATGCCAGCGCGTGCGCGGGGCGGCGCTGACGTCGCTGTGCACGGTCGGGCGCGAGCGCGCGTCCTGCCCGCCGGCCTCGCGCGCCGGGCTCGCCTTGCGTGAGGCGGCAGGCCGCGCGACCGACTCGTTCGCACCGCCGGCGCCGTTCGGGCCGCACAACTTCACCTCGCGCGCGCCAACGCTGGCGCTCACGATGAGGATAAGCAGGCACAGGCTGAGGCGACGCATGGGCGGTCCCTGCTCCGGATCCGGAAAGCCCGCGGAGGATAGCGCGATTCGGCGGCGCACAAGGCGCGAGGGGGCGACCGTGCGTCGGCCGCCGGCGACCGGGCGATAATCGCGGCGCCGCCGGCCACGCCGGCCCGGAGCTTCCATGGACGAACGCGCCCTGCTGCAGCGCCTGATCGACGGCCCGGTCTCGGGTGACGCGCTGGCCCGCGCGGCCGGCCAGACCCGCGCCGCGGTCTGGAAGCGCGTCGAAGCGCTGCGTGAGGCCGGGGTGCCCGTCGAGGCCGCGCCGGGTCGCGGCTACCGCCTCGTGGCGCCGCTCGAGCTGCTCGACGCCGACCGCCTGCATACCCGCCTGATCGCGGCCGGGGTAGGCCTGGAACGCCTCGACGTCGCCTGGTCGATCGACTCGACCAACAGCGAGCTGCTGCGCCAGCCGCCACCGGCGCAGGGTGCGCGCGTGTTGATCGCCGAGCGGCAGACCGGGGGACGGGGGCGCCGCGGACGCGCCTGGGCCTCGCCGCTCGGTTCGAATCTCTACCTGTCGGTGCTGCGCGTGTTCGACGGCGGGCTCGCGCGCCTGGGCGGGCTCAGCCTGGTCGCAGGCGTCGCCGTCGCCGACGCGCTGCGCGGGCTCGGCTTCGACGTTGGCCTCAAATGGCCGAACGACCTGGTCGTCGCCGAAGACGCGGGCGGCCTGCGCAAGCTCGGCGGGCTGCTGGTGGAAGGCGGTGGCGAGCATGCGGGGCCGGTGCGCGCGGTGATCGGCCTCGGCCTCAACGTGCGCATGCCGGCCTGCGCGGCCGCTGCGATCGACCAGCCGTGGAACGACCTCGCCGCGCTGCAGCCGCAGGTCGAGCGAGAGGCCGTCGCGCTCGCGGTGCTCGCCGCGCTGCTGCCGGCGCTCGACGCCTTCGATCGCGACGGCTTGGCGCCGGTGCTCGCGCGGTGGCCGGAGTTCGACGCGCTCGCCGGCCGCGCCGTGCACCTCCACGGCGCCGACGGCGTGCACGAGGCGCAGGCGCTCGGCCTCGCCGACGACGGCGCGCTGCGCGTGCGCCATGCCGACGGCCGCGAGGCGGTCGTGCATGCCGGCGAAGTCTCGCTGAGGCCCGCATCGTGAGCGCCTGGCTGTTCGACCTCGGCAACACGCGACTGAAATGCGCGCCGCTCGAAGGCATGCGCCCCGGCCGCGTGCATGCACTGGCGCACGCGACCGGCACGATCGCGGATGCACTCGACGCCGTGCTGCCGCCACGGATCGAGGTCGCGCATGTCGCGAGCGTCGCCGGCGAGGCGCTTCGCGTCGAACTGCTCGACGCGCTCGCACGCCGCTGCGCGCGCATCGAACTCGCCCGCACGCAGGCCGCATGGGCGGGCGTGCGCATCGCCTATGCCGCGCCCGCGCGGCTCGGCGTCGACCGGTTCCTCGCGATGCTCGGCGCACGCGCGCGCATCGACGGCGCGGTGCTGCTCGTCGGCGTCGGCACCGCGGTGACGATCGACCTGCTCGACGCCGATGGCCTGCACCGTGGCGGCCACATCGCACCGTCGCCGGAACTGATGCGCGAGGCCCTGCACGCGCGCGCGCCGCACCTGCCCGCGCAGGGCGGCGCGCGGGTCGACTGGGCGCTCGACACCGACGATGCCCTGGAATCGGGCTGCCATGGCGCGCTGCTCGGCCTGGTCCGCGAATCGCTGGCACGTACCCGCATGCTGCTCGGCGAGGTGACGCTCTGCCTGCACGGTGGTGGCATCGAGCCGCTGCGCGACGCATGGCCGGAGGCGCGGTGCGAGCCGTCGCTGGTGCTGGACGGCCTCGCGCGCTGGGCGACGCCGGACGGCGCGCGATGAGGCGCAGCTCCGCGCATGCACTGCGCGCTGCGGCACGGAGCGCGGCGCGGCCGCCGGCTAGAATCGATCGATGCTGATCCGTGCGCTGCTCGTGCTGCTGCTCGTGCTCAACGCAGGCGTCGCCGCGTGGTGGGCCTGGCACGTCCCGCGCCCGCCGGGCGAGGTTGCCATGGCCACCGGCGTTCCCGCGCTCGACCTCGTCTCGCCACCGCGCGCCACGGTGACGGCGCACGCGGCGCCCTCGCGCTGCTACCGCTACGGCCCCTTCAGCGACCCGGCCGCCTTCGAGGCCGCCCGCACCGCGATCGCGCCGTCGGTGGCCTGGACCGCGACCGCCGAGCAGCCGGTCAGCCCGCCGCGCGCTTGGCGGGTGCTGCTGCCGCAGCCCGACCGCGCCACCGCGCAGGCCACCGCGGCGCGCATCGGGGCCGCCGGGTTCGCGGATTTCCTCGTACTGCCCGACGGCCGACCCGATGCCCACAGCATCGCGCTCGGCCGCTATCGCAGCGAGTCCGCCGCCCGCGAGCGCGTGCGGAGCCTCGCGGCCGCGGGTTTCCCCGCGGTCGCCGAGCCGGTCGGCGGGCGGCGCGTGCTGTGGCTCGACGTGGCCGCCGACGGCCGCTTCGAGCCGGCCTCCCCCGTGCTCGGCCTGACCGGGCAGGCGGTCGACTGCGCGGGCGTGCCCCGCGACGGGCGCTACACTATCGACGCGCCGGCTTAGCTCAGTTGGTAGAGCAACTGATTTGTAATCAGTAGGTCGTCGGTTCGATTCCGACAGCCGGCACCACGAGGGGGTTCGTGGCGTCCGACAGCGACCTGCGCGTACCGACACCGCTTCCGCCGCACCGCCAGGCCGAGATCCGACGATGGACACCGCGTACACCCAGCAGAGGCGCCAGCTCCTCCAGGCCATGATGGCGGCCGCCGTGCCGGCCGCGCTCGCGGGCTGCGGCGGCGGGGACGGCGCGGGCGGCGCCGATGCGCTGGTCGTCGGCGGCCTGCCGGTGACGTGCAACCTCACGCTGCCGGTCGCCTGCGTCGCGCATGCGAAGGCCCAGGCCGCAAGGGCCGCGCCGGGCCGCGGCTTCACCTTCAGCAAGTACAGCGGCTGGCCGGAGATCAAGGAATCGCTGATGGCCGGCCGCATCCAGGCGGCCTACATGCTCGCGCCGCTGGTGATGGACCTCGCCGACAAGAAGATCCCGGTCAAGATCGTCTCGCTCGGGCACCGCTCGGGCGCGGTGATCATGGTGCGCAAGGATTCGCCCTACCAGACCTTCCGGCAGCTCGCCGGCAAGCGCATCGCGATCCCCAGCCGCTTCGCGGTGGACTTCCTGTTCCTGCGCCGCATGCTCAAGCAGGAAGGCATGACGCCCGACGACATCGAGATCATGGAGATGCCGCCGCCGGACATGCCCGCCGCGCTCTATGCGAACGCGGTCGATGCCTACTGCACCGGCGAGCCCTTCGGCGCCGCCGCGCAGCACGCGGGCTATGGGCGCCCCTTGCGCATGACGCGCGACGAATGGCGCAACTACATCTGCTGCTGCCTCACCGTGCGCGAGGAGCTGATTGAGTCCGACCGCCCGCTGGTGCAGGAGCTCGTGAACTACGTGCAGGCCGCGGGCCGGTGGCTCGATGCGCAGCAGGCCAATCGCGAGAAGGCCGTGGCCATCGCCGCGGGGCGCAAGTACTTCAACCAGGATCCCAATATCATCCGCTTCGTCATGGAGAACCCGACGGACCGCGTGACCTACGGCGACCTGCGGATGATCCGCCCCGAGTTCGAGGAGCTCATGCAGCTCTCGATCGAGGCCGGCACGATCAAGAAGCCGATCGCCTACGAGACGTACATGGACGAGAGCTTCGCGCGTGCGGCGAAGCCGGTGTCGATCGCGGTCTGAGGCGGCGATGCACAGCACGATGCTCCGCCGGATCCTGCGCGGCGCGGTCGCCGCGCTGATGGTCGCCGTCTTCGCGACGCCCGTCGCCGCAGGACGGGCGACGCTCAAGGCCGGTGCCTTCGACCCGCCCGCGCCCGCGCCCGAGCTGTCGCTGCTGTCGTCGCAGGGCGGGGCGCTGTCGCTCGCGCGACATCGCGGCAAGGTGGTGCTGCTCGAATTCGGCTTCACGAACTGCCCGCAGGTCTGCCCGATGACGCTCGCCACGCTCGCGCAGGTGCGAAAGAAGCTCGGCGCGCATGCGGCACGGCTGCAGGTGGTGTTCGTCACCGTCGACCCCGAGCGCGACGATGCGGCGCGGCTGCGCGCCTATCTCAAGGGCTTCGATCCGTCGTTCGTCGGCGGCACCGGCACCACCGCGCAACTCGCGGCGGTGCGTGCGCGCTACGGCGCCACCGCGCAGCGCAAGGCGGTGGGCGACAGCTACACCGTCGGTCATTCGTCCTCGGTCTATGTCATCGACACGAAGGGCCGGCTGCGCGGAATGATGCCGTACGGCCGCCCGGCCGAGGATTACGTCCACGACGTGCGGGCGCTGCTGGCCGAATGAGCGCGTCGACCGTTCCCGCCGCGCGCCCCGCGGGGCGCGCCGCACTGCGGCGCCTCCGGGCCGCCGCGCTCGCGCTGCTGCTCGCGCTCGTTGCGATCGCCGGCTGGGCGGCGTTCGCACCGCTGCCACGGCCGGCCACGCGCGAGGCCGCATTCGTCATCCCCGAAGGCACCTGGCGGCGACGCATGGCCGGCGAGCCCGTCGAGATCCTGCCGCAGCGCATCGAGCTCACGCTCGGCCTGAGCGACGTGCTGCGACTGGAAAACCGCGACACCGTGCCGCAGACGTTCGGCCCCGCGCTGCTGATGCCGGGGCAGACCTTCCGCCTGCCGTTCGAGCAGGCCGCGGATTACGAATTCGCCTGCAGCGCGCACGCGAGCGGGCAGATGGTGGTCGCGGTCGCGCCGTTCCCCGGCACGCCGTGGGCGCGGCTGCGCTGGCGCCTGGCGCGCTTTGCCGACGCGTTCGACATCCCACGACAGACACCGGCCTCCACGGCCGTACGAGGCTCCCACGCATGAACAGGCTTCGGCAGTCACTGCCGGGAATCGTCATCATCCTCGCGCTGCTGGCCGCCTGGTGGGCAATGGTGCGGGCGACGCAGAGCGTGATCTTCCCCACGCCGTGGCAGGTCGTCACCGGCACCCTGGAGCTCGCGGCCGACGGCACGCTGTGGGAGCACATCGGCGCCTCGCTGGCCCGCGTGGGCGCCGGCTTCGCGCTCGCGGTGCTCGTCGGCGTGCCGCTCGGGCTGTGGATGGGCTGGGTGCGCGGCGCCTACGCCACGCTCAATCCACTGTTCCAGATCCTGCGCCCGATCTCGCCGATCGCGTGGATCCCAATCGCGATCCTGTGGTTCGGCGTGGGCAATGCCTCGCCGATCTACCTGATCTTCATCTCCTCGGTCTTCCCGATGGTGCTGCAGACGGTGGCGGGCGTGCACACCATCGAGAAACGCTACCTGCGCGCGGCGGAGAACTTCGGCGTCTCGCGGCGCACGCTGTTCACGCGCGTGGTGATCCCCGCCACGCTGCCGCAGATCATCGTCGGCATGCGCATCGGCCTGGGCGTGGCGTGGCTGGTCGTGGTCGCCGCGGAGATGATCGCCCTGCGCTCCGGGCTCGGGTATCTCATCATCGATTCGCGCAATGCCGGCAACCGCTACGACCTGGTGATCGCCGGCATGGTCATCATCGGCCTGATCGGGCTCCTGCTCGATGGCCTCATGCGCCTGCTCGAAGGCGCCAAGATCGTGAGGTGGCGCTATGCGCACTAAGATCGACGCGGTCGCCCTGCGCAAGGGCTTCGCCACCGACAAGGGCCCGCTGCAGGTCGTCGACGACGTCGGCTTCCGGGTTGGTGACGGCGAGTTCGTCGCGATCGTCGGCCCGTCGGGCTGCGGCAAGTCGACGCTGATGCGCATGATCGCCGGCTTCATCACGCCGGATTCGGGCCGCGTGGACATCGACGGCGTCACCCGCCATCGCCCGAGCCCCGAGGGCATCCTCATTTCGCAGCATGGCTCCGTGTTCCCGTGGCTCACCGTCCGGCAGAACCTGATGTTCGGCCTGAACGACGAGAAGCACGCGGGCGACAAGGCCGCGATCGCCGACCACTACGCGGACATCGTCGGCCTCAAGGGGTTCGAGCACAGCTATCCGCACGAGCTCTCGGGCGGCATGCTCAAGCGCGTGGAGATCGCGCGCGCGCTCGCGGTGAAGCCCGACATCCTCTACATGGATGAGCCGTTCTCCGCGCTCGACGCGCTCACCAGCCTGCGCATGCGCAACGAGCTGCTGCGCATCCTCGCCAAGGAGCGCCACACGGTGATCCTGATCACCCACGACGTCGAAGAGGCGATCCACCTCGCCGACCGGATCCTGGTGCTCTCCAACCGCCCCACGCGGATCCAGAAGACGTTCGAGGTCGGGCTCGCGCATCCGCGGCAGCTCACCAGCCCCGAGGTGCAGCAGATGCGCATGGCGATCCTGCGCGAGCTGGGCGTGCATGCGGACGCGCCAGCGCTCGTCGACGCCGGGGGCTGAGGCGCCGGGACGCTGAACGCCGTGCATCGATCGTCGACCCCGGACTCACGCGCCGGGCGTTGAATCACGGGACTTCCGACCCGTGACCGCCATGCCCCCGACCTATCTTTACCGCCCGAGCCGCGTGCTCGCCCCCGTCCTGCTCGGCCTCGCCGCGCTCACTGCAGGCTGCGATCGCGGCGGCGGCGCGCTCGACGCGCCGACCGACGCCACGCTGGTCACCGTCTCGGCGAGTGCCGAAGCGCGGCGCGCGCCCGACATGGCGACCCTGTCCACCGGCGTCGTCTCGCTTGCCTCCGACGCCAACAGCGCGATCCGCCGCAATGCCGAGCAGATGGCCAAGGTGGTCGCGTCGATCCGTGCCGCCGGCATCGAGGCGCGCGACGTGCAGACCAGCGGGGTCAGCCTGAACCCGGACTACCTCTACCAGCAGAACCGCCCGCCGCGCATCAAGGGCTACTACGCCTCGAACAACGTCAACGTGACCGTGCGCGACATCGGCCGGCTCGGCGCGATCCTCGATGCGCTGGTGGCCACCGGCGCGAACCAGATCAACGGGCCGATGTTCGACATCGAGGACAAGGATGCCGTGCTCGACGAGGCCCGCGACAAGGCGATGAAGAAGGCGCGCCAGCGTGCCGACCGCTACGCGCAGCGGCTCGGCCTGCGGGTGCGGCGCATCGTGAGCATCGACGAGACCGGCGGCCGCGGCGGCGGTCCGCGACCGGTGTACGGGCGCGGCGTCGCGGTCGAGCAGGCCTCGGCGGCCGATGCAAGCGCGAACGCACCGATCGCGCCGGGCGAGAACGTGCTCGGGCTGACGCTGGATGTCGTCTACGAGCTCGGCAAGTAGGCGCCCGGCCGCCTTGTCGCACGGCTCACGGTGCGCGTCGCACTGTCGGGGCGACAGCAGGAGACCGACATGGCACGAGACAACCACGACACGGGCGAGACGCTGCGCGGCGGCGACCCGGCGCCCGGCGGCAGCTCGCTCGGGGCATCGCGGCAGGACACGCCCGTCGCCACGCGACAGGCCGTCGAAGGGCGCGAGAACGACGACCTCGCCGCCGCGAGCGAGCAGGAGGCCTTCATCCGCGGCGCACGCAGCACGCCGCCGATGGGCGACGTGCGCAGCGACGACATGGGCGCGCCGAACGGCGAGCCGCTCTGACGCCCCCTCGCGGACCGCGTCGCGCGTGAGCCGGCACGACGGCCGGAGGCCGGTCGTCGTGGCGGCCCGCGGTAGGGCGCGCGCAGGCGGGCAGGCCGGGTCGTCCCGCGCCTGCCGGCTACACTAGGCGGGCCCGGCGACTGCACGGAGCGCGCGATCCCGCGGCGCCGCATCGCGCGGCGATCGCATGTCGAACCGATCCCTTCCCGTCAGCCTCATCGGCGCGCCCACCGACGTCGGCGCCGGCCACCGCGGCGCGCGCCTCGGGCCCGAGGCCCTGCGCATCGCCGGCCTCGGCGAGGCCCTGCTCGCACGCGGCCTCGAGGTGCTCGACCGCGGCAACCTCGAAGGGCCGCGCAATCCCTGGGCCGACGCGGTCGAGGGCTATCGGCACATCGCCGAGGTCACCGAGTGGAACCGCATCGTGATGGAGGCGATGTACACCGAGCTCAGCGGCGGCCGCATGCCGATCATGCTCGGCGGCGACCACTGCCTCGGCCTCGGCTCGATCACCGGCGTCGCGCGCTGGTGCCGCGAGAACGGCAAGAAGCTGCGCGTGCTGTGGCTCGACGCGCACGCCGACTTCAACACGAGCGACGTCACGCCGTCGGGCAACATCCACGGCATGCCCGTCGCCTGCCTGTGCGGCCTCGGGCCCGAGGCGCTCACGCATCTCGGCGGCAGCGCGCCCGCCGTGCGCGCGGAGGACGTGCGCCAGATCGGCATCCGCTCGGTCGACGAGGGCGAGCGCCGGCTGATCCGCCAGTACGGGCTCGACGTCTACGACATGCGCTACATCGACGAGGTCGGCATGCGCACCGCGATGGCCGAGGCACTCGACGGCATGGACGAGGACACGCACCTGCACGTCTCGTTCGACGTCGACTTCCTCGATCCCTCCATCGCGCCCGGTGTCGGCACCACCGTGATGGGCGGCCCGACGTACCGCGAGGCGCAGCTGTGCATGGAGATGATCTGCGACACCGGGCGCATGGGCTCGCTCGACATCGTCGAGCTCAATCCACTGATCGACGACCACAACCGCACCGCGATCCTCGCCGTGGATCTCGTCGAGAGCCTGTTCGGCAAGTCGACGCTGATGCGCGAGTGAGCCGCCGGTCGGCGGTGGCGCCGAAAGTGCCTTCCGGCACCTGACGCCAGCGCGGCGCGCGTCGATCCTTGCGCCCGGGATCGACGGGGAACGCGCCATGCTGGACGTGCAGGACGTACGCAAGGCCTACGGGCCGACCGTCGCGCTCGACGGGCTGTCGCTCGCTGTGCGCGAGGGCGAGATCTTCGGCCTGCTCGGGCCCAACGGCGCAGGCAAGTCGACGCTGATGTCGCTGGTGGCCGGCCTGTTGCGGCCGGACGCCGGGCAGGTGCAGGTCGGCGGCGCCGCGCCGGCCGAGCCCGCCACGCGCCGGCACATCGGCCTCGCCCCGCAGGCGCTCGCGCTCTACGACACGCTCACCGGCCGCGAGAACCTCGAGTTCTTCGGGCGGCTGCACGACCTCGGCGGCGCGCGGCTGCGCGCGCGCGTCGACGCCGCACTGGGCTTCGTCGCGCTTGCCGACCGCCAGCACGATCGCGCGGGCGGCTACTCGGGCGGCATGAAGCGCCGCCTCAACCTCGCTGCCGCGCTGCTGCACGAGCCTGCAATGGTGCTGCTCGACGAGCCGACCGCGGGCGTCGATCCACAGTCGCGCAATGCGCTGTTCGACAACGTCGAGGCGCTGCGCGCGCAGGGGCGCACCGTGGTCTACACCACGCATTACATGGAAGAAGTCGAGCGACTGTGCGACCGCATCGCGATCGTCGATCGCGGGCGCGTGCTCGCGGTGGGCACGCTCGCGGAGCTGCTCGCGGCGCACGGCGGGGCGCCGCAGCTCGTCGTGCGACGTGGCGATCGCGAATGGCGCGAGGCCGTCGACGATCCACTCGCACGCCTGAATGCGATCGCGCAGGACGGCCCGGTCGACGATTTCCGCGTGGAGCGACCGCGCCTGGAGCAGGTCTTCCTGCATCTCACCGGCCGCCAGTTGAGGGACTGACATGCGCATGCTCTGGGCCATCGTCCGCAAGGACTTCCTGCAGCTGCGGCGCGATCCCGCCGCGCTGTTCTTCACGCTCGGCTGGCCGCTGATCGTCGCCGTCGCGTTCGGACTCGTCTTCGGCGGCGGGGGCGCGAGCACGCCGCCGAAGGTCGCGATCGTCGACCTCGACCGCAGCGCCGCCTCGCAGTCGTTCGTGCGCAGCCTGCGTGCGACGCCCGAACTGGCGACCGACCTGCAGGCGCTCGATGCCGCGCGCGATGCGGTGCGGCGCGGGCAACGGGTCGCCGCGGTCGTGCTGCCTGCAGGCTGGGGCGCCTCGCGCGGGCTGGGATTCTCGCCGGGTGCGATGCCCGCGCAGGTCTGGGTCGATCCGAGCCGCAAGGCCGAGCAGGCGATGCTGCAGGGCCTGCTAGTGAAGGCGGCGATGCAGGACCTGATGACCGGGCCGCAGGACGCCGCCGCGCGTGCATCGATGCTGGCACGCTCGAAGGCGCAGCTCGCCGGGGCCGACCCCGCGACGCGTGCGCGCCTGGAGGCCTTCTACGACTCGCTCGACGGCATGCTCGCGGCGTCCTCGCCGGCGCAGGCCCATGCGCCCGCCGACTTCTCGCCGCTGCCGATCGAGACGCACTCGGTCGAGGCACGTCGCAAGGGCCCGGCGAACGCCCATGCGGTGACCTTCCCGCAGGGCATGTTCTGGGCCGTGCTCGGCTGCCTGATGAGCTTCGCGACGTCGCTCGCGACCGAGCGCAGCGAGGGCACGTGGCTGCGCCTGCGCACCGCGCCGGCCGCGCCGTGGCGCCTGCTCGCCGGCAAGGGGCTGGCCTGTGGGCTCGCGATGCTGCTCGCGCTGAACGTGCTCGCGCTGATCGCGGTCGTCGCGTTCGGCATCCGCCCGCACTGGCTGCTGCTGGAGCTCGCCTTCCTCTGCGGCGCGTTCGCCTTCACCGCGATGATGATGCTGTTCGCGCTGCTCGCGCGCAGCGTGCGCGCGGCGAGCGGCGTGGCCTGGGCGATCCTCATGCCGCTCGCGATGGTGGGCGGCGCGATGATCCCGCTGTTCGCGATGCCGGGCTGGATGCAGGCGGCCTCGAACGCGAGCCCGGTGAAGTGGTTGCTGCTCGCGATCGAGGGCGCCGTGTGGCGCGGCTTCAGCCTGCAGGAAATGCTGATGCCGTGTGCGGTGCTCGTCGGCACCGGCGTGCTGCTCCTGCTCGTGGTGCGCCTGCGCGCGCCTGCCGCGCTCGCGTGACGAGATGAATGCATCGTGACGACTCCACGCGTGTGAAGTCGGCCGCTGCACATTCCGTATACGGCGCCTGCCGTGTCATCTCCCCACGGTTTCCCCGAGTCCGCGCCCGTCGCGGCATCCCCCAAGGAGATGACACCATGAAGCGCCTCACCGCCCTGCTCCTGCTCGCCCTGTTCTCGATGGGCACCCTGACCGCGTGCAACACGATGGCCGGCGTCGGCCGCGACGTCGAGAAGGTCGGCGACAAGGTCGAAGACAAGGCCGAGGACTGCAAGGACGGCAAGTGCTGATCCTGCGGCACCCTGCATGAGAAAAGGGCCGGAGCGATCCGGCCCTTTTCTTTCGGGCGCACGTCGGATGCCGCGTGCACGCCCGCGCCGCCCGTCGCGCGTGTTACCAGCCGCGCGGCGGGTCCGGCACGAAGCCACGCGGGAAGGCACGCGGCTCGCGCTCGTAGCGGTCGTAGCGATCGAGGCGCGGCGCGATGCCGCGCGCGGCGAGCGCATGGCCGTCGTCGTAGCGGATCTCGGTGACCTGCACAGGCGCGCCTGCGCGACGGAAACCGGTCTGGCCGACGGGCGAATACTCGCGATAGCCGTGGCCGGTGCCCAGCTCCTGCGCGCGCGAACGCGCCATGGCCGGCGCGGACGGCGCCGAGGCCGCATCGCCCACCACGCCGTCCTCCATGCGTTCGGGCGCCGCCGGCGAATACACGCGCGGCGGCGGAATGCGGCGCGCCTCGTCGAACACGGCGATGCCGATCACGCCGACGTTGCGCGGCCGGCCCGTGCGCGTGGCATAGCTGTCGCCGAAATCGGAGAAATAGAACTGCGCGACATCGCGCATCGACTTGCGCCAGCCCGCGACCTCGGTCGTCTGCCACGGCTCGAGCACGTAGCCGGCCTGCGAGGGATCTGCGGTCTGGCCGGAGACGGCGTTCACGCCATCGACGCTCAGCACCACCAGTACGCGCTCCGGGCTGCGGTTGGTCAGGCGCACGGCATAGCGATGCCCCGGGGTGCCGGGTACCCAGGTCTGGCCGCGATGGCGGTACTCGGGCAGCACGTCGCCCTCGTCGCGATCCACCACGCTCATCTCGACGCGGCCGGCGCCGTAGTAGGACTGGGCCTGCGCGGCGCCGTTGGCGGTCGCGGCGGCGAGCAGGGCGAGGACGACGGCGGAGCGAGCGCGGGTGGCCATGGCGGAAATCCGTGAGTGGTGTGTGAAATCAACGCACGATGCGGCTGAACGGGGTCGCCACGGCCGCCGTCGGGCGCGCGGTAAACTCGCCGCCCCTAGGCATCCGTTCAGCCATGAACCGCACGCGCGTCCTCACCGGCATCACGACCAGCGGCACGCCGCATCTGGGCAACTACGCCGGCGCGATCCGGCCGGCGCTCGCCGCGAGCCGCGATCCGTCGGTGGAGAGCTTCTACTTCCTCGCCGACTACCACGCGCTGATCAAGGTCCAGGACCCGGCGCGCGTGCAGCGCTCCACGCTGGAGATCGCCGCGAGCTGGCTGGCCGCAGGTTTGGATCCGCAGCAGGTCTGGTTCTACCGGCAGAGCGACATCCCCGAGATCCCGGAGCTCACCTGGCTGCTCACGTGCGTGGCGGGCAAGGGCATCCTCAACCGCGCGCATGCCTACAAGGCGGCGGTCGACCGCAACGTCGAGGCGCAGGAGGACCCCGATGCAGGCATCACCGCCGGCCTCTTCATGTACCCGGTGCTGATGGCCGCGGACATCCTCGTCTTCAACGCAGACAAGGTGCCGGTGGGGCGCGACCAGATCCAGCACATCGAGATGGCGCGCGACTTCGGCCAGCGCTTCAATCATCTGTTCGGCGAGCACTTCACGCTGCCGGAGGCCGCGATCGAGGCGCACGTGGCCACGCTGCCCGGGCTGGACGGCCGCAAGATGTCCAAGAGCTACGACAACGTGATCCCGCTGTTCGCGCCGCGCGAGCAGCTGAAGAAGCTGATCTATTCGATCGTGACGGACTCGCGCGCGCCCGGCGAGCCGAAGGATGCCGACGCCTCCAACGTCTTCCAGCTCTACCAGGCGTTCGCCACGCCGGAGCAGGCCGCCGACATGCGCCGCGCGTTCGAATCCGGCATCGCCTGGGGCGAGGCGAAGCAGGCGCTGTTCGAGCGCATCGACGCCGAGATCGCGCCCATGCGCGAGAAGTACGAGACCCTGATCGCCGACCCCGCACACATCGAGGCGGTGCTGCGCGACGGCGCCGCGCGACTGCGCGCGACGTACGCCATGCCGTTGCTCGCGCGCCTGCGCCATGCGGTCGGCCTGCGCGACCTCTCGAGCATCGGCGAGTCGTCAACCTCGGCCGCCGAAAAGCCGGCAGCGGCGACCTTCAAGCAGTACCGCGAGGCCGACGGCCGGTTCTACTTCAAGCTCGTGCGCGGCGAGCGTGTGCTGCTGCAGAGCGGTGGCTTCGACGCGCCGCGTGACGCCGGCCAGCGTGTCGCGGCCCTCAAGCAGGCCGGTCGACTCGACGACGAAGGCGCGTCGCTGCTGGTCGCGGGCGTCGACCGTGCCGAGGTCGACGCCGCGCTCGCGGCCATGGCGGAGGCCTCGTGAACCCGTTCGTCGAGCTGCACCTCGCGCTGATCCTGTTCCTGCCGTGGTTCGCGATCCTCGGCGGCCTGTTCTGGTTCTTCCCGCGCGAGCCGCGCACCCGCGCGCGGCGCCTCTTCGACCTCACGACGTTCGCCGTCGCGATCGTCGCCTTCGTGCTCGCGGTGCGCTGGGGCTATGCGGTCGCGCGCCCGACCGGATCGGCCGGGCAGATCTGGCACCAGGTGGTCGGTACCGCGCTCGGCTACGGCGTCTTCCTCGCCGTGATGACCGTGGCCTGGTTCGTACGCCGGCGCTGGCTGCGCCGCGATCCCTGACACCGGACGCGTCGGCCGCCGCGGCCCTGTTCTGATCGGCGTACGCCCGACGAGGCCCTGCATGCATCGACTGCTCCTCCTGCTCGCGCTGTCCCTCGTCGCGTTCGCGGGAACGGCCCGTGCCGCGCCGCTCACCGTCTTCGCTGCCGCCAGCCTGAAGGACGCGCTCGACGAGGCCGGCGCGGCGTACACGCGCACGACCGGCACCGCGGTGCGCACGTCGTATGCGGCCACGCCGGCGCTCGCACGGCAGATCGGGCAGGGCGCACCGGCGGACGTCTTCATCGCCGCCGACCTCGAGTGGATGGACGCCTTGCAGCGCGATGGGCAGGTCGATGCCGCCTCGCGCCGCGTCGTCGCCGGCAATTCGCTGGTGTTGGTCGCGCGGGCGGCGGGCCGCCTGGGCACGATCGACCTGCGCGATCGGGCATCGCTCACCCGCGTGCTCGGTCGCGACGGTCGCCTCGCGCTCGCCGTCACCGCGACGGTACCCGCGGGCCGCTATGCACGCGCCTCGCTCACGCGGCTCGGATCGTGGGAGGCGGTGCGCCCGCGCGTCGTCGAGACCGAGAACGTGCGCGCGGCGCTGCAGCTCGTCGCGCGCGGCGAAGCGGCGCTCGGCATCGTCTATGCGAGCGACGCACGTGCCGAGCCGCGCGTGCGCGTGGTCGCGGCGTTGCCCGCCGCCACGCATCCGCGCATCCAGTATCCCGCCGCGCGCGTGCAGCGCAGCCGCCACCCGCAGTCCGCGGCGTTCGTGCGCTGGCTGCGTGGCGCGACGGCGCAGGCGATCTTCCGCCGCCACGGCCTCCGCGCGCCCTGACCGTGCTGACGCCGGAGGAAGCCGCCGCCGTCGCGCTGAGCCTGCGCATCGCGACGCTCGCCACGCTCGCCAGCCTCCCGGTGGCGGTGGCGGTCGCCTGGCTGCTCGCGCGCAGGCACTTCCCGGGCAAGGCGATGCTCGATGCCCTGGTGCATGTACCGCTGGTGCTGCCACCCGTGGTCACGGGTTACGCGCTGCTGCTGGCGTTCGGCACACAGGGGCCGGCCGGACGCTGGCTGGAGGCGGCGTTCGGCACCGGCATCGCCTTCCGCTGGACGGGCGCGGCGCTCGCGAGCGCGGTGATGGGGTTTCCGCTGATGGTGCGCGCGATCCGGCTGTCGATCGAAGCCGTCGACGTGCGCCTGGAGAATGCCGCGGCGACGCTCGGCGCGGGCCGCTGGCGCGTCTTCGCCGGCATCACGCTGCCGCTCGCCTGGCCGGGCGTACTCGCGGGGGCGGTGCTGGGCTTCGCGAAGGCGCTCGGCGAGTTCGGCGCGACGATCACGTTCGTCTCCAGCATCCCCGGCGAGACGCGCACGCTGTCGGCGGCGATCTACGAGCTCCTGCAGGTGCCGGGCGGCGAGGCGCGCCTCGGCCGTCTGTGCCTGGTCGCGCTCGCGCTGTCGTTCGCGGCGATGCTGCTGGCCGAGTGGCTCGCGCGCCGTCAGCGCCCGGAGCCGGCGGTATGAGCGCGCGCTTCGACATCGACGTCGACCTGCAGCGCGGCGGCTTCCGGCGCCACGTGCGCATCGCGAGCGATGCACGCGTGCTCGCGCTGGTCGGCACCTCGGGCAGCGGCAAGACCTCGTTGCTGCATGCGATCGCAGGCCTGGTGCGACCGCGCACGGGCCGCATCGCGGTCGACGGCCGCGTGCTGTTCGATGCCGCCGCGCGCGTCGACGTGCCGGTACACCGCCGCGCGATCGGCTACGTCTTCCAGGACGGCCGCCTGTTTCCGCACCTCGACGTACGCGCGAACCTGCTCTACGGGGCGGGCGATACCCGCGATGCGTTCGATTCGACGGTGGCGTTGCTCGGCCTCGAAACGCTGCTCTCGCGGCGCACGCCGACGCTATCGGGTGGCGAGGTGCAACGCGTAGCGCTCGGTCGCGCGCTCCTGGCGCGGCCGCGCCTGCTGCTGCTCGACGAGCCGCTCGCGATGCTCGATCCCGAGCGCCGCGACGAGCTGCTGCCGTACCTCGAGCGCGTGCGCGATGCGAGCGCGGTGCCGATTATCTACGTGAGCCACCAGCGCGCCGAGGTGGAGCGCCTCGCCGACGCCGTGCATCGCGTCGATGCGCTCAGCCCAGCAGGTCCGGATTGAGCCGCCACACGGCCGCGTTCAATGCCGTCGCATAGCTGATCCACAGCAGGTAGGGCACGAGCAGCAGCGCCGCCGCGCGATCGATGCGCGCGAAGGCCGCGATCGTGGCGACGACCAGCACATCGAGCAGCACGATGTCCGCAAGCGCGGGGCCGCCCAGTCGCCAGCCGAAGAACAGCCAGCTCCAGAGCGCATTGACCACGAGCTGCGCGACGAACAGGCCGAGTGCGACGCGTGCGGCTGTGAAACCCGCGCGCCGCCAAACGCGCCAGGCGGCGACCGCCATCAGACCGTAGAGCACCGTCCACACCGGGCCGAACACCGCGGCCGGCGGGGCCCACGGCGGACGACGCAAGTCGGCGTAGAAGGACGCGGCGTCGATCGACGCGAGCGCGCCGATCGCGGCGGTGGCGTAGCAGAGTGCGATCCAGCCGGCGAGGCCGGCGATGCGATGGCGGGGCGCTGGCGTATCCATGGTTCGGCTCCGGGCGGGTCGCCGGCAGCATGCAGCCGGTCGGCTCACGACGGCGCGAGGGCCAGGCGCGCGATGTCATCGTGACTTCACCCGCTGCACGCGTGTACGCACGCAGGCTCCGGACGGGGCGTCGATCCGGTCGACCGGCGATGCCTGCAGTCGCCTCGTTACGGCCGCATCCGCCGCCCGACGCGCCCCGTAGCCATCGAAGACGGCCCGGGGAGCGGGAGGCCACCGCTCCGGCCCGGCATTTCCAGTCGTGCCGGGCACCGGCCGTCACCTTTCCCCCCAAAGGAGATCTCCATGAAAGCGCTCAACATGATCACGCTCGTGCTTCTCATCGTCGGCGGCATCAACTGGGGCCTCGTCGGCGCCTTCCAGTTCGATCTCGTCGCGGCCCTGTTCGGCGGCCAGGATGCGCCGCTCTCGCGCATCGTCTACACGCTGGTCGGCCTGTCGGCGCTGTACCAGATCGGGCCGCTGCTGCGTTCGGCCCGCGTCGGCGAGACCCGCGCCCAGGCGCACCGCTGAGTTCGACCGCGGCCGGCGCGTACGCGCCGGCCGCCCTCAGGCGATGAGGAAGTCGCTGTAGAGGAAGCGCCCGTCGCGCCGCACGCGCTCGCCAGGCCGGACCTCAATTGGCCGCGCGAACATCGGGCCGTCCACCACCAGGGTGTGGAATTCGCCGTTCTCGCCGCAGGGATCGCAGGTGGCGGGAAGGGCATCGAGCAACGCCGCGTCGAAGGGACGCCCCGAGAAGTCGCCATCGAGCTGCTGGGTATCGACGCAGCACAGGTGCGCACGCAGGCCGCCGGCCTGCATCTCGCGCGCGAGCGCCCCGGTGTCGGCGCCAAACAGCGGCGTGAGCACGTCGAAGCCCATGCGTGCGCAGGAGGCGATGCGCCAGTCGCGCACGTCGGCGAGGAACAGGTCACCGAAGGCGAGGGTCGACAGGCCCGGCCAGCGTGCGCGTGCCGTGTCGAGGGCCGCGGCGATCGCGGCCTCGTAGGCGTCGTTGTCGCAGCGCGGCTGGATCACCGCCTCGACGAGCGGCAGGCCGACCGACGCCACCTGCGCGGCGAGCACGTCGCGGCGGATGCCGTGCATCGCGATGCGATCGAAGCCCGCGTTGACGGTGGTGAGCAGGCCGGCGACCTCGACGTCGTCGCGCGCACGCAGCGCGTGCAGGGTCCAGGCCGCGTCCTTGCCGCCGCTCCACGACAGCAGGATCGGCAGGCGGTCGGGCATGGCGCGGCTCGTCGGGTGCGGGCCGCGCAGTCTACCGGGGCGCGGGGCTCAGGCCGCGGTGACGTCCCGCAGCTGCCAGCCGCTGCCCGCGAGCAGGCGCAGGCGGTGGCGGACGACGTCGCCCGGCAGCACGGTGGTGAGCACCAGGTCGATCGCGAGGTCGTTCTGCTCGCCGCGCACCGTGGCGGCGGGATCGGTCGCGCCGAGTGCGGGATCGACCTCGTCGGGCTCGGCCTGCCGGCCGCGCCAGCGCTCGTAGGTGTCCGTCGTGCGCATCGCGTGTTGCAACTGCTCGGCGAACTCCTCGGCGCCGTGCGCGGTGAAGGCGAGCGAGGGCTCGCTGCCGCGGGCGGCGGCACCATCGGGCAGGCGGATGTAATAGCGCGTGGGCATGGGCATCTCCTCTGTCGCGGACATCCTATTCATCCTGCATCCGCATGCGGTGAACAACTCGACGAGTGGGCTGGACGTTCCGCGCGCCACGGCCGAGGATCGGAGCTCCCCTGCGTTGGAGCGCCCCGATGCGCATGTCCCGAGCCGTGCTGCCCGTTCTCCTTCTGATGCCGTTGCTCGCCGGCTGCGGCCGACGCGACGACGACAAGGCCACGGACTCCGCGACGCCGGCCGCCGATGCGGGACCGATCGTCGCGCCGTCCGGTCCCCCGCTCGCCCCGGCAGTGACGGGCGACAGCGCCGCCGGTCCGGTGGACGTGCGTCCGCTCGCGAGCCAGGGCGAGGCCGGCGTACAGGCGCTGCTCGGCGCGCCGTCCGGCTGCGCGGACGTCGCCGGCGGCCGCCGCTGTACGTATCCGCGTGGCAATTCCGAGATCACCTTCATCGACGGCATGGCCGACCACATCGTGATCGCCGACCTCGGTGGCGCGCCGTTCGAGCCCGCGACGATCTCGCGCATCGGGCTCGCCGGCGCCGAGCCGCTCGAGGTGGGCGAGGACGCCATCCGCTGGCAGAACGTGGCCGGCATGCGCGAGATCGTGCTCGAGCGCGGCGCAGACGGCCGCGCCGGGCGCATCGTCATCAAGACGCTCACGCCGTAGCGTCGTGCGGAACGACGACGGCCCGCGCGAGGCGGGCCGTCGAGGCGCAACGATCGCGAGAAATCAGTCCTCGGTGTGCGTCACCGGCTCGGTGCCGCCCTGCCCGAAGCTCAGGCCGTCGGCCTGGCGATGCCAGAAGAATTCCGGCGCCTTCGCATTGAGCCCGCCGACTTCGGCCATGTCCTTCTCCACGTCGAACAGGCGCCCGTCCACCATCACGTAGCGCGTGTCGATGGTGGCGCGGATGTTCTCCAGCGGATTGGAATTGAGCACGACGAGGTCGGCCTGCTTGCCCGGCTCGATCGAGCCGAGCTGCTTCGAGAGGCCGAGGTAGTCGGCACCGTCGATGGTGAAGGCGCGCAGCGCCTCGAACGGGGTGAAGCCGCCCTGCACGAGCGACCAGGCCTCCCAGTTCGGGCTCAGGCCCTGCAGCTGGCCGTGGCCGCCGACCTGGATCTTGATGCCGGCGTCGCGCATCTTCTTGACCGACTTGGCCACCTCGATGTGCCAGTAGTCCCAGTCGGGGGCCGTCTCGCGGCGGATCGAGCGCGCGTCGAGCGTCTCGCGCGGGAAGAAGCGGGCGAGCTTCCTGTCCTCCCAGACATTGTCGCGCGAGTACCACCAGAACTCGCCCGACACGCCGCCGTAGCTCACCACGAGCGTCGGCGTGTTGCGCACGTCGGTCTGCGACCACAGGCCGAGCACGTCCTTGTACAGCGGCGCGATCGGCAGGTTGTGCTCCACGCCGGTGGCGCCGTCGAGCACCATCGTCATGTTGTGGTGGAACGTCGACCCGCCTTCCTCCACCACCAGCAGGCCGAGTTCGCGCGCGGCCTGGTTCATCTGCTGGCGCTGGTCGCGGCGCGGCTGGTTGTAGCTCTTGAGCGAGAACGCACCCGCGGCTTTCATGCGCCGCGCATGGCTGCGCGCGTCGTCGAGCGAGTTGATCACCGCCTTGAAGTCGCCGTCCGCGCCGTAGAGGATCGTGCCGGTCGAGAACAGGCGCGGGCCCACCATCTTGCCGGCCTTCAGCAGCTCGGCCTGCGAGAACACGAACTCGGTGCTCGCGGAAGGATCGTGCATCGTGGTGATGCCGAAGGCGAGGTTCGAGTAGTACGCCCAGTTCTGCTGCGGGACGATGCCGCTGCCGAAGTTCGCCGAATGCGCGTGCGCATCGATGTAGCCCGGGACGATGGTCTTGCCGGTGGCGTCGATCGTCCGCGCGCCGGCCGGCACCTGCACGGCGCCCGCCGGACCGACGGCGACGATCTCGTCGCCACGCACCACGACGGTCCCGTTCTCGATCACCTCCTGCGTGGTCTCCGCATCACGCATGGTCACGATGCGCGCACCGGTGAAGGCGACCGTCTGCTGCGGTGTGTACACCTGCGCCGTCACGCCGACCGGAATGCCGCCCTCGCTCGACGTCGGCTTCGGCAGCACCGACGGCGCGTCAGGCAGGAAGGCGAACGTCTGGTTGAGCGGGCGCGAGAAGTAGCGGTCGCCCACCATCCAGTTGAGCGTCTTCGAGTCCGCGCTCCAGTGCAGGTGGCTGCCCACGTCCGCGGTGACCTGCATGACCGGCATCGCCTTGCTGTCGCGGCTGAGCTCGACGGACTTGCCGGTGACCACGAGCGGCGTCACGTAGGCATTGAACAGCTCGGTGAAGGCGACCCACTTGCCGTCCGGGCTGATGCGCACGTTGTTGGCGTACTTGAGGTCGTAGACCTCGCGCGGCTCCTCGCCGTTGAGGCCGACCGACATCAGCTTCTTCTTCAGGCCGCCGCCGGTGAAATAGTAGATGCGGCTGCCGTCGCTGCTGAAGGACGGCTCGCTGCCCTCGAGCGCCACGCGCACGGGCTTGCCGCCGTTCGCGTCCACGACGTAGATGCCCGGGTCCTGCGTCCACAGCGCGCCGGTCAGGCCGGTGCCGCGCGTCTTCGCGTACGCGATGCGACGGCCGTCGGGCGAGAACGTCGGGCCGTAGTAGTAGCCCTTCTCGGCGGTGATCTTCCGGCCCTGGCCGCCCCCGTTCGCATCACGCAGCCAGATCGCGCCGAGGCCGTCGTCGGACCACGTGGTGTAGAGCAGGCGCGAGCCGTCGCGGCTGAAGCTCGGCTGGTACTCGTAGACGCCGCTCGAATTCGTCAGGCGCTGCGGCGTGCCGTTCGGCAGCGTCTTCCGGTAGAGCTGGCCGAGTGCGTGGAAGACGAGCGTGCGCCCGTCGCGGCTGGTGGCCACGTCGCGGATCATCTTCGGGCTGAACGTGCCCTCGTCGATCGTCTGCGCGAAGCGCAGCGGCTGCGAGACGGTCTGCTCGACCTGCGCGGTGAACGGCACGTTCGTCGCCGCGCCGCTGGTGGTGTCCACGCGCCAGAGCTTGCCCTGCGCCCAGACCACGACGGACTTCGAATCCGGCGTCCAGTCGAAGTTCGAGTACGGGCCGAAGATCGCCCAGGCTTCCTGCTGGTCGTGCGAGAGGCCGTTCCAGACCGGGCGCGTGGCGCCGCTGGCGAGGTCGAGCACATGCAGCACGGTCTTGTCGCGGATGCGCTTCACGTACGCGAGCGACTTGCCGTCGGGCGAGGGTTGCGGACGCACCGCGCCGCCGGGGCCGGAGAGCAGCGTGTCGACGCGCCCGGTCTCGCGGTCGAGGCGCTTGATCGCGTAGATGCCCTCGTGGGGGTTCTTGTTGTACTGGAAGGTCGGTCCGGGAGTGACGTCCTCGCTGAAGTAGACGTAGCGCCCGTCGGGCGAGACGGCGGGCTCGCCGAGGTCCTGCTGGTCGTTCTTCTGCTTGGTCAGCTGCACGCCTGCGCCGCCGGCGCGGTGGTACATCCACAGCTCGCCGGCGCCGAGCGAGCGCTCGCCGGTGAAATGCTTGCGGCCGATCAGGAACTGCCCGTCCGGCGTCCACGCCGGGTTGTTGAGCAGGCGGAAATCCTCCTTGGTCACCTGCACGGCATTCGAGCCATCGGTGCGCATGCGCCAGAGGTTGTTGCCGCCACCGCGGTCGGAGGTGAAGGCGATCTCGGTGCCGTCCGGCGAGAAACGCGGCTGCACGTCCCACGAGAGCCCGCTGGTGATCCGACGCGCGGCGCCGCCGCCGATCGGCAGCAGGTAGATGTCGCCGAGCATCGAGAACGCGACCTGGCGGCCGTCGGGCGAGACGTCGACGTCGAGCCACGTGCCCTCGTCGGTGCTGAAGCTGACGGTCTTGCTCTGGCCGCGCGGGGTGTTGACGTTCCACGTCTTGTCGTCGGCCGCGGCCGGCTTGGCGCCGCCGCGTGCCGCGTCGTTCGCGGTCCGGGCCGGATCGACGCCGGCGGGGGCGAGCGCGTCCTGCTCGAGCTTGGGGTCCTTCTCCGGCGGCGGTGCGTGCTTGCCGTCCTGGGCGGTGGCCGCGGGAGCGAAGGCGATTGCGCTCGCGAGCGCGAGCGCGAGGGAGAGCAGGGAACGTTCGAGGGTCATGGCGTCGATGGGCAGGAGAACCCGTCGACGTTACCGGAGCGCAACGCGGCCCGACTGGGCCGGAAGTCCTGTGCCCAGCGCGGCCGGCGTGACCGGCGTCGCGCTGCGCGGGCTCAATCCCAGGCGGGCGCTTCGGAGGCGAAGCCGAGCGTCAGCGAGCCCTTGCCGACGTTCACCATGCCGGTCAGCGACATCATGCTCTGCAGCAGCTCGACGCCGTTCTTCCTGCAGGTGTCGACCAGCTCCGTGTAGCCCGGCAGGCGCTGCAGCTCGCCCGGCACGCCGCCGAAGCTCACCGCCATCGTCGGCGTCATCAGCTTGCCCTCGCGCACGCGGCGCGCGGCGAAGGTGAAGAGCTTCTCGGCCGCGTTGTCGAAGCCCTTGATCTTCGCGACCGGGCCGGTCTCGCCGCGGTTGCAGTGCAGCACGGGCTTGATGTCGAGCGCGCTGCCCAGCGTGGCCGACAGGAAGCTCACGGAGCGGTCGCCGCGGTGGCGCGTGCGGGCGCGCAGGTACTGCAGGTCGCGGGTGACCATGTAGGCCTGCGTGTTCAGCGCGATGTTCTCGATGCGCGCGCGCATCTTCGGCGCGCCCTCGTCGGTCTCGCGCAGGCGCACGGCCTCCACCGCGCAGATCGCCTGGCCGGCGAACACGCTCTGGGTGTCGATCACGCGCAGGGCGAACGGCGTGGTGATGCCGGCCGCGGTGCGCGGACCCTTGTAGTCGTTGAGGATCGCGAAGCTCGCCTGGTTGGCGTTCTCGTAGACCGGGCTGCGCGTCTTCGTGATCGTCATGCAGAAGACGTAGTCGTAGTCGATCACGAGCTTGCGCAGGAACAGGTCCTGGATCTGCTGCACCGTGAAGGGCTGCGTCTCGGCCTGCGACAGGAGCTCGTCGGACTTGTTCTCGAGGAACTCGAGCGTGGCCTGCTCGTTGCGCTGGTCGGCGAGCACCGCCTCGCCGATCTTGACGGTGATCGGCAGCATGGTGATGCCGTTGTTCTGGATGTACTCGAGCGGCAAGTCACAGGCCGAGTCGACGACGATACCGATACGCATGATTCCGGCCCCCTGTGGCCTGTGGTCGCATGATTACGGGGCGAATTATCGACCGGATGCGGAACGGCTGAAGTGCCGATTTTCCGCACGCATGCGTATGGTGTTCAGCAGCCGACGCTCTCGTAGCCGGCCACGCGCCGTACGAGCTCGCCGTCGCGGGTGCCACCCGAGAGGAACAGGGTGGGGCGGGAGACGTTGTAGTGATCGGTCGTGTCGAGGATCAGGTCCGGCCGTCCGTCGCGGTCGAAGTCGCCGACCTGCAGCAGGACGGGCCCGGCCTCGTCGCCGAAGGCCCATCGGCCATCACCCTGCCGCATGCCGCGCACCGTCTGAAGCACCTGGCGCTCGCGTCCGTTGTCCAGCGCCAGATCGCAGGCTTGCCACGCGGGGGCGTCGTCCGCGGCGGATGCGACCGTGTCGCCGCGCTCCGGGCAGCGGGCCCGCAGGCGCCAGGTCGTGCCGCGGAAGACGAAGGCCGCGATGGCCTCCGGGCCCGCATCGTCCGGGCGGTCGAGGACGCGGCCGGCTTCGATCGCGCCGGGCCGCAGGCGCGGGCCCCTCAGCAGCATCGCGGTTTCCGCGTGCGGGTCGACGTCCACGGCGGTGACCTCGAGCCCGGTCGCGGGGCCGTCGTCGGCATCGGCGATCGGATCGTGTACGCGGTGCACCTGCACGCTTGTGGCGACCAGCGCCGGGCGGCCCGCCGTGTCGTCGACCAGCGCGAGCCAGCGCTCGCCGTCGCGCGCGACCGGCTCGTCCGCATGGAACGTGCCGGTGGGCTGCAGGGCGAAGCCCGCGGCGAGCGCGGCGGTGGCGAGGAGAGGCATGGGTCGGGCGGTCGGTCCGGTCGCTGCAGCCTACAGCGACCGGACCGGGCCGATGCGCCGCTCAGCGGCGACGGTCGGGGACGTCGTAGGCGCGCGGGAGCGCGCCCGGGGGCGCGAGGTAGCGATCGCGCAGCTCCGTCTGGCGGCTGCGCATCTCGATCGCCCGGCCACCGAACCACACCTGCTGCGCGACGGTGTTCACCTCGAGCGGATCGCCGCTCCACAGCACGAGGTCCGCGCGCTGGCCCACGGCGATGCGGCCGGCGTCGGCGAGGCCGAACGTCTCCGCTGGCACGCGCGTGAGCGCGGCGAGGCCGTCCTCCCAGGGCAGGCCGTAGGACACGGCATTGCCCGCGAGCTGGCGGACCTTGCGCGCATTGTGGGAGGCATCACCCGACTGCACGATGCCGACCTGCACGCCCGCGGCACGCAGCAGCGCAGCATTGTCCATGCGCGCGCCGAGGCGGTCGAAGTCGGCCGGCAGGTTCGCCAGCGGATCGACGAACACCGGCACCTTCGCCCGGGCGAGTTCGGGCGCGAGCTTCCAGGCTTCCACACCGCCGGAGATCGCGATGCGCAGGCCGTGCTTGGCGGAGAAGCGCAGCAGCCGGCGGATGTCGGCGGCCCGGTCGACCTTGAACACTACCCGCCCATTGCCCGCGAGAAAGCGCGACAGCACCGCGCGCCCGGCCGGCGTGAGCATCGCCATCGGCGAGGTGGCCGGGATACGGCCACGGGCCTCGTCGAAGAACTGCTCCAGCAGCATCCACTGCGCCGCGCGGGACTGGCCGGTCAGGCCGGAGGCGTCGTTGCCCAGCGCGACGAACAGCACCTTCGGGCCGGCCGGATCCGGCGAGCCGTCGAGGCGCACGACGGCGCCCTGGCCCGCGATGATCGAGCCGCCCTCGCCGGTGCCCGGACCGAGCAGCGTCCAGCCCAGGCCCTCGACGCGGTTCACGCCGAGCAGCGAGGACTCGGGATTGAACGCGAGCGTGACGTCGAACTCGGGACGCACCGTCATCTCGCGCGTCGGCTTGCCGAGCGTGAGCGTGTTGTCGACGGTGGTCTGCTCGCCCGACACTTCCTCGATGCCCATCGCGGTGATGCCGCCGAACAGCGTCGGCGTGACCGGGCGGCCGCCCGCGTCGACGCTCGGCACGCCGGCAGGCGCCGACAGGCCGGTGCCGATCGCGGCGACTTTGCCGCCGCGCACCAGCACGTCGGCGCCCTGCAGCGTGCCGCGCTCGGTCGCGGTGTGCACCGTGGCATTGCGGATCAGCATGTCCTGCGCGGACGCGATCGGCGCGAGCGCGAGCAGCACCGCGCCCGCGAGGATCTTCAGACGGGCGCTCATCGCGCACCTCCCGTGTTGAGCGCGGTGGGTTGGCCGATCACGAAGTCCGAAACCGGCTGGCGCGACGGGTCGGCACGGTCGTACACGCGCGCGCCGTCGATGTAGACCTGCTCGGCCTTGGCGTAGACGCTGAAGGGATTGCCGTTCCACAGCACCACGTCGGCCATCTTCCCGGCCTCGAGCGTGCCCGTCTTGTCGAGCACGCCGAGCGACTTGGCCGCATTGCTGGTGAGCCAGCGGATCGCGCGCTCCGGCGCGATCTCCATGCCCGCGCGCTTCGCGCTCGCGATCACCTTCGCCGCCTCCTGGTTGAGGCGCTGGATGCCCTCCTCGGAATCGGAATGCACGATCGCGCAGCCGCCCGGGCGGCTGTCGACGATCGCGATGTTCTCCTGGATGCCGTCGTAGGCCTCCATCTTGAAGCCCCACCAGTCGGCCCACAGCGCGCCGCAGACGCCGTCCTGTGCGAGCCGGTCGGCGATCTTGTAGGCCTCCACGCCGTGGTGGAAGGCCGCGACCTTGAAGTCGAATTCCTTGGCCAGATCCAGCATCACCGCCATCTCGTCGGCGCGGTAGCAATGGATGTGCACCTGGATGTCGCCGTTGATCGCGCCGGCGAGCGTGTCCATCTTGAGGTCGCGCTTGCCGCCGGTGTCCTGCTGGCTGTCGACGCTGCCGCCGCCCTGCCACCACGAACGCTTCTTCGGTGGCTTGGGCATGTTCTTGCGGCGGTACTCGCTCGCGTCGATGAAGGCCGCGCGGTAGCCCGCCACGTTGCCCATGCGCGTGCTTGGTCCGCCCTTCTGGCCGTAGACGCGCTTGGGGTTCTCGCCGCAGGCCATCTTCAGGCCCCATGGCGCACCCGGGAACTTCATGCCCTGATAGGTGGTGGACGGCACGTTCTTGAGCGTGACGCCGCGGCCGCCGACAAGGTTGGCCGAGCCCGGCAGGATCTGCATCGCGGTGATGCCGCCGGCAAGCGCGGTGTGGAAGCCCGGGTCCTGCGGCCAGATCGAGTGCTCGGCCCAGACGTTCGCGGTGACCGGGCTGGTCGCCTCGTTGCCGTCCTGGTGCGACTGCGTGCCCGGGCTCGCGTAGACGCCGAGGTGCGAATGCACGTCGATGATGCCCGGCGTGACCCACTTGCCGGTGCCGTCGACGATGGTGGTGCCGGCCGCCGCCTCGAGCCCGCGGCCGACCTGCGCGATCTTCCCGTCGCGCATGAGCACGTCGGCGCCATCGAGGCGCTCGCCGGTGCCGGTGAGCACGATGGCATTGCGGATCAGCACCGGGCCGCTCGGCAGCGCACGGTAGGTGCTGGGATACGGGTCCTGCACGAAGCGCGAGGGCGACTTGCCGGCGGGCTGCGCGGCATCCGCGGCGGGCGCCGCGAGCGGCGCGGCGACGAGCACCGTGCACAGCAGGGAGAGGAGGGTTCGGGACATGGCGGGCCGCAGGGCGAGGGGACCCGCGACCGTAACCGGCGCGGAGGCCGGACGTCACCATGACCTTTGTCACGGGGGGTGCCACAATCGGGCAAAAAACATGAACGAGTTCAAATGAAAGACAAGCAGGACATCGTCGCCAACTGGCTGCCGCGCTACACCGGCGTCGCCCTCGGCGACTTCGGCGAGCACATCCTCCTCACCAACTTCGGCGGCTACCTGCAGACGTTCGCGCGACTGACCGGCGCGCCGATCGTCGGCCTCGACAAGCCGATGCCCAGCGCCACGAGCGACGGCATCACGATGATCAACTTCGGCATGGGCAGCCCGAACGCGGCCACGCTCATGGACCTGCTCTCGGCGATCTGCCCGAAGGCGGTGCTGTTCCTCGGCAAGTGCGGCGGCCTCAAGAAGCGCAACAAGCTCGGCGACCTGGTGCTGCCGATCGCCGCGATCCGCGGCGAGGGCACGTCGAACGACTACATGCCACCCGAGGTGCCCGCGCTGCCCGCGTTCGCCCTGCAGCGCGCCGTCTCCACGATGATCCGCGACCTCGGCCACGACTACTGGACCGGTACCGTCTACACGACGAACCGTCGCGTCTGGGAGCACGACGAGGCGTTCAAGGACTACCTGCGGCGCCTGCGCTGCATGGCGATCGACATGGAGACGGCGACGGTGTTCGCCGCGGGCTTCGCCAATCGCATTCCGTGCGGCGCGCTCCTGCTCGTGTCGGATGCGCCGATGACGCCCGAAGGCGTGAAGACCGCCGAATCCGACCTGCGCGTGACCGCCGACTTCGTCGACAACCACATCCAGATCGGCATCGAGGCGCTGCGCCTGATCCGCCGCCACGGCAAGTCGGTGCGGCACCTGCGCTTCGACGAGTGACGCCGGTCACGCCGCGACGGCATGGCGTGAAGCACCTGCGAAAACCCCGGGAAATCCCGGGGTTTTCCGCATTCGGCGGTCGGCGACGAACGGCCGCCCACGTCGCGACGCCTGAGATGCCCGACCCGCAGACTGTCGCACCAGACAGGAGCGGAACATGGAACAGGCCCTCTTGGTGGTCCTCGGTGCGGCGTTGACGTGGGCCTTCTATTTCATCCAGCGCCGCGTGGAACGCCGGCAGACGTCCGAGGCGATCGAGCGCAGCCAGAAGCTCCTCGCGCTCAAGCAGACGCTCGAGGGCAGCGGCACCAGCCTCGGCGACCTGCAGCGCTTCGAGACCGGGCTCGTCGGCAAGGCGCAGACCGCGGTCGAGCTCGCCGACGGGCACGTGGCACGCGCCGAGGAAGTCATCGAGCGCGGCGCGATCGAGGTGCTGCAGGACGACGAGTTCACCGCGCAGGCGCGCGAGCGCCTTCTCTTCGCCGACGCCCGCATGCGGCGTGTCGTCGCGCAGGTGCGCGGGCAGCTCGATGGCGAGGGCGAGCTCGCCTTCGACCGCGCGCAGGCGGCCTGGCTCGCCTTCCGCGACCGCCATGCGATCTTCATCGCGCAGTGCTATTCCCGGGGTCCGATCCGCGCGCTGATCCAGGCCGTCACACTCGAGAGCCTGACCGCTGCGTGGACCGCCGAACTCGAGACCCAGCTGGGGAGCACGCAGGATGACTGAGCACGAGGATGCGCGGGCGCTGATCGATTTCTGGCGCGAGGCCGGACCCGCGCGCTGGTTCGCGCGCGATGCCGGCTTCGACGCCGCGTGCGCCGCATGGCTGCCCGCACACCATCGCGCCGCACGGCGCGAGCTGGACGCCTGGGCCGCCACGCCGGACGGCGCGCTCGCGCTGCTGCTCCTGCTCGACCAGATCCCGCGCAACGTCTTCCGCGGCAGCGCGCATGCGTACGCGACCGACCCGCTCGCCCGGCACTTTGCACGGGGCGCCATCGATGCGGGCTTCGACCTGCAGGTCGAGCCGGCGCTGCGCGTGTTCTGCTACCTGCCGTTCGAGCATTCGGAGGCGATCGACGAGCAGCGCCTGTCGCTCGAGCTGCATGCACGCCTGCAGGGCGAGGACGCCGACCGCTGGGCGCGGCTGCACCTCGACATCATCGAGCGCTTCGGGCGCTTCCCGCATCGCAATGCCGCGCTGGGCCGGGCCACGACCGCGGCCGAGCAGGCCTTTCTCGAGGCCGGCGGCTTCGCGGGCTGAGGCTTAAACCCGGCGGGCGGTTCGCGCATCCCAGGGGGAATCCGACTGCCCCGGCCCGCCATGCGCCTGCTCGTCCCGAGTCTCCTTCTCGCCTCGCTGCTGGCGCCCGACGCGACCGCGGCCCCGCCCGCGCCGTATCCGGCGCCCTACGCGGCGGTGCTGCATGCGCCGGCCGACCCGCTGGCGTACCACGCCGACTTCGCCCTCGCGCGGCAGGCACTGGACGCACGTCGCTGGAGCGAGGCCGCCGAGCGTTTCGCTCGGCTCGTCGAGGCCTACCCGCTCGATCGCGAGAGCTGGACAGGTCTCGGCACGGCACGCCGTCAGCTCGGCGATGCCGCCGGCTCGATCGCCGCCTACGAGCGCTCGATCGCACTGATCGGCCCGACACCGGGCAGCGCGCGCTACTGGATCGCCGCGCAGCAGGCCGCGCTCGGCCAGCACGACGCGGCGATCGAGACCCTGCGCCACTTGATCGAGGAGGATCGTGATCTCGACCGCCCCGGCCTGCTCGCGGATCCCGCCTTCGCCGCGCTGCGTACGCATCCGCGCTGGACCGCGCTCGATGCGCCGGTGCCGGTCGCCACGGAGGACCGCGTCGCCGGCTGGCGGGGTGACCTCGACTGGCTGCTGGCCGAGATCCGCCGCCTCGCGCCCGCCTACCGCGACGCGCCGCTCCCCGCGGCCACGCGCGAGGCCGCCGAGCGCCTGCGGGCCGACATCCCGCGCCTGTCCGACGACGCCGTCTATGCACGGCTCGGCGAGCTCGTCGCCACGCTCGGCCTCGGCCACACGCTGCTGTGGGGCGCGACGCCCGACGGCCCACTGCCCGGCGCGCGCCTGCGCTACGGCTGGATGCCGGTGCAGCTCTATGCCTTCCCCGACGGCCTGCATGTCGTGCAGGCCGATCCCGCGCATGCCGGGCTCGTCGGCCGACGCCTCGTGGCGGTCGACGGCGTACCCGCCGCGACGGTCCTCCAGCGCGTGCTCGGCACGATCTCGCATGCCTCCCCTGCGGAAGGCGTCTGGACCGCGCCGATGCGGCTTACCGACATGACACTGCTGCACGGGCTCGGTATCGCGCGCGATCCCAGGCGCGTGACCTTGACGCTCGCCGATGCCGCAGGGCGCGCCACCGACGTCACGCTCGACGCCGCCACCGCGCCGCGGCGACCGCGCCTTCCGGCCGCGCCGGGGGTCGCGCCACCCGCATGGCTCGCGCGTACCGGCGAGTCGCACTGGCTCGAGGACTGGCCGGGCCTGTCGACCACCTACGTGCAGTTCAACCAGGTCGCGCCGGATCCGGACGAGGACCTCGCCGCCTTCGGCCTGCGTCTTCGAAAGCACCTCGCGTCGAACGGCGCGCGCAATGTCGTGGTCGACCTCCGCCACAACAACGGCGGCAACACGTTCACCTACACCGAGCTGCTGCGCACGCTCGTCGCGCATTCGGCCGGCGACGGCCGCCGCGTGTATGCGCTGATCGGCCGCAACGTCTACTCGGCCGCGGCGAATTTCTCGACGGATCTCGAGCGCCTCGCCAAGCCCGTTTTCGTCGGTGAACCGACCGGCATGACCGGCAACCAGGACGGCGACGAGGCCCGCATCGTGCTGCCGTGGAGCCGCGCGGCCGCGACCGTCTCCGGCGTGCGCTGGCAGCTCTCGCATCCGTGGGACCGGCGTGGCTCGATCGCGCCGCACGTGCCCGTCGTGCTCACGGCCGACGACTGGCGCGCCGGCCGCGATCCGGTCGTCGAGACGGTGCGCGCGCTGATCGCGCGCGAGGCCTCGACGACGGCGAGCCGCTGAAGGATCGCCGTCGCAGACCGATCAGTAGCGCGCGACGCCCGGATCGACCGTCTGCGCCCAGGCGTCGATGCCGCCTTCGACGTTGTAGAGGTCGGTAAAGCCCAGGCGGCGGAAATGCTCCGCGGCCTCCGCACTGCGACGGCCGTGGTGGCACAGGAAGGCGATCGGCGTGTCCTTGGGCAGCGCCTCGATCTCGGCCGACGCGCCGCCGTCGAGCACCGAGAACGGCACGCGCACCGAGGCGATCGCGCGCTCCTCCACCGGGCGCACGTCGACCAGCGTCAGGCCGCCGTCGGCGAGCTTCTGCGCCGCGTCGATCGCGCTGATGGTCTTCACCGCGGCCGGCGCGTTCGGGTTTTCCACGACCAGCCCGCGGCCGCGCTCGTCGTCCACCCAGTCGATCCGCAGGCCCTTGGCGCGCTGCGCGCTCGCGAGGTCGAACTGCACGCGGATGCCCTCGGCCTCGGTCGCGATCGCATCCGGATCCATCGGGCCGAGCTGGAGCTGCGTGCGGAACTGCGCGTCCACCGCGACCTGCAGCGCGTACCCGGCGCCGGCGCCGGCGATCGCATCGCGGAGCATCGCCGCGGCGGCGGAGGTGATCTCGATCGACGGCGGCGTGCGGTCCGGCGCATCGACGCCGAGCACGGTATGCAGCTCGCCCGACTTCACCATCTGCAGGATGATGTCGCTGCCTCCGACGAGTTCGCCGTCGATGTAGAGCTGCGGGATCGTCGGCCAGTCGCCATAGGCCTTGATGCCCTCGCGGATCTCGGGATCGCTCAGCACGTCGACATGCGCGTACTCGACGCCCAGGCCATCGAGCGCGCCCGCGGCCTTCGCCGAGAACCCGCACTGCGGCATGCGCGGCTCGCCCTTCATGAACAGGACGACGCGGTTCGCCTGCAGCAGCGAATCGATGCGGGCGCGCAGGGCGGGATCGAGCGACATGGGGTGCATCCTTCGGAGTGAAGCGCTCATTTTAGGCCCCAGGGCCCGTGCACGCCGCGTGGCATCATGAACGCATGTCCACCGAGTCCATCGCCCTCCCGCACCGGCCGCCGCGCCATCCGCAGGCCTGGTGGGCCGCGCTGCTGCTCTCGCAGGCGGCCGTGGCCGTGCTGTGGTGGCGCTTCGGCACGGTCGTCGGCCTGCCGGCGATGCTCGCCTCGCACCTGGCGTTCTGGTGGGGCACGCTGCGCTTCGACTCCGCGATGTTCGGCCCCGTCGTGCGGCGCCTGCCCACCGAAGCGAAGGTCGTCTGGCTGACGATCGACGACGGCCCGTCGGCCGAGACGCCCGCCATTCTCGACCTGCTCGACCGCCACGGCGCCCGCGCGACGTTCTTCGTGATCGGCCGGCACGTGGCGGCGCGGCCCGACCTCGCGCGCGAGATCCTGCGACGCGGCCACGAGCTCGGAAACCACAGCGAATCCCATCCCGAGAAATGGTTCTGGGCCCTCGGGCCGTCGCGCATGCGCGGCGAGATCGAGGCCGCGCAGGCCGCGATCGCGCGCGTGACGGGCGTGGCGCCGGTGTGGTTCCGCGCGGTGGTCGGCATGGCGAATCCGTTCGTCTCCGCACCGCTAAAGCGGCTGGGGCTCGCCCGCGTCGGCTGGAACGCGCGCGGCTTCGACGGCGTGGCGGGTGATCCTGCGGCCGTCGTCGCACGCGTGGAGCGCCAGCTCGCACCGGGCGCGATCGTGCTCATGCACGAGGGCGCGCCGCACGGGCGCAACGTCGAGATGCTCGAGCGCCTGCTGCAGCGCCTCGATGCGCTCGGCTACCGCTGCGTGCTGCCGGTGCCGCAGCGCGACGGCGCGGTCGCGCCGACCGTGGAGCACGTCGCGGCCGACTGAGGCCACCTGCGCGCAGGGCGACGCAGGTCCGCCTTCAAGAAGGCCCGCGCTCGCGATGGGCGCAGCGCGCGAGGGTTTCGACGAGGGCTCGCGAACGCGCGCCGTGGAGCACGGCCCACGCGTCGCACCCGCTGCATCCGCACGGCTCGCCCCGTGACCCCCCCGGTGCATCGGCAAATCCGTCGTCTCGATCCCGCCAGCACGCGTTGGTGACATGCCGGAAGCCGCGCGTCCCCTGTCTCGCCCAATGCCTCAGGCCACCGCCGCGCGAGCAGGAAGCCGCAGTCGACGGCGCAGCACCCACGCCGGCGGCAGCATGAGGGCGAGCGTCGCGAACGCAGTGGTCAGGATGTCCCCCGCCGAGTGGTAGCGCTGGTGGAGCATCAGCGGCACGTAGAGGGCGAACGTCGCCAGAGTGAACGCACCGGCCACGCGCGATGCGAACGCGAACCACGTGATCATCGCCACGGCGACCGCGACATGCGTGCTCGCGTCCAGCCCGGCGCGACCCCACAGCCCGGTCGCCGTGTCGATTGCCATCAGGCCGTAGGCGACGACGAGCGCGACCGCTCCCGCGGCGATCCGGGCGAGCGCAACGGGCCCGGCACGGCGCAAGAGCGCCTGCACGAGCAGCGCGGCCCAGACGAGGCCGAGCATCGGATTGTGCGCGTCGGCGATGGCGTCGAGCGTGGCGTAGTCGGGCATTCCGGTCGCAGGCTCAGTTCCGCTCGGCGACGATCCGCCAGTTGTTGAACGGCGTATCGCCGTACAGCGGCACGAAGTCCGCGTGCAGGCCGGCAGCGGCGAGTCGCGCCTCGAGCGCGGCGCGCTGCGGATACACGCGCGGCGCCGAATACATCCATCCCGTCAGGCGCCCGACGACGTCGGCGAAGTGTGTGAAGCGCGCCCGGCCGCCGCCGTCCGCGAGGCCGGTGCGGATCACCAGCCGCGCGCCGGGCACGATCATCGCCGCGGCCGCGTCGACGAGCCGGTCCTGCGCCTCGGGCGGGAGGTACTGCAGCACGTCGAGCAGCGCGACGCTGCCGGCATGCGCGGGGATCATGCGCGCGAGGTCGACCGCCTCGAAGTCCACGTCCGCGAGCTGCGCGCGCGACGCGGCGATGCGCGCCTTGTCGATCTTGGCGGCATCGACGTCCACGCCCCGATAGGCGAGCGCGATTCCATCAGCGCGCAGCGTATGCGCGAGCAGGCCGAGCCCGCAGCCGAGGTCGAGCAGCGGCGCGGACGTGCCGCGCAGTGCATCGGCGACGCCCGGATACAACGGGTCGCTGCGCAGCTTGCCCTGCGTGTAGTGGTAGTTCCAGCGATTGCCGAGCTTCGACGCCGGCAGGAAGGCGCGCGCGATCGTGCGCGCGGTCGCCGCGTCGAGCGGGCGCGTGGCGGCGCTCACGTCGCGTCCGCCAGCAGGCGGTGCGCCGTCGGCAGCACTGCGTCGACCCAGCGCGCGTACATCGCGGCCGACGGATGCAGGCCGTCGCCCGTGAGCATCGCGTCGGCATCGCCGCGGTCGCGGCTGATCGGCGTGATGTCGACGAACGGGATTCGCCGGGCCGCGCAGAGATCGCCCGCGAGTGTGTTGAATTCGTCGATCTCGTTCGCGACGCGCGCGGCATCTCGGCCTTCGGCGCGCGCGAAGCGCGTCACGCCCCAGTCCGGGATCGAGACCATGAAGAAGCGGCCACCGTCGCCGGCCAGATGCGCGACGGTGTCGAGCAGGTCGACGAGGCCGGTGCGGTAGTCGGACGGGCTGTGCCCGCGGTACTGGTCGTTGACGCCGATGCCCAGCGAGACGACGTCCCAGTGCCCGAGCGGCTGCGCGGCGGCGATGCCCGCGGCGAGCTCGTCGACGGTCCAGCCGGTGGTCGCGACGATGCGCGGCGGGGCGAGGTCGATCCCCGCATCGCGCAGGCGCGACGCGAGTTGTACGGGCCAGCGGCCGGCCTCGTCGACGCCCTCACCGATGGTGTAGCTGTCGCCGAGCGCGAGGTAGCGCAGCGCGCCCATCAGGCGACCTGCGCGCGGGCGTCCTGCGCCTGTGCGGCGCGCCGGTCGAGCACGCGCTCCACGCGCGCGAACACCTCGCGCAGCTGGTCGGGCTCGGGCAGCAGCGTCACCCGGAAGGCATTGCGCTCGCGCAGGTTGAAGCTCGTGCCCGGCACGATCAGCACGCCCTCGGTCTCGAGCATCTCGAGCGCGAAGCCCTGGTCGTCGAAGCCCTCGGCGGCGTCGCCGACCACCTGCGGGAAGCCGTACAGCGCGCCGCCCGGGGTGGTCATCTCGAGGTGGCGATTGGCGGCCACGCTCTCGATCACCGCGCGGCGCGCCTCGTACAGGCGGCCGCCGGGCCGGGTGAGTTCGTGGATGGTCGCGGTGCCCGAGAGCGCGGCCTCGATCGCGAACTGGCCGGGCACGTTGGCGCACAGGCGCAGCGCGCCGAGCAGGTCCATCGCGTGGTGGAAGTCGCCGATCGCGAGCGGGTCGCCGGAGAGCACGGCCCAGCCGATGCGCCAGCCGCAGGCGCGGTAGACCTTCGACAGGCCGCCGAACGACAGGCAGGGCACGTCGCCGGCGAGCGGCGCGAGCGGCTGGAACGTGGCGCCGTCGTAGACGATCTCGTCGTAGATCTCGTCGCTCATCAACAGCAGCCGGTGCTTCGCCGCGATCGCGACGATGCGCTCGAGCAGCTCGCGCGGGTACACCGCGCCGGTCGGATTGTTCGGGTTGATCACCACGATCGCGCGCGTGCGCGGCGTCACCAGCCGCTCGATCTCGTCGGGATCGGGCAGGTAGCCGGCCTCGGGGCGGCAGGGGTAGTGCACCGCGGCGCCGTCGTTGAGGATCGTCGCGGCGGTCCACAGCGGGTAGTCGGGCGAGGGCACGAGCACCTCGTCGCCGGGATTGAGCAGGGCGCGCAGCGAGAGGTCGATCAGCTCGCTCACGCCGTTGCCGATGAAGACGCGCTCGGGCGACGCGTTCGGCGTGCCGCGGGCGCGGTGGTAGCCGGCGAGCGCCTCGCGCGCGGCCGGCAGGCCCTGCTGGTGGGTGTAGGGATCGGTCTCGTGGATGCGGTCGGCGATCGCGCGCTGCAGGTGGTCGGGGGCGCGGAAGCCGAACGCGCCGGGGTTGCCGATGTTGAGCTTGATCAGCGTACGGCCCTGGCCCTCGAGTTCCCGGGCCCGTCGCGCGAGTTCGCCGCGGATCTCGTAGCGGACTTCGGACAGGCGTTCGCGGGTCTTGAGGACGTGGGACATGGAAGCGGCGGCAGGCACGGAAAATGGCGGCCAGCCTAACGGAAAATCGACGGGCCCCGCTGACCGGCCGCGGACCGGCTCTGGCTAGAATCGGGCGATGAACGAGGCCCCGACCGTCCTGCCCGCCGACCCCGCCCGCCTGCAGGCGATCGGTTGGCCGTTCACGGCGTCGGAGGCCTGGAGCGACTGGGCCGCGCTCCTGGCGGCGCATCCCGGGGCCCGCCCGGCGCGCGCGATCGAGCAGCACCGCACCGGCTACATCGTCGCCGAGGGGCCCGGCGACGGTTACGGCGTGGAGTCGCTGCCCGACTGGGCACGCCCGGCCGGCTACCGGACGGGACGCACCGATCCCACCGAGCGGCCGGCCGTGGGCGACTGGCTGCTCGTCGAGGGCACCGGCGCCTCGGCCAAGGCGGTGGCCCTGCTGCCCCGGCGCAGTGCGATCAAGCGCGCCGCGGCGGGCGAGCACTACAAGCAGCAGCTGATCGCCGCCAATATCGACGTGGTCTTCGTCGTGTCCGGCCTCGACGGCGATTTCAACCCCCGCCGGATCGAGCGCTACCTGCTGCTGGTGCACGGCAGCGGCGCGACGCCCGTCATCGTGCTGACCAAGGCCGACGTCGCCGGCGCCGCAACGATCGACGAGGCGCGCGAGGCCCTCACGACCGCTGCCGACGCGGGGGTGGAGGTCGTCGTCGTGAATGCGCGCGACACCGCCGACGCCGCGCGGCTCGGCCGCTGGCTGGGCCCCGGGCGCACCGGCGTGCTCGTGGGCAGCTCGGGCGCGGGCAAGTCCACGCTCACCAATTCCCTGCTCGGGCTCGAGCGGATGAAGACCGCAAGTGTCCGCGACAACGACTCCCGCGGCCGGCACACGACCACCCATCGCGCACTGCTCCCGCTGCCGCTCGGCGGCTGCCTGATCGACACGCCCGGCATGCGTGAGCTCAAACCCACGGGCGAAGAGGCGGTGGCGGACACCTTCGCCGACGTCGAGGCCCTCGCCGCCGAATGCCGCTTCCGCGACTGCGCGCACGAGAAGGAGCCCGGCTGCGCGGTCCGCGCCGCGCTCGACGACGGCCGCCTCGGCCCGGAGCGCCTGGCGAACTACCGCAAGCTCTCCGTCGAAGTGGCCGGCGCGGCGAGTAGCCTCGCCCATCGCCGCGCGCAGCAGGCGGACCCGAAGGCGAAGTCGCCACCGCCGGGCAAACCGCCGGGGCGCCGGCCGCACGGCACGTCCGGGCGTCGCTGAGTGGCCACGCCGGCCGCGTATCCCCCCGACATCGCGCATCACGCCGCGCTCGACGCGCGCATGGTGCGCGTAGCCCGCGACATCCGCGTGCTCGCGCTGGTCAGCTGGCCGGCGGGCATGGAGGCCGACTTCCTCACCGCTTTCGCGCGTGGCGCGGCGCGGCCGCCGGTGGTCGACTACCCGCGCAGCGACTTCCGCGAAGCGCGCGCCGAGCTCGAGGCGATCGTGCGCGAGGCCGATCCGTCGCATCCGCTCGGCCAGTACCTGATCGACTCCGCGCGCAGCTGGGCCACCGCCGCGCGCATGTGCGAAGTGCTCGGCAGCCGGCACGTCGTCGCCTTCTCGACCGAGCTCTACGGCGCACCCAACGAGGCGCTGCCCGGCGACGGCCCCACCACCCGCGAGGCCGCGCGGCACTTCATCTCCATCGCCGACGAGCTCGACAACGGCCTGCTCGCGCCGAGCGAGACGATCCGCATCTCGGCCACCGCCCTGCGCCTGCAGTTGCAGGGGGATCTCGACGACTACTTCAACGGGCGCGTGATCGACGTCGTGCTCGATCCCGACCTGATCGCCAAGGCCGCCGCGGGCGCCACGCGGATCCGCCTGCGCGCGGGCGCCGGTTTCTCCGACTACGACCGCCAGCAACTGCTGCAGCACGAGGCCTTCGTGCATTCGCTGACCGCCCTCAACGGCCGCGAGCAGCCGGTGCTGCCGAGCCTGTCGCTGTCCTCGCCGCGCTCGACGGCCACGCAGGAGGGCCTGGCGACGTTCGCCGAGCAGATCACCGGCTCGATCGACATCGGCCGCATGAAGCGCATCTCACTGCGCATCGAGGCGGTGGCGATGGCGCTCGATGGCGCCGATTTCATCGACATCTTCCGCTATTTCCTCGACGCCGGCCAGACCGAGCACGAGAGCTTCGCCTCGGCCCAGCGCATCTTCCGTGGCGTTCCCACCACCGGCGGCTGCGCCTTCACCAAGGACACCGTCTACGTGCGCGGCCTGGTCGGCGTGCACACGTTCTTCCGCTGGGCCCTGCGCCAGCGCAAGCTCGCCCTCTGCCGCTACCTGTTCTCCGGGAAGATGACGCTCGCCGACGTGCAGCGCTTCGAGCCGCTGTGGGAGGCCGGCATCCTGCTGCCCCCGCGCTGGCTCCCGCCGTGGCTGACCCGCATCAACGGCCTGGCCGGGATGCTGGCGTTCTCGCTGTTCGCCAACCGCATCCGGCTCGACAGCGTGGCCACCGACGGCGGCTTCCTGCTCGACTTCTGACGCGGCCGCACGGCCTGCGCCCGCCCTCCCCGCGACCGGCCCCCGGGGCCGCCGTTCCGCCACCGGGCCCCACCGGCCCCCGCGGGTAGAATCGGGGGCCCGTCCCGTCCCGCGATCCGATGACCCAGTCCAGTTCCGACGAACTCAAGCAGGCCGCGCTCGACTACCACCGCGCCGATCCGCCCGGAAAGATCCGGGTCGCGCCGACCAAGGCGCTGGTGACGCAGCGGGACCTCGCGCTGGCCTACTCGCCGGGCGTGGCCTACGCCTGCGAGGCGATCGTCGCGGACCCGAACGCCGCCTCCGAACTCACCGCGCGCGGCAACCTCGTTGCGGTGATCTCCAACGGCACCGCGGTGCTGGGCCTGGGCGACATCGGCCCGCTCGCCGGCAAGCCGGTGATGGAAGGCAAAGGCGTCCTGTTCCAGAAGTTCGCCGGAATCGACGTCTTCGACATCGAGGTCGACGAGCGCGATCCCGACAAGCTGGTCGACATCATCGCCAGCCTCGAGCCGACCTTCGGCGGCATCAACCTCGAGGACATCAAGGCCCCCGAGTGCTTCATCGTCGAGCGCAAGCTGCGCGAGCGGATGAACATCCCGGTCTTCCACGACGACCAGCACGGCACCGCGATCATCGTCGGCGCCGCAGTGCTCAATGCGCTGGAAGTCGTCGGCAAGAAGATCGAGGACGTGAAGCTCGCCACTGCCGGCGCCGGGGCCGCGGGCATCGCCTGCCTCGACATGCTGGTCGCGCTGGGCATGCGGGCGGAGAACATCCTCGCGGTCGACCGCGACGGCGTGCTCTACACCGGCCGCGAGAACCTCGACCCCGACAAGGCGCGCTACGCGCGCGACACCGACAAGCGCAGCCTCGCCGACATCTGCGTCGGTGCCGACATCTTCCTCGGCCTTTCGGCCGGCGGCGTGCTCAAGCCCGAGATGGTCGCGTCCATGGCCGAGCGCCCGATCATCCTCGCGCTCGCCAATCCGTACCCTGAGATCCTCCCCGAGGATGCAAAGGCCGTCCGCCCGGACTGCATCATCGCGACCGGCCGCTCGGACTATCCGAACCAGGTCAACAACGCGCTCTGCTTCCCCTACATCTTCCGCGGCGCGCTCGACGTGGGCGCGCGCGAGATCAACGAAGCGATGAAGCTCGCCTGCGTGCGCGCGATCGCGCAGCTCGCGCGCATGGAGGCCGGCGACCTCGCCAGCGCCTACGGCGGCGACATCCCGAAATTCGGTGCCGACTACCTGATCCCGCGCCCGTTCGACCCGCGCCTGCTGGTGATGCTCGCGCCGGCCGTGGCGCGCGCGGCGATGGACTCGGGCATGGCCACGCGCCCGATCCTCGACATGCGCGCCTACGAGGAGAAGCTCGGCCAGTTCATCTACCGCACGGGCCTGCTGATGAAGCCCGTCTACGACCGCGCGCGCAGCGACCTCAAGCGCGTGGTGTACGCCGAAGGCGAGGAAGAGACGGTTCTGCGCGCCGTGCAGACAGTGATCGACGAGGGCCTCGCCAAGCCGATCCTGATCGGCCGCCCGGACATCATCGGCAAGCGCATCGAGCGCCTCGGCCTGCGCATGCAGCCGGGCGTCGACTTCGAGCTGACCAACGTCAATTCCGACCCGCGCTTCGACGAGTACTGGCAGCAGTACCACGCGCTCACCGAGCGCCGCGGCGTCACGCCGGCCGCCGCCAAGAACCTGCTGCGCTCGCGCACCACGCTCATTGCCGCGTTGATGGTCGAGCGCGGCGAGGCCGACGCGATGATCTGCGGCATCGTCGGCCGATTCCACAAGAAGCTCGGCTACCTGCGCAGCGTCTTCAGCTTCGACCGAGGCGTGAGCGGAACGGCGGCGATGACCGCCGTCATCAACAACCTCGGCGCCTGGTTCTTCCTCGACACCCACGTGCAGGTCGACCCGTGCCCGGAACAGATCGCCGAGGCCACGCTGCAGGCGACCTACCGCCTCAAGTTGTTCGGCATCGAGCCCAAGGTCGCGCTGCTCTCGCACTCCAACTTCGGCAGCCACGACAACGCCTCCGCGCAGAAGATGCGCCGCACGCTCGAGATCCTGCGCGAGCGCGCGCCCAAGCTCGAGATCGAAGGCGAGATGCAGGCCGACACCGCCTGGGACGACGAGCTGCGTCACCGCATGTTCCCCAACTCGAAGCTCAAGGGCCGCGCGAACCTGTTCGTGATGCCGAACCTCGACGCGGCGAACATCGTCTACAACATGGTCCGCGTGATGACCGACGGCGTGGCGATCGGCCCGATCCTGATGGGCCTCGACAAGCCGGCGCACATCCTCACCCCGGCCTCGACGCCGCGTCGCGTGGTGAACATGACCGCGATCGCCGCCGTCGATGCGCAGATCCGCGCGGCGCGCGAGCCGGGGCGGCGCGGGAACGGCGCGTGAGCGGCATCCATCGGCTCGCGTTCTGCGAATCGGCCGAAGTCGGCGAGGGCAGCCGTATCGATGCGTTCGCGGTCGTGCGCGCGGGTGCGCGCCTCGGGCGCGGCGTGATCGTTCATCCGCATGTGGTGATCGAGGCGGGCGTCGTGATCGGAGACGGCGTGGAGATCTTCCCCGGCGCCGTGATCGGCAAGCCCGCGCGCGCGAGCGCGGCGATCTCGCGCGAGGTCGGCGCGGGTGGTGAAACACGCATCGGCGCGGGCAGCGTGATCGGCCCGCATGCGGTGATCTACTACGACGTGGTGCTCGGCGAGAACTGCCTCGTCGGCGATGCCGCCTCGATCCGCGAGGCCTGCCGCATCGGCGAGCGCGTGATCGTGGGCCGGCACGTCACGCTCAACTACGCGGTCACGCTCGGCGACGGCGTGAAGCTCATGGACCATGCGTGGCTGTGCGGCAACCAGACGGTGGGCGAGGGCGCCTTCGTCTCCGGCCATGTCGGCACAGCGAACGACAATGCGATGGGACGCGACGGCTATGTCGAAGGCGACATCCGCGGTCCGGAGATCGGCGCGCATGCGCGCATCGGGCTCGGCGCACTCCTGCTGCCGCGCGTGCGAATCGGCGCGGGCGCGACGGTCGCTGCCGGCGCGGTGGTAACGCGCGACGTCCCCGACGCCGCGACCGTACGCGGCATGCCCGCGAGGACGATCGAGTGAGCGAATCCTCGCGCTGGCGGCTGGTCGACCTGCCGAAGATCTCCGACCCGCGCGGCAACCTCACGTTCGTCGAAGGCGGCCGGCACGTGCCGTTCGACATCCAGCGCGTCTACTACCTCTACGACGTGCCTGGCGGCGCCGAGCGCGGCGGGCATGCGCACAAGCAGTTGCGCCAGCTGATCATCGCGATGGCCGGCAGCTTCGACGTCGTGCTCGACGACGGCCGACGCAAGGAGCGCGTGCACCTCAACCGCTCGTACTACGGCCTGCTCGTCGACACCATGGTCTGGCGCGAGCTCGACAATTTCTCCTCCGGATCGGTGTGCATGGTGCTCGCCTCGACCGTCTACGAGGAATCCGACTACTACCGCGATTACGGCGAGTTCATCGCCGCGCTGGACGGCCCGACCGCATGACTCGTGTTCCCTTCCTCGACCTCGCCGCGGCACGCAACGAGCTCGCCGCCGAGCTCGACGCCGCCGCCCTGCGCGTACTCGCCTCCGGCCATTACATCCTGGGCCCCGAGACCGAGGCCTTCGAGGCCGAGTTCGCCGCCTACTGCGGCGTGAAGCACGCGATCGGCGTCGGCAACGGGCTCGATGCGCTGGTGCTGATCCTGCGTGCGCTCGGCATCGGCGCGGGCGACGAGGTGATCGTGCCGGCGAACACCTTCATCGCGACCTGGCTCGCCGTGAGCCTCGCCGGCGCGCGCCCCGTCCCGGTCGAGCCCCGCGCCGACACTGCGAACATCGACCCCGGGCGCGTCGAGGCGGCGATCACGCCCCGGACGCGCGCGATCATGCCGGTGCACCTGTACGGCCAGTGCGCGGACATGGCGGCGCTCGCGGCGATCGCGCAGCGCCATGGGCTGCACGTCATCGAGGATGCCGCGCAGGCACAGGGCGCGACCTGGGCCGGCCGCCGCGCCGGCGGGCTCGGCGTCGCGGCGGGTTTCAGCTTCTACCCGGGCAAGAACCTCGGTGCGTTCGGCGACGCGGGCGCCGTCACCACTGACGACGCGTCACTCGCCGGGGCGGTCCGCCGGCTGCGCAACTACGGCTCCTCGCGAAAGTACGTGCACGAGGTCGCGGGTGTGAACTCGCGCCTGGACGAGATGCAGTCGGCGCTGCTGCGCGTGAAACTCGCACGGCTCGACGAGTGGAACGCCCGCCGCCGTGCGCGCGCAGCGTTCTACGATGCGGCGCTCGCCAGCCTCGGCCTCGTGCTGCCGACCGTCGCCGACGGCGCGGAGCCCGTGTGGCACCTCTACGTGGTGCAGGTACGCGACCGCGACGGGCTGCAGGCCTATCTGCGCGAGCGCGGCGTCGACACCCTGGTGCATTACCCGATTCCGGCATACCGCCAGGGCGCGTACGCGGACGCCGGCTACGACGTCGACGCCTTCCCCATCAGTGATCGCCTTCACGAGCAGGTGCTGAGCCTGCCGATGGGCCCGCACCTCACCGACGAGCAGGCGCAGGCCGTGGTCGACGCGCTGCGCGCCGCCGCCGATGCGGGACTGATCGCCGCCGCATGAGCGCGCCTCGCGTCACGATCGCGCTGATCGCCTACAAGGCGGCCGACACCGTCCGCGAGGCGATCGACGGCGCCCTTGCGCAGGACGTGCCTTGCGAGATCATCGTTTCGGACGATGCCTCGCCCGACGACACCTACGACGTCGCCTGCGCCCACGTCGCCGGCTACGACGGCCCGCATCGCGTGGTGGTGCGCCGCAACGAGGTCAACCAGGGCGTCACCGCGCATCTGAACACCCTGTTCGCAATGGCGAGCGGCGAGGTGGTCGTGATCATGGCGGGCGACGACATCAGCCGTCCGCAGCGCGTGCGTCGCCTACTCGAAGCCTTCGATGCCGATCCCGGCTGCTTCGTGATGGGCAGTGCCGTCGACGAGATCGGCCCGCAGCGCGAACCGCTCAAGCAGGGCGTGCAGGGCATGCCCGACCGCTTCGACCTGCACTACTTCGTGCGCGTCGGGCGGCTGGCCACGCTGCTCGGCGCCACGATGGCCTTCCGTCGCGAAGTCATCGACCGCTTCGGTCCGCTGCGCGGGCGCGCGGAGGACAACATCCTCACCCTACGCGGCGTGCTGCTGGGCCACGGGCGTTGCCTGCCCGACGTGCTCGTTGACTACCGCCAGCTGCCCGACAGCCTCGGCAACTGGCTGTTCGCGCGCGGCGATAAGGGCCCGGATGCGATGCGCCGCCGCTACGAGCGCACGATCGTGATGTACCGCGCGATCGCCGACGACCTCGAACATGCGCTCGGCGTGCTCACGGACCTGGAGCCGGGCCGCGCGAAGGAAGCACGCCTCATCGCGGAGATGTACCGCATCGAGGCCGATGCCCGGGAGGCGATCCTCGACCGGCCGCGTCGCGACTGGATCGGGCCGATCTGGCGCGGGCTCCGGCATCCGGGCATGCGCCGCAAGAGCGCCGAGCGCGCGATCAAGCTGCTGCTGCCGAAGCGGGTCTTCGGGCTGCGGTAAACGTGGTCGACCGGCGTTCGGCACGTTCGCGGCGATGCGGGCGAGGTGCGGGCAACCTCGATGGACGGCTGGAGCCGACGCCTGCTGCGGCCGCAGTCGGCCCTGCTGCCCTCAGCTGAAACGCAGGCGCTGCGTCCCGCCACCCGAGGTGTAACGCGTCGACGCCGCATAGCCGCTGCTGGAACCGTAGCCGATGCCGAAATCGCGCTCGCGGCGGAGCGGGCGCGCGTCGACGGGCAGTGGGCGGCTCGTCGGGCGCGGGATGGAAGTCGAGAAGAGGGAGGTCAGGGCGTTCATGGCGAGGTCCGGGGGCGTGGTGGGCTGGTGTGTTGGTAAAGTATAACACCGAGACGGCACCGCCAATGGCCCATAAGTCATGCCCGGGGCATCGCGCCGCACGCGCGGATCCGGCTGTCCACGGCAGGGACCCCTGACCCGGACCGGCTCGAGGGCGGGGCCGGGCGCCGGCCCCGCCGCCCGCCGTTAGCGCGGCGGCGTGTAGGTCGGCACGTCGACCACGCCCGACTCGACCTTTGCGAGCACCTCGCGCAGTTCCGCGGTCGCCGCCTCGTCCTTCGATGCCTTGATCAGCTCGCGCAGGATCGTCGCGTGCGCCACCTTCCGCGCGTCCGCCGCGGCCACCGCGATGTCGGGCTTGACGCCGACGTGCTCCCAGTTCGTCTTGGTGATCGGATTGATCGCGCGGCCGTTCGGGATGAAGGCCACGAACCCCTCCCCGAGGCTGTAGGGATCACCGGGATTGGCGCCGCCGCCGGTGGTCTCGCCGACGATCACGCCGCGCTTCTGCGTCTGCATGTCGTAGGCGAATTCCTCGCCGCCGGAGAAGGTGCGGGCCGATGTCAGCACGTAGACCGGCTTGGAATAGCGCAGCCGCACCGAGGGATCGGTCCAGTACTGGCGCGTGCTGTCGTCGGGGCGGGTGTAGATGTCGTTGAGGTGGCGGACGTCGCCGAGCGGGAAGAAGTGGCTCATCAGGTGGGCCACCGTGCTCGGCTCGCCACCGCCGTTGCGGCGCAGGTCGATGATCAGCGCGTCGGTGCCGGCGAGCACCGTCATCGCCGCGGTCAACGCCTCGCCGACGAGCTCGGTCGGCCCGAAGCCGCGCAGTTCGAGGTAGCCGACGTTGCCCGGCAGGCGCGCCAGGTTGTCGAGGCCATAGCCGTAGCGCGACACCGCGGCGCGTCCCTCCTCGACCTCCTCCAAGCTCGGCGGCTGGCGCGGGCCGCCCGGGCGCTGGCGGAATTCGGGATCGAAATTCACGTCGAAGTGGCCGTCGCGGCCAAGCTCGCGCATGTCCTTCGAGAGCGCCTCGGCGAAGGCGCGCGTGTCCTTCGCGCTCGCATATGCGCCGGCGGCCTCGCGCTTGCGCAGCTCGGCAGCGAGGTTGCGCGCGACGTCCGGGAACACGTAGTGCGACTGCAGCTGCGTATCGAGCGTCGCAATCACCGCCTGGCGCTGCGCGGCGGTGACGGGACGCGGATCCGGTGCACCGCGTGCATGCGCGGACAGCAGCGGGGCGAGGCACAGCACGAGCGGGAGCAAGCGGAGCAGGGACATGGCGGTTCCTTTGTCTACGAAAGAGTTAGTAGTTGCGGGCGAAAGAACTCACGGGCGACCGAGCAGGCGCACCTCCGGCGTGGACCATCGGCCGTCGACCATGTTGGCGTCGACCGCGACGCGCGCCGCGCCCTTGGGCCCGCGCAGCTGCATGCGGACGTCGGCCTCGCCATCGGGCCGCGCGCCGTCGCCGAACTCGATCGCACCGTGCACCTGCGCGTCGCGGACGACCTCGATCGGCGAGCCGATCGCGGCGACCACCTGCGGATCCGCAGCCACGCGCGCGACGAGCGACTGGAACAGCGCGCTGTCGACGATGCTCGGTGGTGCAGGCGGGGTGGGCGGTTCGCCCGGACGCAGCGGCTCGGGCGGCAGCGGCGGCTTGGGTGGCACGGGCGGCTTCGGCGGCACGCTCAGGCGCACGACCTCGGCGACCCAGCGACGCACCCCCGCATCGACCGGCCGCACTTCGCCGTCGACCTTGTACGTCTCGCTGCGCCGGCCCTGCGCATCGAGGCTCTCGCGGTAGTAGCGCTCGCCCCCCACGCCGCGCGCGGTGATCTCGCGGGTGTCGCCGGGGCCGAGCGGGCCGTCGGTGGTGGCTTGGATGCGGATGCCGCGGCCGGTGCCGGTCGCGCCGACCTGCAGGGCGAGCAGCGTGCCGACGCCGAGCACGACGCCCAGGGCGGCGACGGCCCCCCAGCGTCCGCGCGTGGGCGGGGAAGACAGCAATCGGGTGATGCGTTGCATGAGCGGGCCTCCTTGGGCGGCCAGGACGAGGCGGGGAACGGCATGCCGGTCGCGCTCGAGATGCACGAGTGCCTCGGCAAGTGCGATGGCGTCCCCACCCGCCGCCACCGCCAGGTCGTCGCAGGCGTGCTCGCGCTCGGCGCGGATGCGCCGGCCCAGCCACCATGCGGCGGGATGGAAGAACAGCAGCGCCTCGATCACGCACTGCAGCCCGTTCCACAGCCAGTCGAGCCGCGCGACGTGCGCGAGCTCGTGCGCGACGAGCGCCACGACCTGCTCGCGCGGCAGGCCCGTCACGAGCGAGAGCGGCAGCCACACCACCGGGCGCAGCAGGCGCGCGGTGAACGGCGCGAGCACCTCGGCCGAGACGCGCACCGCGACGTCGCGCGTGATGCCCATCGCCGCGCGCAGCGTCGCGAGGCGCGCGTCCCAGTCGGGCGGCAGCGGCTGCGCGGCGAGCCGGTCGAGCGCGCTCACGAAGCGCCAGCCGGCCAGGCGTTGCACGAGCATCAGCGCGACGCCGACCAGCCAGCCGAGCACCAGCAGCGCGGCGATCGGATTCGCTTCCTGGACGTAGGTGCCCGTCGCCGCGTCCAGCCGCGGCAGGCCGATCGCGGGGACGAAGCCCGTGCGCAGGCCCACCGCCGGCTGCGCCCAGAAGCGCAGCGCCGTCAGCATGGGCAGCGCCACCATCGCCACCAGCATCGCCATGCCGACCGCATGCCGCGCCGCCGCGCTCACGCGGGGCATCGCCGCGAACGCGAGCCACGCCACGCCGGCCAGCAGCGCGACCTGCCACAGCGAGTGCAGCAGCGCCGAGGCGAGCGCCGCGGGCAGGCCCAGCTGGAGGGCGGCGAGCGCGTCCATCAGCGGCCGCGCCTCTTCTTCGCCTCGGCGATCATCTTCGCGATCGCGTCGAGGTCCTCGGCGCTCGCCACGTCGTCGTCGATCGCGCGCTGCACGAGCGTGGCGGCTGAACCTGAAAATGCCTTGCGCATCAGGTCCTTCAGCAGCGAGCCCTGCACCACCGGCTCGGCGTACACCGCCACGTAGGTGTGGCTGCGCTCGCTCTCGTCGCGGCGCACCAGGCCCTTGTCGGCCATGATCGTGAGCATCTTCAGCACCGTCGTATAGGCGGTGTCCTTCGCCTTCGACAGCTCGCCGTGCACCTCGCGCACGGTCATCGCCTCGCGGCGCGACCACAGCACGCGCAGGATCGCCAGCTCGCCTTCGGTGGGGGTGGGGGATGCGGTCATCGGGGCCTCGGATCGGTCTACGGCCGTATTAGTACTACGGTCTTAGTAGATCGCCAACGGGCCGGAAGTCATGGGTCGCGACGTCAACACCGCGACCACCCGCCGCAGAGCCACCGGCCGTACGCCGCCGCATCGCCCGCATTCGTTTGCAGCGCGGAAGGCCGCCTGCGCGCCATTGCTAGAATCGACCCTTCCCCTGCACACACATCAGCGGCCAAGGGGCCGCAGACGCATGATCGGCAACCTCGCCCACGCCATCTCCGAAATGCTGCACGACGACCCGGATCCGTCCGAGAGTCGCGAGTGGCTGGAATCGATCTCCGCGGTCATCGACCGCGACGGCCCGCAGCGCGCCCACCAGCTGCTCGAGGGCATGGTCGAGGTCACGCGCCGCGCCGGCGCCCACCTGCCGTTCAATCCGACCACCGAATACATCAACACCATCCCGCCGCACCTCGAGGCCAAGAGCCCGGGGGACGCCGCGATGGAGTGGCGCATCCGCTCGATCCTGCGCTGGAACGCGATGGCGATGGTGGTGCGCGCCAACCGCAAGCCGGGCGACCTGGGCGGCCACATCTCGTCCTTCGCCTCGGCCGCCACGCTCTACGACGTCGGCTTCAACCACTTCTGGCGCGCTCCGAGCGAAGGGCACCCGGGCGACCTCATCGGCATCCAGGGCCACAGCTCGCCGGGCGTCTACGCCCGCAGCTTCCTCGAAGGCCGCCTGACCGAGGACCAGCTCGACCACTTCCGCATGGAAGTCGACGGCCGCGGCATCAGCTCCTATCCGCATCCGTGGCTGATGCCGGACTACTGGCAGTTCCCCACCGTCTCCATGGGCCTCGGCCCCATCGGCGCGATCTACCAGGCACGCAACTGGAAGTACCTCGAAGGCCGCGGCCTGATGCCCAAGTCCGACCGCAAGGTCTGGTGCTTCCTGGGCGACGGCGAGACCGACGAGCCCGAGAGCCTCGGCGCGATCTCGGTGGCGGGGCGCGAAGGCCTCGACAACCTCGTCTTCGTCGTCAACTGCAACCTGCAGCGCCTCGACGGCCCGGTGCGCGGCAACGGCAAGATCATCCAGGAGCTGGAAGGCCAGTTCCGCGGCGCCGGCTGGAACGTCATCAAGCTCGTCTGGGGCAGCTACTGGGATCCGCTGCTCGCGCGCGACACCACCGGCCGCCTGCGCCAGCTGATGATGGAGACCGTCGACGGCGAGTACCAGAACTGCAAGGCCTTCGGCGGCAAGTACACGCGCGAGAACTTCTTCGGCAAGTACGCCGAGACCGCGCAGCTCGTCGCGTCCATGAGTGATGACGACATCTGGCGCCTCAACCGCGGCGGCCACGATCCGCACAAGGTCTACGCCGCCTACGACCTCGCCACCAAGACCAAGGGCATGCCCACCGTCATCCTCGCCAAGACGGTGAAGGGCTACGGCATGGGCGCGGCGGGCGAGTCGCTCAATCCCACGCACCAGACCAAGAAGCTCGACGACGAGGCCGTGCGCGCCTACCGCGACCGCTTCCAGGTGCCGATCCCGGACAGCGCCTTCGCCGATGGCGCCGTGCCGTTCTACCACCCGGGCGAGAAGAGCCCGGAAGTCGAGTACATGCTCGAGCGCCGCCGCGCGCTAGGCGGCTTCCTGCCGCAGCGCCGCCGCAAGGCCACGCAGTCGCTCGAAGCGCCCAAGCTCGAAGCCTTCGACCGCCTGCTCAAGTCGTCGGGCGAGCGCGAGATCTCCACCACCATGTCGTTCGTGCAGGCGCTCAACATCATCCTGCGCGACAAGCAGGTGGGCCCGCGCTGCGTGCCGATCGTGGCCGATGAAGCGCGCACCTTCGGCATGGAAGGCCTTTTCCGCCAGCTCGGCATCTACGCGCCGCACGGCCAGAAGTACAAGCCGGTCGACCGCGACCAGCTCATGTACTACCGCGAGGACGCGGCCGGGCAGGTGCTGGAGGAAGGCATCACCGAGGCGGGCGCGTTCTCCAGCTGGATGGCCTCGGCCACCAGCTACTCCACGAACGACCTGCAGATGCTGCCGTTCTACATCTTCTATTCGATGTTTGGCTTCCAGCGCATCGGCGATTCCGCCTGGCAGGCCGCCGACATGCGCGCGCGTGGCTTCCTGCTCGGCGCCACCGCCGGCCGCACCACGCTCAACGGCGAAGGCCTGCAGCACGAGGACGGCCATTCGCACCTGCTCGCCGGCGCGATCCCCAACTGCCGCGCGTTTGATCCCACCTTCGGCTTCGAGGTCGCGGTGATCCTGCAGCACGGCATGCAGCGCATGCTCACCGAGCAGCGGGACGAGTACTACTACCTCACCCTGATGAACGAGAACTACGCCCATCCGGACATGCCGGAAGGCGCGGCCGACGGCATCATCAAGGGCATGTACCTGCTGCGGGGCGGCGCCAAGCCGAAGAAGGGCGAAGTGCGCGTGCAGCTGATGGGCTCGGGCACCATCCTGCGCGAAGTCATCGCCGCCGCCGAACTACTCGACAAGGACTTCGGCGTCACCGCCGACATCTGGTCCTGCCCCAGCTTCACCGAGCTCGCGCGTGACGGCGTGGACTGCGAGCGCTGGAACCGCCTGCACCCCGAGGACACCCAGCGCGTCCCGTACATCACCTCACTGCTGCAGGGCCGCCCCGGCCCGGCCATCGCCGCCACCGACTACGTGCGCGCCTTCGCCAACCAGGTCCGCGAGTACGTGCCGATGCGCTACACCGTGCTCGGCACCGACGGCTTCGGCCGCTCCGACACCCGCGCCAACCTGCGCCGGCACTTCGAGGTGGATCGGTTCCACATCGCGCACGCCGCCATCGCGGCGCTGGCGGCGGAGGGGAAGATGACGGGGAAGGATGTGGCGCGGGCGATCAAGCAGTATAGGTTGGATGTGGATAAGCCGAATCCGCTGAGCGTCTGACCAAGAAGCCCCGCTTAGGCGGGGCTTTTCTTTTGGGGGGGCGTGGGGCCAGCTCCGGACATCTATAGGCGGTGCGCCTCCGATATCCTGGAGACAAGGGGGCGCCATGACAGAGCAGCAACAGGGACCAACCCGCCGGCTTCGGCGGTACGGCTATGGCGCGACAATCGCGACGTTTCTCAATGACCCCACCAACGAGGTGGTCGGCCGCCTGACGAGAAGTGCCGCCTTCTCCGTTGAGCAGCCACAGGTGCTGGCCTGGGAGGTGTCCATCGAATCACTGCGGGGAGCGCTAGGTCGGCTAAAGCAGCCGGGTCATGTCTATCTGGAGTTCGACATTCCTCGCCTCGGGCGCCGTGTGGACGCGGTTGCCATCATCGGCCACGTTATTTTCGTCATCGAGTTCAAGGTAGGGGCCGCTGCCTTCCTGCGGGCAGACCTCGACCAGGTCGTGGACTACGCGCTCGACCTGAAGCATTTCCACGAGTCCAGTCATCACGCGCCCCTCGTTCCGATCCTGATCGCCACAGATGCGGCGACCGGCGAGCTGTGCATTGCGCCCGACCCCGCAGCCGACGGCCTGTTCTCGCCGGTCTGTTGTGCCGACGACGAGCTGGAGACCGTTCTGGCGCAAGCCCTCGTGTTCGCCGAGGGCCCGGCGATCGTTGCAGAGGCTTGGGTAGAGGGGCGCTACCGCCCCACGCCGACCATCGTTGAAGCTGCAATGGCGCTCTACGCCCGTCACTCGGTCACCGACATCTCCCGCAACGATGCGGCCAATCTTGGCGAGACCTCCGCCTACTTGAACGGCGTCATCGCCAAGGCGCGCTCTAGTGGTACAAAAGCCATCTGTCTGGTGACGGGAGTGCCGGGCGCCGGGAAGACCCTAGTAGGGCTCGACGTTGCCACCCACAGTACGGATGCGGCTCGTGAGCTACATGCGGTGTATCTGTCGGGCAACGACCCGCTCGTCCGCGTCTTACAGGAAGCCCTTGCACGGGACCGCGTGCGCCGCGAGAGCGACCTGCGGATCGGCAAGGCGCGCCGAGAAGTGAAGTCCTTCGTTCAAAACGTTCACCACTTTCGGGACGAGGCCCTCCGGTCGGCTGAGCCCCCGTATGACCATGTCGCCATTTTCGACGAGGCGCAGCGCGCGTGGGACGCGGAAATGACCGCCGACTTCATGAAGCGAAAGAAGGGACTGGCGGGATTCGATCAGTCCGAGCCGGAATTTCTGATCTCCTACCTGGATCGCCACCCAGACTCGGCAACGGTCATCTGTCTCGTGGGGACTGGGCAGGAGATCAATCGCGGTGAAGCAGGTATCAGTGAGTGGATGGCATCACTCAATCGGCGATTCCAGAATTGGAACGTGCACGTTTCCCCCGAGCTGGTTGCAAACTCGGGTGGCGCGGCAAAGGCGCTCGAAGCCATCGGCGCCCGCGGGCGCCTGCATGCTGCTCCGGCCCTGCATCTCAGGGCGTCGCTCCGGTCTTTTCGGTCAGAACGGCTGAGCGACTTCGTCAACCGCCTGATCGATCTTGATGTGGATGGCGCAAGGGCCCTAGCCCCTGAAGTCCTGGAGCGTTTCCCGATGTGCCTTACGCGGAATCTCTCGGATGCCAAGCGCTGGTTGCGACACCGTGCACGGGGCACCGAGCGATACGGCATGGTGGTCTCATCGCAGGCCCAGCGCCTGAAGCCGCACGCCATCGACGTACGCGTGAAAGTCGATCCAGTGCACTGGTTCCTCGCCGGCAAGGACGACACGAGATCCTCTTACTATCTCGAAGACGTGGCCACCGAGTTTCAGGTGCAAGGACTGGAACTGGATTGGACATGCGTCGTCTGGGATGGCGACCTTCGGGTGAATGACGGCAAGTGGGCTCATTTCAGCTTCAAGGGCGAGCGGTGGGAACGGATCAATAAGCGCGAGCGGCAGGCATACCTGGAGAACGCCTACCGCGTGCTCCTGACGCGGGCCCGTCAGGGCACCGTGCTGGTGGTGCCCGAAGGCGACCAACTCGATCCGACCCGTGCGCCATCCACCTACGACCCGATCTACGACCTTCTCCAGCGCGTGGGCCTTCGAGAGCTCTCTCCGTCAACGGCCTAGGCCGCGTCGCAGGCTTCCGCTCGTACTACCCGACACTACACATGCGTCAGGTTCATTTTTCCCGTAGGCCCACGGGCTTGGCAGGCCGGCCACGCGGCCTGACCTCGGTGGCGCGGCCCGTGAGTGCTTCGATCTCGCGCCGGAAGCGTTCGCGTCCCCAGGGCTCCTGCTGGCGGGTGTGGAGGGCGAGGTCGTTCGCCTCCTCGTCGGACACGCCGAGCCGGACCAGTTCACGGTAGGCGGTGCGGCGGCTGTCATCGTCCGGGCCGAGTTCCAGCCATGCGCGATGCGGACGGATGCGGGACTCGTGCTTTCCCTCTGCATTGCAGGCGTAGCTGCTCCAGGGATAGTCGGCAGGCTGCGTGACGATGGCCGCGCGCACGGGGTTGAGTTCGATGTAGCGATGGCAGGCGAGTACGTAGCGCTCGCTGTCGACGAGGGCCGACGTGAAGCGGCCTTCCCAGAGCGTCCCGGTGCGGCGGTAGCGGGCGTTGAAGCAGGCGACGTAGCGGCGGCCGATGGCCTGCATCATGCGGGAGACGCCGCCAAGCTCCGACGGTGTCACCAGCACATGCACGTGGTTGGTCATGAGCACGTAGGCGTGGACATCGCATGCGTGCTTGCGCGCCGCCTCGCCGAGCTCCTGGTGGTACTGCAGGTAGTCGTCGTCGTGGGCAAAGCAGGGCTGGCGATCGTTTCCGCGTTGCACCACGTGCTGCGGTATGCCCGGGAGGTCGAGGCGGGGAAGGCGGGCCATCCGTGGGCTCCGATGGGCGCTCCAGGATCGCCGGCACAGCTAGACAGCGCCGTCGGGTAAGCCACTCGCATGGTGTCGGAGAAACGAACCTGACCCCTTACTCGTAATGCGACGAGCGGAGCTGCAGGGCACGCGTGCGGGGCTAGGATCGACAATCAGAAGGAGAATCGCCATGCGACCGCTCAACCTCTATGCGCTTTCCATCGTCCTGTTCTCTACGGCCACGCTCGCGCGTGCCCATCCGCCTTCCTCGAGTGATGCGTCTCCAGCGCCCGCGGCGCGCGTGGCGCCGTGCCCGAGCCCTGCCGCATCGACGAAGGCCGGCGTAGAGGTGGCGCCCCATGGGACACGGGGGACGGGTGCCGACGGAGCGGTGCCGCCCCCGTCATCGAGTGCGGCGGGAATCTTTGCGGGTAGGAAGGGCTACGACAAATACAAGGAGATGGCGACCGAACGGACGGCAGCGAACCCTCAGCCCGCGCAGTCCGACCGCGGTTGTTCACCGCCTGCCTCGTGATGTGAGACATCGCGAGGGGGGCGCACGCCCCTGCGCCGGGATGTGTGCGGACCGGTCGACCTCGGGAGGAATGGTGTGCCTGCTGCCCGTCGCTCGCCGAAGTAGCGGGGTCAGGTTCACTCTGAAGCCCGCGCGAGTTGCAGGCCGACGCAGCCTGGGCTGAAGCGGACGGAGCAGTTACGCCGAGCTAACTGCCTCGTCGCTTCTCGACTAGGGCCTCTGTGCGGTCGCTCGGGCCATACGTTCCTCCAGCTGAGCGCGTCGTTACCTGACGTGTACGGCTCCCGCGCGCGCCTGCTCCTGGGTCTGCTGCACGGACTGCTGCTGGCTACGCTCCTGCGTGATCCGCTCGGCCTGCTCCAGGTTCTGCTGTGCCGGCTGTAGGGATGCGATGCGTCCGTCCACTCGGGCGTGGAAGATAGGCTCCTTGTCACCGTGCGGCGCGTACACCGCGAATGCGTTCTGCGCGCCATCGCGCCCTAGGCCGCCCACCACGCGATCCACGCGTCGCACCAACGGGTCGTCCGCCTGCGCGCGGTAGAGCGCTGCCGCGACATTGAGGCTCCGCTCATCGTCCCACTGGCCCGTGCCCCGTACCCAGGTGTGGATGCGGTCGAACGTCGCATGGTCGCCGTGGGCCGGGTCATTGGCGAGGCGCTGACGCGTGGCATGCGCGCCCGCGTCCTCCTCCGCGCGTGCGGGCGTCCCTCGGTTCGATGCAGGGCCGCTCGGGGATGCACGCTCCGGCAACGCGGGCGCCTGACCGGCGGAGCGCTCGGCATCGATGTGCGCACTGCCAACGGCGGTCGTCGCCGCCAGTCGATAGGTGCGGCCGTCCGGCTCCAGGCGCAGGCTCTCGATAGGGCTGTCGAGACCGACATGCCCGCCCGATGACGACACGCGGAGCGCCGTCGTGTCGGCACTCAGTCCGTGTGTTCGCCATGTCTCAGCGATCGCTGCAGCCCGCGAGTCGAGCTGGGCGGCGGAAAGCTCGAGTCCCGCGTTGCGATGGGCCCCGACGATCGTGTCACGCAGGCGCTCGTCGGCCGAGATGGCCGGTGCAACGGGCTGCTGCGTCGGGGCGGGCAGTCGGGAAGCGAGCAGCGTGCGCGTCGCGTCGAGCTCCTCGCGGAGGTTCCCGGTCGCCGTGCTGTCCATCAGCATGCCGTCGCTGACCCACTGCCCGTCCTGCCGGCGGACGTAGGTATCGCCGTTCGACGCGACGAGGCGATCGAGATCGGTGCGGGCCTGCCGCACGGCATCGGGCATCGGACCGAAACGCGCCCAGCCTTGCGCGGCATACGCGTCCTCGAAGCGTGCGGCGATGACGGGCGCGCTGTTCTCGGCGTTCTGGACGATGGTGCGCGCTGCGGCCTGGTCCAGCTGCGCTGCGCGTTCCGGCGTGGCCAGTTCGGTGCGTGTGGGTGCCAGGCCGCGCTCGGCATAGGCGAGCGTCACGGTGCGCTCCCATCCGCCATCAGCGGTACGTACCCACGGTGCGGGCACGACACTCGCCGTGTCCGAAGTGCCCGACGGCTGCCGGAACGGATCGCGTGGGACCGGCGGGCTGCCCAGGACAAGTTCCGCGGACCGGCGTGTGGCCTGCAAGTTGAGCTCGCTCTCAAGCAGGGGCGACGCACGCAGCGACTCGCGGCGTGCGTTGTCGATCCCGTCCTGCGTGCCGTCCACCGGTGCGCGACGTCGCCAACCGAGATCGCGTCGCTCGGGGTCGAGCGTCCACTCGTTCCCCTGCCGGTCGGTCTGGTTGTAGATCGACCGGTCGTCGATCCATGCCGCGACCTTGTCGCCGGCCACCGCGCCGGCAATACCGCCGACGGTCGCGGTGACCAACATGCCCGGTCCGGTCTCGACGCCCGCGACGGCGCCGGCCGCAACGCCGAGGCCTGCTCCTGCAAGACCGCCCACGGTGCGGCCGCCGAAATGGATGGCTTCGGATTCCGCTGCGGTGGCATTGCCACGGTCGAGGTGCCCGCGGATCCTGAAGCCGGTGTCCGCGGCGTCGAAGGCGGCCAATGCTGCGCCGGCGACGCCGAGTGCCGTGCCGGGTCGCAGCCGCGCGCCATGGACCGAGGGTGGATCGAGGGCTCGGGAAATCGACGAGGCTGGTAACGCGAGGCGATACGACTGCCCGGGCGCCAGACGATTGTCGATCGTTCCCACCAGCTCCGGTGCTCGAAACTGACCTCGATCGGGCACCAGTGCTTGGATACCTTGGCCGCTCCGGCGGACCAGGCCACCGAGTTCCTGCGTCGGTGCCACTTCGCTGATGAAGACCTCTGCGCGCGATTTGGCCTGCATGGCATACGCGTCATAGGTCGGCGCCTCGCTCGCGATCGGGAGCGCCAAGCGTTCGTTGAATGGTTGCCCGGAACTCGCGAGGCGCTCCATCTCGCTCTGCGTGATGAAGAACGGCGAGTAGGGCGAAACCGACGATCCCTTCGGAACGAGCTTGATCAGCGGCTCATCGACGATGTGCAGCGTCGGAACATCCTTCCCCGACATCACCTGCTGCACTGCTCGGCGAAGGATCTCCTCGTTCGAAGCCAGCGCATCCGCCCTTCGCAGATGGCTGAGGTACTTCTCGCCGATTTCCGTCTCCAGAAATTCAAGCGCGCGTGGCTTCGATACGCCCTGTGGCTCGAACGTGGACACCGCCGCAATTTCCGTCGCGTGACGAATACGCAGCTGCTCCGGCGTCAGTTCCTCGCCGCTCACGGCTGATCGCCCCGTCCAAGCCGCGCGAGCTTCGCGAGCAGCCGCTTTTCCTGGTCGGACCATCCACCCTGCAATGCGGTGGATAGATCTCCATAGGCCTGCTCGACATTGGGATCCCGAAGTTCGCGGAACGTGCCTTCGGCGAGATGCCAACCCCCGGGAATGTCCCCAGCGTCCAGCGGCTGCAGAATGAGGCCCGCCCTCGCATCCCGCAGAAGTGGGCGAAGTACGTCGAGGAGCGCCTGCACCGACGCGACGTCGGCATATTGGGCGGCGACCCATTCGAAGCGGTCTGCAGCAGACCGAAGCTGCTCCTGGTCGATCGATTGATTCATTGCACCCTCGTTCCATGTGGGGGATACGCAGTCTACTTCGGCGGTTATCAGCTGGGTCGGGCGGATATCCCGGCAGGCGAAGCAGGGGCGGTCGAAGCTGGGTACGGGTAGATGCGCCAGAGCAGGGGTCGGTGTCGAAGTTCGTAAGAGTCCCACGAACAGGGTTGTGTCCATCTACAAGACTCCGAGTCCGCGCTCACCTGCAGGTTTCTGTACGAACGCGCGCGCAGCCGCCCACGATGGCTCGGCGTAAGGAACGGTTGACGCCACGGCCGCTTCAGCTAGAGTCGCCCCGCCAAACGGGGGAAACGGAATGTCCAAGACGACGGCCAGCATGATGCTCGTGGGTGCGCTGCTGCTAGGAGGCATGGCGACGGGGCACGCGGGGGACGCGATGTCCACGGTCGCCGCGGCGTCGGGGAGCTTCGACGTGCAGGCGGCGAGCGAGGCCTACATGGCCCAGATTCCCGCCGCCAAGCGCGCCAGCTCCGATGCCTACTTCGAGGGCGGTTACTGGTTGCTGCTGTGGAACGTGCTGATCGCGGTCGGTGTCGCCTGGCTGCTACTCGGCACGCGGCTTTCGGCGCGCATGCGTGATTTCGCCGAGCGGCGCACGCGCTTCAGGTGGCTGCAGACGGTCCTCTACGCGATGCAGTACTTCGTGCTGACCGCGCTTCTCACGGCGCCGTGGGCCTACTACGAGGGCTTCGTGCGCGAGCACCAGTACGGGCTGTCCACGCAGGACGTGGCCGGCTGGGTCAGCGACCAGGTGACGTCGCTGCTGGTGACGGTGGTGCTCGGCAGCCTGCTGCTCGCAGTGATCTATGCCGTGATCCGGCGCTTCCCGCGCGCGTGGTGGCTGTGGGGCGCGGGCGTCTCGGTGGCGTTCGTGGTGTTCCTGGGCACGATCGCGCCGGTGTTCCTCGCGCCGCTGTTCAACACCTACAAGCCGCTCGACGACTCGCCGCTGAAGACGGAGATCCTCTCGATGGCGAAGACCCACGGGATCCCGGCGGAGAACGTGTACTGGTTCGACGCATCGCGCCAGAGCAACCGCATCAGCGCGAACGTCAGCGGCATGTTCGGCACGACGCGCATCAGCCTCAACGACAACCTGCTGGAGCGCACGTCGCCGGAGACGGTCAAGGCCGTGCTCGGACACGAGATGGGGCACTACGTGCTGAGCCACATGTATACGCAGGTGGCGTTCCTCGCGGTGATGCTGTTCCTCGGCTTCGCCTTCGTGCGCTGGGCGTTCGGCCGCGTGCTCGCGCGATTCGGCGAGCGCTGGTCGGTGCACGGCATCGGCGACGTCGCCGGCCTGCCGCTGGTCATCGCCTTGTTCTCGGTCTTCAGCTTCGCCGTCACGCCGATCGACAACACCATGACGCGCATCGCCGAGGAGCAGGCGGACGCCTTCGGACTCGACGCCGCGCGCGAGCCCGACGGCTTCGCGCAGGCCGCCGTGCTGCTCGCCGAATACCGCAAGATGCGGCCGGGTCCGGTGGAGGAAGCGCTGTTCCATGACCATCCAAGCGGGTGGAACCGGATCTATCGCTCGATGGAGTGGAAGGCACGCCACCCGGAGGCCACGGCGGCCAGCGACGCTGCGCAGACCGCGACAAGTCCCTGAAGCGAGGGCGCACCCATATGACGTCTTCCACCGGCGGCGTCTCCAATGCGGGAGACGCCGCCGCGTGGCATTAATCGACACAAGGGGCATTGCGCTGTTTCCGCGAGGAAGCGATCAGCTCGGCTTTCGGCTGCCGCCTGCACGATCCAGCGCACCTCGCTCGAACGGTCCGATCCACTGCCGTTGACCCGCGCCTTCTTCCGCGCGTGGACACTGTCCGCAGTTCACCCCGTCGAGCGCCCATGATCCCCCTCTCCGTCCTCGACCTCGCCCCCGTGGGGGAGGGTCGCGACGTCGCCCAGGCCTTCGCGCACATGCGCGACCTGGCGCGTCATGCCGAGTGGCTCGGCTACCGCCGCTACTGGCTCGCCGAGCACCACAACATGCCGGGGATCGCGAGCGCGGCCACCGCGGTGCTGATCGGGCACGTGGCGGGCGCGACGTCGACGATCCGCGTCGGCTCCGGCGGCGTGATGCTGCCGAACCATGCACCGCTGCAGGTCGCCGAGCAGTTCGGCACGCTCGCCACCCTGTACCCGGGCCGCATCGACCTCGGCCTGGGGCGCGCGCCGGGCACGGACATGGCGGCCACGCGCGCGCTGCGCCGCTACTACGCGGGCGCGGACGAGTTCCCGGCCGACGTCGCCGAGCTGCTGGGCTACTTCGAGGAGGTCGAGCCGGGGCAGGCCGTGCAGGCGGTGCCGGGCAGCGGCGTGGTGGTCGAGCCGTGGATCCTCGGATCGAGCCTGTTCGGCGCGCAGCTCGCCGCACGGCTCGGCCTGCGCTACGCCTTCGCCTCGCACTTCGCCCCCGCCGCGCTCGAGGACGCGCTGCACGTCTACCGCACGCGCTTCGAGCCCTCGCGCACGCTGGCGTCGCCGCACGTGATGCTGGCGATCAACATCGTCTGCGCCGATACAGATGACGAGGCACGCCGCCTGTTCACCACGCAGCAGCAGGCCTTCATCAACCTGCGCCGCGGCCGCCCCGGCCTCGTACCCCCGCCGCTGGCCTCGGCGGACGCCCTCGACACCTTCTGCAGCCCGATGGAGAAGGCAGGCATCGACCAGGCGCTGGCGTGCTCGGCCGTCGGCTCGCCGGCCACGGTCGCCGCGTGGGTGGCGAAGTTCGTCGAGCGCCATCGGCCGGATGAGCTGATCGTGACCGCGAACATCCACGATCCCGACGCGCGGCTGCGGTCGTATGCGTTGGCGATGGAGGCGTTGTGGGGTTGAGGTGGCGAACGCGATGGCTGAGCGTGTGCAACGTTGTGGGGTACGTCGTCCCGAAGGGCCTTCCGCTGAAGCTCGCTGACCGTTGCGGATAAAAAGGTCGTCGGGGTGCAGCCCTTGCACGCCGCGTCGTCCAACCCCCTTCGGGACAGATAGGCGTTGTAATGCTCGTCGACCTCTCGTGAGCGCCCCATGTATCGACATGCGCTGAAGCTGCTCGCCCTGTTGTGCATTGCGCTTGCGACGCCGGCGCGTGCGGACAGCTGGCTGCCTCCCTCCGAGCGGACATACACCTCGCCGGGCGGCCTCTACCGACTGACCGTCGTCCCGCGGCCGCTCGCAGGCGCGCTGCCGTATTTCGCCGACAAGGTGGGCGGACGGGAGCCCGCAGGGAAACCCTCGGGATCGACGCAGCGGCATCCGGTCGGCCGGCTCGAATGGTCCACCGCGCGCGGTTGGTCGACGGTATGGCAGGGCCCTCTGGTGAACGACGTGGCCCCCGTGGAGGCGGTGGTGTCGGACGGCGGTCGCTTCGCGACGTTCGACAACTGGCACAGCCTGGGATATGGGGACGATGCCGTGGTCGTGTACGACCGCACGGGAAAGCCGGTTCGCCGCGTCGGCCTGGACGCTCTCCTGCCGGCCGCATGGATCGCGTCCCTGCCGCGCACCGTCAGTTCGATGCACTGGCGCCAGGATGTGGTGGTCGAGGATGGCGTCGTCGTGATCCAGATCTTGGCCCCGGGGCAGTCCCTCATGGCGGATGAACCGCCGACCGTCGACCTGCGGTTGGGACTCGACGATGGCCTGCCACTCGCGGTGCAGTCCACCGCATGGCGTGACGCACTCGCGAAGGCGGCGAAGCTCGACGATGCCCGGCGTCATTACTGGGCGGCGTTGCGTGAGATGCGGGCGCGCCTGCTCGTGGCCCCCGCAGAGCCCGGACACGCAAAGTGGCGAACCTACATGGAGGAGCTGCGCGAACGGCTCAACCTGCGGGCGGGGCGCTTGCATGCCGGGGTGGTCCTGCCCGTCGAAGGCGAGGGGCATTACCCGGACAGCGCGGATGGCGTTGCCGACCTGCTGGAATCAGCGCCCGAAGAAGAGAACTACGGTGTCACCGGCCTGCTGCTGGTATCGCCCAATCCGCGTAGGCTGGTGGATGTAGTCGCGGCGCAGTTGGCTGCAATGGATGCGGGCGCATTGAGCGGTGTTCACCTGACAGTGGTCGTGCCGGTGGCGGATGCGGCGCGCCTCGACGATGCGGCGAAGCGCTCGGGTCTGCGGCTGACCGTGCTCGACCCGGCCGCGCCGGTCGCGGGCGTGGCCATGCCTGCCGCCATGCCGCAGGACTTCATTGCCGAGCCGGACCGCCCGATGCCCGAGACCCGATCGATCGACGCGCCGTCGGCCGACCGGCGGCCGTTCGACCGCGGGACACTGGCGATGGCGCTGGCCGGGGTATTCGCACTGCCGGTCCTTGGGATCGCATTCGTGCGTCACGGGGCATCACGTTGAGCTGGACCAGCATGCGAATGCGCTTCGTCCACCAGGGTCGGGCTTCCAAAAGCCCATCGGCGAGATTGTGGGCGTCGCGGATGAAGCAAAAGTACCGGCTGACGAGGCTGGGCCCCATCCAATGACCACACTGTCCCCACATCCATGAACGACTACGCGAGGCGTGCACGCCGTCATGCCGCGCCGGTGGCGACGCTTCGCACATCGAACTCACGGCCGCTTTCATGGATCTATCGCCGCTTACTTATGAATCCACGGCCGACACCGGCCTGGGCTTCGTGGCCGACTCGCTGTCGACGCGCTTCCTCGCCCATGTCGAGCACGCCGCGTTCCCGTGCGTCGGCGCCAAGGCGGCCCTGGCGCGCGGTGCCATCCGCTCGCTCGAGCTGGCTTCGCTCGACTGCCCGCATTCGGCCGTGCGACTGCTGGACGAGTTGCATGACTTCGGCGCCTTCATCGATGCGCAGGATCCGTCGGACACCACGGTGTATTCGCTCGTCGCGCTGTTCCAGGCGCCGCGTCATCTCGACGAGCTGCAGTTCGAGCGGCGACTGTGGGCGTTGCTGCAGCGCCTGCACGATGCCGACCATGCGCGCGGCACGCCGTGGGCGGAGGATGTCGGCCGCGATCCGGACGATGCACGCTTCAGCCTGAGCCTGGGCGGGCATCCGTTCTTCGTGATCGGCCTGCACCCGGGGGCGTCGCGCATGGCGCGTCGCTTCGAGGCACCGGCGCTGGTCTTCAATTCGCACCGCCAGTTCGACCGGCTGCGTGCCGACGGACGCTACGCGAAGATGCAGGCCGCCACACGCCAGCGCGACCTCGCGCTGCAGGGCAGCCTCAATCCGAACCTGGCCGACTTCGGAACCGCGCCCGAAACGCGCCAGTACAGCGGCCGCGCCGTCGAGGCCGACTGGCGTTGCCCCTTCCATGCGCGCAGCGGGAAGCCGCACTGATGACCGAGACGCATCGCATTCCGCCCTGTTCCGCGCATGCGGTCGAGCTCGAGGCCGGCGACGAGCTCGTGGTGATCGATCCCGAAGGCCAGCAGGTGAGCGACCTCACGGCCTTCAACCGCGACGACCTGCGCGAATACCTGTCATCGGGCCGCTCGATCGACTATGCCTCGCGCATGTTCCTCACCACGGGCGACGTGCTGTATTCCAACCGCAGCCGTCCGATGTTCGACATCGTGGAAGACACCTGCGGCCGGCACGACTTCACGCTCACGCCGTGCTCGAAGGAAACGTTCTCGATCATCTACGGCGAGACCGAAGCCCGTCCGGGCTGCGAGGGCAACCTCGTGGCCGCGCTGGCCCCCTGGGACATCGGCGTGGACCGCATCCCGATCGCCTTCAACGTCTTCATGCATGTCGACGTCGACGCGCAGAGTGGCGTGATCCGCGTGCTGCCACCGCGCAGCGGCCCGGGCGACCTCATCCGCCTGCGCGCGCGCATGCCGCTGGTGGTGGGCATGACAGCGTGCTCGGCCGGGCAGTCGAACAACTTCCGCTACAAGCCGATCGATTACCGCGTGATCCGGCGCACGGAGCCCGGCGCCCGGCACGACGCCTGACAGCCGGGCCGCGACCGATAACGCGGGGCGGAGCCGTGCGTGGCCCGGCACTCGTCGGGTTGCAAGTGGTGCGCGCTTCTTCAGGGCGCCAGCTCGACCGCATCCTCCGGGGCTGGGGCCGGGGTGCTCGCAGCATTTCGCGTAACCTCCTTCGGTGGCAGTCGCCGAATCGCGCCACGTCGTGCGGGAATCGCGCGCGATGTCGTGGCAGCGCTGCATCCGGACCGAAGGAGCGCTCTGCATGAAGGTTTATGTCGCCGCCCTCGCTGCATGCCTGTCGATCGGTTGCTCCACGGTGCGAGACGCAGCTCCCGTGGCGGAAGCGTCGGCCGAAGTCGTCGCTGCGCTGGAGGCGCGTGCCCGCCGTGCAGGCTTCGACGGCGTACTGCTCGTCGACACCGGCGCCGGGCGCCCGACGATCCTCCCGATTGGGGACGAGCCGGTTGCTCCCGACGCGGTCTGGCGCTGGGCGTCGATCACCAAGCAGCTCGCGGCGGTGATCGCGATGCAGGAGGTCGAGCGTGGGCGCCTGGACCTCGACGCGCCCGTCAGCCGTTACTGGCCGGACTGGCGCGCACCACATGCGTCGCGCATCCGCATCCGCGACCTGCTCGCCCACAACAGCGGCCTGCCGCAGCCGGACGCGAGCCCGGCCGATGATGACGGCGTGCGAGCGTTCTACCGCGCTGCCGCGAAGCCGCCCGCCGAGAGTGCGGCGGGCTTCTGTGCGGGTCCGCCGCGCGCCGTCCCGCCGGCGGGGTTCGACTACAACAATTGCGACACGATCGTGCTGGCCGAGGTGCTGGCGCGCATCACCGGCATGCCGTTCGATGCGCTGCTGCGTGCGCGCATCACCGGGCCACTCGGGATGGAAAGCGTCGGCCTGTTCGCACCGGGCGCGCGAACGCCCCATGTGCAGCCGATCGGCGAGGCCCGGGAGGTCGACGCGCTGATCGACCTGGGGGTGAACGGCGCCTCGGCCGGCGCCTACGGCACGGTCGAGGACCTGTGGCGATTCGACCGTGCCCTCCTCGACGGCCGCTTGCTTTCGCCGGCATCACGCAAGGCGATGTGGACCACGCGCCGTGCGAATGGCTTCCTCGACTTCTTCCAGTGGACGTACCCCGCGCCGCTGGCCGGGTGCGCGGGCCCCGTGCGGATCGTCGAGCGACAGGGGCTGGTGGGCGGGATCGAGAACCGCAACTGGCTGCTGCCGGACTCGGGGCGGATCCTGATCCTGCTCAGCCGCAAGCGCCCGACCAACTTGGGCGACCCGTGGGAGGGCAAGGGTTTCGCCTTCGACCTGCTCTCGACCGTCGCGTGCGGCACGTAGCGCGAACGGCTCCCGAGGCGGCGCCGCCGGCCGGGTCGGGTCGCCGCGGACGGCGACCGCCCTGTGCGATCGGGTCAGCCCGCGCGCGCCGCCACGGCGACATCGGCGCGGCTCGGGAACGTGAGCAGGTAGAGCAGCACCAGGATCCCCGCCACCGGGGCGAGGCTGATCAGTTGCCACCATGGGCTGAAGCCGGCGTCGCGCAGGCGGCGCGTGCAGGCGGCGACCCACGGGACGAGCACCACAAGTGAGGCGAGTTGCAGCGGCAGCGGTCCGGCGCTCTGCGCGAGGACCTGGCCGAGGGCCACCACCATCGCCACGGCGAGCGCGAACCACCAGAAGTCCGGGCGCGGCGTGACGCCGGCGAAGTCGAGGCCGCGCAGCACGCCCTCGCGCATGGCTTCGAGCGCGGGCGGGCGCGGCACTGTCCCGCGCGCCAGCAGGCTGTCTGCCGGGACCTCGAACACGGCGGCCAGTGCGCGCAGGGATTCCATCGACACCCTCGCGCCCGCCTCGAGCCGTTGCACGGTGCGCAGGTTCAACCCGCTCAGCTGGGCCAGCTGCTCCTGCGACCACTGTCGCGCCGTGCGCAGCTCACGCAGGCGGTTGCTGTCGATGTTCATTCGCGCGTCCTCCGCACGGCTGTTCCGGGCTCCGCATCATGCGCCGCGCCCGCGGCGAGCGCCCCGGCACGGACCCGACACCGGGACGACACGCTTGCGCCACGGGCCGGCGCACCCGGGCAAAGCTGGCGCGCCGGTCGATGCGAAGCGTCAGGGTGGCGCGCCGTCAGTGCGTGCTACCGCCACCACCTGCTCGGGCGGACAGGTGATCCGCTGGCGGCGCGGAGCGTGCGGAACGACCGCGGCAACGGAACCCACCCGGCGGTCACGGCCGCGGTTGCCATGCTTCCGGGCACCCGCGCCCCGCCCGGATCACCGCGCCGGCAGCGTCATCACCGGCTGCACGCCGCTGATCACGGTGTTGCCCGCCTTCGCCGAGTTCACGATCGTGTCGCGCTCGATCTCCGCCATGCGGATCTGCATCAGCTCAGGGGTCAGCGACCGCGCGAGGATCGTGTTCGCGTCCGCCTCGCCCTGCGCCTTCGCGCGCGCGACTTCGGCCTGCGCGTTCGCCAGCTCGACCTCCTTCTGCGCGCGGGCGATCTCCTGGTCGGTCTGCACCTGCCGGCGGATGGCGTCCTCGATCGCCTGGTCGGTGAGCAGGTTGCGCACGTTGATCGACGTGACCACGAAGGCACCCTTGTCGGACTCGTCGAGCTCCTTCTGGAGCAGGCGGCGGATCTCCTCCGAGATCTCCGGGCGCTTGGTGTGCATGGTGGTGGCCGGGAACTTCGAGATCGCGTTGTAGACGGCCTCGCGCGAGGCGCGCAGCACGCGGTTGTAACCCACGACGTTGACGTCCTGCCCGCCCTGGATGATCTCGTCGTGCTGGACGATGTCGCCCTGGTACTTCACGAACAGGTTGCGCACCGCACCGGGCGCGGTCTTGAAGTAGATGTCGACGTCGAGGTCCTGCAGGGTCAGGTTGTCGAGGCTCTTGGGCCGCAGGTCGTTGACCTGGAAGTTCACTTCCTTGGTTGTGACCTCGTAGACGGTGTCCGCGATCGTCAGGTAGTTGCCCGGCTCGAGCGCCTTCTCGGAGACCTTGCCGAAGGATTTCTCGATACCGACGTTGCCCGTGTCGACGGTGGTGCACGCGGTGAGCGTGCAGAGGATCAGGAGCGGCAGCAGCTTCTTGGCCATAGCGGTCACTTCAGGATGGGAAGGGCAGGCAGGTAGAACGAGCCCACGATGATGGCGAGCAGGGCGAGGCCCGCGAGGGCGAGCCACAGCGCATTGCGCCGGAAATGGCCCGCGATGCGCGTACGGTAGCCCGAAGGCATGAGCTGGACGACGGCGACCAGCGCCACCACCGCGAGCAGCAGCAGGATCAGGTGTCTCATCGGGCCCCCGTTCGAGTGGCGACATCGGCGTAGCGAAAGCCGCGGCGATGCCCTGCGTGCGCCCGGATTCCCCACGGTCCGGCGCGCCGCGGCACCATTTTCCCGCACTTCGGGGTCGCCGGTGCAACCGGGCGCGGTGCGGCGGGGTGGCGAACCGGACGCGTCGGGCGAGCATGGGAACCGGGATCGGCATAGTCCCCGCCCAGAACCCCGCGCCTTACGTGCGGAGGCTTCTCGCGGCGGTCACGTCGTCGCCTCGCAGGCCTCCGCACGTGCCCGCGCGTCGAGCGCCCGCACCAGCGCGTCGAAGTTGCGCGCGGGGTCGACGCGATAGACCTCGCCGGTGGGGGCGCAGTCGAGCATGCGATCGAGGCGGAACTGGCGGAAATCGCCGCGCAGCCGGCACCAGCCGGCTAGCGTCCACGAGCCGCCCCAGAACAGCACGCAGAGGGGCTCGACCTCGCGTTCGCTCGCGCCACCGTCCGCGGCCACGTAACGCAGGCGCAGCACACGGCGCCCGGCGATCGCGACGTTGAGCCGGTCGAGGCGTTCGCCGAACTCGCTAGTGCGCTCGCCGCGGCCACCGGGCGCGAGGATCGCCACGCCGCTCGCGCGTGCATAGGTGTCGGGCGGCACCACGGCTTCGACCTTCAGCCTTGCACGCATCGATGCGGCGCCCAGCCGCGTGCCCGCGAACGCGCGCGCGAAGCGCAGCCCGACGATGAGCGCCTCGAGCTCCTCGGCATCGAAGGCGAGCGGCGGCAGGTCGGCGCCTTTGCGCAGCACGTAGCCGACGCCGGGCTCGCCCTCGATGGGGATGCCCGAGCGCTGCAGGTCGGCCACGTCGCGGTAGACCGTACGCAGCGAGACGGCGAGGTCGTCGGCCAGCACGCGCGCGGGGACGGCACGCCGCCGCCCGCGCAGGGCGTTCACCAGGAGGAAGAGCCGGTCGGCGCGTCGCATCGCCGGAGTCTAGCCAGCCGCCGCGCTCATGCCGCCTGCCGCGCGGCGTGGGCGGCATCCAGTGCGGCCGCGCGCGAGACGGCGGGCACGGCGGCCACGCGCGCCGCGTAGTCGCGGAACACAGCACGATCGGGCACCAGCCCGAACTGCAGCGTCCACTGCAGCGCGGTGCCCCACAACACGTCCGCCGCGGTGAAGCGCTCGCCGAGCAGCCACGGGCCCCCTTCGAGCTGCTGCGCGAGGGTGTCCATCACGCGGTCGTAGCTGCCGTAACCCGAACTGCTGGGCTCGCCCGCGTCGCGACCGAGCGAGCGGTCGGTGATGGCGGGCTCGAAGCAACCGCCGTAGAAGGCGAGCCAACGCAGGTAGGGGCCGCGCAGGGCGTCATCGAGCGCGGGCGCCAGGCCGCGGTCGGCGTACAGGTCGGCGAGGTAGGCCACGACGGCGACCTGCTCGGTCACCACCGCGTCGCCGTGCCGGATCGCGGGCACCTTGCCCATCGGATTGACCGCGATGTAGCCGGCGCTGCGCTGCGTGCCCGCCCGGAGGTCGAGCAGGTGGATGTCGTAATCGGCCTCCAGCGCCTCCAGCACGGCGAGCGTGCCGGTGGCGCGGGACTGGGGGGCATAGAAGAACGTGATGTGCCGGTCCATGGAGCGTCCTGTCGCTGCGGCGCGTGCCGCGGGACGGGCAGTCTCGACCCGGGATGCTGACAGCGTGGTGGCAGCAGTCGCCGCCACCCGGTGCGGGGGATCGGCCGGCGGACGCGTGCAGGCCAGAACGGGAACGCGCGATGCGCGTGAATCCGCCGCGGCCGCCGCCCAGGCGCCGGACGCACCGTGCAGGCGGCGGCATGCATCAGCGCTCGGCGTCGTCCCGCAGGATGATCCGTGCGTGCCGCTGGTAGCTCCAGTACGACCACGCCCAGTTGATCAGCACGATCACGCGGTTGCGGAAGCCGATCAGGAAGAAGACGTGCGCGACCAGCCAGAACCACCAGGCGAGGAGGCCGGAGAGCTTCAGGCCGTGCAGGTCGACGACGCCCGCCATGCGGCCGATGGTGGCGAGGTTGCCGTAGTCGCGATAGCGGAACGTCGGCGCGGGCAGGCCGCGCAGGCGTGCACGGACCGCGCGCGCGACGTGGCTGCCCATCTGCTTCGCGGCCGGCGCCACGCCGGGTACCGCGCGACCGTCCTGCTGCACGCTCGCGAGGTCGCCGGCGACGAAGACGTCGGGATGGGCCGGCACGCTCAGGTCGGGTGCCACGGGCACGCGTCCGACGCGGTCGGTGCCGACGCCCAGCATCCGGCCCAGCGGTGACGCGGCCACGCCCGCGGCCCACAGCACGGTGCGCGACGCGATGAAGTCGTCGCCCAGTCGGTAGCCCGCCTCGGTGATCGCGGTGACGGGCCGCCCGGTCACGACCTCCACGCCGAGGCGCTCGAGCTGCGCGCGTGCCTTGGCCGAGAGGTCCTCGGGAAATGCGGCGAGCACGCGGGGGCCCGCCTCGATGAGGCGCACGCGCGCACGTGCCGGATCGATATGGCGGAACTCGTCGCGCAGCGTGTGCCGCGCGATCTCGGCGAGCGTGCCGGCCAGTTCCACGCCGGTGGGCCCGCCGCCGACGACGGCGAAGTCGAGCCAGGCATCGCGTTCGGCGCCGTCCGTGGCGGCTTCGGCGCGCTCGAACGCCGTCAGCACGCGACGGCGGATGGCGAGCGCATCGTCGAGCGTCTTGAGCCCCGGCGCGACGGCGGCCCACTCGTCGTGCCCGAAGTAGGCATGCGTCGCACCACTGGCGAGTACGAGCGTGTCGTAGGCCAGCGTGCGGCCGTCGGCGAGCGCGATCCGATGCGCGCCCGTGTCGATGCCGGTGACCTCGGCGAGCAGCACGTCGACGTTCGCCTGCCGGCGCAGGATGTGGCGCAGCGGCGCGGCGATGTCCGGCGCGGAGAGGCCCGCGGTTGCGACCTGGTAGAGCAGGGGCTGGAAGAGATGGTGGTTGCGCCGATCGACCAGCGTGATGCGCACCGGGTCGCGCGCGAGCGCGCGCACCGTCCACAGGCCTGCGAATCCACCCCCGACGACCACGACATGCGGCTTGTGCACGCTCCGTCTCCTTTCGGCTCGTGCCTATTGTCGGGCATGACACGCGCGGGCGACTTGCGGATGACGGTGCATCGTCGGGCGCATCCCGATGAAGGCCGCGCCGCGCGTATCTACGCGTGAGCCACGCCGCGCACCGGGTGCCGCGCTCGACGCACCTTGCAGCGCGCTAGTTCCGCTCGCGCTCCAGGCGCACCGTCGACGGCCCGTCACCCAATGCGACGCCGCGCTCGAGCAGCGCGAGCGCTGCCGCGCGATCGCCCTCGCCATTGCGCTCCAGCCGCATGAGGGCGGCGTTGTAGGCGGCGATCGCACTGCCCTTCGCCGCCGCGCGCTCGAAGCCGGCGAGTGCCTTGTCGGGGCACAGGAAGAAGACGTCGTAGCCGGCCGCCGCGCGCATCAGCAGTTCGGCGCTCGGATCGGCCACGAGGTCCACAACGTACGCGGGCCAGCCGCTCGCGAGCGAGACCAGCACGTCGGCGCCCTCGGGCACGAGGTAGGCGCCCGCGCCGTCGCGCGTGGTGAACGCCTGCCGCGTGGTGCGGCGCGTGCCGTCGCTGGCGAACCAGAGAAAGCCGTCTTCCCCGCGCACCGGCAGGCCATCGAGCGCCTTCGACAGGCGTTCGGCGAGCGACGGCACGCCGGGCGCGGGCGCGACGCCGGTCCACGAGCCCATCAGGTCGACGCGTTGCTCTCCGGGGTCGCGGCTCGCACGCACCTTCGCCGCCACGTCCTCGACCGTGAGGATGCGCATGTCGCCGTCGTAGAGGCGCCACGGGCTCGCGTGCAGGCCGATCGCCATCACGGCCGGATCGTCCGGCATCGCGTTCATGGCGCGATGCACCACCTCCGCCGCGCCGCGGCAGTTCGCCGACTCGCGGGGGCAGGTGGGCACGTGCACGGTGCCGGATAGCTCGACATGCGTCTCGCAGGCGTGCGCGGCGGGGCCGAGCAGGCAGAGCGCAAACAGGAGGTTTCTCATGGATCGGTTTCCGGAGATCGGAGGACATGCACCGGTCGGCCAGGGCGCGACATGCAGCCTGCGCCCTGGCCCGGCACCGCGGTGTCCTCGCGGCTTCAGCGCTTCGCGCAGGCGGCGAGTGCCGCGATGTGCTTGTCCGCGCCCGCGGTATCACCGAGGAACACGGTCTTCTCGCCCGCCCCGATGATGACGAGGTCGAAGCCGGTCGGGTAGGTGTCCGCGATGTCCTGCATCTCCAGCGGCAGCAGGTAGGCGCTGTCCTCGCGGGAGACGACGACCTCGCGCGTCGCGCGCCGGATCGGTCCGCCGCCCGCGGGCCGGATCGCGAGGTCGAGCGACCGCGTCTCGCCGTCCTCGCCTTCGAGCGGCTGGTCGATCATGCGCAGCTGCACCCGCGCGGTCGGGCTCCACGAGGGATCGACCTCGATGCCGATGCGGTCGTTGAAGCTGAAGAGTGAGCACTTCGACCCGTTGCGTCGCAGGTACCAGCCGTTGCTCTCCTCGCCGAGGTCGAGCCCGGGCATCGGCGTATCGGGCAGGTCATCGAGCGAGACCTCCTGGGCCCGGGTGACGGATGGCGCGTGGAGCGCGAGCAGCAGCGCCGCGACGGCGAGTCGACGTGTCATGCGGTGGATCCCCCTGGTGATGCCGTCATTCTGCAACGCCGTCGTGCGCGCCGACAGGCCTGCCCGGTGGACCGTCCCGCGCTCGCCGAAGGCCCCGACCACCTGCGCCAAGCGGCCGGGCGCGTGTGCCGGGGCAGCCGACGCGCTACTCTGGCCGCGCAAATCCATGCGCCGTCCCAGCGGCCCTCCCACCGAGACATCACCGGAAGAGGGATCCATGCGGCTCGCCGCCTTCATCCGATCCGACCTCGAGCGCGTCCTCGCCGAGTGGGATCGCTTCGCCCGGCAGAACGCGCCGGCCGACCCCCTGCTCACCGACCTCGTGCTGCGCGACCACGCGAAGGAGATGCTCCTCGCGGTGGCCGACGACATCGAGACTGCACAGACCGACGCGGAGCAGCTGCGCAAGTCGGAAGGGCGGGGCGCCGAAGGCGTGTCGCGCAGCGCGGCCACCGTCCACGGACGCCTTCGCCATCGCCACGATTTCTCGCTCGCGCAGCTCGGCGCCGAGTTCCGCGCGCTGCGCTCCACGGTGCTGCGCCTGTGGCTGCCGCACGTGGAGACGATGTCGGAGACGACCGTGCACGAGGTGGTGCGATTCAACGAGGCGATCGACCAGGCCCTCGCCGAATCGATGGCGGCGTATTCCGATGCGACGGCGCAGGCGCAGCAGCTGCTGCTCGCGGTGCTCGGCCACGACCTGCGCGCACCACTCGCCAACGTCGCGATGTGCGGCGAAATGCTGGCGCGCGGCGAGCTGGGCGGCAACCCGCAGGTACTCGCGCAGACTGTCCAGCGCAGCGCGAAGCTCATGCGCGGCATGGTCGACGATCTTCTCGGTTACACGAGCACGCAGCTCGGCCGCGGGCTGCCGATCGAGAAGGCCTGGTGCGACCTCGGCGAGGTGCTGGACGCGGCGGTCGCCGATGCGCGCGCCACGCACCCCGCCACGCGCTACGAGCTGCATGTGACCGGCGTGCTCTCCGCGTGTCACGACCCGACGCGCCTGCACCAGCTCTTCGTCAACCTGCTGGTCAACGCCGCGCAGCACGGTGCCACCGCGCATCCGGTGATGGTGGAGGCCGCCGCCGGTGCGGCGGGGAGCACCGTGCGCATCACCAACTACGGCAGCACGATCCCGGACGCGGCGCTGCGTTCGATCTTCAAGCCACTCGTGCAACTAGAGGCCGACACGCCGTCGGACACGCGAGCCCATACGAGCCTCGGCCTCGGCCTCTACATCGCGCGCGAGATCGCGGAGGGCCACGGCGGCAGCGTCGGCGTGACGTCGAGCGATGCGCACGGGACGACATTCACCGTGGAGCTGCCGCGGGATCTCTCATGCCGCGCCGGCGACGGTTCGCCACACGCGGATGCGCGGGCTCCTGCAACCTGAAGGCGGTGTCCGGTGCGCCGCCGGGCGATGCGGTGACCGGCGGCGTGCGGTAAGCGACGCCGGCATGGTCCCGGGCGTTCCGTGGCGCCGGACCGACCTCAATGCAGCAGGTGCGCCTCGACGCGGTTGCGGCCCTTGGCCTTGGCCACGTAGCAGGCGACGTCCGCCGCATGCAGGACCCGCTCGATCGAGCCGGCATCGCCATCGACGAGCGTCATGCCGATGCTGACGCCGACCTCGAGCGGTAAGCCTTCGTGCTCGAACGCGATCCCGCGCGCGGCCGCGATGAGCTTGCGTGCCACGGACAGCGCCTCCTCATGGCCGCAGTTCTCGACGATCAGCGCGAACTCGTCGCCGCCGATGCGCGCGAGCGTGTCGCGCGTCCGCACCGTCTGCAGGAAGGTCCGTGCGATCGCCTGCAGCAGGCGATCGCCGCAGTCGTGGCCGCAGGTGTCGTTGACGGCCTTGAACCCGTCGAGGTCGAGGAAGAGCAGGGCGCTCATGGCGCTGCCGCCGGCGGCATGGTCGAGCGTGCACTGCAGGCGCCGCTCGAACTCGCTGCGGTTGACGAGGCCGGTCAAGCCGTCGTGCGCCGCGCGATGGGACACCGCACGCAGCCGCTCGCGCGAGGCGGTGACGTCGCGGAACACGACGACCGCGCCGGCGGCCGCGCCGTCGGTGGCCGGGATCGGGGCGACGCGTTGTTCGACGGTCCGCCGCCGCCCGTCGCGCCCCTCGAGAACGCCGTGCTCGCCGTCGGCCGCCGCGGCGGCGCTCGCGAACTCCGCATCGCCGGCGTCGGCCACCATGTGCAGGACATCCGACAGGCGCCGGCCGCCCGCATCCTGCTCGGTCCAGCCGGTGAGCGCCTCGGCCTGCGCATTCATCACCTCGACGCGTCCACGCCCGTCGACCGCGATCACGCCGTCGGCGATCGCGCGGAGCGTGACCGCGGCGCGATCCCGCTCCCGCTGGAGTTCGACCTCCAGCCGGCGGCGTCCGGTGAGGTCGTAGGTGATCTTGCAGAAACCGCACGGCGTGCCGTCGTCGCCGGAAAGCGCGATCAGCTCGACCAGTGCCCAGAAGCGCGTGCCGTCGCTGCGGATCCGCCACGTCTCTTCGCGGTGCGCCCCGCACTGCGCGGCCATCTCGAGATTGTGCTCGGCGTGACCGGCGGCACGTGCTTCAGCCGGATAGAGGATGCGCAGGTGCTGGCCGATGGCCTGGTCCGCCGTGAAGCCCTTGAGGCGGTGCGCCCCCTCGTTCCAGGTGGCGATGCGTCCGTCGCGGGTGACCAGGAAGATCGCATAGTCGCGCACCCGGTCGACCGTGCAGGCGAAGTATTCGCCGAGTTCGCCGCGAGTGAGGCCGCCGGGTTCGATCTCGCGCACGGGGATCCTCGTCGTCGCTGCGCCCGGGCCCGCGGCCGGTCATCCATCGGTTCTGCGCCCCTCGCCGTGAACGCGGTGGGAAACACGGTACCGCCGGTCGGCGCGTGCGGCGCAGCGCGGGCGCAGGACTGCTGCCAGGCGACAGCAGACCTCACCGTGCAGTCGCGGTTCGCCCCGCGCTCACGCCGGAGTGGTCCGCACGCACGGCTGTGCGAGCACCCCGCGTGCGGCGCGGTCGTGGCGGCGAAACGCTGCGCTCGGTGTCACGCGGTCGTCTTCCGTCCGCGCGCAACGTGACCCGGCACCGATTCGCCAGCAACGTTCCCGGTGGCACCCACCGACCTGCCTTTCCGCCTCTGGATCATTCGCTTGCCTGTAGGAAGCCCCGGCTTCGGCCTTACGGTCCACGACATCCACCGGGAATCACCATGAAGCGCAGCGACAGCACCTCGAACCGTCCCGCCCGTTCCCCCACGTCGCCGACCATCGTCGAATCGGATGCCTCATCCCGACAGGCATCGTCCGGCAAATCGGCCGCTCGCGCCGAGCCGCAATCGGGCGCGCCGATCGACAATGCATCACCGCAGCGCAGGACACCTCGCAGCCCCGAGGGGTCGGGCCGTGGCTCGCAACGCTGAGCCGATTCGCGCGGCCTACCGGAGCGGAACTTCAGCCCCGCGACCTGCTTCGGTGGGCCGTCATCCCTCCGGAGAGAAACCATGTACCGCGTGCCGCCTCCGCCCGAGCCGTATCTCGCCGATGCGCGAAGCGACGAGGCCCAGTGGCAGCGCGCGACCAACGAGGGCTGGCCGGAGCGCGATGAAGGGCGATCAGCCTTGCCGCCGGGCGCGATCGCACCTGCCGCCGCGCTCGCGCTCGCGGGCAATGTCGTCGACTTCGAGGTATGGCGCACCACTCGCGGTTCGTCGAAACGCGCGGCGAAGTCGCGCTGAGCGTTTGAACATCGTGTCCCCGCGATGGCTGCACCGGATCGCAACTCGGCCTCAGGCAGACCGAGCGCAGGATGCCTAGTCGCGTGCGTGTCCTTCGCTCGCGTTGAAATCGCGGGCTCGAAGGCGTTCGCATGCGCGTCGATCGAAGTACGCCCGCGGGCGTTGAAGCGGCGCGATGCATCGCGGCCCACGTACGGGGATCGCCCATCGTGCACCCCCATCGTGCAACGTCGAGCGCGGCCGCGGTCGGCGGGCGCGCTGTGGCAGAATCGCGCCGCCCGGCGCAGGCCGGAACCGCGCCGGGGTCTGGCGCCCGGTACTTTCCACGGAAGGAATACGACCATGACGAACCCGCTCCGACCGCACGCGCTGCGCGCGTGCATGCTGTTCACCGGCCTCGTGGCCTGGCCTGCGGCGAGCGCGGCCGCCGGCACCTGCACCGGCAACTTCAAGGAAGTGAGGGCGCCCGACGGCGCGACGTTCTACATGACCAGCAGCGCGTACCCCGCGCTCGACGCGCGCAAGGCGCTGGACGACTACAAGGCGATCGCGACCGGGGCGGGCTACATGGTCTTCAGCCCGCCCGACCATCGCGCGGCGCAGCCGAGCATGGGCATCGGCAAGCCGCCGTCGCCCCATCCGGTGTCGATCATGGTCGACAAGCAGGCCTCGACGATCACGCTCACGACGATCGTCGCGCCCGGTGAGCGTGCGAGCGCGACCGAGGAGCGCGCGCGCCTGTGCGACCTGGTCGCGGAGTTCGACGCGCGCCGGCCGGGTGCCGCGCCGCGCCTGTCCGCCGAGCAACGGCAGATGCAGGCACGCACCTCCTTGCCGGAGCCGGTCGCGAGCGTCCGCATGCTCGAGCCGACCGTGCCCTTCGATCGCGCCGCGGCGAAAGCCGCGCTGCAGCCGGGGCGATCGGTGATCCGCGGCCAGGCCTGCGGCCACTGGAACGGCGCGATGGCGTATGCCGCCGGGTCGACCGTCGCGCTCTACCCGGCCACGCCGCACCTGGAGCAGCTGATCCAGCTGTCGAAGAAGGCCAAGCCCGGGCGCGACCAGGTGGTGCCCGATCCGGCGGTACTGGAGACACGCATGGAAGCCACCGCGAACGAGCGCGGCGAATTCCAGTTCTCGCAGATGAAGCCGGGCCGCTACCTGCTGGTGACGCGCCTCGACGCCATGTTCTCCGGCGACCGCGACGTCTATGCCGGCCGCGTCGAGAGCGGCTCGGCCTCGGCGAACGTCTATCGCACGGAGGGCTATACGTTCAGTGCGGCCGACGAGCTGAGCAAGTTCGTCGAGATCGGCCGCGACGGCGAGGTGGTCAAGGTGACGTTGCAGCCGTCGGTGTCCGCGAATCCGTTCCGGCGCGGGATGGGCGGGTCGATCCTCGGCTGCCGCCAGTTGTGACCGTGCACGCCCGCGGAGCTGGGCCCTAGGGCCCGCGCAGCCGAAAGGCTTGGCGTACCCGCTCGCGATACGAGGGGCCGCTCCCCAGCCGCGCGCCCGAGGCGAGCCGCAGCACGTACTGCCCGGATTCGAGCGTCTCGATGTCGGTGACCGCCGCGATGCGCACGATGCGCGAGCGGTGGATGCGGATGAAATGGCGCGGGTCGAGCTGGGCCTCCATCGCTGCCATGGTTTCGCGCAACACCATGCGCTCGGCGCCCGCGTGCAGCTCGACGTAGTTCAGCTGGGCGACCACGCAGTCGATCGACTGCACCGGAACCATGCGCAGGCGATGTCCCACCGGCACGGCCAGGCGCTCCGGGTACGCGGGCACCGCGTCGGCGGTCGCGCGCTGGCGCTGCGCACGCGCCCGGTCCAGCGCCAGGCGCAGTCGTTCCCGCGAATAGGGCTTGAGCAGGTAGTCCACCGCACCGTGCTCGAACGCATCGACCGCATGCTCGCTGAAGGCGGTGACGAAGACCACGCCCGGTCGCCACGCCGGTGCGGCGCGATGCAGCGCGCCGAAGCCGTCCATGCCCGGCATCTGGATGTCGAGGAAGACGAGGTCCGGCTTCAGGTCCGCGAGCGCCTGCGCGGCGCTCGCACCCGTATCGCATTCGCCGACGACCTCCACGCCGTGCTCGCCGCCGAGCATGCGCAGCAGTCGCGCGCGGGCCATCGGCTCGTCATCCACCACGAGCACGCGCAGGTCGGCCTCAGGCATTGGCGGCGGCGTGATGCAGGGGCAGCGAGACGGCCACGCGCGTGCCGCCGTTCGGCAGCGTCGTGATCGCGAGCGACTGGTCAGCGCCGTACAGGCATTCGAGCCGGCCGCGCGTGTTCGCGAGGCCCACGCCGAAGCCCGCGCGCCCGGGCGCACCCGGGCCGTCATCGAGCACCTCGACCAGGAGCCGCCCGTCGCGCAGCGCGGCGCGCACGGTGACCTCGCTCGGTGACGCGCGCAGCGCGGCGGCGTGGGTCACCGCGTTCTCGACCAGCGGCAACAGCATCAGGCGCGGGACGCGTGCATGCAGCGCGTCCCGCTCCACGTCGCGGCGGAAGCGGAGCCGCCCACCGAGGCGCACCTGTTCGATGCCGATGTAGCCGTCGATCGCCTCGAGCTCGTCCTGCAGCGAGGTGAGCTGCTCGCGGCTCGATTCCAGGCTGTAGCGCAGGATGCCGCCGAGCTGCACGAGCATGCGGTCGGCGGCATCGACGTCGTGATGCACCATCTCGGCGATCGAGTTGAGCGCATTGAACAGGAAGTGCGGGTTCAGCTGCGCCGACAGCGCATCGAGTCGCGCCTGTGTCAGTCGCTCCTGCAGCTCGCGCGCCTGCCGCTCCTGCATGCGGGCGCGCTGCGCATAGACCAACGCATGCCCGACGCCGATGATCAGGCCGCCGCGCAGCATGTCCTTGACGACGTTGCCGATGAAGATCTCGTCCCACTGGGGCGGCGCGTTGTACGGACCGACCCACGGATGCAGCAGGAGCACGCCCGACGCCCGGAACGCGCCGGCGACGAATGCGGCGGCGACGAGGATGGCGAGCGAGCCGAGCCAGCGCTCGCGCTCGAACGGACGGCGCGCGGTGCACCACAGCAGCCAGAGCGTGGCGGGCACCCACAGCAGCGCGCTGCCCATCTCCGACACCAGCACGCCGTCGACGCTCGCGGGCCGGCCGCGCGCCTCGAGGATCGCGAGCATCTGCACGGTCGAGATGAGCCCGTTGAGGACCCACCAGCCGAGCACGCCGACGACGATGAGCCAGGGAAAGGTCCGCATCGTGCAGCAGGCTAGACCTCGCCCCGGGGGCCCGCAACGGCCCGTCGGTGCTTCGTCCCGGGAAACCGTGGATTCGTCCCGGCGATCGTCGCGCGGCACGCCTGCGATGCACGATGGCGTCCGAGCCGGTGCCGGATGATGCGGTGCGGCCCGTTCGAGTCCCCGCCGATGCAGCGATCGATGGAACCCGACTGACCATGCGCGATACCCGACGACTCCGCCCTGCGACCGTGAGCGTGCGCATGTGGCATGCCGCCGCGTTCCGCAGCCGATTCGGGGGCGCCGGTGCGGTTCGCATGCTCGCGCTGCTCGTGCTCGCCTTCGGGCTGCTGGCCGCTCCGAGCGCGATGGCCGCGTCACCGGCGGTGCGCACGGACCACCTGCAATCGCGCCTGGTCGCCGAGGCCGACGCCGCGGTGCCCGGCACCCGCCTCACGCTGGGCCTGTTGCTCGAGCACGATCCGCACTGGCACACCTACTGGCGCAACCCCGGCGACTCGGGCCTGCCCACCGAGATCGAGCTCGATCTTCCCGACGGCGTGGTCGCCCAACCGATCGACTGGCCGCGGCCGCAGCGTTTCGTGCTTTCGGAGATCGTGAACTTCGGCTACGCCGGCCGCCGCCTGCTGCCGGTGACGATCTGGATCCCCGCCGGCTACGCGGCACCGACCCTGCCGGTGCGCGCCGCGGCGAACTGGTTGATCTGCGAGGTCGAGTGCATTCCCGGCAAGGCGACGTACGCGCTGGAACTGCCGATCGCCGCGGAGGCGAGCGCCGACGCGCGCTGGCGCGACGATTTCGCCGCGGCCCGCGCGGACCTGCCGCGTCCCGCGCCCGGCACGCTCACGGTCGCGACGCAGGGCGATGCGATCGACCTCGTGCTCCGCGGCGTCGAGGGCGATCCTTCGCGCTGGCAGTGGTTTCCGGAGACGGCGGAAGTCGCCGCCAATGGCGCGACCCCGGCCTGGCGCCGCACGGGCGACGGGTGGGCGGCCCGCTGGCCGAAGAGCGAATACTTCAGCGCGATGCCGGCCGAGGTCGCGCTGGTCGCGGTCGACGGACCCCGCGCCTGGCGCTTCACGGCGCGTGCGGTGGGCACCACGGCGCGCGGGGCCGCGGTGACACCGCGCGAGGAGGGTGCGGGCCGCGCGGCGGTCGAGCCACTCACGCTCCTGCCCGCGCTGCTGCTCGCTTTCGTCGGCGGGCTGATCCTCAACCTGATGCCCTGCGTCTTTCCCGTGCTCTCGATCAAGGCGATGGGCGCGCTCGGCTCGGCCGATGACCGTGCGGAACTGCGTCGGCACGGCGTCTGGTATGCCCTCGGCGTGGTCGTGACGTTCCTCGTGCTCGCCGGCGTGCTGCTCGCCCTGCGCGCGGGCGGCCAGGAGCTGGGCTGGGGCTTCCAGCTGCAGGACCCGCGGTTCGTCGCCGCCGTCGCGCTCCTGCTGTTCGCGATGGGCCTGTCGTTCTCGGGGGTGTGGGAACTGGGTGGGCGCTTCATGGGCGTGGGCCAGCGCCTGACCGAGGGCCACGGCGCACGCGCCTCGTTCTTTACCGGCGCGCTCGCCGTCGTCGTCGCGAGCCCCTGCACGGCGCCCTTCATGGGAACGGCGCTCGGCTGGGCACTCGCGCAGCCAGCCGCCGCCGCGCTCGCGGTGTTCGTGGCGCTCGGGCTCGGGCTCGCCGCGCCGATGCTGCTGCTGGGCTTCGTTCCGGCGCTCGCGCGTGCGCTGCCGCGTTCGGGGCCGTGGCTCGAAGGCTTCCGCCAGCTGCTCGCCTTTCCGCTCTATCTCACCGTCGTCTGGCTGCTGTGGGTATATGGCGAGCAGACGTCGGCACTCGGCATGGCCCGGCTGCTCGCCGCACTCATCGCGCTGGCCTTCGCACTGTGGATCCACGGGCGTCGCCCGGCGCTGCGCTCACCGCGGCTGCGCGCCGCCGCGGCCCTTGTCGTCGTCGCCACGCTCGCGACGGCGATCGCCCTGCCGCTCACCGCCGCCGCACCGGCCGCGGCCGATGCCGCCGGCACGGCGCGCAGTGGGAAAGAGACCGGCGCGGAGCCGTGGAGCGAGGCGCGCCTCGCCGAGCTGCGCGCCGCAGGACGCCCCGTCCTGGTCAACATGACCGCAGCCTGGTGCATCACGTGCCTGGCGAACGAGCGGGTCGCGCTGTCGAGCGATGTCGTGCGCGAGGCGCTCGCCGCGCACGACGTCGCCTACCTCAAGGGCGACTGGACCCGCCAGGACGAGGCGATCACCCGCTACCTGCAGCGCTACGGCCGCACCGGCGTGCCGCTCTACGTGCTGTATCCGCGCGGTGGCGGCGAACCGCGCGTGCTGCCGCAACTGCTCACCGCCGACGGCGTCGCCGACGCCATCCGTTCGATGTGACGTTCCCACCAGGAGACCGACCATGAAAGCCAAGCTCATCGCCACCGCGCTTGCCATCGCCGCCGCCGCGGCCCTGATGCTGACCTCCTCGCCCGACGTCGCCGCCGCGACCGTGGACGAACCGGCGCCCGCCTTCAAGCTCGTCGACTCGAAGGGCAAGACGCGCTCGCTCGCCGAGTTCAAGGGCAAGACCGTCGTGCTCGAATGGACGAACCACGAATGCCCGTTCGTGAAGAAGCACTACGGCTCGGGGAACATGCAGTCGCAGCAGCGCGCCGCGACCGGCAACGGCGTCGTCTGGCTGAGCATCAACTCCTCCGCGCCCGGCAAGCAGGGCCACACCGACGCCGCGGGGGCCGAGCGCGTTCGAACGCAGGCCCGCGCAGCGCAGACGGCCTACCTGCTCGACCCCACCGGCGCGACCGGTCGCGCCTACGGGGCGAAGACCACGCCGCACATGTATGTCATCGATGCGAAGGGCGTGCTGCGCTATGCGGGTGGCATCGACAGCATTCCGAGCCCGGATCCCTCGGACATCGCCAAGGCGACGCAGTTCGTGCCGCAGGCGCTCGCGGAGCTGGCGGCGGGCAAGCCGGTCAGCGTCAAGGTGTCGCGGCCGTACGGTTGCTCGGTGAAGTACTGAGCAGCACTGCGGTCGCGAGCGTGACCGGGCCGGAATCGCGCGGGGAGGACCGCCGATTGAACCGCGACGCGCAGTGCTTCGCATAGCGGGTGTGTTGCGCGTAACAGATCGCACCGTCATTCACCGGGCAGCGGGATTTCACGCTGACACCGCGCGCATCGATGGCTACGATCGACCCGACGTCCACTCGAAAGGAGGTGATCCGTGAAGTTCGGCAAGGTTCTGACCGGTGTCGCGCTGTTTTCGGCTGCATTCGCCGCCTGGGCTGCCTCGGGATGCCCTCTCGGCTGCTGCTGACGCCGCCGGCAGACGGAAAGCCCCGCTTCGGCGGGGCTTTTTTGTTGGCACTCGCTGCACGGGCACCACGCGCGCGGGTCGCTCGAGTGGGTTCGTTTCGCCGGCGTGCATGACCATGCGGCATCCACGAGGGCACGATGTGCGCGGCATCGAGCGTCAATGCGTTGCCCCCGTTCCGCGTGGAGACAGCCGCGATGGACGATGCTGCGGCGTCACCACGAAACAGGAGGTCGTAATGTCCGCCGACACCAAGACACCGTTCGATCATGTGAACGACACGCTCACGCAGCTCAAGGAGATGCGCCACTACTCCAGGAACAACGTCGAGCGCCTGTCCACGCAGTGGCTGCTCTTCGACGGCGAGCTCAAGAAGCTCAAGCAGGCCGAGCGCATCGAGGACCTAATGGTGCGTGCCGGCGAGCTGCACGAGGCGATCGAGGCGGAGATCGCCGAGCTCGAGGAACTCTCGCTGACGCTGAAGCCTGTTGCTGACGATGCCGCGCCGATGGCCGCGACGAAGCACTGATCCCTGCGTCATCCGCCCCGCAGAAGGCCCCGTCATGGGGCCTTCTGCGTGTGCAGACCGACAGCGCGTCGCCGCGGCGGTGCCTCAGAGGCTGTTGTAGATCGATGTCACCAGCTGGTCCGGCTTGATGAAGGCCTTGCCGAGCGCTTCGTCGGTGGCGGCGGTCGGCCGCGCGGCGATCACCTGCTGCAGCGACTTGCCCTCGCGCTTCATCGCGGCGATGGCATCGCGATAGCGCTGCAGCATGTCACCGTAGGCGATGAGCTCGGCGCGATTGCTGACCGGCCCGTGCCCGGGCACGACGAGCGTGGCCTCGTCCGCCATCGCGACGCCCGCGCGGATCGCCGCGAGGAAGCCATCGATGCTGCCGCCGGACTCGAGGTCGATGAAGGGGTAGAGCCCGTTGAAGTAGACGTCGCCCATGTGCAGCACGTTGGCCTTCTCGAACTTCACGAGCACGTCGCCGTCGGTATGGGCATGCGCGACGTGGCGCGCCTGCACATGGTCGCCATTGAGGTGCAGGCTGACGCCATCGTCGAAAGTCACGACGGGCAGCGCGCCGCCGGGCGCCGCGTCACGCTTCTCACCGCGGAACGTGCCCGCGGTCCCCATGCGCGTGCGGACATTGTGGTGCGCCATCACCACCGCGCCGGACTTGCCCATCGCCTCGTTTCCACCCGTGTGGTCCGCATGCCAGTGCGTGTTGATCACGAAGCGCAGCGGCCTGTCGCCGAGCACCTTGAGGGCGGCGAGGATCTTGTCGGACATCGGCGCGTACTGGTCGTCGACGATCCAGGCGCCGTCACTGCCGACGCTCGCAACGATGTTGCCGCCGGCGCCCGTGAGCAGGTGCGTGCCACCGCGCAGCGCCGTGGCCTTGATCTGCGCTTTCGAGAAATCCTGGGCGGCGGCGGACGCCGCGGCCAGCATGAGCGGAATGACGAGCCAGCGAAGGGGACGCATGGGGAACTCCGGGGAGAGAGAGGGCGGTGAGACTCTAAGCGCGATGGCACTGCGACCGGCGCGGCGCCGCATGCCGGCCGTCGGATCGCCTTGTGAACGTGGCGCGTGGCTTGCGGCCGATGCCGGTGTAGTCGCCGCGTAGCCTTCGGAGCACGCGCGGTCTGCCCAGCGCGACAGCCTCGTGCGGACGACGCCGGCGGATCAGCGCGCGACCTCGGAGGCGGGCCGCGCCGCCGCGCCGCGGAATCCCGATGCGTCGCTCACGTCCTCCAGCGACCAGCCCCGGTCGAGGTCGATCGCGGTCACGCGCCAGGCATGCGCCTTGAGCCGCAAGGGGCCGCGCACGCGCTCGAGGAACTGCACGGGGAATACATAGGGGCCGACCTGGCGGTAGTCGAGGAACGTCGTGTCGACATGGGCGCCCATGGTGGTCGGAAATCCGTTGAGCGTCTGGTGGATGCGATAGAGCCGGGACGTCCCGGCATCGATCCACAGCACCGCTTGGTCGCTTGCGGCCTCGCCGAAGCCCGGGCGCAGCGTGGCGAGCAGGCGGTGGTAGCGACGCCCGTCCTCGCGCGCGTCGGCCAGGCGCTCGAGCGACGTCGCGCGGTCGATGAAGTAGGACGGGCCGAAGTGGAACATGCGGAAGGCATCGTTCGTCATCGCCGTGGCGGTGCGCTTGTCGGCATCGGTCGTCTCGCGGCCGTGATAGGCCACGCGCAGGCCCGCCGGCGAGCGCAGTACGTGCTTGATGCCATCCGGCCCCGCGTGGCGCACCGCATAGATGCCGTCGGCCGGGCGATACCGCTCCTCGGAGGTGATGCGGTAGCGCGCGTCCGTCACCACCGGCTGGATGCGCTGGATCAGGCCGTACCAGCGGCCGTCCGTGGACAGGTTGATGTCGCCGCGATGCCGGTGCAGGTCGCCGCCGTGCGCCGCGAGGCTGCGCGCGAAGATCGCCTGCGCCGTGAGGCCGTCGCCGGGCGGCGGTGCGTCGTCGGCCGTCGGGAAGCCGGCGCAGGCGGTGAGCGCGAGGCAGGCGAGCAGGGCAATGAGAACGCGGCGCATCGGCAGGCTCCTGGGCGGGCGCGGCGTCACCGCGCGTCGGTGAGGCACTACGCGTGCAGCGGCCGTCCGGAGGCAGGCGTGGTGGCCACGGTCGACAGGCGACCCGGCGCGCCGCGTCAGAGTGCATTACGGCGCGCGGCGAGCGGCTTCAGCGCCACCTCGAAGCTGGGCGTGCTCGCATCCGCGAGCGTCGCACCGTCGGGTCGGGTGATGGCCCTGCGGAACCCGGACGCAGAGCCCGAGGCGAGCCGCGCAACGTCCAACACGACCAGACAGCCACCCGACTCGCGCGATGGGGTCGCGCCGGCGTCGACTGTGGAGGTGCGCGAGCCCGGCTGCAGTTCGTGCACCGTGATGGTCGCCAGAGTAAAGATGGCGAAGGCTTCGGCTTCGGGTGCCGCGGGAGTACGCCACGCGCCGACGCCGCATTCGCCGCCGTATTGCGCTGCTAGAACGCGAAGCAATGCGTGTACCGGCCGCGCGATCCCATCGTGCAGTGCAACGAGAACGGCCTTTGCTGCAGTGCACATCGCGCTGCACTTCGGATCTACAGCCGCTTGCCGCGGCTCGATACGCCGGAATCGCGCGTGTTGTGACCGGCGTACATGACAAGTGCGACGTGCAGCACGTTTTCACGGGTGCGGCCTTCGCTTGACTCCGCCGGCCCGGCACGACGGACGCGCCGCGCCGGGCGTTCCCCATGGATGTATCCCCCGAGCCGTAACCATCCCCCGAACGCTCCAAGGAGTTTCAACGCATGTACGCATCGCCCCGCACCCGTTCCACCGTCCGCACCGCCGCGACCGCGCTGGCCATGACCACGGCCACGCTGCTCTCCGCCGGCGTCGCCTCGGCGCAGGACTCGTTCGACCCGCAGCTGCAGTTCGCCATGCAGCGCGACCTCGGCATCTTCCCGCAGCAGGTCGCGCAGTACCTGCGCACCGAGCGCCTCGCCGCCACGCAGGACGGCGTGGCGCGTCGCCAGTTCGGCGCGAACTACGCCGGCAGCTGGATCGAGCGCGCCGATGACGGCAGCTTCCGCTACGTCGTGGCGAGCACGCGCGCCGGCGCTGCGGTCCCGGGCGCGCAGATGCGCCAGGTCCGCTTCTCGATGCAGCAGCTCGACCATGCCAAGGGCCGCCTCGACGACCTGCAGCGCCTCGCCGCGAACCGCGCACAGATGCTGCGCGGCGTGCAGTCCTGGCACGTCGATCCGGTCACCAACAGTGTGGTCGTGAACGTGGCGCCGGGCGGCACCGACAATGCGGTCGACTTCGTCGCCGCCAGCGGCATCGACGCGGCCACCGTGCGCTTCAACACCGTGCCGGGCACCGTCGAGCCGATGGCGAACATCGTCGGCGGCCTCGAGTACCGCATCAACGGCTCGTCGCTGTGCTCGATCGGCTTCTCAGTCACGCGCAGCGGCACGCGCGGCTTCGCGACTGCCGGCCACTGCGGCAGCGCCGGCGCAAGCGTGACGGTGAGCGGGCAGTCCGTGGGCACGTTCCAGGCCTCGCGCTTCCCGACCAACGACCGCGCATGGGTGAGCGTGAGCAGCAGCCATAGCTTGTACGGCCTCGTCTACAACTACAGCACGGGCGCCTACGTGCCGGTGCGCGGCAGCAGCGAGGCGGCGATCGGCGCGGCACTGTGCCGCTCGGGCCGCACCACGGGCTGGAAGTGCGGCTCGATCACCGCGAAGAACGTCACGGTGAACTACTCGGTCGGCCCGGTGTACGGGCTCACGCAGACGAACGTCTGCACGGGCCGCGGCGACTCGGGCGGCTCGTGGATCACCGGCAGCAACCAGGCGCAGGGCTTGACCTCGGGCGGCAACCTGCCGGCCGGTAGCAACGACAACTGCAGCCTGTCGAGCTCGCAGCGGCAGACGTACTTCGAGCGCATTAACCCGGTACTCAGCGCCTATGGCCTGAGCCTCGTGCTCGGCTGATCCATCCACCGCGCGAAAGGACGCCCCGGTCTTCCGGGGCGTCTTCTCTTGGACGGATGGACGCGGCAATGCATCGCGCGGCGGGAGGCCTGCGGTCCGCGCCCTTGAAAGCGTCCGCGCACGACCGGATCTACCGACCGTGGACCTCGCCTGCGACCCGCCGCCGCGCCCGCCTGAAAAACCCCTGCCGGGCGACTGCTGCGGCAGCGGCTGTACGGTCTGCGTCAACGACGCGTACGAGGAGGAACTCGAGCACTACCGCGCGCAGCTGGCGGCTTGGCAGCGGCGGCAGGACGATGCGCGGACGGCCGGGTCCGACTGACGTCTGCGCGTCATCGGGAATATCGGATTCGATGGCGCCCATTGCGGGTATCGGGACGGCCCGCACGTGGTCGCTGCGCAGCGGCCCGCCACGCCGCGCACACCGGCGAGCAGAGCTCATGCGAGATACCGGGGCATGTGCGTGTCACCGCGCGGCATGCATGGGAGACGTCGCGGGCATGGGGCAGCGGCCTGTGCCACGCAAGGCCGCCGGCCTAGACTCGCGCTCCCGTTCGCCGGAAATGCCCATGGCTCGCGTTGCCGTCCTCACGCCCGATCCCGCCGATGCCTCCTTCGCCGACGTCTGGCCGGGCGTGCTCGAGCGCCTGCGCGTGGCGCTCGCCGCCGACGGCATCGACGCGGTGCCGACGCCCTGGACCGCGCACGTCGACGATGCCGAAGGCCTTCGCGGCTACGCGCTGGTCCTGCCGCTGCTCGCCTGGGGCTATCACGCCGACCCGGCGCGCTGGCAACGCGCATGTCGCTCGTGGGCGGAGGCCGCGCTGCCGGTCGCCAATCCGCCGCGGGTGCTCGGCTGGAATTCCGACAAGCGCTACCTCGAGCGACTGGCCGCGCGCGGCATCGCGATTCCGCCCACGACCTGGACCGACGCTGTCACGCAGGACCAGGTCGACGCGGCATTCAACGCGACCGGCGCGACGCAGCTGATCGTCAAGCCGACGATCTCGGCCGGCGCGTGGAAGACGCTGCGACTGAGTCGCGGGGAGGCGCTCGTCGACGCACCGATCGGCGCCGCGATGATCCAGCCCTATCTGGCCACGATCGAGCAGGCCGGCGAGACCTCGCTGCTGTTCTTCGGCGGTCGGCTCAGCCATGTCGTCGTCAAGCGCCCCGTGGCGGGCGACTTCCGCATCCAGGTCCAGTTCGGCGGCACCTATACGCTGCTCGATGCGCCGCCCGCGGGCGCGCTCGAGCTCGCCGAGCGCACGCTCGCGGCGATCGATGAGCCGCTGCTGTACGCGCGCGTCGATGCGGTTCCCGACGCCGAAGGGCGATGGATGCTGATGGAAGTCGAGCTCATCGAGCCGGACTTCTACCTCGGCGTCGATCCGCGGCGGGGGGCCGGGTTCGCCGAGGCGGTGCGGGCGTGGCTGCACACGACGGCGGTCTGATCACGCGCGACCAGGGCCCGCAGGCGGCAGGTGCTCCGCAGGCCTGCGTCGATCGCGAAGGACAGCCAGCGACGGGCATCCGTCACGTGGTGCGCCGAACCCCGGATGTCCACCGCGGCTGATCCGCAGTAGCGCGCAGCGTGCCCTGGATGGCAGGGGTTGCCTTCCAGGGTCGCCGCGCCGTCGGATCGCTCAGCTTCCGCAGCGCCCCGAAAGCTCGTCGGCGGCTGGCGTATCGGCGAGCAGCGCGTCGAGGATCTTCGGCCAGTCCTCGCGCAGTACATAGGCGGTCATCGCATGGTCCTCGCGAAACCCGAGCTTCGGGCTGGAGGTCCCGTTCGCGGAGCGCGACATGTCGAAGCCGAGCACCTGCATGCCGGGCGACAGCCGACGCAGGTGCCTGCGCGTCGAGCAGAACGCGTCGAGCTGGACAGCCAGGCAGGTGTCACCGCCTTTCGCGCAACCGAGCCCGGCCTTGGTCACCGCGTAGTCGCGCTCGTTCTGTCCGATGATGAGCCGCTGCGGCAGCGTCGAGACGCCGGCCGAGAAACGCGAGAACGTATTCGGCGCACCTGCCGGCACGATCATCGCGATTCGCAGGTCGCGTCGCTGGCCCGGCGCGTACGGTCCGGTGCGTGCGCCCGCGCGCTCGAAATAGCGTTCGTGGCGCTCGGCGTCCGCGTCCTGTCCTGCGAGGAATGGGGCGGACGCATCGCCGAGCGCATTGGCGACCGCCGGGCCGCCGGAGCTGTGCGAGATGATGCGTAGCGGCGTTTCGGGTGCGATGTCGCGGATGATGCGTCGAAGCGAAAGGCCCGCGAAGCGGAAGTTGTTCTGCCCGACCCACCACACGGGCGCCGCGAAGGGATGGGTGCCGCCGTCCCACAGCACCTCGATGATCACGGCATCGGGCTGGCGCGCGAGCACGTCGCGGCGCACGCGGCGATACCAGTCGTGCGCTTCGAGGAACGTGTTGTTGAAGCCCTGGACGAGCAGGAAGACGGGGCGCCGCGCGGGACCGCTCAGCGCATCGATGCGCCCCACGGCCCGCGCACGCAGGCGATCCTGGACATGCGTCCAGGTCGTATCGAAGCCCCCTGGCGCCTCGGCGACGCCGACGCTCGCCAGCAGCGCGCGCCACGTCGCACGCCCGGCCGCGGCCTCGCGCCGGTAGTAACCCTTGAGGCTCAGCGTCTCGTACGGGTTTTCGGCCTCGACCTGCAGGTCTTCGACGGGGATCTCGACGTCCGCGTCGGGATACAGGTCGCCATTTCGATCGAGGAATACGGCACCCGGCGGGGCGAGGTCACGCTCCGTCGTGCTGTAGAGGACGTTGTCCGCCCGGCAGGGCAGCGGCGCGAGGGCGAGTGAGAGCGCAACGGCTGCGCAGCGCGCGACGAAGGACGACATAGGCATGCGGTGGAAATCCCTTCCCCGCCGACAGGCTCGGCGCATCGATTCAAGTCGATGCCGGGGATGGACGCAACGACCGCTCGTCGCGTCGCCGGTGGGCCGGCCGGCGCGATCGGCGCGCGCCGTCCCCGGCACGGCCCTGCCGCGCAACATCCTTGTTGCGTCATGATCGGCCCTTCCGCGAAAGCCCTCGTGTCGGAGTCCCCATGGTCCGCCTGCTCGCCCTTTCCACCCTCACGCTCGCGCTGTGCAGCGCGTGCGCGCATGTCGCCCCGAGCGACACCGCGTCCAACCCGCCGGCGGTATCTCGGAGCGCGACGCCGCCGCTCGCCAGCGAGGACGTGCGCCTCAACGCTTGGTTCGAGCGCAAGTACGAGGAGCAACTGCAGCTCAGCCCGATGGCGATGACCATGCAGGGGCGCAAGGACCGCTACGGCGAGCTCGACGACATGTCGCGCGAGGCGGCGCAGAAGCAGCTCGCCTGGCAGCAGGCCGCGCTCGCGGAGATGAAGGCCTCGTTCGCCTACGACCGCCTAGGCCCGGAAACGAAACTTTCGTGGGACATCTTCGAATACCAGGTCGGCAACGCCCAGCGCGCCGACCGCTTCCGCGACCACGGCTATCCGTTCGAGCAAATGGGCGGCGTGCAGTCGTTCCTGCCGACGTTCCTCATCAACTTCCACAAGGTCGAGACCGAGGCCGACTACGTGGCCTACGTCGGCCGCCTGCGCGAGGTGCGCCGCGCGTTCGACCAGCTGATGGTGCAGGTGCGGCGCTCGGCGGCCGCGGGCATCCGGCCGCCGCGCTTCACGCACGACGGCGTGATCGAGCAGGCCGGCAACGTGATCACCGGCGCGCCGTTCACCACGGGCAAGGACAGCGCGCTGTGGGCCGACGCGCAGGCCAAGGCCGACGCGCTCGTCAAGGCGGGCACGATCGATGCCGCGCGCGCCACGCAACTCAAGGCCGAGGCGCGCGCCGCGCTGCTCGAATCGGTGAAGCCGGCATTCGCAGGCGTGGTCGACTGGTTCCGCGCGGACCGTGCGAAGGCGGCGGTGAATCCGTCGGGCGTCGGCACGCGCCATCCCGACGGAGCCGCGTACTACGCCGATCGCCTGCGCGCCTCGACGACCACCGACCTCACGCCCGAGCAGGTGCACCGCATCGGCCTCGACGAGGTCGCGCGCATCCGCGGCGAGATGGAGGCACTCAAGGACAAGGTCGGCTTCAAGGGTGACCTGAAGGCGTTCTTCAGGTTCGTCGACACGGACAAGCGCTTCAAGTTCCCGAACACCGATGCGGGCCGGCAGGCCTATCTCGACGCCTCGACGAAGGCCATCGCGACGATCAAGGCGCAGCTGCCCAACTATTTCGGCCTGCTGCCGAAGGCGGACCTGGTGGTCAAGCGCGTCGAGCCTTTCCGCGAGGTCGCCGGCGCCGCGCAGCACTACTACCCGAGCACGCCGGACGGCTCGCGCCCGGGCGTCTACTACGCGCACCTGTCCGACATGGGCGCGATGCCGATTCCGCAGCTCGAGGCGATCGCCTACCACGAGGCGCTGCCCGGGCATCACATGCAGATCGCGATCGCGCAGGAGCTGCAGGGCGTGCCCGAGTTCCGCAAGCAGGCCGACTTCAATGCCTATGCCGAGGGCTGGGGCCTGTACGCGGAGTGGCTCGCGCGCGAGATGCCGGGCACGTACACCGATCCCTACTCCGAGTACGGCCGGCTCACGTCGGAAATGTGGCGCGCGATCCGCCTCGTCGTCGATACGGGCCTGCATGCCAAGGGCTGGACGCAGAAGCAGGCGGTCGACTACATGGCGGCGAACAGCTCGATCCCGCTGCCGGCGATCGAGGCCGAAGTGCGCCGTTACATCGTCTGGCCGGGCCAGGCGACCGGCTACAAGATCGGCATGCTCAAGATCCAGGAGCTGCGCCGGAAGGCCGAGGCCGAGCTGGGCCCGCGCTTCGACATCCGCGGCTTCCACGATGCCGTGCTCGGCGGCGGCGCGATGCCGCTCACGCTGCTCGAGCGTCGCGTGCAGACGTGGATCGACGCGCGCAAGCGCGGCTGAGCGGCGCGACGCCGGCCGGGGGCTTGCATCGCTCCGGCCGGTGCGCCGCGCGGATTCAGGGCGGGTCGGCGCCGGTCCACTAGACTGGCGCGATGAAGAATCTCTTGCAGGACCAGCTGCTCAAGGCGGGGCTGGTCAAGAAGTCGCAGGTCGCGCAGGCCGCGCGCGAGCAGGCCAAGCAGCGCCAGGGCAAGGCGCCGCCTGCACCGTCCGAGCAGCAGATCGAGGCCGAGCGCGCGCGGGCCGAGCGCGTGGAGCGCGACCGGGCGCTCGCCGCCGAGCGCAATGCGCAGGCCCAGGCGCGCGAGCAGCGCGCGCAGGCCCGTCAGATCATCGACACGCAGCAGGTGCGCGGCGCGGGCGAGATCGAGTATCGCTTCGTCGACGGCCCGGCGATCCGTTGCGTGCTGGTCGACGCCGCGCAGCGCACGCAGCTCGCCAGCGGCGCGCTGGTGGTCGCGCGTCTCGACGACCGCCACGTCCTGCTGCCGCGTGCGGCCGCCGAGAAGGTGCGCACACGCGATGCGGGCCTGATCGTGGTCGACCACGCCGCCGATCCTGCGCCGGCCCCGTCCAGCGAGGACGATGCCTACTACGCGAAATTCGAAGTGCCGGACGACCTGATCTGGTGAGTCCAGCGATGCGGTGCGCCGTCAGCGTCGCAGCATCCGCCACACGCGCGTGAGCCCCGGCCGCAGCACGAACGCCGAGGCGGCTGACACGAGCGCGAGGATGCTGCCGATGAGCACCGGCAGGATGCCGCCGAACGTGTAGGTCATGCCGAGCGCGAAGCCGAGCAGGTACTCGACGCGGTAGGCGCGCACGACCAGTGCGGCGATGGCGGTGGCGACGAGCACACCGCCGGCGAGGTCCTCGCGACCCGCGAGGAATGCAGCCGATAGCGCCAGCCCCGCGAGCGCAGCACCGAGCAGCCCGGCTGCGACGCGTCCGTCCGGCCCGCGACGACCGTTCGGGCCGAACAGCCGGCGCGAGGCCATCCACGCCAGGGCCGGCAGCAGCACCAGGCCCCAGCCGTTCCAGATCGCCGGGAGCGTCGGATCGTTGAGCAGGTGGTGGCTCACGATTCCGCCGTGAGTGTGTTCCCACCCCAGGTGCACGGCTTCGAGCGCCGCGACGAGCAGCGTGAAGCCCGCACGGCGCGGCGTGGCCGGGGTGCGCGTCGGAAGTTCGTGCGCGACGGAATGCATGCGGACCTCGGAGGGCGGCGCGACCGGCCGCGCTGGAATCTCCGTTGTACGCACGCCGCGAGGGCGGGGCGCATGCCATTCGTCGCGGTGCCGGTCGACCTGCAGGCATTGTCTGCGGCCTGTGCTCGATCAGAGGCAGTGCATGCCCGGAACCCCGTCGGTCGAGCGGACGCCGCGGCCGCGAGGCCATGGGACGCGCGGCGCATCAGCGAGGCGTGTCGCCCCGACGTCGCCCCGCGTGTCTCGTCGACTGCTTCTCACCCGCTGCCCGCCACAGCGCTGCAACGCGTAACGACGGTCGGGCATCGGGCTCAGTGCCAGTCCCGATCGGCCTGCACGTTCAGGCGCCTTGCAGCATCGATGACGTCCTGCAACTCCACCGGATCGCTGAAGGGATCCTCGTCGAGCTCGGTCACGCGATTGAGCAGCCTCTGCCACCGGCGCAGCTCGTCGACATACGGCGCGAACGGCATGCGCCGCAGGCGCCCGTCGACATCCTCGAGGTCGCAGATACCGTTATGCAGCCATTCGCCGGTGTGCCAGTCGGGCATGTCGACGGCGGGAAACAGGCAGATGCCGTGCAGGGTGATGCCGCGGTTCACCGCAGCCATCGATTCCTCCATCACGTCCTTGAGCCAGGCCGGGCGGCCCTCGCGCAGGCCGCTGGTCTCCGACACCAGCATCGGCCGCCGGTAGCGCGTCCAGACGCGCTCGAGCAGGTCGCACAACGGCCGGATGCGCTCGTCCTGCGGCTCCAGGGCCATGTGCGGGCCCTGCTCGCGATACTCCATCTGGCCGAACGAATAGGCATTGGCACCGATGATGTCGAGCACCTCCGGTGCGCCGCCGAGCTCGGGATGCTTCGCGCCGAACAACACGTCCCACGCGAAGCAGGCATCGGCAATCATCTCGTGCTCGGCCTCGTCGGCGAGGTCCGGGCGATCCTTCGGCGGCACGACCTGGATGAGGGGCTCCACGTGCACCATGCGCGCGTCCGGGGCGACCTCGCGGATGGCATGCACGCCGGCGACGGCGGCCTCGCAGAGGATCTTCCGGAAGCGCAGGCGCGTCGCGCGGTCCTGGCCGAACGGCGCCGCCCAGCCCCACTCGCCACCGCAGAAGCCCCAGAAGGTGATCTCGTTGATCGGCGTGAAGAAGTGCGGCCCGCGCACGCGCGGCGTCACGTAGCCCGCCGCGGCGCGGCAGTAGCGCGCGAACCGCTCGACGAAGTCGCCATGGAACGGGTCGGCGTCGTCGGGGTAGCCGTAGTGGCACAGGTCCCAGATCGGCAGCACCTGCGATGCGTTCATCGCGTCGATGAAGGGATCGATGCAGGAGAAGTCGTAGACGCCGCCGCGATCGGCCTTCGGCCAGGGAATGCCTTCGCGCGCGACGGCGATGCCCAGGCGTCGCAGCAGGGCATAGTCCTCGTGCGCATGCTCGCGGTGCTGGGTCTCGTCGACGAGGTCGCGGCGCCCGCGCCCCTTCCACTCGAAGGTCGAGCATTCGAAGCCCGAGAGGAAAAACGTGGGGAACAGGCCGGGACGGCGCGTCATCGTCGGATCTCGTCGGGTCGCCTGCCCGTTCTAGGCGCCAGGCCGTCATGGCGAGGCCAATGCGCAGGCCGCCGGGCAGGGCGCCCCGTGCGGAAAAACGCGGCACAGGGCCTTCTCCCCGCCGTGCGCGGGTCGGGCTATGGTGGGCGCGAGTCCCGGTGAACCCGAGGATCGCGATGGATCCGCAACCGACCGTCACGCAGTTCGACGCCGAGTCCCATGCCTTCATCCGCCGCGTGCTCGCGACGGCGCGTGGCTATCTCGGCGGCAGCCTGAGCTTCATGGCCGAGATCGTCGGCGCGGAGAAGGTGGTCCGCGACGTCGACGCCGCCTCGCCGGATGCACCGCTGCGGCCGGGCATGCGCTTCCCGCGCGAGGACTCCTACTGCCACCACCTGCTGTGCGGGCAGATCCCCGAGGCGGTCTACGACGCGCGCCATGATCCGCGCACCCGTGCCCTTGCGCTCACCGCCTCGCTCGACATCGACGCCTACATGGGCGTGCCGGTGCGGCTGCCCGGTGGCCGCGCGCTCGGCACGCTGTGCTGCATCAACTTCGCGCCGCAGCCGGAGCATCGCGAACGCGATGTCGCGTTCCTGCGCTTCCTCGCCGAGCTCATCGGCGAGCAGCTGCAGACCAGCACCCGCGCGAACGAGGACCACCGCGCGCGCATCGGCGCGATGCGCGCGCTGATCGACCGCGGCGAGCCGCGCATCGTCTACCAGCGGATCGTCGCGCTCGACGGCGCCGGCATGACCGGTGTCGAGGCGCTCGCCCGCTTTCCCACCGCGGAAGGTTCGCCCGAGCCATGGTTCCGCGAGGCCTGGTCGCTCGGGCTTGGGGTCGAAGTCGAGCTCGCGGCGATCCGCAGCGCGCTCGCGGGGCTCGCGCAGCTGCCGGCCGGCGCTTACCTGTCGGTGAACGCGTCGCCCGCAACGGTGGCGGCCGGCGGCTTCGGCGCCCTGTTCGATGGCCTGCCGCTCGAACGCATCGTGGTGGAGATCACCGAGCACGACGCGGTCGACGACTACGCGCGCCTGCTCGAGGCGACGCAGGCGCTGCGTGCGCAGGGGCTGCGCATCGCGATCGACGACGTCGGTGCGGGTTATGCGAGCCTGCGGCACGTGCTGCTCACCGATCCGCACATCGTCAAGCTCGACATGTCGCTCACGCGCGGGATCGATGCCGACATCGCCAAGCAGGCCCTCGTGCGCGGGATGGTCGCCTTCGCCGCGCATACGGGCATCACGCTGGTGGCCGAGGGCGTGGAGACCGTCGCCGAAGCGGAGGCGATGCGCGCGATCGGCGTCACGCATGCGCAGGGCTACCTGTTCCACCGCCCCGGCGCGATCGCCGACTGACGCGACGAACGCCCGGCGCCACTGGCCGATCCCGGTGACGGCCCCGCCTGCCGCTCCTCGTCCTGCCGGGGCCATGCACGCCGTCCGTCCGAAGGCGGTCGAAAAATAGAACGGTCGTGCTATGTTCGGCCGATGAGCAGCAGCCGCACCGTCACCAAGGGCGCCGCGACCCGGGAACTGATCCTGGATCGCGCCTACGGGCTCGCGTGCCGGGCGGGGCTCGAGGGCATCTCCATCGGCGGCCTCGCGGGCGAGGTGGGCATGTCCAAGAGCGGGGTGTTCGCGCACTTCGGCTCGCGCGAGGACCTGCAGCTCGCCGTGCTCGACGACGCCGGCCGGCGCTTCGTGGAGCACGTGCTGGCGCCTGCGCTGCGGGCGCCGCGCGGCGTGGCCCGGCTGCGCGCGATCATGGACCGCTGGTTCGACTGGGCGCAGCACAAGGACGACGGCGGCTGTATCTTCCTCGGCGCGACCGCCGAGTACGACGACCGCCCCGGGCCGCTGCGCGATCGCGTCATCGCGCAGGTGGCGCGCTGGCGCGTGGAGCTCGCGCGCGCGGCGCGGCTGGCGGTGGACACCGGCGAGCTCGCGTCGGGCACTGACGTCGACCAGCTCGCCTTCGAGCTCTACGCGCTCGCACTGGTCGTTCACCACGACGCCGGCCTGCACGGCTATGCACCCGCCTATCACCGCGGCATGACGGCCTTCGACCGGCTCGTCCGCGCCAACGCCCCGACCCCCTGACCGCCGAGGACCCGCCATGGCCGTGCGCTCGCCCCGAATTAGCACGATCGTTCGAAACAGGATGATGCTCGCCTCGGTGCGCCTCTACTTCGCGGCGGTGCGACGCCTCTCGCCGCGTCGCGCCGTGCGGCGCGCGGCCGCGATGTTCTGCACGCCGCATCCGCACGGCCGCGACCGGCGCGTCCCGGCCGAGGGTGCGCATCGGGTGCAGATCCACGCCTGCGGCCACCGGCTGGCGGGCTATGTCTGGGGCGATCCCGCAGCGCAGCCCTATGTGCTGTTCGCGCATGGCTGGGCGAGCAGCGGCGCGCGCATCGCCGCCTGGGTGCCGGCCCTGCGCGAGTCCGGCTTCGCGGTCGTCGCCTTCGACCAGATCGCGCACGGCGCGAGCCCCGGCGATCGCACCACGCTGCCCGAGTTCACCGACGTGCTGGTGAGCGTCGGCGCGCAGTTCGGCCCCGCACACGCCGTCATCGGGCATTCGCTGGGCGGTGCGGCCGCGATGCTCGCGCTCGTGCGTGGCCTGAGTGCCGAGCGCGCGGTGCTCGTCGCGCCGGCGGCGGATCCGGTCGCGGCGGCGCATCGGTTCGCGCGCACCGTCGGGCTGGGGCGCGCCTTGTGCGAGCGGATGATGGCCGGCTTCCAGTCGCGGCTCGGCATCGCCTTCGACGAGCAGCAGGCGCAGCGGGTGGTCCCGGCGATCGCGCGGCCCGCGCTGATCGTGCACGACGTCGCCGATCCGGTGGTGCCGTGGGAAGAGGGCGAACGCTATGCGCGGCACTGGCCGCAGGCGCGCCTGCTCAGCACGCAGGGCCTCGGGCACAGCCGCGTGCTCAGCGAGCCGGCGGTGATCGAGGCGGCGCTGCGCTTCCTGCGTGGCGAAGCCGTGGGCGAGCGGGTGGTGTCGTCGCCAAACCTGCCGCTGGGCGTGGCCTGAGTCGGTCGCGCGTCGGCGGGCGTTGAACGACGCCTCGTCGCCGGCCATCTACCGCCGGTGCTGGATGACCCCAGTGCGGAGCCGACAGGCCGCGTGCCAAAGGTCCGTGCGCCGTGCCTTGGGCACTGTTGGTCGATAGGCATCGCCTATTCCGATGATCCAAACGTTCGATTTTCAAGATCGGCCGCGGGCGCCTACGGTAGCCGTGACCGGTCGTCGACCGCCTGCCCGTGATCCTCGCGCAGCAGCCCGATGCCCGCCCCGCAGCCGCGCCGTCTCGATCGGCGTCCACAGGAGATCGACCGCATGAACGCCGAATCCAAGTGCCCCGTCGCGCACGGCGCGAAGCCGAAGCAGACGCGCACCAATGCCCATTGGTGGCCGGACCAGCTCAACCTCGGGATGCTCCACCAGCACTCGGGCCTCGGCGATCCGATGCTCGAGGACTTCGACTACCGCGCTGAATTCCGCACGCTCGATCTCGATGCGGTGCAGCGCGACCTGCACGCGCTGATGACGGATTCGCAGGACTGGTGGCCGGCCGACTACGGCCACTACGGCCCGTTCTTCATCCGCATGGCCTGGCATGCCGCCGGCACCTACCGCATCTTCGACGGCCGCGGTGGCGCGCGCTCGGGCGAACAGCGCTTCGCCCCGCTCAATTCCTGGCCCGACAACGGCAACCTCGACAAGGCGCGCCGCCTGCTGTGGCCGATCAAGCAGAAGTACGGCAGGAAGCTGTCGTGGGCCGACCTGATGATCCTCGCCGGCAACGTCGCCATCGAATCGATGGGGCTCAAGCCCTTCGGTTTCGGCGGCGGCCGCGAGGATGTCTGGGAGCCGCAGCCGATCGACTGGGGCCCGGAGTCCACATGGCTCGGCGACGAGCGCTACAGCGGCGAGCGCGAACTCTCGCGCCCGCTCGCGGCGGTGCAGATGGGCCTGATCTACGTGAACCCCGAAGGCCCGAACGGCGTGCCCGATCCCGTCGCCTCCGCGCGCGACATCCGCGATACGTTCGGCCGGATGGCGATGGACGATGCCGAGACCGTCGCGCTGATCGCCGGCGGCCACACGTTCGGCAAGTGCCACGGCGCGGGCCCCGCGCACCACGTTGGCAGCGAGCCGGAAGGCTCGAACATCGAGGAGCTCGGCTTCGGCTGGAAGAGCGCCTATGAGAGCGGCATCGGCGAGCACACCATCACCAGCGGGCTGGAAGGCGCGTGGACGCCCACGCCCACGAAGTGGGACATGACGTACCTGGAGACGCTGTTCGGCTTCGACTGGGAGCTCACCACCAGCCCGGCCGGCGCGCACCAGTGGAAGCCGGTCGGCGACGCGGGCCGCAACGTGCCCGACGCGCACGTGCCCGGCCGGTTCCACCAGCCGATGATGACCACCGCCGACCTCGCGCTGCGCTTCGACCCGGTCTACGAGCAGATTTCGCGCGACTACCTCGCGAATCCCGACAAGTTCGCCGACGCCTTCGCGCGCGCCTGGTTCAAGCTCACGCATCGCGACATGGGCCCGAAGTCGCGCTACATCGGCCCGCTGGTGCCGGCCGAGGACCTGATCTGGCAGGACCCGGTGCCGCCGGTCGACCACGCACTGGTCGATGCGCAGGACGTCGAGGCACTGAAGGCGCGCATCCTCGGCGCCGGGCTCTCGATCCCGCAGCTGGTGAAGGCCGCGTGGGCCTCGGCGTCGACGTTCCGCGGGAGCGACCTGCGCGGCGGCGCCAACGGCGCGCGCATCCGCCTGGAGCCGCAGAAGGACTGGGAAGCGAACGATCCGGCCGAGCTCGCGCAGGTGCTCGTCGCACTCGAGCGCATCCAGCAGGACTTCAACGGCGCGCAGGCCGGCGGCAAGCGCGTCTCGCTCGCCGACCTGATCGTGCTCGGCGGTGGCGCCGCGATCGAAGCGGCGGCGCGCGCGGCAGGCCATGACATCGTCGTGCCGTTCACCCCGGGCCGCACCGATGCGACGGCCGAGCAGACCGATGCCGAGTCGTTCATGGTGCTCGAGCCGGTCGCCGACGGCTTCCGCAACTACGTGCGCCGTGGCGCGGAAGGGCATGTCGCCACGGCCCTGATCGACCGCGCGAGCCTGCTCACGCTCACCGCGCCGGAGATGACCGCGCTCATCGGCGGGTTGCGCAGCCTTGCGGCGAACGCCGGCAACACGGCGCACGGCGTGTTCACCGATCGTCCCGGCACGCTGAGCCCGGACTTCTTCCGCAACCTGCTCGACATGCGCACGGCGTGGCAGAAGTCGGAATCGGCGGAGGGTGTCTTCGAGGGTCGCGACCGCGCGAGCGGCGAGGTGCGCTGGACGGCCACCATCGCCGACCTGATCTTCGGCTCCAATGCGCAGCTGCGCGCACTCTCGGAGGTCTATGCCGCCAACGATGGCGAGGCCCACTTCGTGAGTGACTTCGTCGCCGCCTGGACGAAGGTGATGGAGCTCGACCGCTTCGATCTGCGCAGCTGACCCGCCGGCGGGCGTGTCCGTCGCCCGCCGCGACCTTTCCCGTGGGTGGAACGCCCGGCTCCGGCCGGGCTTTTTTTGTGCGACACCCCGTCGACGCCGGCGCCGCTACGGTCGACCCACGGAGGCGTTATGCAACTGGCCACGATCGGTTTCACCCGCAGCAGCGCCGCGCACTTCTTCGGTCGCCTGCGCGAGGCCGGCGTGCAGCGGGTCGTCGACGTGCGCCTGCACAAGAGCTCGCAGCTCGCCGGCTTCGCCAAGCAGCCGGATCTCGCGTATTTCCTCGACGCGCTCGGCGGGATCGGCTACGTCGACATGCCGGACCTCGCGCCGACGCCGGAGCTGCTCGCGCGCTACCGCCAGCGTGCCATCGATTGGGACACGTACGCGGCGGCCTATCTCGACCTGATCGACACCCGCCGCGTGCACGCGCACCTCGATCCGCACCTGTTCGACGGCGGCTGCCTGCTCTGCAGCGAGCACGTGGCGGACCGCTGCCATCGGCGGCTGGCGGCGGACTACCTCGCCGAACGCTGGGGCGGGATGCGGATCGCGCACCTGTGAGCGGCGGAGCGGGGAGGTCGCCGTCGCCGTTCATCCGTCGGGCGCCGGCCACGGCGCCACGGGATCCGGCGGCGCAGCGCGGCACGGCGCGTCGCCTAGAATGCGCGTCCTCCCATCCGCCGGCGCCACGATGTCCCCGAAATCCACCGTGGTGAAGATCGAGCTGCAGGTCAGCGACATGGACCGGCACTACTACGCGCTGCATCCGCTCACGCTCGCTCAGCATCCGTCGGAGACCGACCTGCGCCTGCTTGTGCGCCTGATCGCGTTCGCGCTGCATGCCGACGAGCGCCTGGAGTTCGGCCGCGGGCTCGGCGACGAGGACGAGCCCGCGCTCTGGCGTCGGGATTACACCGGCGCGATCGAGCAGTGGATCGAGCTCGGGCAACCCGACGAGACGCGCCTTCGGCGTGCCGCCGGGCGCGCGGCGGAGATCGTGGTGATCGCCTACGGCGGGCAGGCCACGGGCACGTGGTGGAACAAGAATGCGGCGGCGCTCTCGCGCCTCAACGCATTGACCGTGATCGAGCTGGACCCTGCCCAGCTCGAAGCGGCGCAGCCGCTGCTCGGGCGCGGCGCGCGCCTGACCGCGATGATCCAGGATGGCGAACTGCAGCTCATGGACGCCGAGCGCAGCGTTGCGCTGCGGCCGGTGGTGCTGAAGGCCGCAGGCTCGCGCTAGGCGAGGTGGGGCGGAGGACCGTCCTCCGCCCCGCGGGCCGGCGACCGACGAAGAAATCGCCGGCCCGTAACGCGAACGGCCTCGTGCCGGCTTACGGCATGAGCACGCGGTCGACGACGTGGATCACGCCGTTCTTCTGCATCACGTCGGCGGTGCTCACGCGCGCTTGGCCGCCCTTCGCATCGACGACCACCAGGCCACCGGCGCCGTCGTCCTTCGCGGTGAGCGTGGCGCCTTGAACCGTCTTGAGCGTGGCGCTGCCGCCGCCCGCGGTGACCTGCTCGCGCAGCGCCGCACTGTCGAGCTTGCCGGCGACGACGTGGTAGGTGAGCACCGAAGTCAGGTCGGCCTTTTTCTCGGGCTTGAGCAGGCCCTCGACCGCGCCGGCGGGGAGCTGCTCGAACGCCGCATTGGTCGGTGCGAAGACGGTGAACGGGCCCGGGCCCTTGAGCGTCTCGACCAGGCCCGCGGCCTTCACGGCGGCGACGAGCGTGGTGTGGTCCTTCGAATTGACGGCGTTGTCGACGATGTCCTTGTCGGCATACATCGGCGCGCCGCCGACCATCGGGTTCGTGCCCGGCGCAGCGGCGTCGGCGGCCGGGGCCATGGCCGGGTCGGGCATCGGCTCGGCGGCGGGTGCCGCGGCATCGGCCGGGGCTGCGGTGTCGGCGGTGGCGGCCTCGTCGGCCGGGCGGCTGCAGGCGGCCAGGCCGAGGGTGGACAGCAGGGCGATCGAGAGCAGTGCGTGCTTCATGCGAGTCTCCGCGAGTGGGGTGCGGAGGGTTCTACGGCGCATCCGAGGCGCCGGATGCACCCGGGATGCGCCGTGCCGCGTCAGTCCGCCGAGCCGATGAACAGCTCGCCGTCGCGCTCGTGGAAGTCGTAGGTGGCACCTTCGCCCTCGCAGTCCTCGGTGTCGGCCGCATAGACCGACAGGTCGGTCACCACGCGATGCACGTCGTCGCCGAGGTCGTCGTCGTAGCGTACCTGCGGTGTCGGTGCACGGGTGTCCTCGTCGGTGTAGGGCCACGTCGCCAGCTTCCAGCCGCCGGGCGCGACGCTCGTCGCCTCCCAGTCGCCGCCTTCCCAGCGGAAGTCGAAATTCACCGGGTAATCGGTGACGGTGCCGATGCAGACCAGCGCGAAGCGCGGCTCGTCGGCCTGCGCGGGCAGGACGGTCGCGAGCAGGGCGGCGAGGAGGATCGATCGTGTACGCATGCGGGTTCCCGGGTTCTCGTCTGCCGACGGCATCGGCCGCACCGCCGCTTCCTTGAGCTCAGGCCCCGGCCGCGGAGCGCAGGCGCGCCACGTGCCCGATCAGTGCAGGGAAGAAGCGCTCGAAGGCGGCTTCGGCGTCCGGTTCGATGCCGCGCAGGTCGTCCAGGCAGGCCACCAGGGCATCGCCATTGCGCGACAGGCGGGTGGCGATGCGCGTCACCGCACGGTCGACGTTCGCGCGGTGCCGGTAGCCGCCGAGCCAGTCGTTCGCGGCCATGGCAGGCGCGATCGCCTGCAGCCGCGGCGGCAGTTCGTCGATGCGGCGCTGCAGCAGTGCGTAGGCGCGCGCGGTGAATGCGTCGAGCGACACCGCGCCCCTGCCGTCGGCGGCTGTCCAGCGCGTCCAGTCGCGCGCGAGCAGGTGGTCGAAGTAGACGTCGAGCGCGATGCCCGCGTAGCGCCGGCGACCGTCGGCGAACCGTGCGCGCAGCGCCGTCACCTCGGCATGCGTGTCGGTGAAGCGGTCGATGCGACGGTGCAGCACGATCTCGTCGTGCTCGGTCGCGCCGAAGCGATCGAGGCCCGTGCGGCCGAAGGCGAAGTCGCCGAGCAGCGCGCCGAGCATCGCCGCGTCGTCGTGGCGGGCGAGGTAGAGGTGCGCGAGCCAGTTCATGCCGCAGGCAGTGTAGGCGCGAACGGTATGCAGCCCCAGGCGCGCAGGCGCATGCCGTCGGCGGGCCTAGTCGCGCACCGGGCCGCGGGGCGCGTCCTGCGCCGCGACCAGCGCAGGCAGCAGCGCCTCGAACTGCTGCGGGCGACCGAGCAGGTAGCCCTGCAGCTCGCCGCAGCCGTGCTCGCGCAGCCAGCGCGCCTGGCAGCGCGTCTCCACGCCTTCGGCGACCGCCGCGATGCCGAGCGAACGCGCGAGGTCGATGATCGTGCGGCAGATCGCCGCGTCCTGCGTATCGCCCTCGAGGTCCTGCACGAACGAGCGATCGATCTTCAGGCGGTCGATCGGAAAGCGCTTGAGGTAGGCGAGGCTTGAGTAGCCGGTGCCGAAGTCGTCGATCGAGAAGCGCACGCCGAGCCCGGCGAGCCGGTGCATCAGTGCGATCGCGCGCTCGGGGCAGTCCATCAGCACGCTCTCGGTGAGCTCGAGCTCGAGCGCGCCCGGCGGCAGTTCGAGCTCGCGCACGAGGCGCTCGACGTCGTGGTAGAGGTCGTCGTTGAACTGCGCCGCCGAGACGTTCACCGCGATGCGCAGGCCGGGCAGCCCGGCGTCGACCAGTTGGCGGTGGTGGCGCGCGGCCTCGCCTAGCACGCGGCGGCCGAGCTCGACGATCAGGCCACTGTCCTCGCAGGCGCCGATGAATTCCGCCGGCGGCAGCATGCCGCGGACGGGGTGCCGCCAGCGGACCAGCGCCTCGACGGCGAGCGGGCGTCCGTCGGCCGCGTACTGGGGCTGGAAGACGACCACGAACTCGCCCTTCTCCAGCGCCTCGCGCAGGTGGCTCACCAGCAGCAGGCGCTGCGAGGCCTGCGTGTCGAACTCGTTGCGGTACGCGACCGCCCGGTTCCGGCCGCTGACCTTCGCCTGGTACATCGCGAGGTCCGCATGGCGCAGCAGTGTCTGCACGTCGGTGCCGTCGGCCGGATGGCAGCAGTAGCCCACGCTCGCGGTGACCATGTGCTGCACGTCGCCGAGGTCCACCGGGCGCGCGAGCGCGTCCATGATGCGGTCGATGATCTCGGTCGGCCGGTCGCCGGGCTGCGGCGAGCTGAGGACGGCGACGAACTCGTCGCCGCCGAAGCGGCTCACCGTGTCCGTCTCGCGCACCACGTCCAGCAGTCGCTGCGCGACTTCCTTGAGCAACCGGTCACCGGCGTCGTGGCCGAGCGAGTCGTTGACGATCTTGAAGTCGTCGAGGTCGATGAAGACCACCGCGGTGCCGGTGCCGTAGCGGTCGGCCGTGTGCAGGGCCTGCTGCAGGCGGTCCTCCAGCAGGACGCGGTTGGGCAGGCCGGTGAGCTCGTCGTGCGTGGCGCGGTGCGCGAGCTGCTCCTCGTAGCGATGGCGCTCGCTGACGTCGTGGAGGATGCCCACGAAATGCGTGAGCAGCCCCTGCTCGTCGCGCACCGGCGCGATGAAGATCTCGTTCCAGAAAGCGCTGCCGTCCTTGCGGTAGTTGCGAAGCAGCGTGCGCACGTCGCGCGCCTCGCGCAGCGCATGGCGGATCGCATCGATACCCGGCTGGTCGCGGTCGCCCCGCTGCAGCACGCGGCAGTTGCGCCCGAGGATCTCGCCCTGCGCGTAGCCGGTGATGCGCTCGAAGGCGGGATTCGCGTAGACCACGGGCAGGTCGGGCTGCCGTGCGTCGGCGATCAGCACGCCGTTGTCGGTCGACTCGACCGCGCGCCGCAGCAGCCGCAGGTCCGCTTCCTGGCGGCGCCGTTCGGTCTCGTCGACCAGCCCGCCCACCATCCGCATCGCGCGCCCGCGCGGTCCGCGCGCGATCAGGCCGCGCTCGCTGACCTGCGCATAGCGGCCGTCGCTCCGGCGCAGCCGATAGGTCTCGCGCCATTCCTGTGCGCCCGAGGCGAGCGCGTCCTCCATGCTCGCGGTGACGCGCTCGAGGTCCTCGGGATGGACCAGCAGGCTCCAGCCGGCGTGCGTGAGGTCGACGCTGCCGCGTGCATGCCCGAACAGCGTGTAGAACGAATCGCTCCACCACATCACGCCGGTGTCGAGGTCGAAGTCGTAGACGGCGTCGCTCGTGGCGCGCGCGATCATCGAGAAGCGTGCCTCCACGCGCTCCCGCTCCGTCACGTCCTGGGCGACGACGAGCCGCGCCTCGCGGCCGTCGAAGCCGATGTCGTGCATCGACAGCGCGAGCCGCAGCAGGCTCCCGTCGCGGCGCCCGCAGGTGGACACGGCACCGGGATCGCGCGATCCGCCCCAATCGACCGGTGGCGCGACCGCAGCGTCGCGGCAGTCGAGCGCACCGACCGCCGTCCCGCGCATCGTTCCCGCGCGGAAGCCGAACAGCTGCTCGGCCGCCGCGTTGGCCGCGAGCACGACGTGCAGCTCACGGTCGAAGATCCACATCGGCACCGGCGCGTCGTCGAACAGCGTGCGGTACTGCGCTTCGGCCTCGCGCAGGCGGTGACGCACGGCCTCCAGCTCGGAGACGTCCTTCATGAAGCCGAGCACGCGGCGCTCGCCGCGCTCGACCGATAGCTCGCCGGTGGTGACGATGCGGCGGATGCCGCCGTCGGGGCGGACGATGCGGATCGACATCTCCGGTCGGTGCTCGCCGGCGAGCACCGCGGCGGTGGCGGCGAGCGCATCGCGGCGATCCTCGGGATGCACCGCGCCGACTACGCGGTCGAGGTCGATCCCGCGGCCCGGGTCGAGCCCGAAGATCCGGTAGCAGCACGGCGACCACCACAGCGCGCCCGTATCGGCATTCCAGACGTACTCGCCGACCCCGGCGATCCGCTCGATCTTCTGCAGCCGCTTGACGCGCGCACGCAGGCCCGAAAGGCGCCGCAGCAGCACGCGCACGCGCCGCACGCGATCGCCCCGGCCGGACGCAAGGGCCCCTAGGGCGGCCATCCCGGCGGAGGCCACGGCCATCAGAGCTGCACCCGACAGTGCGGGCCCGGTCATTGGTCCACCGCTGGAGACGACCGCCGATCAATACCGGTGCGAATGTCACGTCCGTGTCATGCCGGTCGCGCCGTACTCGCGGGCGAGGCGATCCGAAGGTCGCCCTGCGGACGCCTGCGACCGAGCATGGCCGTCCGGAGTCCTATCTTCCGGCAGACTCGGCGGTAGCGTCTGGGTGGCTGTGCGCGCGCGGGGCGCAGCACGGACACGCTCGTCGCCGCGCCGCGCCGCGCCGCGCCGCGCCGCGCGACGCGCCGGCGACGCCGCGTCGCAGGTGCCTTCGTCCGTCGCTCACGCGGCAGGCGCCACGATCGGGCACCCCCGGACGGAGTGGACCGTGAGCCCACGCGCGAGCAAACGATCGAGCGACGACCGCGGCCGCCACGGCGGGCGCCGCCTGCATGGCGTGACCGTCGACCACTACGGCCTCGCCGTGCGGGACGCCGCAGGCGAGTTCGTCGGCGACCGCGCCAGCGAGACGGGCTTCTTCCGCATCCTCGACCGCATCCGCACCCGCGAGCGCACCGGCCCGGATCCGTTCGGCCCCGCGCGCGGGCCCAAGACGAACAAGGACGCGCTCGACCGCGTGCTGCGCGGCGGCGATCCAGATGCCGCGCACCTCGTGCACTTGGCGATCGAGGCCTATGCATAGGGGTTCGCGGACGTGATCGGCTTCCTGCTCGCGCAGCCCGAATGGGAGGGCGTGGAGCGGATCGTGATCGGCGGCGGCTTTCCCGACAAGGACGTGGGCGCGTTCGCGATCCGTCGCACCGAGCGTCTGTTGAAGTTGCGCCGCATCTCCGTCGCCCTGCAGGTGCTCGACCAGGATGCCGACGAAGGCGCGCTGGTCGGCTGGGTGCACGCGATGCCGCCGACGGTGCTTCGCGGCTCGGACGCGTTCCTCGCGGTCGACATCGGCGGCACGCACGTGCGCTGCGGCATCGTCGAGCACCGCATGCGGCGCGCGGCGGACGGCTCGCGCGCCTGCGTGACCGATCGCATGCAATGGCGCCACGGCGACGACGAGCCGGATCGCGAGACGCTCGTCACGCGCATCGCCGCGATGCTCAACGGCCTCGCCGCCGAGGCGCGCACGCTCGGGCTCCGGCTGGCGCCGGTGGTGGGGATCGCCTGCCCCGGCGAGGTCACCGACGACGGGGGACTCGCCGCCGGCACGCAGAACCTGCCCGGCGACTGGTCGCCGCCGTTCCACCTGCCACGCGCGATCGAATCGATGCTCGACGCGATCGGCGGACGCCGGCCGCAGCTGCTGCTGCACAACGACGCGGTCCTGCAGGGCCTCGGTGATGCGCACCTCGTGCGCGATACACGCCGTTGGGGCGTGCTCACGATCGGCACGGGGCTCGGCAACGCGAGTTACACCAACCGGACGCGGTGAGCCCTGGGCGCGTCCCGACACCCCGAAGGACGACGAACGCAGCGGGCTCGGCGTTCCTCGCGCGACGGGCTTACGCGGCGCTGACGCCCATCCACCGAGCGTGGGAGGGGCGCGATCGTGCATCCGCCCGCGCCGACGAAGGCCCTCGCAGGCTAGTTCGGCGGGGCGCCCTCGAACGTGTCGGCCGGCACGCGGACATGTCCCTCCATCAGCACGCGCGCGCTGCGGCTCATCACCGCGCGTGTCACGCTCCAGCGGCCGTCCGCCTGCGCGACCTCCGCGCCCACGCGCAACGTGCCGGACGCATGCCCGAACCGCACGACGCTGCGCGCGCCGCCCCCGGCGGCCTCGCTGACCAGCGTGCCCGGCACCGCGGCGGCGGTCGCGATCGCGACGGAGGCCGTGCCCATCATCGCGTGGTGGAGCTTGCCCATCGACAGTGCACGCACGAGCAGGTCGACGTCCGCCACGCCGAGCGCCTTGCCGCTCGACGTGGCGTGCGCCTTCGGCGGCGCCACGAAGGCGACTTTCGGCGTGTGCTGGCGCGTGGCGGCCTGCGCGACGTCCGCGATCAGGCCCATGCGCACCGCGCCGTGCGCGCGGATCGCCTCGAACTTCCGCAGCAGGGCGGGATCGCCGTTGATCGCGTCCTGCAGCTCGGTGCCGTCGAAGCCGAGATCGGCCGCGCGCAGGAAGATGGTGGGGATGCCCGCATTAATCATCGTGGCATCGAACGTACCCACGCCGGGCACGTCGAGGGTGTCGACGAGGTTGCCCGTGGGGAACATCGCGCCACCGTCGCCGTCATCGGAGGGGTCGACAAACTCGAGCTGGATCTCGGCGGCCGGGAACGCCACGCCGTCGAGCTCGAAATCGCCGATCTCCTGGACCTCGCCGTCGGCCATCGGCACGTGCGCGATGATCGTCTTGCCGATGTTCGCCTGCCAGATGCGCACGGTGCACAGCCCGTCGCGCGGCACGCGCGCGGGATCGATCAGCCCGTTGGCGATCGCGAACGGGCCGACCGCCGACGAGAGGTTGCCGCAGTTGCCGCTCCAGTCGACGAATGCGCTGTCGATGGCGACCTGCCCGTAGAGGTAGTCGACGTCATGCCCCGGCACCTCCGACTTCGCGATGATCACGCACTTGCTCGTGCTGCTCGTCGCGCCGCCCATGCCGTCGGTGTGCTTGCCGTAGGGATCGGGTGAGCCGATCACGCGCATCAGCAGCGCATCGCGGGCGGCGCCGGGCACGCGTGCGACTTCGGGCAGGTCGTCAAGGCGGAAGAACACGCCCTTCGACGTGCCGCCGCGCATGTAGGTGGCGGGAATACGGAGCTGGGGACGAGGGCTCATGGATCTCGCGGGGGTCGGGTCGGAAGGCGGCGCCTGGGCGCCGGGCTCACTGGTCGGGAATGTTCGGCTCGACGAGTCGCGCGAGCTGCTCGAGCGACTCCTGCCAGCCGAGCACGCACATGTCCACCGGGATCGCGTCAGGGATGCCCGACTGCTCGATGCGCAGCTCGGTGCCGCCCGTCACCTCGCGCAGCTCGACGCGCATCTGCATCTGGCCCGGCAGCTCCGGCGTCTCGAAGGCGTCGGTGTAGCGCAACAGGCGATCCGGCACGAGCTCCTCGTAGCGCCCGCCGAAGGCATGCGAGGCGCCGGTACCGAAGTTGGTGAACGACATGCGGTAGCCGCCGCCGACGCGTGCATCCATCGCATGCACTTCGGCGGTGAAGCCGTAGGGCGCCATCCAGCGCACCAGCGCGGCAGGCTCCAGGAAGGCGCGGTAGACGCGCGATGCGGGCGCGCGGAGGACGCGGTGCAGGTGGACGGTGCCGGGCATGGACGATCTCCGTGGGCGGATCGCGAGCATCGCGCGAAGGTGGCGCGGCGTCGATCCGAGGACCGACACCGCGCGGGGGCTCAGGCCGCGGCCTGGGCCGACTCGAGGAAATCGTTGGCGAAGCGCTGCAGCACGCCGCCGGCCTCGTAGATGGAAGCCTCCTCGGCGGTGTCGAGGCGGCAGGTGACGGGCACCTCCAGCGTCTCGCCGCTGCGGCGATGGATGCGCAGCGTGAGCGTCGTACGCGGCGTGCGCTCGCCGACGACGTCGAACGCCTCCGTGCCGTCGATGCCGAGCGTCAGGCGGTTCGTGCCCGCCTCGAACTCCAGCGGCAGCACGCCCATGCCGATCAGGTTGGTGCGGTGGATGCGCTCGAAGCCTTCCGCGACGATCGCCTCCACGCCCGCGAGCCGCACGCCCTTGGCCGCCCAGTCGCGCGAGCTGCCCTGGCCGTAGTCGGCGCCGGCGATGATGATCAGCGGCTGGCGGCGCTCCATGTAGGTCTCGATCGCTTCCCACATGCGCGTAACCGTACCTTCGGGCTCGATGCGGGCGAGCGAACCCTGTCGCACCGTGCCATCGTCGTTACGCACCATCTCGTTGAGCAGCTTCGGATTGGCGAACGTGGCGCGCTGCGCGGTGAGGTGGTCGCCGCGGTGCGTGGCGTAGGAATTGAAGTCCTCCTCCGGCACGCCCATCTTCGCGAGGTACTCGCCGGCCGCCGAGTTGAGCAGGATCGCGTTCGACGGCGAGAGGTGATCGGTGGTGATGTTGTCGCCGAGCACCGCGAGCGGGCGCATGCCGGCAAGCCGCCGCTCGCCGGCGAGCGCGCCCTCCCAGTACGGCGGGCGGCGGATGTACGTCGACTGCGGGCGCCAGTCGTAGAGCGGGCTCACCGGCTCGCCGTGCTCCACGCGCACGTTGAACATCGGCCCGTAGACGCGGCGGAACTGCTCCGGCTTCACGTGCTCGCGCACGATCTCGTCGATCGCCTCGTCGGTGGGCCACAGGTCGCGCAGCGTGATCGCATTGCCGTCGGCATCGAAGCCGAGCGTGTCCTTCTCGATGTCGAAACGGATCGTGCCGGCGATCGCGTAAGCGACCACCAGTGGCGGAGAGGCGAGGAAGGCCTGCTTGGCGTAGGGATGGATGCGGCCGTCGAAGTTGCGGTTGCCGCTCAGCACGGCGGTGGCGTAGAGGTCGCGTTCGATGACCTCCTGCTGGACCGCCGGGTCGAGCGCGCCGGACATGCCGTTGCAGGTAGTGCAGGCGAAGCCGACGATGCCGAAGCCGAGCGCTTCCAGCGGCGCGAGCAGGCCCGAGGCCTGCAGGTACAGCTCGACCGCCTTCGAGCCCGGTGCGAGCGAGGTCTTCACCCACGGCTTGCGCACGAGGCCGAGCTCGACCGCACGCTGGGCGAGCAGGCCGGCGGCGATCACGTTGCGCGGGTTCGACGTGTTCGTGCAGCTGGTGATCGCGGCGATGATCACCGCGCCGTCCGGCATCAGGCCGGCGGCTTCCTGCGCGCGGGCGGTGTCGAGCGGCTGCGCGATGCCGCGCTCGGCGAGCGCGCTCGTGGGCAGGCGCCGGTGCGGATTCGACGGGCCGGCCATGTTGCGCACCACGCTGGACAGGTCGAACGTGAGCGTGCGCTCGTACTCGGCGTCGACCAGCGCATCGGCCCACAGGCCGGCGGCCTTCGCATACGTCTCCACCAGCGCGATCTGCGCTTCCTCGCGGCCGGTCAAGCGCAGGTACTCGAGCGTGTTCGCATCGATGTAGAACATCGCGGCGGTCGCGCCGTACTCGGGCGCCATGTTGGAGATCGTCGCGCGGTCGCCCAGGGTGAGCGCACGTGCGCCCTCGCCACGGAACTCGAGGTAGCTGCCCACCACCTTCGACTGGCGCAGGAACTCGGTGAGCGCGAGCACGATGTCGGTCGCGGTGATGCCCTCCTGCGGCCGGCCAGTGAGCTCGACGCCGACGATCTCCGGCAGGCGCATCCACGAGGCGCGCCCGAGCATCACGCTCTCGGCCTCGAGGCCGCCGACGCCGATCGCGATCACGCCGAGCGCGTCGACGTGCGGGGTGTGCGAGTCGGTGCCCACGCAGGTGTCCGGGAAAGCCACGCCGTCCTGCGCATGGATCACCGGGCTCATCTTCTCCAGGTTGATCTGATGCATGATCCCGTTGCCCGGCGGGATCACGTCGACGTTGTGGAACGCCTTCTTCGTCCACTCGATGAAGTGGAAGCGGTCCTCGTTGCGGCGATCCTCGATCGCGCGATTCTTGGCGAAGGCATCGGGATCGAAGCCGCCGCATTCGACGGCGAGCGAGTGGTCGACGATCAGCTGCGTCGGCACCACCGGATTGATCTGGGCCGGGTCGCCGCCGCGCTCGGCGATCGCATCGCGCAGGCCGGCGAGGTCGACCAGCGCGGTCTGGCCGAGGATGTCGTGGCAGACCACGCGTGCCGGGAACCACGGGAAGTCGAGGTCGCGGCGACGCTCGACGAGCTGGCGCAGGTAGTCGCCGATGCAGTGCGGCTCGGCGCGACGCACGATGTTCTCGGCATGCACGCGCGACGTGTACGGCAGCCCGGCCCACGCGCCGGGGCGGATCGCATCGACGGCCTCGCGGGCGTCGAACCAGTCGAGGGCGGTGCCGGGCAGGGGCTTGCGGTGGGCGGTGTTCATCGGGGCGGGCGCTCGCGGCGGCGTCCGGCGCTGCCGGTGCACGCCGATTCGCGGGCACCGGCTCCGCCGGGCGCGGAATCGGGTGGGCCGGGCACGACGCCCGGGACCCGAATTATCCCGCACATGCTCCGGCCGCGCCTGCGCCCGGAGCCAACGGCTCGCGGACGTTCAGGCCGCGCCGTGCGCGCCCGCAGCGACGTGGCGCGGGCCGCTGCCGAGGCGCAGGCGCGCAGCGGGCCGGCCGGGGCGCCGGGACCCGCGCAAGTCCGTGCAGGTGTGAGACGTGCGGATCGGGTCGAGGCGCCACGGTCGCAACCGCCGTGTGCCGAGCTCGAGCGATGCCCGCGGTGCAGCACTGTGCCAGTCGACCGCCGGTATCCGGCTCAGCGATACCCCGCCGCCTGCAGCTCGAACAGCTCCGCATAGCGCCCACGCTGTGCCATGAGCTCGTCGTGCGTGCCCGAGGCCTCGACCCGCCCACCGCCGAGCACGAGGATGCGGTCGGCCATGCGCACGCTCGAGAAGCGGTGGGAGATCAGCACCGAGGTGCGCCCCGCCCCGAGCTCCTTGAAGCGCTGGAAGACCTCGAATTCCGCGCGCGCGTCGAGCGCGGCGGTGGGCTCGTCGAGGATCATCACCTGCGCGTCGCGCATGTAGGCGCGCGCGATGGCGATCTTCTGCCATTGCCCACCGGAGAGGTCGACGCCGGTGTTGAAGCGCCGGCCGATCACCTGGTCGTAGCCCGCAGGCAGGGCCTCGATCACTTCGTCGGCGAGCGAACGGCGCGCGGCCTCGCGGATGCGCGCGTCGTCGCCCATCGCCTCCAGCCGGCCGACGCCGATGTTCTCGCGCGCGGTGAGGTGGTAGCGCACGAAGTCCTGGAAGATCACGCCGATGTTGCCGCGCAGGTCGTCGAGATCAAAGTCGCGCAGGTCGCGGCCGTCGAGCAGGATGCGGCCTTCGTCGGGCTCGTAGAGGCGCGCGAGCAGCTTCACGAGCGTGGTCTTGCCCGCGCCGTTCTCGCCGACCAGCGCGAGCACCTCGCCGGCACGAAGCTCGAAGTCGAGCCCGCGCAGCGCCCAGCGCTCCGCATCGGGATAGCGGAAGCCGACGTTCTCGAACACGAAGCCGCGCTCGATCGGACGCGGCACCGCACGCGCATCGGGCGGCGACGTGATCTCCGGCGTGATCTCGAAGAACGAGAACAGGTCGTCGAGGTAGAGCGCCTGGCCGGCGACCTGCGAGAAGCCCACCAGCAGGCCCTCGAGCAGCTGGCGCAGGCGGCGGAAGCTGCCGGCGAGGAACGTCAGGTCGCCGATCGAGAAGTCGCCCTGCACGGTGCGCCAGACGATGTAGGCGTACGCGACGTAATAGCCGAGCGTGCCGAGCGCGGCGAACAGCGTGCCCCACAGCGCGCGGCGCCGGGCGAGCGCACGGCTCGCGAGGAAGAAGCGGTCGGCGAGTGCGCGGAAGCGGTCGATCAGGAAGCGGTGCAGGCCGAAGATCTTCACTTCCTTCGCCGTGTCCGCGCTCGCGCCGGTCTGGCGCAGGTACTCCAGCTGCCGTCGCTCGGGCGTCCACTGGAAGTTGAGCGAATAGCCGAGCGCGTTGAAGTGCGACTCGCCGACGAACGCGGGGACCAGCGCGACCGCGAGCAGGAGAATGAGGCCCGGCGCGTAGGCGAGCAGGCCGACCGCGAAGCTCACCACGGTGATCGCGTCCTGCAACTGGCCGAACAGCTGGCCGAGCAGGTTCATGCGGCCCATTGTCTGCCGCCGCGCGCGGTCGAGGCGGTCCTGCAGGTCGGGGTCCTCGAAATCCTCGAGGTCCAGCGTCGCGGCATGCTCCATCAGCCGCACGCTGGTCGCGTTGGTGAAGAGCTCGGAGAGCAGTGTGTCCGAATAGTTCGCGAGGCGCGCGAGCAGGTCGGCCGCCACCGCAATGCCGAGCTCGAGCGCGAGCAGCATCGCGATCGTGTCGAGCTGGCCGCTGGCCCAGGCGCCCCGCAGGTCGTCGCCGATGCCGACGCCGAGCAGGCGCACCGCCTCGTCGATAATCAGCTTGCCGATGTACAGAAGCGCGACAGGCAGCAGCGCCTGCAAGAGGCGCAGGGCGAGGCTCGCCAGCGCCAGCGAGGGGCTGGTGCGCCAGATCTGCACGAGGAACGGGCGCAGGTTGCGCAGCGCATCCAGGCGCTCGCGCAGGGGGAGGGCCGCGCGGGCGGACGATGAGGCGTTGGGAGGCATCGCGCGATTGTCGAAGCGGTCGAGCGGCAGGGCGTGAAGGGCACGATGCTCACACGATGGCGACACCGCGACGACGCCGCGCCGACCGCGCTGAATGCGCGACGACGTTCACGCTCGGGGTCGTCGCGCATTCAGCGCGGCTCGGCTAGGGTCGTGTCGTCACCGAGGAGGACCCCGCCATGAAACGACTGATGATCGCGACCGCCATCGCTGCCCTCGCGCTCGCCGGCCCCGTGGCCGCGAAGAACGGCAATGACCACGGCAAGGGCAAGGGCCACGGCCACAAGGGCAAGGCGCATGCCGAGCACGTCGTGCACGTGCCGGTGCGCGTGGTGCGCGGCCAGGTGCCGGTGGTGCACGGCCGCCACGACAACGGCCTGCACCTCGGCCACCAGAAGCGTGCCTGGGCCCGCGGCGAGCGCCTGCCCACGACGTACCTCGTCCCCCGCTATTACGTCGAGGACTACCGCGTGTACGACCTCGCCCCGCCACCGCGCGGGATGGTCTGGGTACAGCCCTACGAAGATGCGCGCCGCTTCTATCTTGTGCAGGCGGCGACCGGCCTGATCACGCAGATCTTCGGCCGCTGATGCCGCAGCGCGAAGGCCCCGCTCCGGCGGGGCCTTTTCGTGTCTGGCGTCAGCCGCCCCCGACGATCGCGAGCAGCGCCTCGACGTCGACCGGCTTGACCAGATGGTGGTCGAAGCCCGCCGCGCGGGATTCGGCGCGGTCGGTGGCGCTGCCGTAGCCGGTGATCGCCACATAGAGCGAACCCGGCGCCGGGCCGGCGCGCAGCGTGCGCGCGAGGGTGTAGCCGTCGATGCCCGGCAGGCCGATGTCGAGCAGGTAGATGTCCGACGGGTCGTGCAGGGCGGCGTCGAGGGCGGCACGCGCATCGCGATGCACCCGCACGTCGTGGCCGTGCAGGTCGAGCACCATGCCGAGCGCCTCCGCGGCGTCGATGTTGTCGTCGACGATCGTAACGCGACGTCGCCGCGCCGCGGCCGGCGCCTCGGGCGGCGCCGGCAACGGGAGCGCGACGTCCGCCTCCGGCAGCTCCACGACGAAGCGGCTGCCGCGGCCCGGGCCGTCGCTGTAGGCCGCCACCGTGCCGCCGTGCGACTGCACGAGGTGGTGCACCAGTGCGAGCCCGAGCCCGAGCCCGCCGTGTGCGCGATCGGGGCTGCGCCGGCCCTGCGAGAACAGCTCGAAGACATGCGGCAGCAGCGCCGGCTCGATGCCCTGGCCGTCGTCCGCCACGGCGATGCGCACGAGGCCGTCGCCGCATTCGACGTCGACGTCGATGCGTGAGCCGTCCGGCGAATACTTCGCGGCATTGTTGAGCAGGTTCGCGACCACCTGGATCAGGCGCGTGCGGTCGCCGCACAGCCGCGCGGGCCGATCCGGCAGGCGCACGGCGAGCCGGTGCCTGCGCGCATCGAGGTCCGCGCGCGACTGCTCGACCGCGCCGGCGACGATCGCCGCGGCGTCGAGCGGTTCCTTGCGCAGCGTGATGAGCCCGCGCGTGACGCGCGAGACGTCCAGCAGGTCGTCGACCAGGTCGCGCATGTGCCCGGCCTGCCGCGCGATGATCCGCGCGATCTCGCGAACGCGCGCCGGCTCGTCGGCGACGCGGTCGAGCAGGTGCGCCGACGTGCCGATCGGGGCGAGCGGATTGCGCAGCTCGTGCGCGAGCATCGCGAGGAACTCGTCCTTGCGGCGGTCGGCGTCTGCGAGCGCTTCCTGCGCCGTCTTGACGTCATGGATGTCGACCGACGTGCCGAACCAGCGCACGACCTCGCCGCTTGTCGGATCCCGGTACGGCTCGCCGCGCACGAGGAACCAGCGATAGGTGCCGTCGGTCGATCGCATGCGGTGCTCGATCGACAGCGCGCGGCCCGTGGCGCGTGCGTTCTCGAAGGCGGCGACGGTGGTCGGGATGTCGTCCGGGTGGATCCACTCGGCCACCGCCGGCCCGTCGCCGGCGGCATCGAGCGCGAGGCCGGTGTAGTCCGTCCAGCGGCGATTGAGGAACTCGACCGTGCCGTCGTTGCGTGTGATCCACACCAGGTGCGGGACCGCATCGGCCATCAGGCGGAAGCGTTCCTCGCTCTCGCGCAGTGCGGCCTCGTTGCGGCGGCGGTCGATGTGCGGGAACACGCGCGCGGCGACGCCGCGCAGCAGGCGCACCTCGTCCTCGCGCCACGTGCGCGGCGCGGCCTGCGTCACCGACACCGAGAACCGCCAGGCGCCGTCGCGCAGGAAGGGCACGATGACGAACGCGTGGATGCCCAGGCCGGCATACGACGCGGCGTCGACGCGCTGGTCGCGCGCGGTGTCCTCGACCGCGACCGGCTCGCCGCGCCGGAGGTCCGCGGGGAAGTCGCCGAAGAAGATCGCATCGAGCCGATGGCGACCGTGCAACGCGCGCCCCTCGCCGCGCCAGCCGGTGGCGATGTCGAGCACGCCCGCAGCCTCGTCGATCTCGCTGAACTCGCAGCTCGCCACGCCCAGCAGGCGCGTGAGCCGCTCGGCGACCTTCGCGAACACCGCGTCGAGCGCCTCGCCGCGCGCCAGGTCATCGGACAGCTCGGTGAGAAGCGCACGGTGCGCGTCCTGGCGCTTGCGCTCGCTGATGTCGTGCACCTCGAGCACGGTGCCGACCACGTCGTCACCGTCGCGGATCACACTCGCGGCGAACCAGACGTCGTAGAAGCGGCCGTCGCGATGGACGAACACCTCTTCGCCCTGCGTGCCGCGCTGCGCGAGCACGGCCTCGCCGATCGGGCAGGCCTCCATCGGGAACGGCGTTCCGTCGGGGCGCACGTGGTGGACGACGTCGTGCAGCAGTCGCCCGCGCATCTCGTCCATGCGATAGCCGGTGAGGGCTTCAGCCGCGGGGTTCATGTAGGTGCACCGGTGCGCGGCATCGAGGATGAACAACGCCGCGGTGGCGTTGTTGAGGATGTCCTCGAGGGGATTCTCGCTGCCGCTCACGGAAGGCTCGCTGGGCCGGGTGCGCGTCGAGTATCGCCGGCCCGTGTGACGAGCGACAGGGCAAGCGCGGTGGATCGCGACGCGGCGCACGCCCGCGCGGGGCTGCGCGCTCAGCGCGCCGCGTGGACCAGCAGCGCGCCGCCTGCGGCGAGCGCGAGCACGCCCAGCGTAGGCGCCGCGAGGCGAAGGTCGGCGCGCGATGGCAGGCTCGCATTGAGAAGCGTCCCCGCGACCCAGGCATGGAGCGCGAGCAGGGCGCCGTCCGCACCCGGCGCAAAGGCGGCCAGCCAAGCGATCGACGCGGGCAGCAACAGCAGCGGGGCGAGGGCGATTGCGCCGGTGCGCCACCAGCGCGGCACGAAGGCGACGGCGCCGAGCCGCCAGCCGTGTGCAGTCGGCTCCGGCCACAGGCGCGGCCGCTGCGGACGGGCACCGAGTACGAACGCGACCGCGTAGTGCGCGAGCTCGTGCGCCGCGGTCCCGGGCAGCGCGAACAGCGCATAGGCCCACATCCCGGCACGCGCGACCACCCGCTGCAGCACCAGCACGGCGGCGACCGCGAGCAGGGCCGGCAGCGGAATGTCGGCGAGACGCACGGCGAGGGCTTCGGGCATCGGCATCGATGCAGTATCGCCATGGGACGGCGCGGCGCGTAACCGGCTCCGCGAGCCCATACCACGCCCATCAACTGCGACGCCGCGCCCGGTGGCGCTACTTCGCGGCCGTGAGGATCTCGCGGCCGTCGGCGGTGACGGGACGCTTGCCGAGCGCCGCGCGATAGCGTGCGTAGAGCGCCTGCACCTTCTCGATGTAGGCCCGCGTCTCGCGATACGGCGGCACGCCGCCGTAGCGGGCGACCACGCCGGCGCCGGCGTTGTAGGCGGCGGCCACGAGCACCAGGTCGCCACGGTAGCGCTTCATCAGCTGCTTGAGGTGGCGCGCGCCCGCGTCGATCGACTCGGCGGCCGACAGCGGATCGCGCACGCCATAGTCGCGCGCGGTCTCGGGCATCAGCTGCATGACCCCGAGCGCGCCCTTGGGCGACACGGCGGCAGGATCGAAGCCGCTCTCGGCATGCGCGATCGCGCGTAGCCAGGCCTCATCCACGCCCGTACGCTTGGCCGCGGCCTTGAACTGGGCGGCGAAACGGTCGATCCGCGGCGCACCGACCTTGCCCAGGCCCATGTGCGCGGGCTCGCCCTTGGGCGTTTCGACAGTAAAGGCGAGCACCTTCTTCGAGCCCGGCAGGTTGCGCGTGCTGTAGACGGTGCGGCCATCCTGCTCGCGCTCGTAGAGCGTGCCGCTGACCACGCCGAGCGCGCCCCACAGGTTCGGCACCTTCACCGCGTCGTCGGCGACGGTCTTGGCCTCGCAGCGCGAACCGGGCTCCGGCGCCGTCGCCAGGCTGACCGTGCCGTCGCGTACGCACCGGTACACCGTGCGCGCCGCCACGGACGGCGCGAGCAGCAGGAGGATGACGAAAGTGAAGGCGCGAAACATGCGCGCAGTCTAGGGACCGCGCCTGTACCCGGCCTGTGCCGATGGTTGAGACGCTTGGCTGAGCCCGTTACATGCCACGGCTGCAGACGCGCATGCAGCGACTCAGTCGCCGCGGGAAACCCCGTACCGATCGCTGTCGCCGCCGCGACGACGCGCGAGCGAATCGTCCTGCCCACCGGCGAGGCCGTTGCTGTCGCGGTCGCGCTGATGGTCCTCGATGAACTCGCCGCGGTCGGCGAGGCTCGCGTCGTGCAGCCGGTTCTCCGGGCTGCGGCCCTCGTCGGGGCCGGTCATGTTCTCGCGGTTGCCGCTGGGGACGCCGCGGGTCGTGTCGGGGGACGTATGCGTGCTCATCTCGATGCTCCCGCCGCGAACACCACGGCGTGAATCGAGGCTCGCACCGCATGCGTTAGCCGCCGGCGAGCGATGGGTCGCGGATGCGTTACAGCGTCGGATTCACCACGTTCCGACCGCCTCGGGCCTAGCCTTGGGCCTTCGATCCCCCGGAGACGGTCATGGCGCACATCGGCATCGGCAGCAAGAAGATCCATTACGTTTGGATCGTGCTCGGCGTGATCGTCCTGCTCGCGATCGCGTACGGCTGGGCCAGCGGCGCCTGAGGCCCGCGCCGGGCCGCGCGGGTCATCCGCTGCGGCCGGGTCCGAAGAAGTCGTCCCATTCGCGGAGCAGGCGCGCGAGCGCTGCGTTCTCCGTCGATGCTGCACGTCCGGGCGCGAGCGCGTCGATCCATGCGTCGTTCGATGCCGCGCGCTGGTGGCGGCGCTGGAAATCGCGGAAGCCCATGTGCCAGGTATCGAACTGCCGTGGCACGCCGTCGGCCTGCGCGATCACGGCCACGTCCACGTGCAGGCGCGAGGCCCGGATGCGTTCGAACGTGCGCTCGACCGCGGAGGCCTCGCCTTCGAGGTACTGGACGATGCGGTCGCCCGATTTCAGCAGCGCGCCGGTGATGCCGCGCAGCGCGTTGAGCGTGCGCGAGCGGATGAGTACGAGGTCGAGTTCGGCGTCGGTGAGTTCGGTCGTCGCGCGGCTCGCATAGACGAGCGCATGGACGCGATCGAGCACGGGTCGCTCGCTCACGGGCCCGTCAGGCGGGATTGCGGTGCTCAGGCGGCTTGCGACGCCGCTGCGGCGTCGACAGGCGCGGCTGACGCCCGGACAGACTCGACGGCGGCCACGACCATGGCCGTGGCATCGTCGTGGCGCGTGCGCAGGCTGCGCGCCATCACCAGCCGCGCATCGCGCGTCACGATCGCGTGCCCGTGCTCGGCATGCTGCACATAGGCCGTGGCCGGCTCGTTGCGCACGAACAGCAGTCGCCAGCCGCCCTGCTCCAGGTGGCTCAGCTTGGCGCGCTGCGAGAGGGCAAGCCGGCGGCGCACCTCCGGGCCGGGCAGCGGGCGACAGCGGCGGCGGTCGTAGATCAGCATGGCGGGTCCGGCGGACGTCGGGATTTCCGTTATGCCAGATCGACGTGACGACGGTATCGGGACTTCCACCCAGATCCGGCTTGGCCGGCCTGAACGGTTCGGCTGCGCGGCCTGACGGTCGCCGGGTCAGTCGCCGCCTGTGGCGAGCCGCTCCTCGATCCGCATGAACGCCGAGCGGTCGCCGGGCACGTCCGGCACGCCGGTGGCGAAATAGGCGACGCCTTGCCCGGTGGCCGGGTCGATCCACAGGCCGGAGACCAGTCCGTAGGCGAGCCCCGCGTGCCCGATGCGCCTGCGGCCGTCGCCGAAGGGGTCATCGCGGCAGCCGGGGCGAGCCGTCCCGAGGATCTGGATCGCGAGCCCGAAGCCGCAGTAGAACCCCTGCGCGGACGCCGGCGCCTCGTCTTCCGCGGTCTGGCCATTGCCGGGGGCGTACTGCCAGTGCGGCGTGGCGAGCATTCGGATCGACGCCGGCCGCAGCAGGCGCCGACCGTCGACCTGGCCCTCGGCCAGGAGCAGTCGCCCGATCTGCACGAGGCCGCGCGCGGAGATGCGCAACCCGCCCTGGGGCGAGAACAGCGCGCCATTGCGCCCCGCACGCCACAGCGCGAGGTCGCAGCCACCGCCGGCGGCCGGCAGCACCGGGCACGGCGGACGGCGGCCCTGCAGGTCGTCGCGCAGCGGGCGCCGGTCCGCGTCGTACAGCACCACCGCGCGTGCGACGGCGCGATCGTCGCAGGTGGTCCAGTTGAAGCACGCATCGATGCCGAGCGGTTGGAACACTTCGGCATCGACGAGGCGGTCGAAGCGCTCGCCGGTCGCCGCCTCCATCACCGATGCGACCACCGGCGAGCCGAGGTTGGCATAACGGAAATGCGTGCCCGGCGCGTGCCCGGAATCCCAGGCACGTGGATCCGCGACGAGATCGCGCAGCGCACCGTCGAGCGGGACCGCGTAGTAGCCCGCCGCGTCGGTGAGGCCCGCGCGATGCGAGAGGAGCAGGCGCAGCGTGACCGGCACGTCGGGGTGCGCGGGATGGCGCATGCGCCAGCCGAGCCAATCGGAGACGTCGCGATCCAGGTCGAGCCGCCCGGCTTCGACGAGCCGCATGACGGCGAGTGCCGTCACGAGCTTGGAGATCGACGCGACGCGCACCGGCGAGTCGAGGTCGACCGCGCGTCCCGCAGCGATGTCGGCAAGGCCCTCCGCGTGCGCCGAGGTGATGCCGGACGCGTCGAACGCCACGCGCACCGAGGCCACGGGGGCGTGCGGCGCGGCGTGGGCATGGCCGGCGACAAGCAGCATCAGGGCGGTCAGGCACGCTCGCATCGACGTCTCCAGCGGGGGTTGCGGTCCAGCGCGCCAGGGTGGCCACAGCGGGCACGGCCGGTAGAATGCGCCCACAGGGAAGGGGGAATCCACCATGCATCGTCGTCTTCTCGCGCTGGCGTTCGCCGGCGCGTCGTTCACCGCGGCTGCGCAGAATGCGCCGGCCAAGCTCGAGACCAGTGGCGCCCTGTTCGGCGTGCGCGAGACCGTGCAGCAGGCCGACCTGTCGCCGGACGGCACCAAGGTGCTCTACGTCACCCCGGGGCCCGGGCGCACGACCTACGTGCATGTCGCGGATGTCGGCGGCAGCACGCCGCGCGTCGTCACGCGCGTGGATGGCAACCCGGAGCGCATCGCATGGTGCCGCTTCGCGACCGACGTCCGCGTGGTCTGCAACGTCCGCGGCGAGGCCAACAGCGGCGGCCTGATCATCCCGTATTCGCGGCTGGCGGCGATGGACCTCGACGGCCGCAACGTCAAGCCGCTCGGCCAGCGCGACAGCCAGTACGACGGCTCGCTTCGGCAATACGACGGGGACATCATCGACTGGCTGTCGGGTGAGACGCCGGTGATCCTCATGGCGCGCCGTTACATCGCCGAAGCCGGCAAGATGAACACGCGGATCGTCCGCAGCGAGAACGGGATCGGCGTGGATCGCGTCGATGTCACGACGCTGAAGACGGAGGAGGTCGACGCGCCCAGCAAAACCGCGGACTTCTTCCTCAGCGATGGTCGCGGCACGGTGCGGATCAAGGGCTGGCGACCCACGCAGGGCGCCACACAGCAGCTGGTCGACCGCGTGGAATACGCCTATCGGTTGCCCGGCCAGAAGAGCTGGCAGCCGTTCTCGTCATGGAGCGATGACTCGGGCATGGCCCCAATCCACGTCGACGGCGAATCCAACAGCGCCTACGTGCTCAAGAAGCTCGATGGTCGCATGGCGCTGTACCGCGTGAAGCTCGACGGCTCCCTCGCCAGCGAGCTCGTCTACAAGAACGACAAGGTCGACGTGGCCGGCGTCGCCACGGTCGGACGCAACGCCCGCGCCGTCGGCGTGACGTTCGTGGAAGACAGCCGTCGAACGATCTACTTCGATCCCACGTACAAGGCGCTCGCCACCGCGCTCGGCAAGGCGTTGCCGAACCTGCCGATGATCGACTTCATCGCGACGTCCTCCGACGGCAACCGCGTCCTCATCAATGCCTCGAGCGACGTCGACCCCGGACGCTTCTACGTCTTCGACCGCGCGAAGAAATCGGTGAACGAGATCCTGCTCGCGCGGCCCGCGCTGGAAGGCGTGAAGCTCGCGAAGGTGAAGGCGATCACCTATCCGTCCGCGGATGGCACGCCGATCCCCGCCTACCTCACGCTGCCCCCGGGCGCGGAGTCGGCCAAGGGCCTGCCCGCGATCGTGATGCCGCACGGCGGCCCGGAGGCGCGCGACGAGTGGGGCTTCGACTGGTTCGCGCAGTTCTTCGCGCACGAGGGCTATGCCGTCATCCAGCCGAACTATCGCGGCTCGGCGGGTTACGGCGACGAGTGGATGCAGGAGAACGGCTTCCGCGGCTGGAAGACATCGATCCAGGACGTCACCAGCGCCGCGCGTTGGCTCGTCGCGGAGGGCATCGCGGATCCGTCGAAGCTCGCCGCGGTCGGCTGGTCCTACGGCGGCTATGCCTCGCTGCAGGCCGGGGTCGTCGAGCCTTCGTTGTTCAAGGCGCTCGTCGCCGTCGCGCCCGTCACCGATCTCGCCTTGCTCAAGGCGCAGGCGCGGGACTACACGAGCGCCCGCATCGTGCGGGACTTCATCGGCGCGGGTGCGCATGTCGAAGAAGGGTCGCCGCTGCAGAACGTGCAACGCATCCAGGCGCCCGTGCTCATGTTCCACGGCTCGATGGACCTCAACGTGCGCATCGAGCATTCGCGCCAGATGGACAGGAAGCTGCGCGCGGCCGGCAAGTCGAGCGAACTCGTGGAATACGACGGCCTGGAACACCAGCTCGCGGATTCGAATGCACGCGCGCTCATGCTCGATCGCATGGCGGCATTCCTGCGCACGCACCTGGGTGCGCCAGCAAGGGCGGGTAGCCCCTGAGACGGCTAGAGCCGGCCTCAGATCCGTCGGTCTTCCACCCTGCGTCGCGAGCCTTGCGACGCGCTCGGCGTCGCAGACGCCGCCTACTCGGTTCCGGAGTTCAGCATGCGCCGTTCCATCCCGTTTGTCGCCCTGTCGGCTGCGATCACTTTCGGCCTGCTTGCCCTGCGGGCCACGGAGCCTACGCGGACCGTATCGGCCGCTGTGGCCGGATCCGCCGTGGTCTCGTCCAACGTGCCCATGGTGCGCCTGATGTCCTCACGCAGCGCCGTGCGCATCGACACCACCCAGGGCGAGGTCGGCGGCATGAGCTTCTCGGTGGGCTTCGCCGAAGGCAGCGGGCTGCTCGAGCTCGCGGCGTCACCGCCGGCAGGTCTCGAAGTCGTGGAATTGCCCATGCAGCGCGGCCGCAACTACGCCGCAGTGCTCCGTACGACCGCGGGCCTGCCGGCCGGCCAGTATCTGGGCAGCCTCACCGTGCGCGCATGCGCGGCGCGGCCCTGCGCGGGCGACGAGTTGGCCACCATAAGCATCCCCTACCGGATCAACGTCGGCGCGACGCGTGTGGTGGAGACGCCGGGCGAGTGGGCGACGTTCCAGGCCGACATGGGGCATACCGGCTACTTGCCGGTCCATCTCGACACGGGCAAGTGGCGCACGAAGTGGACGTGGACCCGTCCAACGTCCGGGCCGCTCGCGAACGTCGTTACGGAGGGCGGGCGCGTCTTCATCACCGAGCGCCTCTGGAATTCCGTCGCGTACGTGAATGCGCTCGACGAGCGCACCGGCACGACCGTCTGGTCCCTCTCGTATCCGAACCTCGCGCTCGGACCCGCCACCGTCGCAAACGGTCGCCTCTACACCTACGCGACGGGATCGCCCAGCTCCGCGCTGCTCGCACTCGATACATCGAATGGCGAGCAGGTCTATCGCACGTGGTTCGGTAGCGGCTACCGGAGCCCGTTGGCACCCGCCGTGCGTGACGGCATCGCGTATCCGACCGTCGAGAGCTACTACCGTTCCATCCGTGCCGTCGGGCCGACGGGAAGCGTCGCCTGGCAGGCCCCCTATGGCGACCTCGACATCGACGCCGTCGCGCTCGACGGTACCTGGCTCTACCACTACGACGGCGACTCGCTAAACGTCATCGACCCGAAAGACGGCAGCGTAGTGAAGTCGATCGCCGATCCGTACGCGTCGCCGTCCTACGACACCGCCTTCGTCGGCGCTCCGATCGTGACGTCGCCCGGGAACGTGATGGCGTTCAGCGGCAAGGCGTCGGCCTACTACGGCAACAGCGGTCGCCTGCTGGTCAACTACTCGATCGCAGAAGGCAAGGCACGCTGGCGCTCGGCACGGCCCTATGTCACGCATGCCGCGACGGGCGACGGCGTCATCGTTGCAGGCTCGAACGCACCCTTCTCGCTGGATGTGCTGAGCGAGTCCACCGGGCAGTTGCTCTGGTCGTGGGCCCCGCCGGCGAACGACTACAGCTTCCTCACGTCGACGAACGTCGTCCTGACCAAGAACCTGGCGTTCGTCAGCACGGGGAACGCCGTCTACGGTATCGATCTGGTCACCCGCAGGGCGGTGTGGTCGTTCCCCGTGCCGGGCCACCTGTCTCTGTCGCCGAGCGGCACTCTGTTCGTAATGGAGCCTTTCAACGGCGAGTATGCCAATACTCACCAGCGTGTTTTCGCGATCGGCGGCTACCGGTAACCGCGCGCAACTGTAGCGGTCCAGCGCTGCAGTCGTCGGCTGATCCGGGGCGTGCCGACATCAAGCATTGCGCGGCTGCAGGCCCTGCACCGCGTTGAGGAACGTCGCGGCATCGAACGGCTTGCGGCAGACGCGCACGTCGCGGAAGCGCTCGGGGAGCCGTTCGGGGTCGTTCGCCGTCGCGAAGACGAAGGGCAGTCCGCGCGCGAGCAGCGCGTCGGCGACGGGATAGACGGTCTCGCGCCCGAGGTTCACGTCGAGCACGGCGCCGTCGATCTCCGGCAGCGTCTCGAGCAATGCGAGCGCGTCGGCGACCGAAGCGATCGGACCCACCACCTCGGCGCCGAGGTCGCCCAGCGTGTCCGACAGGCCGACCGCGAGCACGAACTCGTCTTCCACCAGCAACAGCCGGAGCCCACGAAGGGGCAGGTCCGATGCGCTGGCCGCAGGTGCGGCCTGCGCTGGCGTCTCGCCGGCCGAGAGGATCGCGTCCGCGGCTGCTGCAGGCTCCGCCGAGGCCGATGCGGTGAGATGCACCGCTCCGTCGAGCCCGCTCATGGCAGCCGCTCGATACGGTGCTCCGCGCTTTCGCACAGTACCGCGCGCCCCGGCTCGGTCGCGCGCGCGACGACGCGCACGCGGCGGCCCTGGAGCGTCTCCGGTGATTCGACGGCCTGTGCACGGCACAGGTTCCAGCGCGCAGGCAGTTCCACCGCGATCGTGCCCGACGCGTCCGACGCGACGCGGATCACCGCGTTCCCGTCGTAGGTCCATGGCGTCATGTCGACCGCGGTGACGCGTCCTTCGAAGTGCAGTTCCGCACTGCGTGGCGCCGGCGCAGGGGTCGCACAGCCCTGTGCGAGCAGCATCGCGAGCAAGGGGAGGGCGAGGGATGTCGTGGGGCGGTGGTTCACGGCGGAGGTGTCGACGGGCAGGGGTGGATAGGATCGGCGGCCGGCCGCTCAAGTCGGGTGAAGCCTTCGCCGACGGCTGAGCACTTCAGCGCAGGTGCGCTTCACAGTCCAGCGGTGCCTTGATACGACGGCCCCACCGAGCGGCCGTCACGATGCGTCCGCGCACGGCCGCCTAATGTCGCGCCACGTCATCCGCGGAGCCGGCCCATGCCGCAGTCGATCAGACCCGAGCACGCATCGTTCGTCCAACGCAATGGGCTCACGCTCGCGTTCGCCGCGCTGATGCTGCTTTCGCTGGTCGGGCATGCGTTGACCGGCTGGTCGCGCGCCAACGAGGACCACCGCGAGCACGGCGAGGCGCCCGAGGCGTTCGCGCACTACCTCGGCAGCGGTGAATTCCTCTCGACGCTGTTCGAGAACTGGGAGAGCGAGTTCCTGCAGATGGGCCTGTTCGTGCTGCTCACCGCGCACCTGCGCCAGCACGGGGCATCGGAGTCGCGCCCGCTCGACCTGGCGGAGGAGAAGGCGTCGGAGGAGCCACTGCCCCCGGTCGAGCAGCGCCCCTGGCCGGTGCGCCGCGGGGGTGCCTGGCGCAAGGTATACGAGCATTCACTCAGCGGTGCGCTGCTCGTGCTGTTCGCCATCTCGTTCGCGCTGCACGGGTACAACAGCTGGCGCGACGAGGTCGAGGACAGCGCGCGGCATCGCGAGCCGCCGCCGACCCTCGTCGAGCACGTGACCGGCCCCGGGTTCTGGTTCGAATCGTTCCAGAACTGGCAGAGCGAGTTCCTCGCCGTGGTGTCGCTGGTGCTGCTCTCGATCGTGCTACGCGAGAAGGACTCGACCGAGTCCAAGCGCGTCGAGGATCCGCATTCCAAGACCGGAGCCTGACGTAAGAGAAACGCGCACGGCAGGCCGATGCGGCCACGTCGGAATGCGATTTCGCGACGTCGCGGGCAGATGCGGAAAATCCATCACGGGAGCGCCGAAAAGCCATTGCGTGGTCACGCGCGGCGGGCGTAGCGTCGAGCCACGTCCACCGCACGAGGAGCAGCGCCATGGCCGCCTACGCCGATGCCCCACGCAATGACGCGATCGCGCAGATCAACATCACCCCGCTCGTCGACGTGATGCTGGTGCTGCTCGTGATCTTCATGATCGCAGCGCCCGCTGTCACGCAGACGCTCGCGACGCGCCTGCCGGCGGATACGCGGATCGAGACGAAGCCGTCGATGCCGCTGCAGCTTGAAGTGACGGCCCTCGGCGAGTTCACGCTCGACGGCCGGGCGCTGGCCGAGCCGGCGCTGCGCGCAGCTCTGGCCGAGGTGGCGCGCAGGGCGCCGGACACGGTCCTTCGCATCCGCGCATCGGACGCGGCCGATTACCAGGCGTTCGCGACCGCGCTCGCCGCCGCACAGGGCAGCGGCCTGGTGAACCTCTCGGTGCAATGAACCTGTGGGCCCGCAGCACGCGGGCCCATCCTCACCCTTAGCCGTCGCGCGTCTCGCTCAGCGCGGACTGCACGGCCTGTCGCACCACGTCGATCACATTGCGCGCAGCGCCCTCCACCTCGGGCAGGTTGTCGACGAAATCCTGGAACAGGCGGCTGCGATCGATGCCGGTCTGCTTGGAGATCGCGTCGGTGAGAGCCAGCACCACCACGCCCACGCCGACCGACATTTCGCCCAGCGCCTGACCCACCGCCTCCGCGACGGAGCGCGCGAGTTCGTCCTGTTGCATCGTCGAGACCTCCACGGTTGAGGGAGGCGACGCTACACCCGCCGCGGCAATGCCGCGCGAAGACGCGCTATCAGCCGCCGGCGGCGGGCTCGGCGGCGGCGACGGCCGCGGGCTTGCGCGGCGTGGCGGCGTTGGCGGGCGCCGCAGCATCCGCGGGGCGCATGTTGCGCAGGCCGCGCGCGAGCTCCGCCATGGCCTGGCCGAAGGCATTCTTCGAGGCCGCGCGCTGCGGCTGCGGGTTCACCGACGCCGGCGACGATACGCGCGCGGGATCGTCCGTGCGGACCGGACCGGCCGCATGCGAAGGGGCGATCGACGCGGCGGCGAGCAGGAGGGCGAGGGCAGGCAGTCGCATGGTAGGGCTCCAGGGCATTCGCGGCAGAGCCTGCGCAGCGCGGGCCGCAGGGGCCGTGAAATACCGGCGCGTGCCGACGGGCGAACCGCGCGCGTATCGGATCCGCTCAGCGACGTCGCTGGGGTGTGAGCACGGCAGCCTCGCCATCCCTCGACGGACCCGAGGGCCGCGTATATGGCGCCGCGTCGGGGAACGTCGCGTGCCGCGAGCATCGTGCCGGCGCGATGCCGGCTCACTTCGCGAACAGCTGTCCCTCGATGTCCGCGAAGGCCTTGAACTCGAGCGCGTTGCCCGACGGATCGAGCAGGAACAGCGTGGCCTGCTCCCCGGGCTGCCCGGCGAACCGCACGTGCGGCGCGATCACGAAGCGCAGGCCGGCGGCCTCCAGCCTCGCGGCGAGGACATGCCAGTCGGGCAGCTCCAGCACCACACCGAAGTGCGGGACCGGCACGTCATGCCCGTCGACCGGGTTCTCGCCCTGCACCGCGCGCGGCAGGCCATCGACCTGGTGGCAGACGAGCTGGTGGCCGTAGAGGTCGAAGTCCACCCAGCGCTCGGCGCTGCGCCCCTCGGGGCAGCCGAGCACCCCGCCGTAGAAGGCGCGCGCCGCGGCGATGTCGTGCACGGGGATCGCGAGATGGAAGGGCGTGAGGCGTGGCATGCGGGCCGGTGTCATGCCGCGCTGCGCGCAGGGCGCAGGAGGTCCTTCTCGGCGCTGAGCGCGGCATCGGCCCGTAGGTAGACCGCCTCGGGGGATTCGTCAGCGGATCCGGCGCGTGCGCTGCCGACCAGAACCTGCAGTCCGGTCGCCTGCGCGAAGACCTCGGTGCCCAGGCGCAGCTTCGCCAGCGCGGCCTCGGCATCACCGTGCAGCAGCGCGACGCTCTCGCCGGTGCCGGTCACCCGGCTCACGCTGTCGCCGGGTCGCATCGCCTCGTCGAGCAGCGCGTCGAGCTGGTGCAGGGTCTTCTCGACCGCACGGTCCCCGAGCCGCTCGACGGCGCCGGCGAAGTCCTGCACCTGCAGGATCGCGATGGAATACGGCTGGCCGTCGTGCACGGCGCGCGCGGCGGGCTCGAGGTCGGCCGTGCGGCGATGGTCGCGCTCGCGCTTGGCGGCCTCCATCAGGTTCATCGTCAGTCGCGCGAGCGATTCCAGCGCGAGCCGCTGCGGCTCGCTCAGGGCGCGTGGCGCGTGGTCGATCACGCAGACCGTGCCGATCGCCTGACCGCCCGGCGTCACCAGCGGCATTCCCGCATAGAAGCGCGCGGCCATGTCGCCGGTGACGAAGGGATTGTCGGCGAAGCGCGGGTCGGCCGGCAGGTCGCCGACCTCGAAGAGCTGGCCGGGCTGGCGGATCGCGTGGTCGCAGATCGCGTGCTCGCGCGGCGAGCCCGTGCCGTCGACGCCCACCTTCGCCTTCCACCACTGGCGGTCGCGATCGACCAGCGAGACCAGCGCGATCGGCGCATCGCACAGCATCGAGGCCAGGCGTGCGATGTCGTCGTAGGCGGTCTCCGGCAGGGAGTCGACCATGCGATAGAGGTCGAGCTCGCGCTGGCGTGTGGATTCGTCGGGGCTGGGCGTCATGGGCGGGTCCGAGGTGGAGCGCGAGTGTCGCAATGCGGACGCGGCGCCATCAACCGGCCTCCCACGCTGTCTTCGCGATCGTGAATGTACGGCGCGCGGCGGCGGCCGGATTCACGTGCCACCGACCGCGCCCGTCAAGGATGGCGGAACGACCGAGGGAGCCGCCATGACCGACCGCAACGCCCGTTTCCACGTCCCGACCGTACTGATGACCGCGCTCGCCTGCGCGGTGCTCGCGGCCTGCACGCGCAGCCCCAGCCCTGCCGGCGATGGCAGCGCCGCCGCGCCGCCGGCCCCCGCGACGGGCGCAGGTGCCCCGGGCTCCGCGACCGGTACGCCCGGCATGCAGGACGGCCAGCCGGGCGCGCCGGGCAATGCGCTGCCGGTGGCGCCGGGCACGGGGGCACCGGCGACGCCGGCCGTCGTGGCCGCGCCGGCCGATGCGCAGCTCGCGAAGGACAGCCCCCTGCGCGCGCAGGTCCTGCTGGAGCGCGCCTTCTTCTCGCCAGGCGAGATCGACGGCAAGAAGGGCAGCAACATGCAGCGCGCGGTGAAGGCGTTCCAGACGGCGAATGCACTTCCGGTCACCGGCACGCTCGACCAGGCCGCCTGGGACCTGCTCAATCGCGACACCGCGCCGGTCCTGGTGCAGTACACGCTCACCGCCGAGGACCTCGCCGGACCGTTCGAGAAGACCCCGAAGTCGCCGATGGACATGGCGAAGATGGAGGCGATCCCGTACGAGTCGGCGGTGGAGAAGATCGCCGAGAAGTTCCACATGTCGCCGGGCCTGCTGAAGGAGCTCAACCCCGGCGTCGATTTCGCGGCGCTCGATACGGCCGGCGGCACCGACGCCAAGCCCGCGGGCGCCACTGCCGCCAAGCCCGCCACCGGCACGACGTCGAACGGCGGTGGTGCGGGCAGCGTGGGCGGGGCCAAGCCCGCCATGCCCACGACCGGCGCGGCCGCCAAGCCGACGACACCGGCCGCCGGCAGCACGACCGCGGGCACCCCCGGGGTTCCCACCCCGGCGACGACGGCGCCGTCCGGCCCGCCGGCCGCTGGCACCGTCATCACCGTGCTGCACGTGCAGCCGGCCGAACAGTTCCCGACGCCCGCGAAGATCGTCGTCGACAAGTCCGACTCGGCACTGCTGCTCGTCGACGGCGCCGGCAAGACGCTCGGCCAGTTCCCGGTCACCACCGGCAGCGCGCGGTTCCCGCTGCCGATCGGCGATTGGAAGGTGACCGCCGTGCAGCAGAACCCGGTCTGGCACTTCGATCCGAAGCTGATCGCCGGCAGCAAGAAGACCGACAAGGAAGCCGACGTGCCGCCGGGCCCGAACAATCCGGTCGGCCTCGTCTGGATCGGCCTGACGAAGGAGCACTACGGCATCCACGGCGCGCCGCATCCGGACCGCGTCGGCAAGACCGAGTCGAACGGCTGCATCCGCCTGACCAACTGGAGCGTGCTCGCACTGTCGAAGGTGGTGACCGAGGGCATGCAGGTCACGATGCGCGAGTGACCGACGCGCCGCGCGGGCATCGGGCCCGCGCGGCGAATGCTCACGAGAAACGCTCACGAAAAAGGCGCGGACCTTGGGCCCGCGCCTTTGCAGTGACGGGTGTTGGCCTCAGCGCTCGTTGCCGCCGCGGCCGCCCTGATTTTCACCGCGATTGCCGCCACCGCTCGCCTCGCCGCCCTTGCGGCCGGCCTCGCGTGCTTCTTCCGACGTGAACTCGTGTGCATTGCCGCTGCGATGCGCGGCGCGCCCGCCCTCGGATGCGATCTCGCGCTGCTGCTCGGTATCCATCGACGCGAAACCGCGTTCGCCCGAGCCGCTGCTGTCGCGACCGCCCTGGTTTCCACCCTGATTACCGCCGCGACTGCCCTGGTTGCCGCCCTGATTACCTGCCATTTCGCACTCCTTCGTCTGGGGTGGGCCCGGATCCCGAGCCCGCAGCCAGATTGCGTATCGGCGCGTAAGCGTCGCGGTAGAGAATCGTTCGGCGGACTTAACCCGCTTCATCGAGCTGAGCGGCACTCGACGCGCGAGGTCACGCTGCGCTCAGGGCAAGCAGCGGTGTATCCCGCCGCGCATCGGGATGACATCGCCATCAGGGCGGCGTGGCGGCGCTTATGATCCCGCCATGCCCGAGCCGCCCATGAGCCCACACGATCCCCGCGTCGACGCCTATATCGAGCACGCCGCCCCGTTCGCGCGGCCGCTGCTGGCCGAGCTGCGTCGGCGCGTGCATGCCGCCGGGCAGGAGATCGACGAGTCGATCAAGTGGCGTCATCCCGCGTTCCTACACGGGGGTCGCATCGTCGCGTTCATGGCGGCCTTCAAGGCGCATGTCGGTTTCGGCTTCTGGACGCCGAAGGGCGCCGACGATGCCGACGGCATGGGCCAGTTCGGGCGCATTACCGGCATCGAGATGCTGCCGACGCAGGCGCGCATTAACGCTGGCCTTCGCGAGGCGATCGCACGGCATGCCATGCCCGCGCCGCGTGCGCGTGCGCCGCGGCCGGAGCTCGAGACGCCTGCGGCGCTGCGTATCGCCCTGGACGCGAATCCCGCCGCCAAGGCGGCCTTCGAGGCCTTCGCGCCGAGCCATCGCCGCGAGTACGCCGAATGGATCGCCGACGCCAAGCGCGAGACGACGCGCACGCGTCGCGTGGCACAGGCGATCGAATGGCTGGCCGAGGGCCGCCCGCGCAACTGGAAGTACATGTCGCGCGGCTGAGCCGCGTCAGGACGCCCGCATCTGCAGCATCGGCGCGCGCGTCGCTACGGTGCCCGCGCCGCCCTGCTGTGCCGCCTCTGCGAGCAGTGCCTGCAGCGCACCGATGTCGACCGGCTTGCTCACGTGATGGTCGAAGCCGGCCTCCCGGCTGCGCTGGTGGTCCTGCGGCTGGCTCCAGCCGGTGAGGGCCACCAGCACCACGTCCTCGCGGCCCGACGCGCGGATGCGTCGCGCGACCTCGTGGCCGTCCATGCCGGGCATGCCGATGTCGAGCAGCACGACGTCGGGCGCGAAATCCTCGACCGCGGTCAGCGCCGACGGCCCGTCGAAGACCACCTGCCGATCCAGGCCCAGCAGGTCGAGCACCATGCCCATCGACTCCGCGGAGTCGGCATTGTCGTCCACCACGAGCACGCGCAGTCCGGTCGAATCGGCCGTGGCGACATCGGCGGGCGCACGTTCGGGCACCCGGCCACGCGGCTCGGCGGTGGCGAGCGGGAGCGTCACGATGAACTCCGAGCCGCGGCCGGGGCCGTCGCTGCGCGCGCTGACCCGCCCGCCATGCATCTCGACCATGCTGCGCACCAGCGTCAGGCCGATGCCGAGGCCGTCGTGCGCGCGATGGGCCTCGCGACGTCCCTGCGTGAACAGTTCGAAGACGTGCGGCAGCATCTCGGGCTCGATGCCGATGCCGCGATCACGCACCGTGACGTGCACCTCGTGCTCGTCGTGGCTGACCTCGACGGTGATGCGGCCGCCCGGTTCGGCATACTTCGCGGCGTTGTTGAGCAGGTTGCCGAACACCTGCGCGAGGCGCACGCGGTCGGCATCGATCCCGAGCGCGACATCCGGCATCCGGATCTCGATCGTGTGACGGCCTGCCTCGATCAGCGGCCGGCTCAGTTCCACCGCGTTCGCGATCGTGTCGGCGAGGTCGGTGCGCTCGCGGCGCAGCGTGATCGTGCCGCGCGAGATGCGCGAGACGTCGAGCAGGTCGTCGACCAGCCGCACCATGTGGTCGACCTGCCGCTTCATCATCAGGCAGAGGTCGCGGTCGTCCTCGGGCAGGCGGCCGTCGGTGGACAGCAGGTGCAGTGCATTGCGCACCGGCGCGAGCGGATTGCGCAGCTCGTGGCCGAGCATGGCGAGGAACTGGTCCTTGCGGCGCGCGGTCTCGGTGAGCGCGTCGTGCGCGCGAGCGAGGTCCTCGAGCTGGTCGCGGATCTGGTACTGGCGCTCGCGCGCCCGCAGCGCCGTGCGCACGTTGCTGGTGAGCGCCGCCAGCCGCAGCGGGCGCTCGAGGAGCATCACGTTGCCGAGCTGGGAGAGCGCGTCGCTGACGTGGCGCGACTCGCTGTCCTCGCGCGCGAGGATCATCACCGGCAGGTCCGACCAGCGCGGCTGCACCTCGATCGCACGGGCCAGCACCTGGTGCGCGCCGTAGGCGAGCAATTCTTCGCAGACGAAGACGGCGCCCGCGCCGCGCGCGAGCTCCGCGTCGAGTTCCGCGGGGCTGTGGCAGGGATGGCAGGCGATGCCCTCCCGGGCGAGGACATCGGCCGTGAGTGACGCATCCCGCTGTGTCGGCAGCAGGAGCAGCACCCGCATGGCGAGTCCCGCGCTGGCATACGACGGGCTCATCGCGGGGTCGGGGCGGTCGGAGGCGGTGGGCCGTCGGCCTCGTACGGCACGCCGGTGAGCACGCCACGGAACTGGCGCAGCGGCTCGCCGATCACCACGCCTTCGGACGAGATCGCCATCGGGCGGATGGTGCGTTCGTGGCCACCGGTGCGCTTCTTCAGCACCGAGATCGCCTGGCGCACTTCGCCGTGCGTCTCGAAGTAGCGCAGCAGGATCACGGAATCAGCGAGGTAGCTGATGTCGATCGGGCTTTTCATCTGCCCGATGAGCCCCTGCTGCGCGCTGATCAGCAGGGTGACCACGCCGCGGTGCGCGAGGTAGGTCAGCAGCTCGTGGATCTGCACGAGCATGAAGCCTTCCTCGGGCATCGCGCTGAGGTAGCCATTGAGGCTGTCGATCACGATGGTGCCGACGCCCTCCTCGACCACGCGACGGATCCGGTGCGCGAACTCCCCCGGGGAGAGCTCCGCGGGATCGATCGATTCGACCCGCAGGCTGCCGTCGTCGATGCGTGCGTCGACGTCGAAGCCGATGCTGCGCGAACGGGTGACGAGCGCGCGGATCGTCTCGTCGAAGGTGAAGATCGCCGCCTTCTCGCCGCGCGCGGTCGCCGCGAGCGCGCAGGCGGTGGCGAGCGAGGACTTGCCGGTGCCGGCGGCGCCGATCAGCAACGTGCTGGTGCCCCGGTGCAGACCGCCGCCGAGCAGCGAATCGAGCTCGACCGAGCCGCTGGACACGCACTCCTGGATCGCCTCGCGCCGGTGGTCGGCGGCGACCAGGCGCGGGAACACGCGCAGCCCGCCGGTCTCGATCTGGTAGTCGTGGTAGCCGCTCGCGAAGCGCCGGCCGCGGAACTTCGTCACCCGGAGGCGGCGGCGGTCGCCGCCGTATTCGGGGTTGAGCTGGTGCAGGCTGATCGTGCCGTGGACGATCGTGTGCACGTGCAGGCCGTGCTCGGCCGAGGCGCAGTCGTCCAGCAGCAGCACCGTGCACTGCTGGCCCACGAAGTACTGCTTGAGCGCGAGCACCTGTCGGCGGTAGCGCAGCGGCGAACCCGCGAGCAGGCGCAGCTCGGCGAGCGAGTCGAACACCATGCGGTGCGGACGCAGCGCCTGCACCTGCTCGAGGATGCGCTTGGTGGTATCGCCGAGTTCCACCTCGGACGGGTGGAACATCGTGTAGTGCGAATCGGGATCGAGCGAATCATGCGGCGGCGCGAGCTCGTGCACGTGCACGCCCTCGAGCGACCAGCCATGGGAGGCCGCGACCTCCTCCAGCTCCCGCGCCGTCTCCGAGAGGGTGACGTAGAGCACGCGCTCGCCCTGGCGGACGCCCTCCAGCAGGAACTGCAGCGCGAGGGTCGTCTTGCCCGAGCCGGGTACGCCCTCGATCAGGTAGAGCCGGTGCGGGGTAAACCCGCCATTGAGGACGGTATCGAGCCCCTGGATCCCCGAGCGGAGCGGGGGCGGAGGCGAGTCGGGGATCGGACGGTCGGTCATCGAAGCGAGCTGGGTACTGTCGAGCCGTGGACACGGCCACGGCAGGCAATGGAAGCATGCAGATGTGAAACAGGCGTTATTTTGGCCGTGCCCGGGACCGTCAACAAATGCCCCGACGCGCCGATAACGGACCCGGGGCCGCCCTGCGGCGCATCGCCAGACGCCGGACGCCGGCCCGCACGCCATGACGCATCGCCAATCGACCCCGGGCCCCAAGGCCCGCGGCGACAACCGGGAACGTCGCCCAGGACTTCAGGGCCGCGGCGTCGACCCGTGGCGGGCCGACCGTGTCTAGCTGGGTCGATGCGCTGGCGCCCTCGTCGATCCGGCGCCAGCTGATCGTCACCGTGGCCGCGGTGCTCGCGGTGCTCACGACCGCCTTCATTACCAGCCAGGTGTTGCGCCAACGCGCGGCGCTCGCGGCGGAGCATGCGCAGCGTACCGGGGGGCTCGCGGCCGGCTTGGCGGCGCAACTCGGCAGGCCGCTCGGCCGTGGCGACGCACGGGCCGCGCAGGCAGTGCTCGACGGGCTGCGCAGCCTGCCGGGCCTCCGCCACGCGGTCGTGTTCGACCGCGCGGGCCGGCGCATCGCCGGGAGCCGCGGTACCTCGTCGGCGCTCCCGTCGCCGGGGCTGGCGCCCGCACGTCCGCATTCGCTCGTGGAGTCCGCGGCCTTCGTCGAGATCGCGATGCCGGTGCGCCGTGGCGGTCGCCATGTGGGCTGGCTGCGCCTCGCCACCGACTCCCCGGAGGCGGCACGCGCGGTCGATCGCGCGCTCGGGGAGGGAATCATCGCGGCGCTCGCCGCCATCGCCATCGGCACCGCGTTCGCGCATGCGCTGGGTCATCGCGTGACGCGCAGGCTCTATGGCCTGCTGGAGGTCGCCGACGCGACCCGCGAGGGCCGGCGCGACCTGCGCGCCCGCGCGAGCCGCGTGCACGAGGTCGCGCGGCTCGCCGATTCGTTCAACGCGATGCTCGATGCGCTCGCCGAGCGCGAGCAGGCCCTCGCGCGGTCGAACGAGGAACTGGAGGCCCGCGTCGAGGAGCGCACCGCCGAGCTCGCCGAGAGCGCTGCCAACCAGCGCGCGATCCTCGAGCAGGCGAACGACGCCTTCATCATGGTCGACGAGGACGGCCGCGTCGTCGAATGGAACCGCGCCGCGCGCACGATCTTCGGCTTCACGCGCAGCCAGGCCATCGGCCGCCTGCTCACCGACCTCATCATCCCCGAGGCGCAGCACGCCGCGCATACGCGAGGCATGCGGCGCTACCTTGAGACCGGCGAGACGAGCGTCGTCGGCCGCCGCGTGGAGATGCTCGCCTGCACGCGCGATGGCCGCGAGATTCCCGTCGAGATGTCGATGCGCTCGCGCTATCGCGGCCAGCAGCGCTACTTCGACGCCTTCCTGCGCGACATCACCGAGCGCAAGCAGCTCGAGGTGTCGCTCGCGATGCAGGCGCTACACGACTCACTCACCGGCCTGCCCAACCGCCGTCTGCTGCTCGAGTCGCTGCCGCGTGCGATCCAGCGCGCCGACCGCAGCGGCACCGCGCTCGGCGTGTATTTCCTCGACCTCGACGGCTTCAAGCAGGTCAACGACACGCTGGGCCACGACGCCGGCGACGCCGTGCTCTGCGAGTTCGCCTGCCGCATCCGCGACGCTGTGCGCGCGGTCGACATGGTCGCGCGCCTCGCCGGCGACGAGTTCGTCGTCGTCGCCGAGGCGTTCAGCAATCCGCAGCCCGACGCCATGACCGTGGCCGCCAAGCTCGTGCGCGTCGGCGAGGCGCCGTACGTGATCGGCGACACCGAACGGCGGCTGTCGTCGAGCGTCGGCGTGGCGATCTACCTGCCGGGCAGTGGGGTCGACACCGCGACGCTGCTGCACCGTGCCGACGAGGCGATGTACGCCTCCAAGCACGGCGGCAAGGCGCGGGCGACCGTGTGGGCGCCTGCGCCGGCGGGGGTCGCCGCGGTCGATGCCGATCGCGCCTAGGCGAGCACCTCGACGGCGTCGCCCACGCGCAGTACGCCACGGGCGCGCGGGATCAGGTTCATCCCGAACGTGACGCCGGCGGGCGTGCGGCGGTACGTCGTCAGCGTGCGCAGCGGCTCGCCGTCGGGATCGCGTGTCATGCTCGCCGGGTCGACGGTGGTGAACACGCAGCGCGTGCACGGCTTGACCGCGTCGAACTCGACCGCACCAATGCGCACGCGTCGCCAGCCGTCCTCGGCGTGCGCCGCCGCGCCGTCGACCACGATGTTCGGGCGAAAACGCGTCATCGGCACGGGCCGCGCGAGCCGCGCATTCAGGCCGTCGAGCGCCGCCTGCGAGATCAGCAGCACGGGGTAGCCATCGGCGAAGCTGACCTCGTCGCCGCCGTGCGCGTACGCCGGATCCACGGGGCGCGCGGCCTCGTCGTCCATGTGCACCAGCTGCACCGGAAAGCCGAGGTAGGCCGTGAGCCATGCGTCCGCCTCGGGCGAGACGGCACGCGCGTCGACGCGGTCCTTCCAGATGGCGACGACCCGGCGCGGCCCGGTTGCCGGACCCGTCGCCAGCGACGCCATGCCGTCGGCCTGCAGCCGCAGGCCGTCGGGCCCGGGCTCGGCGAGGATCCCGACCATGCGCGGATGCTGGCGTGCGGTGACAAAGCGCCCGTCCGCATCTATGACAAGCCAGCGCCGATCCCCGGCGGGCCCACGATGCTCGATGTCGAGTCGCTCGACCTTCGCGGGCGCGCAGGACTTGAGCGGGTAGCGGTAGAGGCCGGCGATCTGCATGCGGCGAGGCTAAACGCGGCGCGGCCGATGGGCCAGTACGGCCGCTGCCGCTATCATCGCGGCTTTCCGGGGAGGGATCCATGAAGAAGAGCATCATCTGGACGGCGATCGCCGCGACGACGGCGTGCGCCGCATGGGCCGGCGCGTCGCGCATCGATCGCATCGCCGCGCGCGTTTTCGCGGGCAACACGACGTCGGCGCCGGCGACCGCCACGGCGCGCGGCCCGCTGCAGTCGGAGCCGGTCGTGGCACCCGCCGCAACGGCCGAGACGACGCGCAGCTCGCGCTACGGCACGCCTTCGGTCGGTGCCGAGGTCGGCGACCCCGGCTCGTTCGGTCGCTCCGTCCGCTTCCTGGGCGCGATGTTCGGCCAGGGCATCACGTTCTCGAGCAATTGCGGGGGTGTGATCGGCAACACCATCTGCGTGCCCGTCGACGCAACGACGGGCGAGGGGACCGCGAGCCTTCCGGACTTCGCCACCCAGACGCTGCCCGCCGGAAGCATGCAGAACCTCCTCTGCCACTGGGCCACGCCGTTCACCGTCGCGACGTTCAACAACCGCACGGGCGTGAACCGTCGCCGTCACTACGTCCGGCTCCAGGCCACGATCACGCTCGAGAACCCCGGCCTGGTGCTTCCGCATCGCACTGATCCGTCCACGCGTGCGCCGCTGGCCGGCTCGATCAGCTTCGGCCTGCCGTCGAGTGAACTCGCCGAGCGCCTCGACGCGACCGAAAGCTGGAGCGAGTCGCTCAGCTTTACGCGCACCTGTGCCGGCGGCTTCTTCAGCCGCAGCGTGCTGGCCACCCAGTACGGCCTGTCCGATGCCGAGATCCGCGCCGTCTATGCCAGCCCGACGCAACTGCGGATGAAGCTCGACGTCGCGACCGCCGGCGTGAGCAGCGGCAGCGCGACCTATCTCGTGCGCTGGGTCGGCGACTGATCCCTTGACCGCACCGCTACGGCGTCGCCTCGATGCGCGGGAAAGGTCGATAGGCGACGCGCGACAAGTCGATTGTTAACCGGGAAGGGAGAACGGAATGCACAGCCGATTGGCTTGGAGTATCGTCGCCGTCGCAGCGGCATGCGCGGCATGGGCCAGTGCACCAAAGGTCGAACGGCTGGCGGCGCGAATATTCGCGACCGGTGCGCGTCCTGTGGCGTCACCGATGCCGACACCGCCGATTGCGACTCCACGGCCGGCCGGGGTGGAGCCGACACCTGACCCCACGCTGACGCGCGGTTCGCGCTATGTCGGGGTTCTTCCCGGCAGCGAAGTCGGTGATCCGGCGAGTTTCGGTCGCGCGGTGAGATTTCTCGGCCTGATGTCCTCGCCCGGGATCGTATTCATGGAGGACTGTACCGGCGTGGCGCCCGGCGTGATCTGCCTCAAGCCGAACAACAACGGCTTGTCGCACAATCTCAAGGACATCGCGGTCCAAACGCTTCCTGCGGGCAGCATGCACAACTTGCTCTGTCACTGGCAGTCGCCAAGTCTCGTCGCCACGCTGAGCAATCCGAACGGACCCGAGGACCGCGTCGCCACATTCCGGGTGTGGCCGTTCCTGGTGATTGCTAATCCGGGGCTCGCTCTACCGCACCGCACCGATCCCGTCACCGGCGAGCCGCTCAACGGCGAGATCGAGCTGAGTTTGGCAAGGACCGCAATCAACCACGTCCTCGATACCGGCGAACGGATCGACGACCAGGTGAGCGTGAGCCGCACGTGCGTGGATGGCTACTTGAGCCGCGCCTATCTGAAGAACACGCTGGGAATGTCGGAGGCGGAGATCGCCGCGTTCTACAACAGCCCCACGCAGCTGCGCCTTTCGCTGTTCGTCTACACCGCAGGGGTCGAGTACGCCAGCGTGCAGTATTCCATCCGCTGGGTCGGCGACTGATCGCGCTCACCCCTGCGCGAGCTTCTCGCGCTGCATCCGCTCGAGCTCGATCTGCTCGCGCTTTTCCTGCTGGCGGCGCAGTTCCTCCTTGCGCAGCGCCTCGACCTCCTCGGGGGTCGGGGCGGCGTCGAGCGAAAGCGACACGCCGGCCGCGGCGGCAGGCTCGCCGCGCTGGCTCTTGAGCTTGATCGCCAGGCGCAGCTCGTTGGCCGAGTCGGCGTTGCGGATCGCCTCGTCGTAGGAGATCCGGCCCTCGTTGTAGAGCTCGAACAGCGCCCAGTCGAATGTGCGCATGCCGAGCTCGCGCGACTTGTGCATGATTCCCTTGAGCTCGTGGAACTCGCCCTTGAAGATCTTCTCGGCGATGGTCGGCGTGTTGATCAGGATCTCGACCGCCGCGGCGCGGCCCTTCCCGTCCTCGGTGCGGACCAGCCGCTGCGAGACGATCGCGCGCAGGTTCGCGGAGAGATCCATCAGCAGCTGCGTGCGGCGCTCCTCCGGGAAGAAGTTGATGATGCGCTCCATCGTCTGCGAGGCGCTGTTGGCATGCAGCGTGGACAGGCAGAGGTGCCCGGTCTCGGCGAAGGCGATCGCATGCTCCATCGTCTCGGCGTCGCGGATCTCGCCGATGAGGATTACGTCGGGTGCCTGGCGCAGGGTGTTCTTGAGCGCGTGATGCCAGCTGTGCGTGTCGACGCCGACCTCGCGATGGCTGATCAGCGATTTCTGCGACGTGTGCGCGTACTCGACCGGATCCTCGACGGTGATGATGTGGCCGGCGGAGGTCCGGTTGCGATGGTCGATCATCGCGGCGAGCGAGGTCGACTTGCCCGAGCCGGTGCCGCCGACCACGAGGATCAGGCCGCGCTTGTGCATCACCAGCTCTTTGAGCACCGGTGGCAGGTGCAGCGAGTCGAACTGCGGGATCTCGGCAGCGATCGTGCGCAGCACCATGCCAACAAAGCCCTGCTGCTGGAACACGTTCACGCGAAAGCGCGAGACGCCGGGTAGCGCGATCGCGAAATTGCATTCGAGCTCGGCCTCGAACTCCGTGCGCTGCTTGTCGTTCATCAGCGACTGCGCGAGCTTGGCGGTGACCACACCGGTGAGCTTCTGCGGGCTCAGCGGTGTCATCTGCCCGTTCGCCTTCATGCTCGGCGGGAAGTCGTGCGCGATGAACAGGTCCGAGCCGCCCGCCCGCGCCATGGCGGTCAGCAGCTTGTGCATGTAGTCGCGGGCCTGGTCGTCGGTGAGCTGGGTCATGCGGGCGGTCGCGTGGGGGAGGGGCGTCTCCGGTAACGGCCGCGGGGGCGTGCGATGAAGCGGCCTGCACGCGGCGTCGCCGCCGGCCGTCCGAGACTGGACGCCGGTCACAGGGCAGGAGCGCCATGGACATGCTCGCGTTCAAGCAGGCGGCCGATGCCGTTTCGCTCGTCATCGACGCGGCGGGCGTGCTCGTGATCGTCGCCGGCATCGCCTGGGCCCTCATCGGGGTGTTCCGCGCGTGCCCGACGCCCGTGCAAGGCGACCGCGGCGACGCGCGCTACCGCCGCCTGAGGCAGGACGTGGGCCGCGGCATCCTGCTGGGGCTGGAATTCATGGTTGCCGGCGACATCATCCGCACCGTCGCGGTGGAGCCGACGGTGGACAGCCTGCTGGTGCTGGCCGGCATCGTGCTGATCCGCACGTTCCTCAGCCTGTCGCTGGAAGTCGAGCTGGAGGGCCGCTGGCCGTGGCGGGCCGGGCGGCCGCGTTGACCGGCGCGTCAGCCGGCGTCGGGCACCAGGAAGTACGGCTCGACGGTACCGCGCAGCTTGAGCGTCATCGGCTGCCCGCGGCGGTCGCGTGCGCGACCGGCCTGCACCCGCACCCAGCCCTCGCTGACGCAGTACTCCTCGATGTCCTGCCGCTCCTGCCCGTTGAAGCGGATGCCGACTCCGCGCTCGAGCAGCGCCGCGTCGTGGAAGGGGCTGCGAGGATCGGTAGCGAGGCGGTCGGGGAGGGCGTCGGTCATGGCGGCGGGCTGGCGGGAAACGGGCGGCATTATGGCCGACGCACACGCTGCCGCGTTTGCATGCGCTGCGCTACCGTTCCGGCATGACCGGACCCGTGTACCGCCTCGAGCTCGATCCCCGTCCTCACCACCTGCACGCCCGCGTGAGCGGGCCGAACGACACCGTCGAGGTCTCGATCGCCTACTGGAGCGAACTCGCCGCGGCCTGCGAGGCGGGCGGCGTACGCCGGCTCCTGGTGGAGGAATTGCTCGAGGGCCAGGCAGCGCCGGACGACATGGACACGGTGGTCGAGGGCCTGCTGCAGCTCGGCTTCCATGACATCCGCATCGCGTTCGTCGACGCCACCGAGGACGCCACGCTGCTGCTCGGCGCAGAGATCCGCGCGCAGCGCAGCGGTCTCGTCGGGCGCGTCTTCCGCAGCGTCGCGGAGGCCGAGCGCTGGCTGCTCGCGGACCTCGCGGCACCGGCAGGACCACGGCCGCCTGCGGTCTGAACAGGCGACGGGCGGCCGTTGCAATTGCAGGGGATACCCTCTACGGTACCTGTGCTGCTCCGGGGGTCACCGTGACCTGTGACCCGATGCTGTAGATCTTCGATCCGCTCCATCGTTGCTAGATCACTCCTTGTGAACAGCGCCATCGTCGCCAACCGGCGGCACTTTCAATTGTTCCAGGAGTTACACAAATGTCCCGCGAATCCGGCACTGTGAAGTGGTTCAACGACGCCAAGGGCTTCGGTTTCATCAGCCGTGAGAACGGCGAAGATGTCTTCGTCCACTTCCGCGCCATCCAGACCCAGGGCTTCAAGAGCCTGAAGGAAGGCCAGAAGGTCACCTTCACCGTGACGCAGGGCCAGAAGGGCCTGCAGGCCGAGGCCGTCCAGCCGGAGTAATCCTCCCGCTGGCCCCTTGGGTCACGTGATACTGAAAGCCCGGCTTCGGCCGGGCTTTCTTTTTGCGTGTGGCGTTTTCCCGAGTCCGGCCCAGGCGGTGCGACGATGACCGGCCTGGCTGATGCGCCGGTCGCCGAGGTTGCGCGACGCACGAGCCGCGGCGAAGGTTGGCGATACACGCTGCACGGTGTTCGTCGATCCCATGACACTGCGCCACGGACCCTCGGGTCTCGTGACGCCACCTGGTGACGCTACGTGGTGACGCGATGCGCCTACGCGCCGTCGTGGACACCGTCGCCGCCGCGATGCTTGGCCGCGTACATGCGCCGGTCGGCGCGCGCGATCAGCTCCTCGACGGCCGCCGTCCCGGCACCCGGCTCGTGCACCACCACGCCGATGCTCGCGGAGATTCCGACCGCGGCCTCGCCCAGCTGGACGGGGGTGGCGAGCGCGGCACGGACCTTTTCGGCCACCTGCCGCGCCTGCCTGCGGGGATCGCGCACGTTCTCGAGCACGATCACGAACTCGTCGCCGCCGAGCCGCGCGACGATGTCGGTCTTGCGCACCGATGATGCGAGCCGGCGCGCGCATTCGCGCAGGAGCTCGTCGCCGGCGTCGTGGCCGAGCGTGTCGTTGACCTGCTTGAAGCGGTCAAGATCGACGAACATCACCGCCGTCGCGCCGTCCTGTCGCGCACTGCGGTCGAGCGATCGCGGGAGGCGCTCGAGCAGGCCGCGCCGGTTGGGCAGGCCGGTGAGCGCATCCTCGCGCGCCTGGCCTTCCAGCACCGCCATCAGCCGCTCGAGCTCGCGAGTGCGCTCGGCGACCTTTGCCTCGAGCGCCTCGTGCGCCTGCTGCAGCGCCTGCTCGGCACGCTTGCGCGCGGCGATGTCCTCGACGGCGAGGAGGTAATGCGCGGGCACGCCGTCGGCGTCGCGGCGCAGCGACAGCGTCTGCAGGGTCCAGGTGTCCTCGCCGCCGGCGTGCAGGCGCGCCTCGATGGCGACGCTTTCGACCCGTCCGGCGAGCACGTCGGCAAGGCCCCGGCCGACCGCGGCGCGGTCGTCGGGATGGAGTGCGTCCAGCAACGCGCCGTGCGCGCCGCGGGGGCCGAGCAGCGTGGCGAGCCGGCGGTTCACGCGCATCCAGTAGCCGTCGAGCCCGACGTGCGCCATGCCGATCGCAGTCTGCTCGAAGGCGAGGCGGAAGCGCTCTTCGCTGTCCTGCAGTGCGCCCAGCGCGGCCTGGCGCTCGGTGACGTCCTGCACGAGCGTGAGAATCGAGCTTACCGCGCCGCTGTCGTCGAACAGGGCCGAGTCGAACCATTCGCAGACGCGCACCCGGCCGCCGCGGGTGCGCATGCGCACGGTGTGGGTCGCGCGGCTGCATTCATGCCGGAAGAGCCGGTCCATCGCATCGCCGACGTCGCGCGCGTCGGCGGCATCGAGGAACGGCCACTGCGGCAGCGTGCGGCGCGCGACCTCGTCCTCGGCCCAGCCGAACATCTCGGTGGCACGACGCGACCAGTGCACCACGCGCAGGCGCGCATCCCATTCGATGCTCGCGAGCGGGGAATTGTCGGCATGCAGTTGCAGGCGTGCGAGCGCGCCGTCGAGCTCGCGCGTGCGGTCGGCGATCCGCCGCTCCAGCTCCTCGCGGTGCCGGAGCATGGCGTCGCGTGCGCGCACCTGGTCGGTGACGTCGCGCGCGGTGCCGTACAGGCGGCCGTCGTCGAGGTGGCGCAGCGTCCACTCCAGCCATCGCCAGCCCCCGAAGCGCGAGCGTAGCCGCATGCGATGGCCGGCGTCGCCGACGCCGCTGCGCACGTCGCGCACGAAGGCGGCCGTACGCTCGGCGTCGTCGGGATGCAGCAGGCTGGCGAGCGCGCGGCCGTCGAGCTCTTCGGCCGGCCAGCCGAGGGTCGCCTCCCACGCGGGATTGGTTTCGACGAGGCGGTCCCGCGCGTCCAACACCGCGAGCAGGTCGGGGGTGAGCGCGAAGAACAGGTCGCGCTCGGCCAGGGCACGCTCGGCGGTGTCGTCGGCCGGCTGCACGAGGAAGCCGGCCGGGCGGCCGTGCACGCCGGGCAGGGCGACGACGTCGAGGGCGATGCCACGGGTGGAAAGCGCGAGCCGCAGGCGGGGACGCTCGCCGGCGAGCAGCGGCGCGAGCGGTGGGTCGGTCGGCGCGCATCCGGCGAGCGCGTACAGCGGCGGGCAGGGGTCTCCGACCAGGGCGTGCATCGGCGCATTGGCACGCAGCCACAGGCCCTCGGCGTCGAGGCAGCCCAGCGGCGCGGCGGCGGCCGCGACCGCCTGCGCGAACGGTGCGAGCACCGGGTCGAGCGTGGCGTCGGCCGTGCTCACGCCGTCGCCAGCGCGCCGCCGGCACGCATGTGCGGCCACGGTGCAATCGCGGCGCGGGGCGCGCCGATGGGGCGGGCGGACGTCATCGAACCCCCTGTCGGTCGGACGGACGCACGGCGGGACGGCCGGTCGGGAGGCGCAGGGTGCGCCGGCGGGCGGTGGAGATCAAGGGCGTGGGCCGCGCGCGTGCCTTGTCGCTCAAGGCGTCGGCACGCCGTGGGCTCCCCGGCACAGGGCGTTCCAGCCGCTCATGGTGGCGCTTCGAACGATCATGATCGCGACCGGCGGGTCAGCCGCGGCTCGCGGCCTCAGCCGTAGGGGCGAGGCACATATCGGGGCTCGAATCCGATGCGATGCGGCGGCGCGAGGCGGGAAACGTTCGCGCGCTGAGCACGCGGTCCTTCAGGGCTCGCGGCGGGTAGGTGGCCCGGCGCCTCCAACCCCACCTCAGGCCGACGGGGGATGCGCGCCCGCTCCGTTCTGCGGCCCGTGGCCATGCGGCAGGTAGGTTCGCTCGAGTTCCCCACGGTCGAGGGCCCGCACCTGGACGATCTGATCGAGGAAGAGGTCGATCCAGCCGGCCCGTTCGGGTGCATCGAGCGCGGGCTGCTCCAGCCGCACGGTGGCGTTGGAGCCCTCGCGGCCGCTGCGGTCGAAGAACTGCTGGATCGTCGGACGGCCGGACACGATGCCGGCGAGCACCCGGCCGTCAACGAGGGTGAGCTCGACATGGGCGTCGTTGGGCAGCTCGAAGATGCGGGCCTGCAGGCGATCGATGTCGACCTGCGCGGTGTAGACGGTGTCGGCGGTGCGCATGGCGGTGGTCCGTAGGCGATGCGATGACGCTATGCGCGCCGCCGGCAACCGCGGGTGAAGCCGGGTGCGGCTTCACGCCGCCTGCCACGGCCGCTGGTCAGCATCGGCAGCGACCGGCGGGAGGCCGGAAGGAGGCGGACATGCTGCGTTATCTCCTCGTCTTCGTGGCCGGCGCCCTGCTCGGTGCGAACGTAGCCTGGTACTACGCGACGTCGCGCGCGACCGTCGCGCCCACGTCGGCCACCGCGCCACCCGCACGCGCCCAGCCGACGGTCCATCCCGATGCCGTCCGCGCGGCCACGGCCCCGGCCGACCCGCATCCCGATACGTCCCCCACGCCGGCCGTGCGGCCTGCGACGGGCGCGTCCGGCATGGCGCCGCCGTCCGCGGCGCCCGTACGCGCGCCGAGCGGCCTGGTCATCCCCGTCCAGGGCATCCGCCCCGACCAGCTGGTCGACACCTATACACAGAGCCGCGGCGCAGGCCGCCTGCACGAGGCGATCGACATCATGGCGCCGGCAGGGACGCCGGTGCTCGCGGCGATCGAGGGCCCGGTCGCCAAGCTCTTCACCAGCGAGCGCGGCGGGATCACGGTCTACCAGTTCGACCCCGAGGGCCGCCGTGTCTACTACTACGCGCACCTGCAGGGCTATGCGCCGGGCCTCGCCGAAGGGCAGGTCCTCCGGCAGGGGCAGGTGCTGGGCTACGTCGGCAGCACCGGGTCGGCGACCCCCGATGGCCCGCACCTGCACTTCAGCATCGGTGAGCTCACGCCGGAGAAGAAGTGGCACCGCTCGGTCGCGATGAACCCCTATCCGCTCCTCGCGGGCGCCGGAACCCGCTGACGGCTCAGTGCACCGTCTGCGGGCGTGCCTCGAAGCGGCGGGCGTAGTCGCGCTCGTCGGCCACGCGCTCCACGAAGTCGTCGTCCAGCTCCGGCGCGCCGTAGACGGCGTAGGCGACCTCCCCGTCCTCGCGCACGCCCAGCTGGCGCAGCCGGTAGCGCGAGGCGCCGCCGCCGGTGTTCTCGGGGTAATGCATCGGCGGCTGCGGGCCCGCCATGTCCAGCTCGCTGTTGTCCACCACTCCGCCGACGAAAAGGGCACGCAGCATGTCGTCTCCTCGCAGTTTGCCTGCGGCCAGACTGGCTCCGCCGGCGTTCGGCGGCGATGAAGCGCGCGTGGTGGATGCGGCAACGGGATCACTACACTGGCCCCCCCTGCCGGCTGGCCTGCTCGTGCACGACGACCCCGCCCTCGATGCCCTGTTCCTGCCCTTCGACGACGGCACGCTCGCGCCGCCGCGGGCAGCCGCCTTCCTCGGCGCGCGCGACGGCGCCGCGCCGCGGCGCTGGCTCGGCGACGACGCGGCGCTCGAGCAGGGCTTCCGGCCGCTCGCCGACGCGCTGGAGCGCACCGGGCGCTGGACGGTGCGCCCGGAGCTCGAGGGCGGCGCGTTCGACACCGTGCTGGTCCTGCCGCCGCGCCAGCGCGAGGAGGCCCGCGCACGTCTCGCCCGGGCCGTTTCCCTGCTCGCGCCGGGCGGACGCGTGGTCGTGGCGGCGCCCAACAACGCCGGCGCGCGCAGCCTGCAGGACGACCTCGCCGCGCTCGCCGGTCCGGTGGGCGTGCTGAGCAAGCACAAGTGCCGCGTCGTCTGGACCGCGCCGCTCGACGGCCCGGCCGACGCCGCGCTGCAGGCCGACTGGGCCGGGCTCGATGCGCCGCGGCGCATCGCCGACGATGCCTGGTGGAGCCGGCCCGGCCTGTTCGCCTGGGACCGGGTGGATCCTGCCTCCGCGCTGCTCGTGCGCCACCTGCCGTCGGGGCTGCGCGGGGATGCGGCCGACCTCGGCGCCGGCTGGGGCTACCTGTCCGCGACGCTGCTCGCCACGTCGCCCGGGCTCACCCGCCTCGACGCCTTCGAAGCGCAGCACGCCGCGCTCGAGCCGCTCGGGCGCAACCTCGCGGCATGTGCCGGCACGGTGCCGGCGACCGCGCACTGGCACGACGTCACTGTCGGCCTGTCCGGGCGTTTCGACGTGATCGTCAGCAATCCGCCGTTCCATGCCGACGACCGGCGCGACCGCCCCGAGCTCGGCCAGCGCTTCATCACCGCCGCCGCCGCGGCGCTGCGCCCGGGCGGACGCTTCTGGATGGTTGCCAACCGCCACCTCCCCTACGAGGCGACGCTGCGGAGCGCCTTTGCGCAGGTGCGCCCGCTCGCCGACGAGCGCGGCTTCAAGGTCTACGAGGCCGTGCGATGAAGCTGCTCCGGCTGGTCGCCAACCTCGGCTACGGCTCGCGCCGGCAGGTGCAGCAGATGTTCCGCGAAGGTCGCATCACCGACGCCGCCGGGGAGGTGCTCTACGGCGACGACGTGCGCGAGGCGCATGAGGTGCGCCTCGACGGCGAGCCGCTCGATCCCGGCCCCGGGCTCGCGCTCATGCTGCACAAGCCGGTCGGCTACACGTGCTCGACGAAGGACGCCGGGCGCATCGTCTACGACCTGCTGCCCGCCCGCTTCCGCCTGCGCGACCCGGTGCTCTCCACCGTGGGCCGCCTCGATCGCGACACCACGGGACTGCTGCTGATGACCGACGACGGCGCGCTGCTGCATCGGATCATCTCGCCGAAGCAGCACGTGCCGAAGGTCTACGAGGCGACGCTGGCGCAGGACCTGCGCGGCGACGAGGCCGCGTTATTCGCAAGCGGCACGCTGATGCTGGAGTCGGAGACCACGCCGCTCGCACCCGCGCAGCTGGAGGTGCTCGGCCCGCGCCATGCACGCCTGACGATCACCGAAGGCCGCTACCACCAGGTGCGGCGCATGTTCGCCGCCGTGGGCAACCACGTCGAGGCCCTGCATCGCGTGCGCATCGGCGGGCTCGACCTCGGCGAGCTGCCGGCCGGCCAGTGGCGTGCGCTCGACGCGGCGGACATCGCACGCATCTTCGCCGTGCCGCCGGCATAAGGCAGGGCTCAGTCGCGCAGCAGCCCGCGGTAGGCGGCCGCGCCGAGCCGGCGCATTGTTTCGATGTTCCTGTTGACGATCGCGTCCGCGTCCGGGAACGCCGCGACGGCGCGATCGATCGAGGCCTCCCGCAGCAGGTGCAGGATCGGGAACGGCGCGCGGTTGGTGAGGTTCGACGGATCGTTTGGGGGTTCGCCGGCGAAGACGTAGTCGGGATGGAAGCTCGCGACCTGGATCTCGCCCTCGAGCCCGAGCCGGCCCACCAGCGCATCGGCTTCGCCGAGGAAGTCGTTGTAGTCGAGGAAGTCGCCGAGCACGTGCGGGTGGATCAGCAGCGTCGTGTCGACCGCGTCGGGCGGCGTGTCGCGCAGGCGCAGCAGCTCGGCCTCGAGGTCGTCGCGCAGCGCGTCCGTTTCCGTCGCCGCACTGACGACGTAGCGCACCTGGCCCTTCACGTGCACGGCCTTCGCGAACGGACACAGGCCCAGGCCGATCACCGCGCGCTCGAGCCAGCGTCGCGTCGCGGCGACGACCTCGACGTCGGTCGGCGTCATGCGGCGATGCTCAGTCGCGGAAGTTGTCGAACTGCAGCGGGCGCTCGAAGTCGCCGGCACGCAGCAACTGCATCGCGGCCTGCAGGTCGTCGCGCTTCTTGCCGGTCACGCGCAGCTTGTCGCCGTTGATCTGGCTGTCGACCTTGAGCTTGGCGTCCTTGATCGCGGTCTGGATCTTTTTGGCGAGGTCGCGCTCGATGCCCTGCTTGACCAGCACCGTCTGCCGCGCGCCGGCGAGGTTGGTGAGCACGTCCTTGAACTCCAGGCAGCGCACGTCGATGCCACGGGCAATCAGGCGCGCGCGCAGGATGTCGGTCATCTGCTTGAGCTGGAAGTCGCTCGGCGCCGACAACGTGATCGACTCGCCCTCGTGCTCGAACTTCGCCTCCACGCCCTTGAAGTCGAAGCGCGTGGACAGCTCGCGATTGGCCTGGTCGACGGCATTGGTGAGCTCGTGGGCGTCGACTTCCGAGACGATGTCGAAGGAGGGCATGGGAACCGGGGTCGGGAAAAAGCGGGGCGACAGTGTACGGCGGACGGCAGGCGCCGCTGCGTGGCCTGCATGCCACGATCCGTAGGATCGGCCGGCGCCGCTTCCGGTGCATGCCCGTACCGCCGATGCCGCTTCTGCTGCCTGTCCTCCTGCTCCTCGCCGTGCTGCTGCTCGCGCTGCCGCTCTGGGCGTTCGGCGTCGTGGGCCGCCTGCGCCGGCCACCGCGCCCGCGCCGGGCGATGCCCTGGCAGCTCACCCTGCAAGGGCTCGTGCTGGCCTTCGGCGTTTCGGCATACGGGGCGGTGGCCTGGACGTGGCGGCCGGACATGGGCCCGGCGATCGCCGGAGGCCTGCTCGCCGGGGCGCTCGCGGGTGCGGGGTCGGCGGCGTCCGCGCGCCTCGAACGGCGCGGCGAAGCCTGGTACCAGACACCGAACCGCCTGTTCTTCCTGTTGCTCGCGATGCTCGTGCTTGCGCGCATCGGCTGGTCCGCCTACGGCGTGCTGGCCGACCTGCAGCCGTCCCAGGCACCGCTGCTCGCCGGTCTCGCGGCGATGCTGGCGGGCTATCCGCTGGCCCAGGCCTGGTGGCTGCGCGCGCGCCTGCGTCGCGCGATGCGCTTGCGCTGACCGCCGCCGCATCGCAGGCTGGTCCGCCGCCCCCGAAGGCCCCGCGTCGGTGAATACGCACCAGCCGCTCCGCGCGGCCGTCATGATGCTCGCGGCGGTCGCGGCGTTCTCGCTCATGGACGCCGGGCTCAAGCAGCTCTCCACCCACTACGGCGCCTTCCAGGTCGCCGCGATCCGCGGTGCGGCCTCGCTGCCGTTCGTGCTGGCCTGGGCGCTGCATCGCGGCGGCGTCGGGCCGCTGCTGCGCGTCCGCTGGCCGCTGCACCTGCTGCGCGGCGCGCTCGGCATCGCGATGATGGCCTCGTTCGTGTATGCGCTGAAGACGCTCCCGCTGTCGACCGCGTACTCGATCTTCTTCGTCGCCCCGCTGCTGATCACCGCGCTATCGGTGCCGCTGCTGGGCGAGCGCGTCGGGCCGCGGCGCTGGGCGGCGATCGCGGTGGGCCTGCTCGGCGTGGTGGTGCTGCTGCGACCGAGCGGCGACGGCCTGCTGAGCCTGGCGTCGCTCGCCGTGCTGGTGTCGGCGCTGATGTACGCCGTGAGTGCGATCAGCGTGCGGCTGCTCGCCCGCAGCGACAGCACGCAGGCGATGATGGTCTGGCTCCTCGTGCTCATGGCGCTCGGCGCCGGCCTGCTCGCGGTGCCGGACTGGCGCCCGCTGCGCATGGACGATGCCTGGCTCGCGCTCGGCATCGGCGTCGTCGGAGCGCTGGGGCAGTACGCGATCACCGAGGCGTTCCGCCTCGGCGAGGCCTCGTTGATCGCGCCGCTGGAATACACCGCGCTGGTCTGGGGCGTGCTGCTCGACTTCGGCCTGTGGGGCGTGCTGCCGGGCGGCCGCACGTGGCTGGGCGCCGCGATCATCGTGGGCAGCGGCCTCTACCTGCTGCGGCGCGAGCGCATCCGCGCGCAGGACACGCAAATCGTTACGACTCCGTAAAACCGACCGACGGCGCGCCACTGCGGCGCGCGCGGCCCGATCCTCGCGGCTTCCATTCCAGGGAGTCGTTTCGATGGACCGCATCCTCGCCACCACCGCCGCACTCGCCGTCTCGCTCGCGGTCGGTGCCGTCGTCGTCGCCGCCACCGCCGGGCCCGAGCAGCCGGACGAGACGCCGGCGCTCGACCGCAGGGCCGCCGACGTCGTGCCGGACGCGCGGCGGCTTCAGCTCTCGCGCGCCGCCCGCGTGGCCGCGAAGCCCGCCAAGGGCCCGACGGTGGAGGAGGTCGGCGACGTCGACTCGTTCGGGCGAAAGCTCACGTGGCTCGGCGTCACCAATGCCTTCCTGGAACTCGCGCCCACGTGCGATCCCACCAGCGGCACGCTGTGCCAGCCGCTCGCGGGCGGCTCGGCGGTCACGCCCTTCAACTTCACCGATGCCGTGCGCATCGAGCTGCCCAAGGACGCGTCGAAGTCGCTGCTCTGCTACTGGTTCTCGCCGGTGCTGACGGTGAACTATGCGAACCCCACCGCGAGTCCGGTCGTCGCGCGGCTCAATTACAACCCGACGCTCACCGTCGAGAACCCGGTGCTCGCCGATCCGGCGCTGATCGACCCGTCCACCGGCGCGCCGTTCGGTGGCCGGCTGGAGACCGGCATGACGTCGTCCGAATCGTTCCAGGTGCCGCTGCCAGCCGGGCTGTCGATCACCGAGCGCACGCGCGATTCGGCCGTCTGCATCGCCGGCTTCATCAATCGCCGCAACCTGATCGACGGCTACGGGCTCACGCCGGCGCAGGCGGATGAATTCTTCCGCCAGCCGACCACCGTGCGGCTCAACGTGCGCGGCAGCGCGCAGTACGTCGGCTTCGCCTCGCTGGTATTCGGGCTGCGGATCATCGGCGACTGACCTTCGTGCGCTTCGGAGCCGGTGCAGGGCGCGCCGGCTCCGGATCCGCTGCGATGGCGCCGTAGCGGCGCTGGCAGACGTCGCACCAGAACGCACGGCGCTCCAGCTTGCCGAGATGCCGGCAGAAGCTCAGCGGCGTGCCGTCGCGTGGGCAGGTCTTCTTGGCATGCACCTGCCAGTGCTGGCGCAGGGTGAATTCCCTCTTCCAGTGCAGGAAGTCGAAGCTGTACTCGCGTGCCTGCTTGATCATCTCGCCGAGCTTGCGCGACGGCAGGTCGCCCACGCGCGTCTCGGGGTGCACGCGCACGCGATGCAGCACCTCGTTCTTGATGATGTTGCCCACGCCCGAGAACACGTCCTGGTCGAGCAGCGCGTCCGCCACGATCGTGCCGGGCATCGCCGCGAGCTTGCGGCGCGCGGCACGCGGGTTCCACGCGTCCGACATCACGTCGGCGGACCAGTCGTAGATCTCGTCGAGCGGCTCGTCGATGTAGCGCACCGCGCTCGAGTAGAAATTGAGCTCGCGCTTTCGGGTGAACTGCAGGGACAGCCGCACCGGCTTGTCCTTGCGCGCGTCGATGCACCAGCTGCCGAACATCAGCATGTGCACGCGCACCGCGACGTCGCCGAAATCCATCAGGAAGTGCTTGCCCCAGGTGCGCGCGGCGACCAGCCGCCGGCCCCGCAGACGCTCGAGGTCGATGCGCGTGTTGCCGGCCGCTTCCTCGACGCGCAGGCCCACGAGCGGCTCGACCGCCTCGCGCAGCATCACCAGCGACGGACCTTCCGGCATGGCTTCAGCGCCGCAGCGAGTCGAGACTGCCCTGCAGCGCGGCGGCGAGCGCCGCATCGCCACTGACCAGGTCGGCCCAGCGCAGGTCCAGACCCTTGCGGCGGCCCTTCGGCACCAGGCGCAGGCCGTCGGCATCGATCGTGAGCGTATAGGCTTGGCCCTCGACGTCGATCTCGCGTCGCAGCGGGCCCTCGAGCTTGGTCGTCATGCGGCCTCCGGGCGATGCGGGCACGCTAGCCGCGAGGCGCGGCAGGACGCGTGAACGACACGGCTCCACGAGGGCTTGGTGCTCGATCGCCACGCGGTGTTCCCGTGCACGGTGCGAGCTTGCAGGGCGAATGCGCGCCACGGTCGGCGCTGCGCTCCCGATGGGGAATGTCGAATCGACGGACTAGGCATGGGGTCCGGACGGTGCCGGTCGGGCGGTCCCTCCGTGCTTGCGCTGGTGGGCTGCCGACGTCGCTACTAAGGTGGACGGCGCAGGGCCTCGGCCTCAAGACGCTCAACGGAATGACATCGCCGAGAAGTAGCCGCGTGCAATCGACGACGCCGCGCGTGGGTGCATCGACGTCGGCTGGAACGCCCAGCGCTCCGCGACAGCGTGTGCCTTGCAGCCGCGGGTCGCCACGGCGATCGGGTCATTCGGGCGTCGCGTCCGCATCACGCATCACCCGCCTGCCCGCAAGGACCGACCCGGAACGACGACGGGCCCCGAAGGGCCCGCCGATACCGCTTCGACCCTCGCGTCAGAAGCGCGCGCCGATGCCGAGGCCGACCACGACCGGGTTGGCCTCGACCTCGCCGGCCGGTGCGCCGTTGAGCTTGAGGTCCGACGAGCCGTGCAGGTAACGCACGTCGCCGCGTGCGAACCAGCGCTCGCCCAGGTTGACGTCGGCGCCGACGGTCGCCATCGGGCCCTTCGCGGTCTCGATGCCGATGCGCCGCCCGGCCAGCGGGCCACCGGCCTGCGCCTGCTCGTCGTCGAAGTTCATCTCGTAATAGCCCAGGCCTACGAACGGGCGCACCGTGCGCTCCGACGCGCCGAAGTGGTACTGGCCGCTCACCGCGTACGGCTGCGCATCGACGCTGCCGGCCTTCGTGTCCCCGACCTTCACGCGGTGGCCGAACTTGTCGGCCGCGCCCCAGGCTTCGATCGCGACGTTCTCGTTGACGTACCAGCTCGCGCCCAGCGTGGGCGCGACGTCGCCGTCGATCTCGGCGCGTGCGCCGGTCGCGGTCGTGGCGTCGCCCGTCGGCTCGGACTGCGCGACGCCGCCCACGATGGCGAAGCGCTTGCCGGTGGTGCCCGTCTCCTGCGCAAGGGCGCACGGCGCGACGGCGAGGGTGCCCAGAAGGGCGAGGGTCGAAAGATGCTTCATGGAGTGGCCTCCTTGTAATCGTTTGCATGCCCGGAACAGGCGGACCCAACCTAACCTCCGGCATCTGAACCCTCATTGCCCCGCGGACGGCTGCTTGCACGTCGACGCGACACGCGCATCGCTAGTGCGCGCGCGAATGGCGCGTGGTTGGCGCCGTCGCGCCATCGGGGCGAGAATGGGCCTCTTTGCGCTTGGGCGGAGTTCCGCATGGCTGACCTTAAGGAAGCACGCGTCCCCGACATCGGTGACTTCGATGGCGTGCCGGTGATCGAGTTGCTCGTCGCGGTGGGCGACACCGTCGCCGCCGACCAGGGCCTGGTCACGCTCGAATCCGACAAGGCCACCATGGAAGTGCCCGCGCCGTTCGCGGGCGTGGTGCGCGAGATCCGGGTCAAGCTCGGCGACAAGGTGGCCGAGGGTGCGGTGGTCGCGATGATCGAGCCCGCCGAAGCGGGCGCTTCGGGCGGCGGGGCCGCGCCGTCCTCGGAGGCCAGCGATGCACGCGGGATGGACACCGCACAGGTGGCCACGCCCGCGGGCCAGCCGCGTGCGGCCGAGACCGCCACGCAGGTCGAGCCGGTCGCCACGTCCGGCCAGCCCGACAAGCTCGCGCAGCGCGAGATCGCGCAGCATGCGCCTGCCTCGGCCGGAGCCGCAGCCGCGGTCGCAACGCCGGGGCCGGCCGCAGCCGATGCGACGCGTACGCCACCTGTGACGTTCGACGCCGGCGAGCTGCTGCCGGACCGGGTGCCCTATGCGAGCCCGGCCGTTCGCCTCTTCGCGCGCGAGCTCGGCGTCGACCTCGGCCGCGTCACGGGCTCCGCCCGGGGCGGCCGGATCACCAGGGAAGACGTGCAGCAGCACGTCAAGCAGGTGATGCAGGGCGCGGTCGCCGCACCGTCGGCGGCGAGCGCGCCCTCGCTTGGCGGCGGCCTCAACCTGCTGCCATGGCCGAAGGTCGACTTCGCGAAGTTCGGCGAGATCGAGACGCGCGAGCTCTCGCGCATCCAGAAGCTCTCGGGTGCGAACCTCGCGCGCAACTGGGCGATGATCCCGCACGTCACGCAGTTTGATGATGCCGACATCACCGATCTCGAGGCGCTGCGCGTGTCCCTCAACGAGGAGTACGCCAAGGCGAAGGATCCGACCAAGCTCACGATGCTCGCCTTCCTCATCAAGGCGTCCGTCGCCGCGCTGAAGAAATACCCGACGTTCAATGCCTCGCTCGACGCGACCGGCGAGAACCTCGTGCTCAAGAAGTACTTCCACATCGGCTTCGCCGCGGACACGCCCAATGGCCTCGTCGTCCCGGTGGTCCGCGACGCCGACAAGAAGGGCGTCGCGCAGATCGCGCACGAGATGGGCGAGCTCGCGAAGAAGGCGCGCGACGGCAAGCTCGGCCCGGCCGACATGTCCGGCGGCTGCTTCTCGATCAGCTCGCTCGGTGGCATCGGCGGCACCAAGTTCACCCCGATCGTCAACGCGCCGGAAGTCGCGATCCTCGGCGTGTCGAGGTCGGCGATGCGCCCGGTGTGGGACGGCACGGACTTCCAGCCGCGCCTGATCCTGCCGCTGTCGCTCAGCTACGACCATCGCGTGATCGACGGCGCCGCGGCGGCACGCTTCACCGCGTATCTCGCGCAGCTGCTCGGCGACATGCGGCGCGTCCTGCTCTGACGATGGCGAACGGCGCGGCACGCCGGATCGACGCCGCGGGTGACCGCATGCGCGATGTGGCGCAGGACGGCTGGAAGGGGCTGCAGCCGCTGCTCGACTTCGAGCTGTTCCGCGTCGCCGGGCTCGACCTCACCGTCGGCGAGCTCGTCGCCGCCCTGCTGTTGCTGATCGCGGCGTTCATCGTCTCGAAGATCGCCTCGCGCGCGCTCTGCCGCTTCGGCGAGCAGCGCGGGGCCAACGCGGCGGCGGTCTACACGATGAGCCGCGTACTGCGTTACGCGCTACTGGTGATCGGCGTGCTGCTCGCGCTCGAAGTCGCGGGCATTCCGATCACGAAGTTCGCGGTATTCGCCGGCGCCCTCGGCGTGGGCCTGGGCTTCGGCCTGCAGGCGATCTTCAACAACTTCGTCTCCGGCCTGATCCTGCTCTTCGACCGCTCGATCAAGGTCGGCGATTTCGTCGAGCTCGAATCCGGCGTGCATGGCATCGTGCGCGACATCAAGATCCGCGCCACGCGGATCATGACGAACGACAACCTCAACATCCTCGTGCCCAACTCCGAGTTCGTCAGCGGGCGCGTGGTGAACTGGACGCTGCTGGAGACCACGCGCCGCCTGCACGTGCCCTTCGGCGTGGCCTACGGCACCGACAAGGAGCTGGTGAAGCGCGCCGCGCTCGAGGCCGCGCACGAGGTGCCGTTCACGCTCACGCAGGACGGCCCACGCGGGCCGCAGGTCTGGCTGGTCGGCTTCGGCGAGAGCTCGCTCGATTTCGAGCTGGTGGTCTGGATCGATGCGGACGCCACCAAACGGCCGAGCGCCGTGAAGGCGGCCTACTACTGGGCGCTGCACACCGCGCTGGTGAAGCACGGCGTGGAGCTGCCGTTCCCGCAGCGCGACCTGAACCTGCGCAGCCTCTTCGGGCACACCGGCCCGGGCGCGGTGGCCATGCTGCGCGGTGACGCCGTGGCCTTCGAGCCCGCGATGCCGCCCGAGGCCCCACCGCCGAGCGAGGCCGAGCGCGCCGCGCTCGCCGACAATGATGCGCAGCACGACGTCGAGCGCGAGGCGCGCGAAGAACCCCTGATCGAGCCGCCCGTGGCGGCCGGTCCCACGAGAAACGAGGAACGCTGATGGCCCGCCAGATCGAAGTGAAAGTCCCCGACATCGGCGACTTCGACGCCGTGCCCGTGATCGAGGTGCTGGTCGCGGTCGGCGATCGCGTGTCGAAGGATCAGGGCCTCGCCACGCTCGAATCCGACAAGGCGACGATGGAGGTGCCGTCGTCGGACGCGGGTGTCGTCCGTGAGTTGCGAATCAAGGTCGGCGACCGAGTCGGCGAGGGCGTGGTGATCGCGATCCTCGAGGCGGAAGGTGAGGGCGACGCGACGCCGGCCGCGGCGGCATCAGGCACACCGGACCAGCACGCCGCGCCCACGACGTCTTCAGCGCCGAATGAGAACGCACCGGGCACCGCGAATGGGGCCGCGCCATCCGGGGACGCGGGTGCCAAGGGCTATGGCGATGCGAAGGGCGGCGCGCCGTCGGCGTCCTCCGCGGCGACCGCGGCGCCGTCGCCGGCCGCTGCACCGGCGACCGGGCGCAAGGCGGACATCGAATGCCGCATGCTGGTCCTCGGCGCGGGCCCCGGCGGCTACACGGCCGCGTTCCGCGCCGCGGACCTCGGCCTCGACACCGTGCTGGTCGAGCGCTACGCCAGCCTCGGAGGCGTCTGCCTCAACGTCGGCTGCATCCCGTCGAAGGCGCTGCTGCACGCCGCGGCCGTGATCGACGAGGCGCAGCATGCGAAGGACTACGGCATCACCTTCGCCGCGCCGCAGATCCAGCTTGACGCCCTGCGGACCTACAAGGAAAAGGTCGTCGGCCAGCTGACCAAGGGCCTCGCCGGGATGGCGAAGCAGCGCAAGGTGCGCACGGTGCAGGGTACCGGCCGCTTCGTCTCCCCGAACGAGGTCGAAGTGCAGGGCGAGGCCGGCACGCAGCTCATCCGCTTCGAACACTGCATCATCGCCGCCGGCAGCCAGGCGGTGAAGCTGCCGAACTTCCCGTGGGGCGATCCGCGGATCATGGACTCCACCGATGCGCTGATGCTCGCCGAGATCCCGAAGTCGCTGCTGGTCGTGGGCGGCGGCATCATCGGGTTGGAGATGGCGACGGTCTACCGCGCGCTCGGCTCGCAGGTCACCGTCGTCGAGCTCGGCGCGCAGCTGATGCCGGGCGCGGACACCGACCTCGTCAAGCCGCTCGCCGATCGCCTGAAGAAGCAGGGCGTCACCGTGCACCTCAACGTCAAGGCCGCGGGGGTCGAGGCGTCGGAGGCCGGCATCCGCGTCACGTTCGAGGCGATGCAGCAGGGTGGCAATGCGCCCGAGCCGCAGACCTACGACCGCGTGCTCGTCGCCGTCGGCCGCAGCCCGAACGGCGCGAAGATCGGCGCCGAAGCCGCGGGCGTGCAGGTGGGCGAGCGCGGCTTCATCCCGGTCGACCGCCAGATGCGCACCAACGTGCCGCACATCTTCGCGATCGGCGACATCGTGGGTAACCCGATGCTCGCGCACAAGGCCACGCATGAGGGCAAGCTCGCCGCGGAAGTCGCCGCCGGCGAGAAGCGCGATTGGGTTGCGCGCGTGATCCCGTCGGTGGCCTACACCGATCCCGAGATCGCGTGGGTCGGCGTCACCGAGACCGAAGCGAAGGCGAAGGGCCTGAAGGTCGGCGTCGGCAAGTTCCCGTGGGCGGCGAGCGGTCGCGCGATCGGCATCGGCCGCACGGAAGGCTTTACCAAGCTGATCTTCGACGAGGCCACGCACCGCGTGATCGGCGGTGGCATTGTCGGCGTGCATGCAGGGGATCTCATCGCCGAGGTCGCGCTCGCGATCGAGATGGGCTGCGAGGTCGCCGACATCGGCATGACGATCCATCCGCATCCGACGCTGAGCGAATCGGTCGGCATGGCCGCCGAAGTCTTCGAAGGCACCATCACCGACCTCTACATCCCGAAAAAGAAGTGATGCGCACCCTCGGCCTGATCGGCGGCATGAGCTGGGAGTCCACGCTCCCGTACTACCGGCTCGTCAACGAGCGCGTTCGCGAGCGCCGCGGCGGGCTGCATTCGGCGAAGCTGCTGCTCTACAGCGTCGACTTCGCGGAAGTCGCGGACCTGCAGCATGCCGGTGACTGGGACGGCGCCGCTGCGCTGATGGTCGATGCGGCGCGTCGGCTGCAGGCGGGCGGTGCCGAGGCGATCGTGATCTGCACCAACACGATGCATCTGCTCGCGCCCGCGATCGCGGGCGCCGTCGACCTGCCGCTGCTGCACGTCGCCGACGTGGCCGCGGCCGCGATCCGCGCGCGAGGGCTCAATCGGGTCGCGCTGCTCGGCACACGCTTCACCATGGAGCAGCCGTTCTATCGCGAGCGTCTGGAAACGCACGGCCTGGACGTGCTCGTCCCGGAAGCGGACGAGCGCGACGACATCCATCGCGTGATCTACGACGAGCTCTGTCGCGGCGAGATCCGCGGCGACTCGCGCGAGCGCTACCGCGCGATCATCTCCGCGCTCGTCGCGCGCGGCGCGCAGGGCGTAGTTCTCGGCTGCACGGAGATCGGCCTGCTCGTCGGCGCCGGCGATGCCGATGTCCCGCTGTTCGACACCACGGCGCTGCATGCACGCGCCGCAGCGGATTGGGCGCTCGAAGAGCAATAGGATCCGCGCCGTCGCGTCGGCTTCGAAAGGGGCGGGGCGCGGCGCTCGGCTGATCGCCCTGGGGCGGCTGACGGTCGCTCGTAGTACCACGCATGCGCACCGCGTCGCGGCGGGCGGCTCCATCCCGAGGGCATCGTGCGGTGTGGCCCTGCATCGTCGGGCGCTCGTCCAACACGTCGATACGGCCTGCGAGCGGTGCATGTCCCGGTCGCCGGAAAAGCGAAGCCCCGGCGGGGCCGGGGCTTCAGCCCGTCACGGCGCGACCGTCGACGAGGAGAGAGGGCGTCGCGACGGAGCGGGCCTCCATAGGAGTCCGCACGCCCCGGTAAGTTCCCGGACGCGGCGCGGCGGTCCTACCGTTCGTCGTACGCCCCGGCCGAGCCCGCGGCACGCCCGTGGCGAGGGCGCGCGTCACGGCGGGCGCTCGAGGACCGGGCTCGCAATCCACACGCATATCCTTCGCGCGCACGGCCGCGCCGGCGGGCTTGCCGCCCCCCAAGGGGCGAAGCGGCCGACGCGATCAGGCCCGTGTCCGCGGCGCGCCGCTTCGAGTCGGCATGCCACGCAAATCCTCCAGCGCGTCGCCTTGGCGCATCCGAGCCGCCGCCGGGCCGGGCGATCGATCGGGGGCCCAGCGCACCGGGGACCGGGGCCGCGCCCGGCAGGCATGGCTTTCCGCGGTTGCCCGGAAACCTCACGCGTTCTATACTTTTCCGGCTCCCCAGGGCGCTTTTGCGCGCCCACCCCTCGACCAGCGAGACCGACGTGCAGCCCTCCTTGTCAGTCGCTCGCCGCACCGCGGTGCGCGCGTCCGTCTGGCAGCTCGGCGCCGTCCTCCTCCTGGCCTTGGTGCTCCGTCTGGCCGCCGGTCCCGCGCATGCGGGTGCGGCACTGGCCGGCGGGCTCGCGATGACCCTGGGCAGCGCGCTCTCGGCCTGGTTGATGGTCGGCGGCGGCGTCAGCCCGGCCGGCGTGGTGCTGGGCCGATGGTTCCTCGGCATGGTCGCCAAGTGGTTCGTGGTGTCGACCGGCATCGGTCTCGCACTCGCGGCCTGGCACCTGCCGGCACTGCCGGTCCTCGGGGGCGTGGTCCTCGCGCTGGTCGTGAACGTGCTCGTGGCGACCCGGCGCTAGCCATCCGGGCGGTATTCGAATCGCGGAGTTCCAAGAGATATGGCGTCCGAAGCGGAACTGACCCCTTCCGGGTACATCCAGCACCACCTGCAGAACCTGACGTTCAAGGTCGACGAGGGCGGCTTCTGGACGCTGCACGTCGACACGCTCGCGATGGCGCTGCTGATGGGCCTCGTGATGGTCGGCATGTTCTGGCTGGCCACGCGCCGCCCGACCGCGGGCGTGCCGGGCAAGTGGCAGGCGTTCGTCGAGATCTGCCTGGAGTTCGTCGACCGCCAGGCGAAGGACACCTACCACGGCAAGAGCAAGCTGGTGACGCCGATCGCGATCACCCTGTTCTTCTGGATCCTCCTGATGAACCTCATCAAGATGATCCCGGCCGACTTCATCGCCAAGCCGCTCGAGCTCGTCGGCGTGCACTACTTCAAGCCGGTGCCGACCGCCGACGTGAACGCCACGCTCGGCATGTCGATCAGCGTCTTCTTCCTGATGCTCTTCTTCGCGCTGCGCGCGAAGGGCATCGGCGGGTTCACGAAGGAATTCCTGACGGCGCCGTTCGGCAAGTGGATGCTGCCGTTCAACCTGATCCTCAACATCGTCGAGTGGCTGAGCAAGCCGGTGTCGCTGGCGATGCGACTGTTCGGCAACATGTTCGGCGGCGAGATCGTCTTCCTGCTGATCTGGGTCCTCGGCGGCGCCGGCATCCTCGGTGCGCTCGCCGGCGGTGCGTTCGGCCTCGGCTGGATGCTGTTCCACCTGCTGGTCATCCCGCTGCAGGCCTTCATTTTCATGATGCTGTCGATCGTCTACCTGAGCCTGTCGGAAGACGCGCACTGATCCTGCCCGCTGCACCCCTTTTCAGTTCCACCTTCACCTTCAACTAGCGCTGTCCCGGAGAGAACCATGGAAAACTTCCTCGCACATTTCGCCGCCGTCGAAGCCTCGACCGCCCTGGCCATCGGCATCATGATCGGTCTCGCCGCGCTCGGCGCCGGTATCGGTCTGGCCATCATGTCGGGCAAGTTCCTCGAGTCCGCCGCGCGTCAGCCCGAGCTGATCCCGGTCCTGCAGGTCCGCATGTTCATCACCGCCGGCCTGATCGACGCCGCGTTCATCATCACGGTCGCCGTCGCGCTGCTGCTCGCGTTCGCCAACCCGCTGTCGGGCCGCGTTGCTGCCGCGAACACCGGTACGGCCGCTGCCGCTGCCCAGTAATCCGGGCACGAGTGCCGCGGGCCAGTACGGCTCGCGGCACGGTGGTCACGCAGGCGCCTCGCGCCTCGCCGTCCCCTCCAGGCAGAGCGTCAGCAGATGAATATCAACCTCACCCTATTCGCCCAGGCGCTGGCCTTCGCAGGCCTCATCTGGATCATCGCGACCAAGATCTGGCCGCCGCTGCTCGGTGCCATCGAGGAGCGCCAGCGCAAGATCGCCGAAGGCCTGTCGGCCGCCGACAACAGCCAGAAGGTGCTCGAGCAGGCGCAGTCGAATGCCGACGCGGCGGTGCGCGAAGCGCGTGGCAAGGCCAACGAGATCATCGAGCAGGCGCACCAGCGCGCCAACCAGATCATCGAGCAGGCCCGCCAGGAAGCGATCGCCGAAGCCAACCGCCAGAAGGCGCTCGGCGAAGCCGAACTCGTCGCGACCGCCAATCGGGCCCGCGAGGAACTGCGCGGCCAGGTGGCGACGCTCGCCGTCGCCGGCGCCGAGAAGCTCCTGCGTCGCGAGATCGACGCGAACGCGCACCGCGCATTGCTCGACGAGCTCGCGCAGCAGCTCTGACCGGAGTCCATCGATGAGCCAGGCCCTGACTCTCGCCCGTCCCTACGCCCGCGCCGCGTTCAACGCCGCGAAGGACGAAGGCCGCGTCGCCGCGTGGTCGCAGGCGCTGGCCTTCGCCGCGCGCGTGGCGGCCGACCCGCAGGCGCACGCGGTGCTCAAGCATCCGCAACTGACGTCCGCGCAGGCGGCCCAGCTGCTCGTGATGGACGGCGGCGACGCGAGCGTCGCGCGCTTCGTCCAGATGCTCTCCGACAACCGCCGCCTCGAGCTGCTGCCCGAGGTCGCCGGCCTGTTCGAGCAGTTCCGCGCCGAGGCCGACCGCGTGGTCAAGGCGCGCGTCACCTCGGCGACGAGCCTGTCCGACGCCGAGCTGGCCGCGATCCGCGACGGGCTGCGTCGCCGCTTCGGCCGCGAGGTCGAGCTGGAGACCGCGATCGACGCGACGCTGATCGGCGGCGCGGTGATCGACGCCGGCGACGTCGTGATCGACGGCTCCGTCCGCGGCAAGCTCGAGCGCCTGCAGTCGGCGCTCGCCGCGTAACGCCCCGAATTCATCTACTCCCGGGCCCGCGCCCGGAACCAGGGAACCTCCCATGCAGAACACGCTCAACCCGTCCGAAATCAGCGAACTGATCAAGACCCGCATCGAGCAGGTCGGTCTGGCCGCCGAGGCCCGCAACGAAGGCACCGTGACCTCCGTGTCCGACGGCATCGTCCGCATCTTCGGCCTGGCCGACGTGATGCAGGGCGAGATGATCGAGCTGCCGGGCGGCACGACCGCGCTCGCGCTGAACCTCGAGCGCGATTCCGTCGGCGCCGTGGTGCTGGGTGACTACGAGCACCTGCGCGAGGGCGCGGTGGCCAAGACCACCGGCCGCATCCTCGAGGTGCCGATCGGCCCGCAGCTGCTCGGCCGCGTCGTCAATGCACTGGGCGAGCCGATCGACGGCAAGGGCCCGCTGGGCGCCGCACTGAGCGCGCCAGTCGAGCGCGTCGCGCCGGGCGTGATCTGGCGCAAGTCGGTCGACCAGCCCGTGCAGACGGGCTACAAGTCGGTCGACTCGATGATCCCGATCGGCCGCGGCCAGCGCGAGCTGATCATCGGCGACCGCCAGACCGGCAAGACCGCCATGGCCGTCGACGCGATCATCGCGCAGAAGGGCACCGGCATTAAGTGCATCTACGTCGCGATCGGCCAGAAGAACTCGACCGTCGCCAACGTCGTGCGTCGCCTGGAAGAGCAGGGCGCGCTTGCGCACACGATCGTCGTCGCGGCCACCGCGTCCGAGTCGGCCGCGATGCAGTACATCGCGCCGTACGCGGGCTGCGCCATGGGCGAGTACTTCCTTGACCGCGGCGAAGACGCACTGATCATCTACGACGACCTGTCCAAGCACGCCGTCGCCTATCGCCAGATCTCGCTGCTGCTGCGCCGCCCGCCGGGCCGCGAGGCGTACCCGGGCGACGTGTTCTACCTGCACTCGCGCCTGCTCGAGCGCGCCTCGCGCGTGTCCGAGGAGTACGTCGAGAAGTTCACCGGCGGCCAGGTGACTGGCAAGACGGGTTCGCTGACCGCGCTGCCGATCATCGAGACGCAGGCGGGCGACGTGTCCGCATTCGTGCCGACGAACGTCATCTCGATCACCGACGGCCAGATCTTCCTCGAGACCGACCTGTTCAATGCCGGCATCCGCCCGGCCGTGAACGCCGGCATCTCGGTTAGCCGCGTCGGTGGCGCCGCGCAGACCAAGATCATCAAGAAGCTCTCGGGCGGCATCCGTATCGCGCTCGCCCAGTACCGCGAGCTCGCGGCGTTCGCGCAGTTCGCCTCCGACCTCGACGAGGCGACCCGCAAGCAGCTCGAGCGCGGCCAGCGCGTCACCGAACTGATGAAGCAGAAGCAGTACGCCCCGCTGCCGATCGCGCTGCAGGCGTTGTCGATCTACGCCGTCGACAAGGGCTACATGGACGACGTGCCGGTCTCGAAGATCGGTGCCTTCGAAGCCGGCCTGCACGCGCACTTCGTCAATACGCAGGGCGAGCTGTCGAACCGCATCACGCAGACCGGCGCGTGGGACGACTCGATCGAGGGCACCTTCAAGCAGGTGATCGCCGAGTTCAAGCAGACGGGCAGCTGGTAATCCCAGCGGTCATTGGGGGCGCGGTCGCCGCGCCCCGATCCCGGTAGCAGCAGAAGAGCGAGCGAGAGATGGCAGGCGGACGCGAAATCAAATCCAAGATCAAGAGCGTGCAGAACACCCGCAAGGTGACGCGCGCGCTCGAGATGGTCTCCGCCTCGAAGATCCGCAAGGCGCAGGACCGCATGAAGACCTCGCGCCCGTATGCGCGGGTCATGAGGCAGGTGATCGGCCACCTCGCCCAGGCGAGCAGCGATTACCGGCATCCGTACATGGTCGAACGCGAGAGCGTGAAGCGCGTGGCCTATGTGATCGTCTCGAGCGATCGCGGCCTGGCCGGCGGCCTCAACAACAACATGTTCCGCAAGCTGGTCGGCGAGTTCCGCCGCTGGCAGGAGCAGGGCGTGGGCGTGGACGTGGTCACCGTCGGCCAGAAGGCCGCGGTGTTCTTCCGCCGCCTTGACGTCGAGACGCTCGCCACGGCGACGCATCTCGGCGACAACCCGAAGCTCGAGCAGCTGATCGGCGTGGTGAAGGTGGTGCTGGATGCGTACGAGGCCGGACAGGTCGATCGCGTCTTCCTCGCCTACAACCACTTCGTGAACACTATGAGCCAGCAGGCGACGTTCGACCAGCTGCTCCCGCTGCCGCCGGCGACGGAGACGGTCGCGCGCCACGACTGGGACTACATCTACGAGCCCGACGCGCCGACGGTGCTGGAGCACGTGATGCAGCGCTACATCGAGGTGCTGGTCTACCAGGCGGTGCTCGAGAACATCGCCTCCGAGCATGCCGCGCGCATGGTCGCGATGAAGGCCGCGAGCGACAACGCGACCAAGCTCATCGGCACGCTCAACCTCGTCTACAACAAGGCCCGCCAGGCCGCGATCACCCAGGAAATCTCGGAGATCGTCGGCGGCGCCGCCGCGGTCTGATGCCACCCCGCTGAGCGCGTCGCCCGCGCTCGCACTCACCGAATCGGCTTACCAAGGAAACATCCCATGAACGCTCAGGTCACTCCCAGCACCACGGGCACCATCGTCCAGATCATCGGCGCGGTCGTCGACGTCGAGTTCCCGCGCGACGCGGTGCCGCGCGTATACGATGCGCTGAAGGTCGACGGCACGGCGATCACGCTGGAAGTCCAGCAGCAGCTGGGCGACGGCGTCGTGCGCACGATCGCGCTCGGCTCGACGGACGGCCTGAAGCGCGGCCTCGTCGCCAACAACACCGGCCGCGCGATCGCGGTGCCGGTCGGCGCCGGCACGCTCGGCCGCATCATGGACGTGCTCGGCACGCCGATCGACGAGGCCGGCCCGGTGCAGGCGTCGGACTTCTGGGAGATCCACCGTGCGGCGCCGTCGTACGAGGATCAGTCGTCCGGTTCGGACCTGCTCGAGACGGGTATCAAGGTCATCGACCTCATGTGCCCGTTCGCCAAGGGCGGCAAGGTCGGCCTGTTCGGCGGCGCCGGCGTCGGCAAGACCGTCAACATGATGGAGCTCATCAACAACATCGCGAAGGCGCACTCGGGCCTGTCGGTGTTCGCCGGCGTGGGCGAGCGTACCCGCGAGGGCAACGACTTCTACCACGAGATGAAGGACTCGAACGTCCTCGACAAGGTCGCGATGGTCTACGGCCAGATGAACGAGCCGCCGGGCAACCGCCTGCGCGTCGCGCTGACTGGCCTGACCATGGCCGAGTACTTCCGCGACGACAAGGACCCGGCCACGGGCAAGGGCCGCGACGTGCTGCTGTTCGTGGACAACATCTACCGCTACACGCTGGCCGGTACTGAAGTGTCGGCGCTGCTCGGCCGCATGCCGTCGGCCGTGGGTTACCAGCCGACGCTCGCCGAGGAAATGGGCGTGCTGCAGGAGCGCATCACCTCGACCAAGACCGGCTCGATCACCTCGATCCAGGCCGTCTACGTGCCCGCGGACGACCTGACCGACCCGTCGCCGGCGACCACGTTCGCCCACCTTGACGCCACCGTCGTGCTGTCGCGAAACATCGCCTCGCTGGGCATCTACCCGGCGGTCGACCCGCTGGACTCCACGTCGCGCCAGCTCGACCCGAACGTCATCGGCACCGAGCACTACGACGTGGCGCGCAAGGTCCAGTCGACGCTCCAGAAGTACAAGGAGCTCAAGGACATCATCGCGATCCTCGGCATGGACGAGCTGTCGGAAGAGGACAAGCAGGCCGTGTCGCGCGCCCGCAAGATCGAGCGCTTCTTCTCGCAGCCGTTCCACGTGGCCGAAGTCTTCACCGGCTCGCCGGGCAAGTACGTCGCGCTGAAGGACACGATCCGCGGCTTCAAGATGATCGTCGAGGGCGAGTGCGACCACCTGCCGGAGCAGGCGTTCTACATGGTCGGCGGCATCGAGGAAGCGTTCGAGAAGGCCAAGAAGCTCGCCGGCTGAGCCGGATGACTTCCGCGGGGCCGGCCTGATCCGGCCCCCGATGCTCCACGAACCGAACGGGAACACCATGGCATCCACGATCCGTTGCGACATCGTCAGCGCCGAGCAGGAGATCTTCCACGGCGAGGCCGAGCTGGTCGTCGCGACCGGCGAAATGGGCGAGCTCGGCATCGCGCCGAAGCACACCCCGCTGATCACGCGCCTGAAGCCGGGCAAGGTCGTCGTGACCCTGCCGGGCGGCGAGCACCTGGACTTCGCGATTTCCGGCGGCATCCTCGAGGTGCAGCCGCACGTGGTGACGGTGCTGGCCGATGCGGCGATCCGCGCCGAGGACATCGACGAGGCCGCGGCGCGCGCCGCCAAGGCCGAGGCCGAGCGCATCCTTGCGCAGAAGGACCCGAAGATGTCGCTCGAGCAGGCGCAGGCCCAGCTGGCGATGTCGATCGCGCAGCTCAGCGCGCTCGAGCGGCTGCGGCGCAACCTCAAGCACTGAGGCGTCACTCCGACCTGAAGAAACGCCGGCCCTGCGCCGGCGTTTTTTGTTGGGGGTGACCGACGGTATGCCCGGGCTTGGATACTCGTGCGGTGTCGAGGTCGATCGTCATGGGTCGTCCGATCGACACGGGAGCGCGGCGCGGATGAAAAGGGTCGGCGGCCTCAAGTGTCCGCGACGAATCCGTCGTCACCGGAGTGTTCCGCAGTCGGAGCACATCGGATTGCCGCGTCACCACGCCCTATGTGCGGCTAGGTGCGCCCGATACGAGGACACATGCCGTACCGGCATCGACGGAGCACGTAACGTGGTGGGTTAGCGCCGATACACCCAATGGCGCGAAAGCCCGAAGCCCACGATGCCGAGCACGAGCTCGACCGCCGGTTTGGCGAGCCAGGCCGACTGCAGGCCCACCGTGTTCTCGATCATGCCGAGCGACCAGGTCGACACCGCGGTGGTGCCGAGCCACATCAGGCCGAAGCGTGCGAGCTGCGGGCCGCCGACCGTCGTGTGCTCGCCGGCGAACGTCACGCGGCCGTTGAGCCAGAAGCCCAGTGCCGCTCCGGCGATGCGGCCGAGCACGTTCGCCGCCTCGATCGACAGGCCTGCATGGCTCAGCGCCACCACCATCGCCCAATCGAGCAGCCATTGCAGGATGCCGATGGTGAGGTAGTTGCGGCCTTGGCGGGTGAGGCTCATCGGAGGCTCGATGCTGGAATGCGCCACCACTCTAGGTCGCTGGTGATCACGGTGGGGTCGGCGCCCAGCCGGGCGAGCGCCGCACGGCGGCTGGGATGCAACTGCGACGTGCGGCCGAACGCATGCGCGATCTTCTCGCGGCGTAGCAGCGCCGCCCAGCACGTGCCACTTGGGTCGCGATCACATGCCGCGGCGGCCGCGCTCAGGCGAGGCGAATACCAGGTCGCGGTACGACCCGCCGCGCCAAACTCCGCGTGTCCGCTCCCGGTGAGGTCGAGTACCGCGCCCGCGCCGCCTCGCTCCCGGATCACGGCGGCAACGCGGCGCTCGGGCGCGTACTCGTCGAAAAGCGGCGCGTCCCTACCCGCGGCCGCGAGGGCGCGCTTGACGCCACCGGTGCGCAGGGTCCAGTAGGCGTTGCCCAGGTAGGCGAGGTTGAGGGCGCATAGCAGGCCGAGCGCTCGCATCGCGTGTCGCGTCGACAGGCTCCGTTGCAGCACGAGGAGCGCCGGCGGAACCAGCAGCACGAGGCCGACTACGGCGTAGCGGGCGTACTGGATGAAGACGAGCGGGAGCAGCAGCGCGACCGCGCCGCATACGACGGCTAAGCGCGTCCTGCGTTCCCGGAGCGCGGCGAGCATCGCGCCGCCGAGTGCCACGAGCGTGAATCCCAGTGCGCCATCCCACCCTTCGAAGAAGCGGGATGTCGTGAAGGTCAGGTCCCACGGGAGCCGAGGCCCGAAGCCGGTGAGCCAGCGCGTGTCAGTGAATTCGACCGCCGGAAACGCGGGCGAACGGAAGACGTGGTTGAACAGCGGGAGCACGGGGTTTCCGCTGATCCATGCAGCGTACGCATAGCTCGACCCCCCCACGCCCAGCGCCGCGGCGAGTGCCATAACCACCGCGGCGGGCATCGTTCGAAGCTGCGCTCGCCAGCGCCAGAGGCCGGCGGCCACGATGCCGACGGCGGCCAGGCCGTGCAGGCTCTTCAGGCCGCACAACAGTCCGCCGAGAAGCCCGGCCGCGAGGAGATGCCGCCGGTCCGGGCGACCGTGCAGCACAAGCGCCATCAGCGCGACTGTCGGTGCCGTCGCCGGCAGCTCGGTCTGCATGCCGCCGAGCTGCGCCAGCACGAACGGCGTGCTCGCATGGAGCGCCAGCGACAGCCAGCGCATCCACGGCACGAGGCCTAGTGCACCGCCCAGCGACCAGAGCGCGGCCGACGCCGAGGCCAGCCACAGCAGGTTGACCGGTCCCCGGGCCTCGCCGCCGGCGATCGTCTGCGCGATCGCCTGCAGCACGTCACCGGCCCATGGGGCCAGCGACCACGCCTGGTGCGTCGGATCGAGCATGTAGCGACCGGACGTCGCCAGTTGCCACGGCAGGTTGAGGTGATAGGCGAGGTCGTCGAACTGGACCGTTGGCAGCCAGCTGCCGGTCGAGGCGAGGCCGACCACCGCCATGACGACCGCCGCGGTTCCCGGCGCCGCGACGACGGCGCGTCGCCACGCTCCCCGCGCCACCCGCAGTTGCAGGGCGACGTGCCTGCGTCGCCAAGCCACCAGCGTGACGAGCACCGGTAGGTAGGTCCAGGCGTGATGGACCGGTAGGGGCAGCAGCCATCCCGTTGCTCCGGCGATGACCGCGGCGCCAAGGAGCCCGGAGAGTCCCGGTGACCGCGGGAACCCGGCCAGCGAGCCGATGGCCATCGCGCCGAGCGCGAGCAGCAGCGCGGCCCCGGTGGTGGCCACGCCCGCCATCGCCACCGCGCCGATCATCCACACTGCCAGCAGGGCCGATGCCCAGGACCACCGGCGAACGCGCACCGGCACGACGGCCGCGAGTGCCGCCAGCGCGACCAGGACGAGTGCTTCGACGATCCGCAGGCGTGACAGGTCTTCCCACATCGCGTGGCCGACGTATCCGGCCGCGCATGCGAAGAAGCCCGCGCCGACGAGCACGCGCTCGACGCCGGGGCGCGGGGGAGGGAGGGAGGCGGGGGACGACACGGCCGGCATCCTAACAGCGCACCGCTAGAATCCCGGTTCCCGAACACTCGCCGGACCGCCATGACCGCGCCCCTGCACGTCATCATCCTCGCCGCCGGCGAGGGCAAGCGCATGAAGTCGACCCTGCCGAAGGTGCTGCAGAAGGTCGCCGGCCAGCCGATGCTGCAGCACGTCGTCGACACCGCACGGTTGCTCGGCGCGCGCGGCATCCACGTCGTCTACGGCCATCGCGGCGAGCAGGTGCTCGAGGCCTTCGCCGGGCAGGACGACCTCGACTGGGTCGAGCAGACGGTGCGCCTGGGCACGGGCCATGCGGTGCAGCAGGCGATGCCGCAGGTCGAGCAGGACGCGCGCGTGCTGATCCTTTACGGCGACGTGCCGCTGATCCGCGAGGCGACCCTGAGCCGCCTGCTCGCGGCGGAAGACCGCATCGCGATGCTCGCGGCCGAGCTCGACGACCCGACCGGCTACGGGCGCGTGATCCGCGACGCGGCCGGCAAGGTGGCCCGCATCGTCGAGCACAAGGACGCGACGGACGACGAGCGCGAGATCACCACCGTCAACACCGGCATCCTCGTGGCCGATGCCGAGCCGCTGCGTCGCTGGCTTGCGCACCTGTCGAACGACAATGCGCAGGGCGAGTACTACCTCACCGACGTCTTCAACGCCGCCGCCGACGAGTTCAGCCCGGCCGAGATCGTGCGCGTCGACGATCCGCAGGAGGTGGAGGGCGCGAACGATCCATGGCAGCTCGCGCAGCTCGAGCGCGCGCTGCAGCGGCGCTGCGCGCAGGCGCTGTGCGTGGCGGGCGCGCGGCTGGTGGACCCCGCGCGCTTCGACCAGCGCGGCACGGTGCGCGTGGGGATGGACGTGGAGATCGACGTCGACGTGATCCTGGAGGGCGAGGTGACGCTCGGCGACGGCGTGCGCATCGGCCCGTTCTGCCGTCTCAAGGACGTCGTGCTCGGGCCGGGCACCGAGGTGCGCGCGCACTGCGACCTCGAGGGCGTGGTGGTCGAGGGCGCGGCGCAGATCGGCCCGTTCGCGCGGCTGCGGCCGGGCACGGTGCTCGCCGACGGCGTGCACATCGGCAACTTCGTCGAGACGAAGAACACGCGCATGGGCGTGGCGAGCAAGGCGAACCACCTGAGCTACGTGGGCGATTCGATCGTCGGCACGCGCGTGAACATCGGCGCCGGCACGATCACCTGCAACTACGACGGCGCGAACAAGCACCTCACCACGATCGAGGACGAGGCCTTCATCGGCTCGAACACCGCGCTGGTGGCGCCGGTGACGGTCGGCCGCGGCGCGACGATCGGCGCCGGCTCGGTGATCACCCGTGACGCGCCGCCCGGCGAGCTGAGCGTGGCGCGCGCGCGGCAGGCGACGATCGAAGGCTGGCAGCGGCCGAAGAAGCAGCCGAAGTAGCGATCCAGAGCGGTCGACCTGCCGGGGGCGCCGCGGCGGGCGGCTCGCGCTCGCCAGGCTCGTGGCAGGCGCAGGGTCCGGCGGATGTCGGCGCCACCGTGTCAGCGTCCCGCTGCCGTTCCAGGCCGACATGCGCCCCGATACGGCGACGCAGCCTTTCGCCGCGCGGGCTTCCCGTCGCATGCCGGACCCAGCCCCGGACCCGCCCCCGCAGGCATCCCGTGATTCCCGCATGACTGCCGCCGCGGCGCACACAAGCAAGATCGCGCCACAGGGGCCGATGCGCGGCGGGGACCGCCGGGCGTGGGGGTTTCCCCCTGCCGACGTGGTGGAAATCCCGGCTGGGCCTGCGGGCGCCAGGCGAGGAGAGTCGAAGGCCCCCCACTCCGCCGGGAGCCCGCCATGCGCCATCTCGTCCCCCGTTCCATCCTGGGCCTCGCCATCGCCGCGGGCCTCGGGCTGTCCAGCACCGCCGACGCGGCCGCGTTGATCTCGCCCGAGCTGCAGCAGCGCCTCGCGCTGCAGCCCACGCACCGGGTGATCGTCACGTTCAGTGACCGCGCGCAGATGCCGCGCCTGACGACGCTCACCTCGCAGATCCTGCCGCTCAAGTCGCTGCCGATGGCGGGCGCGCTGCTGACCTCCGCGCAGGTGCGCGAGGTGGCGAAGTGGGAGGGCGTGGAGAGCATCTATTTCGACGCGCCACTCAAGTACTTCAACTACGACGCCGGCCAGATCACCGGCGGCCATGTCGTGCAGGACGCGATCGGCCTGACCGGCAAGGGCGTCGCCATCGCGGTGCTCGACTCGGGCGTGGATGCCACGCATCCGGATCTCCCGCGCGGCGCGAAGGTGATCCAGAACGTGAAGCTCGTCGGCGACCTCGGCACTGCCGGCGCCTCGACCTACATCGAGAACGTGCCGAACACCGACACCACCAGCGGCCACGGCTCGCACGTGGCCGGCACCGTCGCCGGCACGGGCGAGGCGTCGATCGCCGACGCGCGGCGCCCGCGCGCGCATGCGGGCATCGCACCGGGCGCGCAGCTCGTCGGCCTCGGCGCCGGTGAGGGCCTCAGCATCCTGCACGCGTTGATGGGCTTCGACTACTCGATCGCGAACCGCGAGAAGTACGGCATCGACGTCATCACCAATTCCTGGGGCGCCTCCGGCGGCGCCTACGACCCCAGCAACCCCATCAACAAGGCGAGCTACGAGGCCTACCGACAGGGCATCGTGGTGACCTTCGCCGCCGGCAACGACGGCCCATCGGAAGACGTCCTCAATCCGTACGCGATCGTGCCCTGGGTGATCAACGTCGGCTCCGGCACGAAGGCGAAGGATCTCTCCGACTTCTCGAGCCGCGGCCTCGAGGGCGACTTCTACAAGCACGTCGACGTGGTCGCGCCGGGCTCGAGCATCATCTCCACGCGCGCACTCAACACGATCCTGCCGGCCCTCGGCCCGGTCCTGGACCCCGCGAACCCGACCTACACGCAGTACTACGCGAGCATGAGCGGCACGTCGATGGCGACGCCGTTCGTGGCGGGCACCGCGGCGCTGCTGCTCGAGGCGAACCCCGACCTCTCGCCCGACCAGATCGAGAACATCCTGGTTTCGACCGCGTCGCCGATGAACTACCCCTACCACGTGGTGGGCGGCGGCTACATCGACGTGCTCAAGGCCGTCGACGTGGCGAGCCGCACCGTCGGCCAGCGCGGCGCCTTCCTGCAGGGCGTGCGCCAGTGGTCGAGCAAGGGCGCCTGGCTCATCGCCAACGAGAGCGACGCGCTGATCAGCTACAGCGGCAGCTGGTCGACGGCGACGGGCAGCAACGCCACCGACGGCACCTTCCAGAAGGCGACCGTCACCAAGAAGTCGGCGCCGCGGCTCACGCTGGCCTTCGAGGGCCGCGACGCGCAGCTGCTCTATCCGCGTGATGCGCGCGGCGGCCTCGCGGACGTCTACGTCGACGGCAAGAACGTGGGCCGGATCAGCTTCTATGCCGAAACGCCGGTGCGCAGCAGCTTTCCTCTCACCGGGCTGGCCGCGGGCCTGCACAAGGTGGAGCTGCGTGGGTTGTCGGGCAACATCTATTTCGACGGCAGCCTGACCGAGGGCAAGCTGTACCCGACCACCACCACGCTCAGCACCACGGCGCAGCGCTACACCGGCACGATGGGCCCGTCGGCGGAGAACCTGGAAATCGACGAGTACGCGTTCGAGGTCGGTGCCGACGTCATCTCGATCAAGGCGGTGCTCGGCTGGACCGGTGGCGTCGACATCGACTTCGCGCTGGTCGACCCCGACGGCGTGGAAGTCGCCACCGCGGCCACGCTCACCAACCCCGAGACCTTGGAATACGCCGTCACCAAGCCCGGCACCTACACCTACCGGGTGAAGGGCTATGCGACGGTGCTGGCGAACTACACGATCGACGGCACGCTGACCCGCGCGACGACGACCGTCGCGCGCTGACCCTGCGTCGTGGACCGCGCGATGCGCGGCCGGCCGGCGCCGGTCGCCCATCGCGCGGTTTTTTCGTGGCGGGGCGCGCGACCGCGAGGGCGGATCAGTCGGGCAACGTCATCGAGACGCAGAGCCCGCCGTCACTGCGGTTGGCGAGCGAGACGCGGCCGCCGTGCGCCTCGGCGATCTCCCGCACCAGCGCCAGCCCGAGGCCGGTGCCGTTGCGCTTGGTCGAGTAGAACGGCAGCAGCGCGTTCGCGAGCACGGCCTCGTTCATGCCCTGGCCGCGGTCGAGCACGTCGAGTCGCCAGGCGTCGGGCAGGCGCCGCACGAGCAGCTCGACCTGCTCCGCCGGCGAGCCCGATTCGTGCGCGTTCTTAAGCAGGTTCAGGAGCGCCTGCTCCATCTGCGCGGCGTCCAGCCGCGCCGCGCCCTCGATGTCGGTCGTGCCCGCGAACGCCACCTGCGACCGCAGCTGCGCGAGGAAACGCGCCCATTCGACCGTCTCCAGCCGCGGCGCCGGCAGCTTCGCGAACCGCGCGTAGTCGCGGATGAAGCCCTCGAGATGCCGGGCACGCTCCTCGATCGTGGTGAGCGCGATGGGGAGCTTCTCGTACTGCCCGCGGCGCAACAGCTCGGCGCCCGAATGCGCGAGCGAGGCGATCGGCGCGAGCGAATTGTTGAGCTCGTGGCTGATCACGCGGATGACTTTCTTCCAGGTCTGCACTTCCTGCCGGCGCAACTCCGCGGTGAGCTGGCGCAGCAGCACCAGCTCGTGGCGCCGGCCGTTGAGGCGGAAGTGCCGGCGCGACAGGTGATAGATCTCCTCGGCATCGGCATCGCCCACGGTGAACATCGCGTCGCCACCGCGCTCGAAGGCATCGCGGAAGGCCTCGGGCGCGCGCTCGAGCAGTTCGCCGAAGGCCTGGCCCTCGAGCCGGCGGCCGTCGCCGAGCATGCGCCGCGCCGCGAGGTTGCCGTGCACCACGCGCCGCGCCGGGTCGACCAGGACCATCGCGACGGGCGTGTTCTGCACCATGGTGTCGAGCAGCAGCTCGCGCTGCACGAGCGCGAGGCGTTGCTCGCGCAGCACCTGGCCAAGCTGGTTGTGCGCGTCGACGAGCTCGCCGAGCTCGCCACCGCCGTCCCAGTTCAGCCCGAAGCTGAAGTCGCCGTCGCGATAGCTCGCCACGGTGCCGGCCAGTGCACGGAACAGCGAGCGCGCGGGCGAGGTGAGCCGGCGTGCATGCAGCGCCAGCAGCGGGGCAATGGCCAGTGCGACGGCCGCCGCGGCGATCCAGCGGTGCGCGACGAACGGCTCGAGTGCGAGCGCGACCAGCGCGCCGCCGAGGACGTAGGCCCACGCCACCGCGGTGAACTTCAGCCACAGCGGCAGACGGCGCAGGCGCCTCAGCATGCGGGCTGCCCGTGCGCCATCGGGATCACGCGCCCGCGCGCCCGAGGCCGAGCCGCTCCATGCGCCGGTACAGCGCCTGGCGGCTCAAGCCGAGCTCCTGCGCGGCCTGCGCGACCACCCCGCCATGCCGCGCGAGCGCCGCTTCGATCGCGGCGCGGTCGGGCTCGTCGCCGGTGCTCGCCGGCGGGGCCGGCAGGCCCAGGTCGGGCGCCGCGATGGCGTCCGCACGGGAAAGCAGGGCGGCGCGCTGGATCACGTTCCGCAGCTCGCGCACGTTGCCGGGCCATGCATGCGCGAGCAGCGCACGCTCGGCATCGGTGCCGAGGCGCTTGCCGGTGGGAAGGAAATGCCGTGCGAGCGGGAGGATGTCGTCGGGACGCTCGGCGAGCGCGGGCACGCGAACCTCGACCGCATTGAGGCGATAGAAGAGGTCCTGGCGGAAGGTGCCGGCGGCGATCATCGCAGGAAGGTCCGCATTGGTCGCACTGACCACGCGCACGTGCACGCTGCGCTCGCGGTTGCCGCCAAGGCGCTCGAAACGCCCCGTCTCCAGCACGCGAAGCAGCTTCACCTGCCCCGCGGGCGGAAGGGTTCCGATCTCGTCGAGGAACAGCGTGCCGCCGTCGGCGGCCTCGAACTTGCCCTCGCGGGCGCGGTTGGCACCGGTGTAGGCGCCGGCCTCCGCGCCGAACAGCTCGGCCTCGATCAGCTCGGCGGGCAGCGCGCCGCAGTTGAGCGCGACGAACGGCCCCGAGGCCACGGGTGAGTTCGCATGCACGATCTCGGCGAATTTCTCCTTGCCGGCCCCATTCGGCCCGGTGATCAGCACCGGCAGTTCGGAGCGCGCGACCTGGCAGGCGAGCGAGAGCGCGGCCTCGGTGGCCGCGTCCGCGAACACCACGCCGCGCAGCTCGAACTCGCGCGAGAGTGCGTCCTGGCGACGCTTCTCCGACGTCCGACGCCGCGTGATCTCCTGCCGCGCCTGCGAGAGCTCGAGCAGGTTGTTGACCGACGCGAGCAGCTTGCGGTCGTCCCAAGGCTTGCCGAGGTAGTCGGCGGCGCCGGCGCGCACGAGGTCGACCGCCGCCTCCAAGTGGGTCCACGCGGTGAGCAGGATCACCGGGAGGTCCGGATGCCGCGCGCGGATCTCCGCGAACAGTGCGCGGCCTTCCTCGCCCGAGGTCGTGTCGGCGCGGAAGTTCATGTCCTGCACGACGAGATCGATCGGCTCGCGATCGAGCAGCGCGAGGCCGTCCTCGGGCGACTGCGCCGCGACCGTCTCGATGTCATGCAGCGAGAACAGCACGTCGAGGGCGGTGGCGACGGCGGGGTTGTCGTCGATGACGAGGATGCGGGCCATCAGCACTCGGCGTGGAGTGCCGCCTCCGCACGGGCGGAGGCGGCGGGTGGTGAGTCGATCGTCCCCGAGGGACGCGTCAGGCGCTGCGGGTCGCGATCGCCGGCGGCACCGCGGACGCGCGCCAGGCCGGTCCGTATACCGCCAGTATGCCCAAGCCCCAGAGCGTGAGCATGCCGAAGGCAAGGTATTCCAGCGGCAGGCGCGGCAACTCGAGCTTCGCGACGAGCAGCTGGTTCAGCCCCAGCGCGAGCGCGACGCCGAGCACGATGCCCACCGTGCTGATCATCGCGTTCTCGACGAGGAAGTAGCGCAGGATGTCGAAGCGCCGCGCACCGAGCGCACGCCGCACGCCGATCTGCTTGCGACGCTGCGTGACCCACAGGCTGGCGAGGCCGACGATGCCGCTGCCGGTGACCACGAGCAGGCCGATCGTGACCGCGAGCAGCATGCCCGCGACCGACTTCTCGGCCTGGTAGCGCTGCGCACGCGCGGTCTCGGCCGCATCGTTGAAGATCAGCACGCGATCGTCGCGCAGCTTGGCCAGCTGGTCCTCGGCGGCGCGCATCACGCGCTCGCGCTGCCCCGGCTCGGTGCGCACGATGTAGCTGGCCTGCGCGGCGAGTTGCCGCACCGGCAGCACGAAGCTGCTGTAGGCGTTGTCGCTCGACTGCGCGAACGGCGTCATCAGCTGGTCGATCACGCCGACCACCCGCATCGGGCGTGCGTCCGGCCCGCTGCCCAGATGCACGGTCTTGCCGACGACGTTCGCGTCATCCGGCCACAGGCGGCCGGCGAGCTGCTTGGTGACGATCACCACGTCCGCGCCGACGTTGCCCGTCTCCGGATCGAACGTCTCGACTTCCTGCGGCGTGAAATCGCGGCCCTCGACGAACTTCGAGCCGTAGGCCTCGGTGACCGTGTCCGGCGTGAAGTAGGCGGCCGCCCCCAGGCCCGACGACGGGTCCGTCGGGCGGGTCGAGAGCGACAGGCCCCAGCCGCTCTGGGTCATCGGGAACTGGTTCGTCCACGCGGCGCTCGCGACGCCCGGGATGGCCTTGAGGACTTCGACGTCACGCTTCTGCATCGCTTCCGTGTCCGGGATCTCCCCCGTGCCGTCGAAGGTCAGGTAGAAGGTGTTCGCCTCGTCGATGCCGCTGGGTCGCGCGGAGCGGTCGAGCCGGTCCTTCACGATGTAGAGCGCATTGGAGATGATCGCGAGCGTCAGCGCGATCTGCGCGGCGATGAGTACCGCGCCGGTCTTGCTGCGCAGCAGGGAGGAGAGGATGGGGCGGATTTCCATGACGTTCTCCGGTCACTGCGACTTGAGTTGGACGGCCGGACGCACCAGGCAGGCGCGCCAGGTGGGCAGCAGGCCGGCGAGCAGGCTGGCGCCGAGCGACAGGCCGAACGCCGTGGCGAGCATCACGCCGTCCATGCGCGCCATCGCCTCGATCTGCTCGGACTGCGAGGCCATGTAGGCGAGGATCGCGAAGGCGAGCCCCACGCCGACCACGCCCCCGACCACGCCGACCACGCCCGACTCGATCAGGTACTGCTTGAACACCTCGGCGCGCGTGGCGCCGAGCGCGCGGCGTACGCCGATCTCGCCGCTGCGCGCGGTGAACTTCGCGAGCAGCAGGCCCACCACGTTGACCAGGCAGACCAGCAGGAAGCCGAAGGCGAGCCACGTCTGCAGGCGGCTGTCATCGCCGACCACTTCCTGCTCCTCCAGCCACTCCATCACGCTGTAGAGGCGGTTGTTGACCGGTCGCTCGAAGCGGCCGAACTTCTTCTGCTCGGTCACGTAGTTGTCGAGGAATGCCTTGTACTCCGTGCGGGCGCCGGCCGACGCGAGCTCGACCCAGAACTGGACCCAGACGCATTCGGAGTTCATCAGGCCCTTGTAGCCAGGCTCGAGCTCGCCATTGATGTTGCAGTTGACCGAGCCCTGCGGATCCATCTCGTTGGCGATGGCGTTCGCAAAGGGCAGGTAGATGTCCTCGAAATCGAAGGTGTTCCCGCCGATCAGGCGATAGAACTTCGGCAGGGGCGCCCAGTCGCCGACCACGCCGGTGACGGTGTAGTCGCGACGGTCGAAGCGGACGGTCTTGCCGACGGGATCGGCATCGCCGAAGGCACGCTCGGCCAGGTCGCGCGAGATCACGGCCACGTTCCCGCCGCGCGAGTCGTCCTCCGCGCTCCAGGCACCACCGCGATCGAACGGGACGTCGAACATCGCGAAGAAGTCCGCATTGACCGCCGCACCCTGGGTCAGCATCGGGCGGGCACCCGCCTTGCCGGTCTCCACCGCGCCGCCGATGCCGAGCAGCGCCGTCGAGCGCTGGCTCTTGCCGGATGCGCGCAGGGCCATCGCATCGCGATAGGTGAGCTGCGGCGGCGGGTCGTCGCTGGGGTCGGGTTGCTGCGCGGGTGCATTGTCGAGCAGCGGCACGAACAGGCGGTCGGACTTCTGCGGGATGGGATCGCCGCTCATCACGTACAGCAGCGTGAGCGAGGACATGCTCGCCGCCACGCCGACGGCCAGGGTGAGCACCATCAGCGCGGTGAGCACCGGATTTCGCCGCAGGTTGCGGACGCCGAGCTTGAGGTAGTAACCGAGCATGGCGGCGTCCTCAGACCGGCTGCGAGGCGAGCGAGGCGGCCACCGCGCTGAGCGCCGGGCCGTGCGAGATGTCGGTCACCTGCCCGTCGATGATGTGCACGTTGCGCTGCGAGCGTGCAGCCAGTTCGGGATCGTGCGTGACCATGATGATGGTCGTGCCCTCGCCGTTGAGCTCCTCGAGCAGCTCCATCACGCCCCGCGCCATCTGCGAGTCGAGGTTGCCCGTGGGCTCGTCGGCGAGCAGCAGGCGCGGGCTGCCGGCCAGCGCGCGCGCGATCGCCACGCGCTGCTGCTGGCCGCCCGAGAGCTCGGCCGGGTAGTGCTTCATGCGCGAGGACAGGCCGACGCGCTCGAGCGCCTGCTCGATGCGCTTCTTGCGATCGGCCGCGCTGAAACCGCGGTAGCGCAGTGGCACATCGACGTTGTCGAAGAGATTCAGGTCGGCGATCAGGTTGAAGCCCTGGAAGATGAAGCCGATCTTCTCGTTGCGCAGGCGCGAGCGCTGGTTGTCGTTGAGCCCGCGCGTGTCCACGCCGTCCAGCCAGAACTCGCCGCCGGAGAAGTCCTCCAGCAGGCCCGCGATGTTGAGGAACGTGGTCTTGCCTGAACCTGAGGGGCCGGTGACCGCGACGAATTCGCCTTCCTTGACGTGGATGTCGAAGCCCCGCAGCGCGTGCGTCTCGATCATGTGGGTGCGGTAGACCTTGCTGAGCTGGGACATGCGGAGCATGGCGGGATCCTTCTGCGGGGATGGGAATGCGGTTACTGGGCGATGGAGACGCGCGCGGCGTCGCCGAAGGTGTCGCTGCCGGCGATGACCAGGCGATCGCCCGGCTTGGCGCCGTCGAGGATCTCGACCGCGGCGATGCTGGTCGCGCCGATGCGCAGGGGGCGCTTCTCGGCCGTATCGCCGTCGACGAAGTAGGCGTAGCGGCCGCCGTGCGCGTCGACGAACGGGCCGCGCGCCACCATCAGCACGCCCGGCTTCTCCTCGATCAGCACGCGCGCGGTCACGCGCTGGTTCTGGCGCAGGCCGGGCGGCTGCTTGCCGTCGGCGAATCGCACGCGGGCGAGCACCTGGCGGTTGACCACCTCGGGCGAGACGGACGCGATCGTCGCGAGCGCGGTCACCGCGCCGATGCGGACTTCCGCGGTCATGCCCAGGCCGAGGTCCTCCGCATACGTCTCGGGCACCTCGAGCTCGACCTCGAGCTGCGAGAGGTCGACGACGGTGAGCAGCGCGGTGTTCGCTGCGACGACCGCACGCTCGGCGACGAGCGTGGTGCCGATCACGCCGTCGATCGGTGCGCGCACCTCGAGCTCGGCCACGCGGCGTGCGAGCTCGGAAACCACCAGGCGCTGGCGCTGCGCCTGCTGCGCGCTGGTCTGCACGCTGAAGCCGGCGCTGCTGCCGGCAAGCTGCGCACCGCGCACCGCGTTGCGATGGCGGATCTGCGCGGTCTTGAGCGCGTCCTGCGCGCGCAGGTAGTCGATCTCGGCGAGCGCACCGCCCTCGAAGCCGCGGCGCGTGCGGTCGAGGTCGCGCTGCGCGGCCTGCAGCGCGATCGCGGCCTCGTCCGCTTCCTGCTTGGCGTCCAGCCGGCTGCGCGAGGCGGCGATGCGCGCGGTGCCGGATTCGGCCTCCATCTGCTGCAGCGTGGACCGCTCGCGCAGCAGTTCGCTCTCGAGCTCGGGCGAGACGAGCCGCGCGAGCACGTCGCCCTTCTTCACGGTGTCGCCCGCCTTCTTCTCGAAGACGACGGTCGCGGAGACGGGCGCGTACAGCGTCGGGCTGACCGCCGCGACCACGCGCCCGTTCACGGACGCGTCGCGCACCAGCGTGCCGCGGGTGACCTCGGCGATGCGCAGGCGGTCGGCGTCGATCGAGCGGCTGCCGCCGAAGCGGGCGGAGACGCCGAAGGCGAGGAGGGCGGCCACCGCGGCGCCACCGCCGGCCAGCAGCAGGCGCTTCCGGCGCCGGCCCGGTGCGGGCGTCGAGACGGGGATGTCCTGCGCGGAGGTGTCGCGGATGCTCATGGAATACGGCTCGCTCGAACGATGCGTTGCAAGCGGCTTTAAGCACGGAACGTGCCAGCGGCAAGTACTTGATCGCAAAGGCTCCGATGCGCGCGGCCGGTGTCCGCGGACACCCGCACTGTCCGGCGGACAGGGGTGCCGGCGGCTACACTAGCCGCCTTCCCGGAGGAGCTCCCCCCAATGTGCGGCATCGTCGGCGCGATCGCGGATCGCGATGTGGTCCCCGTCCTCGTCGAGGGCCTCAAGCGCCTCGAGTACCGCGGCTATGACTCCGCCGGCATCGCCGTCATCGACCACGACGAGGTCCGCCGCGTGCGCCGCACCGGCCGGGTGGCCGAGATGGAGGCCGCCGCGCGCGAGGAAGGCTTCGCGGCCTCGATCGGCATCGGCCACACGCGCTGGGCCACCCATGGCGGCGTGACCGAGGCCAATGCGCATCCGCACACCAGCCACGGCGTCGCGCTGGTCCACAACGGCATCATCGAGAACCACGAGGCGCAGCGCGAGCGCCTGCGCGCGCTCGGCTACACGTTCGAGTCGCAGACCGACACCGAGGTCATCGCGCACCTCATCCACTCGCACCTCGCGCAGGGCAACGACCTGCTCGGCGCGGTGCAACGCGCCGTGCGCGAGCTGCACGGCGCGTACGCGCTGGCGGTGGTGAGCCGGCAGGAACCGGGTCGCCTCGTGGCGGCGCGCATGGGCTGCCCGCTGCTGGTCGGCCTCGGCGAGGGGGAAAACTTCGTCGCCAGCGACGTCTCGGCGATCGTGCAGGCCACGCGCCGCGTCATTTTCCTCGAAGAGGGCGACACGGCCGACGTCACCCGCGCCGGGGTGCGCGTCTTCGACGGCGAGGGCAAGGCGATCGAGCGCTCGGTGCACATGTCCGACGTCTCGCTCGCCTCGCTGGAGCTCGGTCCCTACCGGCACTTCATGCAGAAGGAGATCCACGAGCAGCCGCGCGCGGTCGCCGACACCATCGAGGCGCTGATGGACGAGGGCCGCTTCGACGCGAACCTGTTCGGCCAGGACGCCGAGAGCGTGCTGCGCGACGTCGAGGGCGTGCAGATCCTCGCCTGCGGCACCAGCTACTACGCCGGCCTGACCGCACGCTACTGGATCGAATCGATCGCCAAGCTGCCCTGCAGCGTGGAGATCGCGAGCGAGTACCGCTACCGCGATGCCGTCGCGAACCCGAAGCACCTCATCGTCACCATTTCGCAGTCGGGCGAGACGCTCGACACGATGGAAGCGCTCAAGTACGCCAAGAGCCTCGGTCACGAGAAGACGCTGTCGATCTGCAACGTGCCCGAGAGCGCGATCCCGCGTGCGAGCCGGCTCGTCTACTACACCCGCGCCGGCGCCGAGATCGGCGTGGCCTCGACCAAGGCCTTCACCACGCAGCTCGTCGCCCTCTTCACGCTGACCTGCACGCTCGCGAAGCTGCGCGGGCACCTGTCGGCGGAGCAGGAAGCGGCGCACATCGATGCGCTGCGCCAGCTGCCGGGCACGGTGCAGCACGCGCTCAACCTCGAGCCGCAGGTCATGGCCTGGAGCGAACGTTTCTCGCCGAAGCAGCATGCGCTGTTCCTGGGCCGCGGCATGCATTACCCGATCGCACTCGAGGGCGCACTCAAGCTCAAGGAGATCAGCTACATCCACGCCGAGGCGTACCCGGCGGGCGAGCTCAAGCACGGCCCGCTCGCGCTTGTGGACGAGGCGATGCCGGTCGTCGTGATCGCCCCGAACGACGCGCTGCTGGAGAAGGTGAAGTCCAACATCCAGGAAGTGCGTGCGCGCGGCGGCGAGATGTTCGTCTTCGCCGACGCGGACAGCCAGTTCGGCGAGTCCGAGCAGGTGCACGTGATCCGCACGCCGCGCAATGTCGGCGTGCTCTCGCCGATCGTGCATGCGATCCCGGTGCAGATGCTGGCCTACCACGCCGCGCTCGCCCGCGGCACCGACGTCGACAAGCCGCGCAACCTCGCGAAGTCCGTCACGGTCGAGTAGGGCGCGTGGCCTGGCTCGCCGTGAAGTACGCGATCACCGCCGCGCTGGTGGTGATCGTCTCCGAGGCGGCCAAGCGCAGCGATCGCCTGGGCGGCCTCGTCGCGGCGCTTCCGCTCGTCACGGTGCTCGCGCTGGTCTGGCTGCATGTCGAGAAGCAGCCCGAGGCCAAGATCGCGAGCCACGCCTGGTACACGTTCTGGTACGTGCTGCCGACGCTGCCGATGTTCCTGCTGTTCCCGATGCTGCTCGCGCGCTTCGGCTTCTGGCCGGCGCTCGGCGCGTCCGCCGCGATCACGATCGCGTGCTTCGTGCTGACCGCGTGGGCGGCGAAGCCGTTCGGCATCGTCCTGCTGCCCTGAGCCGCAGCGTGACCGCGCTCACGCCACGAGGCTGAGCGTTTCACGAACCTTCGACCGCGCCCTCTTGAGTCGGCGTGTAACTGCTGCCTACAGTCGAAGCCGGCACGGCCGATGACCGTGTCATGGCTCCCGGGCGCCTCGCGCCGTCGCGAGGCCCTCGTGGGCGGCTTCGACGCGAGGTGTGTATGTCCGCAATGCTGCAGGGTGCGCCTGCCGAGCTGTGGCAGGCCCTGGTCCATGAGGCAGGGGCGCGCGCGGGTTGTCCGCTCGACGCGCATCGCGAGAGCTACCTGGTCTTCGTGCTGCTGCGCCACCAGCGCGACGGGCAGCTCCTCGCGCGCACGCAGGCGCTCGAATGGCTGCAGGCGCAATCGCAGGCCGGCAGCCTGCGCGAGGAGATGCTGCGCGACGTCGGCGACCACTGCCTGCTGATCGCCGGCTTGTACCCGGCGTTGGCCGAGCGCCGGCGCGTCACCGTCGACTACTTCGTCGAGCTCGGGCGCAGCGCCTATCTCTCGATCGCCGACGCGGGGCGTTCCGCCTATGCGGCGCTGTTCGGGCAGATGGCGGGGAGCTATATCGAGCTGGTGCGCACGCTGCGCGCCGTCCGGCCGGTGGCGCCGGACCTGCCCTGGCAGGAGCCCTGGCTGCTGCCCGCCGGTGCACGCCACTGATCCACGGGCGGCACGGTTTCCTGTCTAATCGGGGCTTCGCCCTCGGGCAAGGGCAGGGAGCCCACGTGGTGGACGGCGACGCGATCTTCTCGGCACTGCCGCGCGACTCGGAGACGGTCGCGATGCTCCTGCGTACCGACTGGTCGGCCACGCCGCTCGGGCCCGCCGAGACCTGGCCCGAGGCGCTGCGCGTCGCGGTCGGCATCTGCATGAACTCGCGCTTCCCCATGTTCGTCTGGTGGGGCGGCGAGTTGATCAATGTCTACAACGATGCCTACACGCCCATACTCGGTGCGCGGCATCCGGCGGCGTTCGGCCGCCCCGCCCAGGGCACGTGGCAGGACATATGGGACGTGGTCGGCCCACAGGCGCGCGCCGTGATGGAGCGCGGCGAGGCGACCTGGAACGAGCGCGTCCTGCTGGTGATGGAGCGCCACGGCTACACCGAGCAGACGTGGTTCACGTGGTCCTACAGCGCCATCCCCGACGGGCGCGGCGGCATCGGCGGCCTGTTCTGCGCCTGCACGGAAGAGACCGGGCGGGTGCAGGCCGAGCGCGAGCGCGACATGCTGCTCGAGGAGCTCGAGTACGAGCGCGGGCAACTCGCGCAGGCCTTCGAGCAGTCGCCCGCGTTGATCGCCCTCACCCGTGGCGCCACGCACGTCGTGGAATTCGCGAACGACCGCCTGCTCGACCTCGTCGGCGGTCGCCCTATCCTCGGCCTGCCCGCGCGCGACGCCTGGCCGGAGGCGGCGGCGGTCCACGCGATCCTCGACGACGCCCGGGCGAGCCACGAGCCCATCGTCGCGCGCGAGTTGCCGCTGCCGGCCCGACGTGAGGCCGACGGGCCCACCGAAACGCGCTACGTCGACTTCACCTTTCGCGCCCGTCGCGGGCCCCACGGCGAGGTCACCGGCGTGCTCGCGCACGGCGTGGACGTCACCGAGCGCCGGCACTCGGAAGCGCGCGACCGCTTTTTCCTGCGGCTGGACGAGTCCGTGCGTGCGCTCGCCGACCCCGCCGCGATCATCGGCACGTATACGCGGGCGGTCGCCGAACACCTGCAGGCCGACCGCTGCGCCTATGCCGACGTCGACGAGGCGGCGGGCACGTTCGACCTCGTCGGCGACCACGCGCGCGGCGTGCCCACGATCGTCGGCCGTTACCGGCTCGAGGACTTCGGCGAGCACTTCGCGCGGCTCACGCGTGCCGGCGCGCCCTACCGCATCGACGACATCGAGGTCTCACCGCTCGCGCCGCCCAACCTCGAGGCGTACCGCCGGGTCGGTATCCGTGCGGTGGTGAGCGTGCCGGTCATGAAGGGCGGGCAGGTCGTCGCCTGCATGGCGGTGCACCAGACCGCGCCGCGCGCCTGGACCGACGAGGACGTCGACCTGCTCCGGCAGGTCGCGTCGCGCTGCTGGGACTCGTTGGAGCGTGCGCGCATCGAGCGGGAGCTTCGCCTCAGCGAGCGTCGCTACCGCGCGGCGCTCGATGCGACGAGCTCGATCGTCTGGAGCTTTTCGTCCACCGGCGAGATGCAGGTGCCGCAGCCGGGCTGGGAGGCGTTTACCGGGCAGACGTTCGAGGCCAGCCGCGGCTACGGCTGGGTCGCCGCGCTGCATCCCGACGACGCCGACGCCGCGCTCGCCGCGTGGGCCGATGCGGTCGCCGGCGAGCACGCGCTCCACCAGCGCCAGCGACTGCGCCGGCGCGACGGCGCCTGGCGCATCTGCGACGTGCGCGCGGTGCCGGTGCGCGACGAGGACGGGCAGGTCCTCGAATGGGTCGGTACGCATGCCGACGTCACCGAGCGCGTCGAGTTCGAGCGCTCGCTGCAGGAGAGCGAGGCACGGTTCCGCACCATGTCCGACCAGGCTCCCGTGATGGTCTGGGTGACGCGCGCGGATGGCTTCTGCGAATACCTCAACGCCCGCTGGTACGAGTTCACCGGGCAGCGCGAGGCCGAGGCGATCGGCTACGGCTGGCTCGATGCCGTGCATCCCGACGATGCGGAGCGTTCGAAGGCCACGTTCGTGCGTGCCAATGCCGCGCACGAGGCGTTCTCGTTCGAATACCGCCTGCGTCGTGCCGATGGCGCCTGGCGCTGGTGCGTCGACAGCGCGGTGCCGCGCTTCGACGGCGAGGGCACGTTCCTCGGCTTCGTCGGCTCGGTCATCGACATCACCGAGCGCAAGCGCGTGGAGGATGCGCTCACGTCCGAAAAGCGGGTGCTGGAGCTGATCGCGACCGGTTCGCCGCTGCACGACGTGCTCGAGACACTGCTCCTGCGCCTGGAGAGCCAGTCCACCGACGGCATGCTGTGCTCGGTGCTGCTGCTTGCCGAGGACGGCCAGTCGCTGCTGCGCGGTGCCGCGCCGAGCCTGCCGGAGCCGTACCGGCAGGCCTCGCACGGCTTGCCCGTCGGCCCGGGCGTGGGCGCCTGCGGCAGCGCCGCCTACGAGCGCCGTATGGTGATCTGCGCCGACATCGCGCACGACGCGCGGTGGGAAGGCGCGCAGGAGATCGCGGCCGAGCACGGCCTCGCCTCGTGCACGTCCAATCCGATCCTCGGCAGCGACGGCCGCCTGCTCGGCACGCTCGCCCTCTACTACCGCACGCCCCGTGCACCGGGCAGCCGCGACATGGAGCTCGCGCGGCTGGGCACGCATCTCGCGGGCATCGTGATCGAGAAGCACCAGCTCGACGAGCGCCTGCGCCGCTCGCTGGAATCCGAGCAGCAGGCGCGGCGCGTCGCCGAGCGTGCCAACCGCATGAAGGACGAGTTCCTCGCCACGCTGAGCCATGAGCTTCGCTCGCCGCTCAATGCGATCCTCGGCTGGGTCTCCATCCTGCGGCTGCGCAGCGGCCTGCCGCCCGAGGTCGTGCAGGGCGTCGACGTGATCGAGCGCAACGCCCGTGCGCAGGCGCAGATCATCGAGGACCTGCTGGACATGAGCTCGATCATCTCCGGCAAGATCTCGCTGGAGCGGCGCGAGGTCGACGTCGCCGCGCTCGTCCACAGTGCGATCGAGACCGCCCTGCCGAATGCACAGGCGCGTGGCCTGCAGCTCGAGGCGCGGATCGACGACGACGCACGCGTCGCGGTCGAGGGCGACCCGAACCGGCTGCAGCAGGTCATGTGGAACCTGCTCAGCAACGCCATCAAGTTCACGCCGAACGGTGGCAGCGTCGACGTGCACGTGCGGCGGGCGGACGGGCACCTCGAGATCGCGGTGCGTGACACGGGTGCCGGCATCGACGCCGCCTTCCTGCCGCATGTCTTCGAGCGCTTCCGCCAGGCCGACGCCTCGATGAGCCGACGCCACGGCGGTCTTGGCCTCGGGCTCTCGATCGTGCGGTCGCTCGTCGAGCTCCATCACGGCACGGTGCGCGCCGAGAGCGCGGGCCTCGGGCAGGGCGCGGCCTTCGTCGTCGCGCTGCCCCTGCCGGTGCGGGCGCGGGTCGAGGCCACGCGCGACGACGGGCGCGCGGGCGGCCGGCTGCGGCTCGACGGCCTGCGCGTGCTGGTCGTCGACGACGATCCCGATGCGCGCACCGTGACGCGCTGGCTGCTCGACGAGGCCGGCGCCGCTGCCAGTGCCGCGGCCGATGCGCAGGATGCGCTCGAGCAGCTGGCGCACGCCGAGTTCGACGTGATGGTGAGCGATATCGGCATGCCGGGCGTGGACGGCTACGAGCTGATGCGCCGCGTCCGCGCGGGCGTCGCGCAGCCCGACATCCCCGCGGTCGCGCTCACCGCCTACGTTCGGCCGCAGGACCGCATCCGCGCGCGTGAGGCGGGCTTCCACGCCCACCTCGCCAAGCCGGTCGATGCACAGGCGCTCGTCGGCCTGCTCGCGCAGTGGGTGCGAGCGGCGTCCTGATGCGCGAAGGGGCCGCGTGTGCGGCCCCTCCGTGGTCCCGAGACGAACGCTCGCTCAGGGCGTCGGCGCGTAGCGCAGCGTCAGGAACCAGGTGCGGCCGGGCTGGTTGTAGAAGGCCACGGTCTCGTAGTCGCGGTCGAAGACGTTCGCCACGCGCGCCTGCAGGCGCCAGTCGCGCGCGAACGCGTATTCCGCGCGCAGGTCGACCAGGCCGTAGCCGCCGAGGCGACGGGTGTTTGCGAGGTCGTCGTAGCGCTCGCCTTCGGCCGACGCGGTGACGCCGAACCGGAAGGCGCCGAACGACCGGTCGAGATCGATGCGGCCGCTCGAGCGCGCGCGGCGGGGCAGGTACGGATCGACGCCGGCCACCGAACGATCGCGTGCATCGACGCGGCTCAGGCTGCCGGCGAGGTCCCAGTCGGCGAACGTCGCATTGACGGTGAGCTCGGCGCCGCGCAGGCGTGCGCGCTGGATGTTGTCCGGCGCGAACAGCAGGAAGTTGTAGGCGATCAGGTCCTCCACGCGCGAGTCGTAGGCATCGAAGCGGACGGCCATGGCGTCACTCGTCCAGCCGATGCCGGCCTCGACGGTGCGCGAGCGCTCCGGCTCGAGCTCGGGATTGCTGAAGCCGGGAAAGTAGAGCTCGTTGAACGTCGGCGCCTTGAACGCATTGCCCGCGCCGACCGTCGCCCGCCAGCCGCCGCCGAAGTCGACGCCCAGCGCGAGGTTGCCGGTCGAGTACTCGCCGAACTGGCCATTGTCGTCCTGCCGCGCGCTCGCCTGCAGGTCGACGGCGCCGAAGTCACCGAGGTACTGCGCGAACAGCGCGCGGTTGCCGCGGCGCGTGCGGTCGAAAGCGGTGGTGCTGCGCACGACGTCGCGCGTCCAGTCGAAGCCCACGCTGACGCGATGCGCGGGAGCCAACGCGAAGTCGCCCTGGAGCGTGGCGCTGTCGCGGTCGGTGGAGAAGAAGTTGCTGAAGATCGTGTCGTTGCGGAAGTTGTCGGACCCGTCGCGATTGCGACCGCCGGACAGGCGCAGCGTCGCGCTCTCAGACGGCGTCCACGCGAGCTCGCCGCCGACGACCTGCTGCACGGTCTCGGAGCGGTTCACGAACGAGCCGTCGTACTTGTTGTCGCCCTCCGCGCGCAGGGCATGGCCGGCGAAGGTGAGGCCGTCCGTGATCTCCAGGCCGCCGCGCAGCGAAAGCGCGTCGCGCGCGTAGCCGTCGCGATCGGGCTCGGTGGTGAAGCAGCCGGCGAATACCGGCGCACCGAAGCCGCGGCAGGCGTTGATGCCCTCCGACTGCTGCCGCGAGAAGTCGGCACCGATCCAGCCGCGGCCGATCGCGCCGCCGAAGCCCGCGCTCGCCTCGTACGTCTCGTGGCTGCCGATGCCGACGGCGAAGCGCGGCGCGGGCGCGCCCTTGTCGCGTCGGGTGAAGATCTGGATGACGCCGCCGATCGCCTCGCTGCCGTACAGGCTCGAGCGCGGGCCGCGCACGATCTCGATGCGCTCGATCAGCTCGATCGGCAGGTCCTGGAACGCGACCAGGCCCGACGTCGCCGAGCCCATGCGCACGCCGTCGACGAGGACCAGCACGTGGTCGGATTCGCTGCCGCGCAGGAAGACGGTGGTCAGCTTGCCGAGCCCGCCCTGGTTGCCGATCGAGACGCCCGCGCGGCCGCGCAGCAGCTCGGGCAGCGAGCGTGCCTGGCTGCGCTCGATCTCCTCGCGCTCGATGACCTCGACGGGCGCGACCGCATCGCGCACGGCCACCGGAATGCGATTGGCGGTCACCACGACCTCGTCAAGCGCGTCGGCCGACTGTGCGACGGCGGTCGGGGCGAGCGCGGCGAGCAGCGCGGCGGACAGGATTCGGAACTGCATTGGGTACGTCTCCGGCGGGCACGCGGCAGGCGTGCAGGAAAAGGTCGCGGAGGACGCACGAGCGGATGCGGCGCAGCAGCGCGCCGTGGCCGCTGCGACGCCCTCCGCATCGCATCAGTCGAGGGAAATTCCCCGTGCTCCAGGCCGGTCTCCGGGCTCGCGAGTGGATGCGGTCGCATCCGCCGCCGGCGCCTTCCCGTGACGTGGCGTCACAGTGGCCGATGCCGGGGCTTGGCTCGCTTACCGTTGCGGGGGCAGCGCCGGACTGGCGGATCGCTTCGATCGCGCGTCACCGGCTTCCCGTTTCAACCCGGCACCGAAGGCGGCGGGTCACCTGAAAGCGCGCGCAGTCTACGGCAACGGCCGCCGACATGCCTGCCGGCAATCAGAACGACAGCGTGTCGGGTGTGTCGGCAGTGGCATCCGCGTCGATCGCGGCCGGGTCCATCGCATCGCCCTGGATCACGATCACGTCGGATGCCGCCGGCGTGCGGCGCGAGCCGGGCAGCAGCGCGACCGCGGCCTGCGCCTGCGCGGCGAGCTCGCTGCGACGCATGGGATCGACCTGCTGCCAGTGGCAGCCCATCAGCGCGCCTTCCAGCGCGTAGAGCAGGTTGAGGCTCGGCTTGAAGCCGGCGCGCTTGACGCGTACGTAGGCCTCGAGCGCGCCGACTGCGAGCAGGTCGTCGTGCGTGCGCAGCCCGACCTGGCGCAGCCACGCCGACGACTTGCCGCCGATGTTGAGCAGCTTCGGCGCGGCGTCCATCAGGCGATCGACTCGACGAACGCGCGTGCGATCGCCTCGAGGCCGTGCTGGTCGTCGGCGTCGAAGCGGTCGGGTTCCGGGCTGTCGAGGTCGAAGACGCCCACGAGCGTGCCGTCCGCCGCGATCAGCGGCACGACGACTTCCGAGCGCGAGGCCGAATCGCAGGCGATGTGGCCGGGGAAGGCATGCACGTCGGGCACGCGCTGCGTCTCGCGCGTGCTCGCGGCCGCACCGCAGACGCCCTTGTCGAGCGGGATGCGCACGCAGGCCGGCAGCCCCTGGAACGGGCCGACGACCAGCTCGGTGCCGTCGAAGAAGTAGAAGCCCACCCAGTTGAGGTGCGGCAGCGCGTGGTAGACCAGCGCCGACAGGTTCGCCGCATTGGCGATGCGATCGCGCTCGCCATGCAGCAGGCCACGGGCCTGCTCGAGCAGCTGCGCGTACTGGTCCGGCTTGCCACCGGTCAGCGGGGAAGCGATGAAGGTCATGCGCGCAGTCTACCAGCGGGGTTCCGGCCGCCTGCCCGTGCAGGAGGTCATCGCACCGCCCAGCGCCGGTGGGCGCCGTCGCCCCCGACTTCCGGCACGTGATCGCCGGATCCGGCCACTCCTAAACTGGCGGGTACAGAATTGAGGAGAGCCGCATGCGTCGGGTCCTGTTGATGTCGGTCGTGCTGGTCGCCGGGCTTGCGGGACTCACCGCATGCGGGGGCGGCGATGCCAAGGGCCCGGGCGGCCCAGGCGGTGGCCCGGGCGGGCCGGGCGGTCCGCCGGGTGGCATGCAGCTTCCGGTCGAGACGTACGTCGTCAAGCCGCAGTCCTTCGCCGCCGGCGTGAGTGGCGTCGGCAGCCTGCGCGCGGACGAGCAGGTGGTGGTGCGGCCGGAAGTCGGCGGCCGCATCGCGCAGATCCACTTCACAGAAGGCACCTCGGTCCGTGCGGGGCAACCGCTGTTCTCGCTCGACGCGAGCCTCGCGCGTGCCTCGCTCAACGAGGCGGCCGCGAACCTCGAGAACAGCCGTCGCGCCGCTGCGCGCACGGGCCAGCTCATCGGCCAGCAGATGATCTCGCGCGCCGACCACGACCGCGCGCGCGCTGCCCTCGGTGTCGACCAGGCACGCGTCGCCTCCGCTCGTGCCGCGCTGTCGAAGATGACCCTCACCGCGCCGTTCTCCGGGCAGGTCGGCCTGCGCGAGGTCAGCGTCGGCGAGGTGGTCAACGCCGGGCAGGCGCTGGTCACGCTGGTCCGGCTGGATCCGATCGAGGTCGACTTCAGCGTGCCGGAGAGCCAGATCCCGAACCTGCGCCGCGGCCAGAAGGTGCGCATCGAGGTGGACGCCTATCCGGGCGACAGCTTCGGCGGCGAGGTGGTGGCGATCGACCCGGTGATCGACCCGGTCAGCCGCAGCTCGCGCCTGCGCGCACGCATCGGCAACCCCGATGGCCGACTGCGCCCGGGCCAGTTCGCGCGCCTGCAGCTCGACACCGGCGCAGGCCAGACCACGGCGCTGCTCGTGCCGGAGCAGGCGCTCATGCAGGACGGCGCGACGCGCTTCGTCTACACGGTGGTGGCCGGGAAGGCCAAGCGCACCGAGATCCGCACGGGCGCGCGTACGCCGGGCTTCGTGCAGGTCACCGACGGCCTCGCCGCGGGCGACGTGGTGATCACGGCCGGGCAGGCGAAGCCGATGATGCGCGATGGCGTGCCGGTGGCGTCGGTGAATGCGCCGGCAGCCCCTGCGAACGCGGCGACGCCGGCGAAGCCGTCGTCGACGACTACTGCACCGGCGAAGTAACCAGCGAAGGCCCGGAGCGGGCCACACGGATCCGAAGTCGCCCGCGACGAGGATCCACGAAATACCAGCGTGACGCGCCCGCCCGCACTCCGATGCGGGCACCGAACCGACGAGGCGACCCGTGGTCCTTTCCGACATCTCCATCCGCCGCCCGGTCTTCGCCTGGGTGATCAACATCGTGGTCGTGCTGGTCGGCATCGTCGCCTACACGCGGCTCCCGGTGCGCCTGATCCCGAACGTCGACACGCCCGTCGTCACCGTGAGCACGAGCTATCCCGGCGCGAGCGCGCAGGTGATCGAGTCGCAGATCACCCAGCCGATCGAGGACGCGCTGTCGGGCGTGGAGGGCATCGAATACATCCAGTCGGTGAGCCGCGAGCAGTCGAGCCAGGTCTCGATCCGCTTCCGCCTCGACCGTGATCCCGAAGCGGCCGCGTCCGACGTGCGCGACCGCGTCGGTCAGGCGCGCGACTTCCTGCCCGAGGAAGCGCGCGAGCCGATCGTGCAGAAGCAGGAGGCCGACGCCCAGCCGATCATCTGGATGGCGTTCACATCCGACCGCCACACGAAGCCCGAACTCGCCGATCTCGCCGACCGCCTGGTCAAGGACCGCGTGCAGACGATCCCCGGCGTCGCGCAGGCGCAGGTGATGGGCACGCGCCACGCGATGCGCATCTGGCTGCAGCCGCAGCGCCTGGCCGGCTTCGGGCTCACGCCGCAGGACGTCGAGGCCGCGCTGCGCCAGCAGAACGTGGAGATCCCCGCCGGACGCGTCGAAGGTACGGCGCGCGAGTTCAGCGTTCTGTCGGAGACCGACCTGCGTACGCCCGCGCAGTTCGGCGAGATCTCGCTCGGCGAGTCCAACGGTGCCGTGGTGCGCTTGCGCGACGTCGCCAAGGTCGAGCTCGGCGCGCAGGAGGACCGCTTCCGTGCCCGCTTCAACGGCCGCGATGCAGTGCCGCTGGGCGTGGTCAAGCAGGCGGTCGCCAATCCGCTGGAAATCAGCGCGGGCCTCAAGGCGATGATCCCGGAGATCCAGCGCACGCTGCCCGAAGGCGTGAAGGTCGAGATCGCCTACGACTCGACGGTCTTCATCGAAAAGTCGATCGAGGAAGTGCGCAACACGATCGTCGAGGCCGTCGTGCTCGTGGTGATCGTGATCTTCCTGTTCCTGCGCAGCTGGCGCGCGGTGCTGGTCCCGCTGATCACCATCCCCGTCTCGCTGATCGGCGCCTTCGCGTTGATGTACGCGTTCGGTTTCACCATCAACACGCTCACGCTGCTGGCGATGGTGCTGGCGATCGGCCTGGTGGTCGACGACGCGATCGTGATGCTCGAGAACATCTACCGGCACGTGGAGGAGGGCATGCCGCCCTTCGAGGCGGCGCTGAAGGGTTCGAAGGAGATCGGCTTCGCGATCGTCGCGATGACGCTCACGCTGGTGGCCGTCTACGTGCCGCTCGCCTTCTCGACCGGCCGCACCGGCAAGCTGTTCGTCGAGTTCGCGCTGACGCTCGCCGGCGCGGTGCTCGTGTCCGGCTTCACCGCGCTGACGCTGTCGCCGATGATGTCGTCCAAGCTGCTCAAGACCAACGAGCAGCACGGGCGCTTCTACCTGGCCGGCGAGCGCGTGCTGCGCCGCCTCGACGACGCCTACCGCCGCGTGCTGCAGGCGGCATTGCGCTGGCGCTGGGCGGTGATCGCGGGCGGCCTCGCGCTGTTCGTCGGCGCCGGGGCGCTCTACATGTTTCTGCCGAAGGAACTCGCGCCGCAGGAGGACCAGGGCCTGGTCATCGGCTTCGGCGTCGCGCCCGAAGGTTCCACGGTCGAGTACACCGACAAGTACGCGCGCCAGATGGAAGGCATCTTCGCGAAGACGCCGCATGTCGACCGCTACTTCCAGATCGTCGGCTTCCCGTCGATCACGTCCACCATCGGCTTCGTGGGCCTGGAGGACTGGTCGAAGCGCGACATGAAGTCCTCCGACGTGCAGGGCATGCTCTTCCCGCAGTTCATGGGCATCCCGGGCGTGATGGCCTTCCCGACGCTCCCGCCCGCGCTGGGCCAGCAGGGCTTCGGCCAGCCGGTGAGCTTCGTCGTGCAGACCACCGGCTCGTGGGACGAGCTGGGCGCCACGGTGCAGAAGCTCATGGCGAAGATGGCGGAGAACCCGCAGCTCACCAATCCCGACACGGACCTCAAGCTCGACAAGCCGCAGCTGAAGATCGACGTGAACCGCGACAAGGTCGCCTCCGTGGGCAGCAACGTCTCGGCCGTGGGTCGCACGCTGGAGACGATGCTCGGCGGGCGCAACGTGACGCGCTTCAAGATGGGCAGCGAGCAGTACGACGTGATCGTGCAGGTCGAGGACGCGGATCGCCGCACGCCGGGGGATCTCTCCAACATCTACGTGCGCGGCAGCGATGGCGCGATGGTGCAGCTGTCGAACCTCGTCGACGTGCGCGAGACCGTGGCCGCCAAGGAGCTCAACCACTTCAACAAGCTGCGCTCGGCGACGATCAGCGCGGGCCTCGCGCCCGGCTATGCGATGGGTGATGCGCTGACGTGGATGGAGGGCGCGCTGAAGGAGGTCGCGCCGGATGCGCAGTACGACCTCTCCGGCCAGAGCCGCGAGCTGCGCGAGTCGTCGAACGAGTTCGGCTTCATCCTCGGCCTTGCGCTGCTCTTCATCTTCCTCGTGCTCGCCGCGCAGTTCGAGAGCTGGGTCGATCCGTTCATCATCCTGCTTTCCGTGCCGCTCGCGGTCTTCGGCGCGTTCCTTGCGCTCAAGTTCACCGGGGGCAGCTGGAACATCTATTCGCAGATCGGCATCGTCACGCTTATCGGCCTGATCTCGAAGCACGGCATCCTGATCGTGGAGTTCGCGAACCAGTTGCAGGAGCGCGGCGAGGCGAAGCTGGAGGCCGTGGTCGACGCCGCGGCGCTGCGCCTGCGGCCCATCCTGATGACGACGGGTGCGATGGTGCTCGGCGCAGTGCCGCTCGCGATCGCGACGGGCGCCGGTGCCGAGGCGCGCAACCAGATCGGCTGGGTGATCGTGGGCGGCATGACGATCGGTACGCTGTTCACGCTGTTCGTGGTGCCGGTCGTCTACCTGCTGCTTGCGCGCGATCACCGCGCGGCGGCGCAGCGCCTGCAGGCGCACGACGTGGCGCGCCCGGTGGGAAATCCGGCGCACTGAGGCGCGTCGCGGCGTTGGAGCGTCGAGGTGCTGGAAACGGCCGGGAGTTCCCGGCCGTTTCCGTTTTCGGGCGCATGCGTGGCGACTGTCGTTATCGCGCCCGCGATCTCTTCTGCGGACATCGACACTGGGCGCCGGGCATGCGGGCCGGTTCGTGCGAGTTGCAGCAGGTGGCGAACGTGCGGGGTCGATGGTCGGAGTAGCGCTGCGCCGAGAGGCGGCCGGTGCTTAGCCGGGGTGTGGTGCCCTCGCCGGGTAAAGCGGTATCGATGGGACGCCGCGCGTGGCGACGCGTTCGTCGGCGCGGGCATGCGGGTGTCCACCTTGCGCCAACAAAAAAACCCGGCAGCCGAAGCTGCCGGGTTCGATTTCCAGTGGGAACTGGAGAGAGCGGTTACTTGTTCTTCTGGCCGGTCGCGGCGTTTGCGGCCTGCTGGGTCGCCTCGGTGGCGCCCTTGGTGGCCTGCGCGAACTGCTCCTGAGCCTGCTTGACGGTCTCGTTCGCGCCACGGGCGGCGGCTTCGAACTGGCCCTTGGCGATCTGCGCGACGGCCTCGTTGGCCTTCACGACGCGGCCCAGGACGTCCTGGCCGGTGGTCAGCGTGCGCTCGACGTTCTCGCGCGCGACCTGCGCGCCCTTCGGCCACAGCGCCTTGGCGCCGTCGAAGTCACGGACCTGCGAGGCCTCGCCGAGGAAGGCGAAGGTCGCCGTGGCGCGGTCCTCGATCGCGGCGAGCTGCAGGCCGAAGATCGCCTGCGCGTTCTCGAGGGCGAGACGGTTGATCCGGGCGGCCGTGTCGGCAAACTCGCGGGTGGCGTTGGCGAACTGGTCGTTCATCTGTGCGTACATGGCGGACTCCTGATGCGGCCCGAAGACCGGTACTGCGTGGATGGTGCGTTGCAGCATAGGCGCGCCCATGTTGCGCTGCAACAACCGTTCGTCGGACGTTGCCGGCAGCTCAGGAACCTGATAGCGGCTGTAGCGCGGCGCCTACGGCCGTTCGATCACGCCACTTCTGGCGCCGGGCCGGTGTAGCGGCAGCCGGAGGTGCAGGTCTCGTGCACCGTGACCTCGGCCAGCAGCGGCAGCGAAGGCGCCAGCCGGTCCCAGATCCACATCGCGAGCCGTTCGCTCGTCGGGTTCTCCAGGCCCTCAATATCGTTGAGGTAGTGGTGGTCGAGCCGGTCATAGATCGGGCGGAATGCGGCCTTGATATCCGCGAAGTCCATGACCCAGCCGGTCTCCGCGCCCGGCTCGCCCCGGACCCGGATCTCCACCCGGAACGAATGCCCGTGCAGTCGCGCGCACTTGTGGCCGGACGGGACGTTCGGCAGCCGGTGGGCGGCCTCGAGCGTAAAGACCTTGAAGATATCCATGCCGCCATTGTACGGACGCCACGCGGCCGGCCGCCCGGTGTGCAGCCGGCGTGAAAATGACGTCTGTTAACGTGCGGTTTCCCCCGATTCCGTACGCGCAACGTGCCGCTCAACCCCCCGAATCCCCCGTTCCAGTCCGGCCCGACGCCTCCGGGGCGCAGCGGGCGGCCGTGGGTGATCACCGCGCACGTCCTGCTGCTCGCGGCGGCGTATGCGCTGCTCGCCTATCCGGGGCTGCGCTGGGGAATCGTGCACGGGGTCGGCGCCCCGGTGTGGCCGGCGGCCGGCGTCGCGCTGGCGGGGCTGCTGTTCGGCGGGGCCCGCCTGTGGCCGGGCGTCCTGCTGGGTTACCTGCTGGCCGCTGCGCTCAACGGCTCTCCGCATGCCCCTTGGGCGATCACGGTGGTCGCGACGGGCAATACGCTGGCGGCGCTTGCCGGATGGTGGATGCTCCGGCGGCTCGGCTTCCATCCCGCGATGGAGACCTCCCGCGACTACATCCTGTTCCTCGGCGCGGCCACGCTCGCCGCCGGCGTTGCGACCGCGGTCGGCACCTTCACGCTCGGGGTCTCGTTCCGGCTCGACGCGGCGGGCCTGCAGGCGTTCGCGTCGCACTGGTTCCTCGGCGATCTGGGCGGCGTGCTGCTGGTCGGTACGCTCCTGCTGGCCTGGACGCAGGCACGCCTGGTGCGGGTGCCGGGCGGCGCGCTGCAGTTCGCCGGCTGCCTGGGACTGACCGCGATGGTCGGCGCCTACGTCTTTCTGCGCCAGGACGAGCGGCTCTACACGTTCCTCGGCTTCGTCCCGCTGATCTGGGCCGCGCTCGCGCTGCGCCTGCGCGGTGCGAGCCTGGCCTGCACGATGATGGCCCTGTTCGGCATCTGCGGCACGGCGCTCGGCTACGGCCCGTTCTCCAGCGAGGATCTCGACCAGCGCTACCTCGACCTGCAGCTGTTCGTCGTGGTGATGGCGGTGGCGATCCAGGTGCTCGCGGTCGTCGCCGACGAGCGCCGCGCGCAGAAAGCGCTGATGCTCAGCGAGGCGCGGCTCAAGCTGGCGCTCGAGGCGTCGGACACCGGGCTCTGGAAGCTCGACATGGCGACCGGCGCGATGAGCTTCTCGCCCGAGTGCAGCCGCATCACGGGCTTGGGCCCGCGCGCGTTCGACGGCACGCGCAGCGGCGTGGTGCAGCTCCTGCATCCCGACGACCAGCCCGGCGTGCGCGCGGCATTCCGGCGGGCGATGGAGACGCGCGGCCTGTTCGAGGCGCAGTTCCGGCTGTGCCGCCCCGACGCCGGGGATCTCTGGATCGAGGCGCGCGGCCGTGCGCTGTACGGCTCCGACGGGCGTGCGCACACCGTGCTCGGCACGCTCACCGACGTCACCGAGCGCCGCGAGGCCGCGCGCCGGCTCGCCGACCAGGCCCGCCTGCTCGACCTCACCACCGACGGCATCTACATCCGCGACCTCGACGGCACGATCAGCTACTGGAACGCCGGCGCGGCGGCGATGTACGGCTACAGCGCCGACGAAGCCATCGGCCGCAAGGCCTGGCAGCTGCTCAATACCGAGTTTCCGGAGCCGTTCGGCGACATCGAGGCGCGGCTCCACGCCGACGACCGCTGGGAAGGCGAGATCGCGCAGTACCGCAGCGACGGCGGTCGCCTGCACGTGCACGCGCGCTGGGTGCTCACGCGCGATCCCGAGGGGCGCCCGCAGGGCGTCATGCACACCAATACCGACATCACCACGCGCAAGCAGGCCGAGGAGACCGGCGTCTTCCTCGCCGAGCTCGACCGCCGCATCGCACAGGCCGGCAGCGCGGACGAGGTCGGCGACGCGGGTCTTGCGCTGCTCGGCGAGCACCTGCGCCTGCTGCGCTGCACGCTCACCGACATCGATCTCGACCACGGCCGCATCCGCACGCTGCACGAATGGACCGATGGCGCGCCGCGTGTCTTCGGTGCGTTCGACGCGCGCGAGTTCTTCACCACCGAGCTGGGAATGGCGCTCGCGTCGGGCGAGACGGTTGCCGTCAACGACCTGCGCAGCGATCCGCTCACCGCGCCGTTCGCGGCGAACTACCTCCCCTACGGCACGGTCGCGCTCGCCGCGGTCTCCTATGTGGTCGAAGGGCGGCTCACCGGCACGCTCACGATCGCTTCGGGTCGTCCACGCACCTGGCGGGCACACGAGCTGAAGCTGTTGCGCGAGGTCGTCGCGCGCCTGTGGCCGGCGATCGAGCGCGCGCGCTCGGTGGCGGCGCTGCGCGAATCCGAGGCGCGCTTCCGGCAGATGGCCGATACCGCGCCGATCATGATCTACGTCACCGAGCCGGACGGCCGCTGCACCTACGTGAGCCGGCGCTGGTCGGAATTCACCGGCCGCATGGCGGAGGCGGAGCTCGGTTTCGGCTGGGCCGACGTGCTGCACCCCGACGACCGCGAGCGCGTGCATGCCGCATTCGAGGCCGCCAACGACGCGCAGGAAGCGCACGTGCTCGAGTACCGCGCGCTCCGCTGGGACGGCGCCTATCGCTGGATGCATGCGACGGGCCGCCCGCGCTTCGGCGCCGGCAGCGAGTTCCTCGGCTTCATCGGCGGCATCCTCGACATCACCGAGCGCCGCGAGGCCGAAGAAGCGCTGCGCGAGGCCGATCGCCGCAAGGACGAGTTCCTCGCCACGCTCGCGCACGAGCTGCGCAACCCGCTCGCGCCGATCCGCAGCGGCCTGCACGTGCTCAACCTCACGGCCGATGCCGAGATCGCGCGGCGCACGCGGCAGATGATGGACCGCCAGCTCGACCACATGGTGCGGCTCGTCGACGATCTGCTCGACGTCTCGCGCATCACCAGCGGCAAGGTGGTGCTGCAGCGCCAGCGCATCAGCCTGCAGGACGCCGTGCGCGCGGCGATCGAGTCGGCGCGGCCGTCGATCGAATCGGCGCGCCACCGGCTCGTCGTCGACCTCGACGAGGCGCCGCTGTGCGTCGATGCCGATCCCACGCGCATCGCGCAGGTGATCGGCAACCTGCTGACCAATGCGGCGAAGTACACGCCCGATGGCGGCGAGGTCCGGCTGCATGCGCATGCCTGCGACGGCGAGGCCTGCCTCAGCGTCACCGACACCGGGCTCGGTATCCCGCCCGAGGCGATCGGCGAGGTCTTCGGCATGTTCGCGCAGGTCAACCGCACGCTCGATCGCGCGCAGGGCGGCCTCGGCATCGGCTTGGCGCTCGCGCGGCGGCTCGTCGAGATGCACGGCGGCGCGATCGTCGCCGAAAGCGCGGGCCTGGGGCAGGGCAGCACGTTCACGGTGCGCCTACCTCTTGCCGCGGAAGCACCGGCGGGCGACGTCGCGATGCGCGGGGACGCACCGACGCCGCACGCGCGGCGGGTTCTCGTCGTCGACGACAACCGCGACGCGGCCGAGAGCCTGGCGATGATGCTCGAGCTTGAAGGGCATGCCACGCGCGGGGCGTTCTCCGGCGCGGACGGGCTCGAGGTCGCGCGCGGCCTCGGGCCCGACGTCGCCTTCCTCGACCTCGGCATGCCCGGCATGAACGGCTACGAGCTTGCCCGCGCACTGCGGGCGCTGCCAGGGCTCGATGGGATCTACCTCGTCGCCGTGAGCGGTTGGGGCGGCGAGGAGGACAAGCGACAGTCGGCGGACGCGGGCTTCGACCTGCACCTGACCAAACCGGTCAGCGTGGCGACGGTGCATGACGCGATGCGGCGCCTCGATGGGGTGGAGGCGGCAGCGGTCGGCTAGATGCGTCGCTGCGTGGGCCCCCGCGGCGTGCAGTCGGTCGCAGCGTGCGAACCGACCGATCATCGTCTGCGACCTACGCAGTACCTGCCGTGCGACCAGAACGATGGCGGCTTAATGAGCGCGACACGGCGATTTGATCGGCTCTTCATTTCACGCCGCGTAGAACCTGCGAATCGCTCCCACGGCCGCATCCATGTCCGCCCGCGCCTCCTCCGACTGGACTCTCAACCTCACCGAGGCGACCGCCACGCACGTGTCGGGCGTCACCGTCGTCGCCATGCCGGCGAGCGGCCGTCGGCGCTACCGCGTGATGCCGTTGCCGGGCACGCTGCCGGTGCCCGGCATGGGGCTGTCGGAGGAGGACTACGAATTCCTCGCGCAGGTGATGGGCGAGCGCGTGCGCGAGGGCTGCCGCCTGCTGCTCGAGCAGCTCCGGCGGCATCGCCTGCCGACGCTGGCGATCCATTGACCGCGCCGATTGCGTACCGTGAGGCACGCATGGCCCCGCCGTCGCCGCACGTGCAGGCCGTGGAGCCAACCGAATAATGCGATCGGCGTGACGGGTCGCAACCGCCTGTAGACTGCAGCTCCCGGCTGGCTGGCGTCGACATGTCGAACTTCGGTTCCGTACTGAAAGGTGAGATCGCGCGCGTCGCCCGCAAGGAGATCAGGGGTGCGGTCGATCCGCTGCGCAAGGCGAACGCGAACCATCGCCGCGAGATCGCGGAACTGAAGCGGCAACTCGCCGCGCTGCAGAAGGAGCTTCGCCTGCTCACGCGGCCGGTGCGCGCGCGCGCGGCTGTTGCGGAGGGCGACGCGGCCAAGACGCGCTTCGCTGCGAAGGGCCTGAAGTCGCTCCGCGCGCGCCTGGGCCTGTCGGCGTCGGACTTCGGCCGGCTTGTCGGCGCGAGCGGCCAGTCGATCTACAACTGGGAAGCCGGGAAGGCGGTGCCACGCGCCGCGCAGCAGGCCGCGCTGGTGGCGGTGCGTGGCCTGGGCAAGCGCGAAGCGTCCAAGCGGCTCGACGCGCTGTCGTAGGACGTCACCCCGCCCGGACCGGCGCCCGGCGAGGGTGCGTGTCGGGCGGTGCGCATGACATCCCCGGTATCGGGCCGGGTGCGCACGATGCTCGCGCCGGGGTGTCGCGTCCCGCCCGCAGCGAGGCCTGCTTCCTCCGACGCACCTTCTTCAGCCGGTGGTCCCGCGGTGCGGTGCGCCCCGGCGTGTTACGGCAGCGGCACCGTCGACGACCGGCGTCCTGCCACGGTATGGACTGAAACCCAGCATACGACCCAGCCACGTGCCGCGGATCAGCAGCTGATAGCTCGCGAGGAGCACGACCGATGCGGAAGCGAGCAGGAGGGGCAGCTCGACCGCGAAGGGTGCGTGCACGCGCGAGAGCAGGACTTGGCCGGCTGCGATCACCGGCAGGTGTGCGACGTAGATCCAGAACGACGCATCGGACAGGTAGCGGCGCCAGCCTGCGGGCCGGTCGGCGAAGGCGAGCAAGAGCCCCACGAGTGCGAAGACCCACGCCCAGCCGCTGACCGCGTACAGCGTGGCGAACGCGGCGGTGCGTGTCGCGCCGCCGGCTACCGCAGGATCGGCCGAGGGGCTCGCTCCCACCCACGCCAGGCACGCGACGGACGCGATCATCGCGACGCCGAGCGCGCTCCGCCAGGACGTGCGGTGCGCCGCCATGCCGTCCGCAACGGACTGCAGCAGCCAGCCATAGGCGAACGCCGAGCCGTATGCGAGCACCGCCGCCACGTTCGGATACAGCGACCGGTCCGGCGTCGGCACGCCGAACCACGGCATCCACTCCGGGAGCATCAGCAGCCCGATCGCCATGGGCAATGCAACGAGCCAGCGCCCCAGCGCGTGCGTGCCCACCGCGCCCGCGGCCCGACGTAGGCGCTGCATGAGCGCCGGCGCGACCCATCGCCCGGACGCCGAGCGTCCCACGAGCGCGGCGACATAGAACAGGACCAGCACATGGAGAAACCACAGGTGCGTGAGTGGAAAGCTGTCGGCCGTAAAGCGGGGTCCGGGCGGTGGCGAGGCCGGTAGATGGCCGCCATTGCGCAGCCAGGCGTTCCAGATCATCACGGCGATGATGGCTGCAAAGACGGGTGGCCACGCCGCGAGCAGGGGCACGAGCACGCGCCTTGCCCGGTTGCGCACGAAGCCGAGGGGCCCGCGCCGCTCCACGAGTTGCCGCCCGAAGTAGCCGGCGAGCACGAAGAACACCAGCATGCGGAACGAGTGGATCCAGAAGAATGCGCCTGACGCCACAACCGACTGCGCCGGGTCGGACACCAGCCAGAACTGCGAGGCACCGGGCATGTAGGACATGCACGCATGGAGCACGACGCCGAGCAGCAGCGCGCCCGCGCGCAAGGCGTCCAGTCCGTGGATCCTGTCGATCGTTGCGTGCGCGCTCATCGGAGTTCCTTTGTCGAGGTCCTCCGTGATTGGCGCGGGCGCACCGGTTTGTCACAGCGTGCGTCGCCCGGGGGCGCATCGCGCGCGGCTCTACCTCGGCACCCGCACCATCCGCTCCAGCAGGTGCTCCACGGTGCGTTCCGGATCCGCGCACCGCCCGGTGTGCACGGGCGAGGTCTGGATCAGCGCACTGCGCTTGGCCGTCAGCCAGTGGAAGCGCGCGCGTCGCGGGAGCTCACCGATCGGGCCGCTGCCGGGCCGTCCTTCGCAGATCGCGACGATCGCGCCGAGCTGCTGCGCCACCAGCTCCAGGTCGACGGTCGGGCTGAGCGTCAGCAGTCGCGCGCGATCGAGTTCGACGCGCGCCAGCAGGATCCGCCCCGATGCCGTCGCGAGCAGCACGCCGGCGTTGAGGAATTCCTCGCGCTCCACGCGGGGCACGACCCGCAGGATGGCGTAGTCGTAGAGCTCACCCGTGTGCACGGCGCGCCTCCTCCACGAAGGCACCGCGCTGCTCCAGGCGCGCGACGAGATAGTCGACGTAGCGTGCGCGCATGGCAACGGGTGCCTCCCCCAGCCAGTCGTCGGGCACGCGGCCCAGCACGTCTTCGAAGAGGTCACGACCGAGGCGCGCCGCAAGCTCGGCGTCCACATCGGCGATGCGCGATGCCGCAGGCAGCAGCACATGCTCGCGGACGAGCGGGAATGCACTCGACGGATCGGCGGGCTGCGAATCCCAGCCGTGGTGGAAGTACAGGGCGGCGCCGTGGTCGATGAGCCACAGATCACGATGCCAGACCATCAGGTTGGGGTTGCGTGCAGTCCGGTCGACGTTGCTGATGAAGCTGTCGAACCAGACGATGCGCGACGCCAGCATCGGGTCGGGCAGGCCGGCCACGGGATCGAAGTTCGCGGCCCCGGGCAGGAAGTCGAGCGCGAAATTGAGCCCCGCGCTCTTCCTCACGAGTTCCTGGATCTCGGCATCGGGCTCGGTACGGGCAAGCTCGGGGTCGAGCTCCACGAGCGCCTGCTCCGGCACGCGCAGGCCGAGCGCCTCGGCGATCCCGCCCGCGACGACCTCGGCGACGAGCGCCAGCACACCCTGTCCCGCACCGCGGAATTTCAGGACATGCAACCCGAGGTCGTCGCCTTCCACGATCGCGGGCATCGAGCCGCCTTCGCGCAGCGGCGTGACGTAACGGGTGGCGACGACGGTTCGGAGCACGGCGGTGCCTGGGGGTGCGGCGCTCCAGTATCCCGCACCGGAGCCGTGGCGATGCCGATGCACCGCCCGGCGGCGGGAGGGACAGACCGTGGTGGCGGGCCGCAGCGCGTTGGATCGGGTTGTCGCGCGGGCGCCGGCCGTCGACGCGGCAGGTCGCGAGGCACATCCGCGCCGGCGGAGCGAGCGCGCGATCGACGCGGATCCGCGGCGCCTGCAGGCCGTGAGAAGCATGCCGACGCCACCCGCACGGCTCCATGTCGGGACGGCAACAGACCACGCACGGCATTCGCACGCCACCTCCACGTGTACGTGCGCTGCCGCGGCGACGCGCGGACTCACTCCGCCTTGAAACCCCGCCCTGCATGCTCCGGCCATGCGCGAAGAACAACGCTGGCCGTCCACGCTCTGGATCACGCGCCATGGGCAGTCCGCGGGCAATGTCGCGCGCGACGCCGCGCAGGCGGCGCGTGCGCTGTCGATCGACTACGACGTCCGCGACGCGGATGTCCCCTTGTCCGACCTCGGCGCGCACCAGGCTGAGGCGCTCGGCGCCTGGTTCGCGCGCCTTCCGGAGGCCGAGCGTCCGAACGTGTTCCTGTGCTCGCCCTACGTGCGCGCGCGGCAGACGCTCGAGCATGTGGTCGCCGCGATGGGCGTGGCGCCGCAGGCCATCGTGCAGGACGAGCGCCTGCGCGAGCGCGAGTTCGGCATCTTCGACGGGCTCACGCGGCTCGGCGTCGAGGACCGCTATCCTGACCAGGCGCGTGCGCTGACGACCATCGGCAAGTTCTACCACCGCCCGCCCGGCGGCGAGAGCTGGTGCGACGTGATCCTGCGCCTGCGCAGCGTGATGGACACGCTCGCGCTGGAGTACCGCCACTGCCGCGTGCTGATCGTGGCACACCAGGTCACGGTGCTCTGCTTCCGCTATCTGATCGAGAAGATGACCGAGGCCGAGGTGCTGGCGATCGACCGCGAAGGCGACGTCGTCAACTGCGGCATCACCGAATACGGCCTCGTCGCCGATCCGGAGCCCGTGGGCCGCCTTGCGCTGCGGCGCTACAACTTCGCCGCGCCGCTGATGCAGGCGGGCGAGGCGGTGACGACGCAGCCCGACCGGCCCGTGGGCCGCAAATGAGCTCGCGGCGTCCGACGGCGATCGATGCGGCGTGGCTGCGACGGCATCCGCTGCCAGCGCCGGACCACGAGGGCGACAAGCGCGCCCGCGGACAGGTGCTTGTGGTCGCCGGGGCAGGCGAGATGCCGGGCGCCGCGGTGCTGTGCGCCGTCGGCTGCCTGCGCGCGGGTGCCGGCCGGCTGCAGGTTGCCACCACCGCGGCGGCGGCCCCGCTCGTCGCATCGGCCGTTCCGGAGGCGCGCGTCATCGCCCTTCCGGAGACGCGCGGCGGAGCGTTGGCGAAGGCCGCGCAGGCGCGGCTGGATGCCCTCGCGGCGGATGCGGACGCCGTCGTCGTCGGCCCCGGGCTTCTCGATGCCGACGTCACGGCGCGGATGCTCGCCGGCTGGCTGGCCGCGCTGCCGGCGATCCCCGCGATCGTCGATGCCGCGGCACTCTGCGCGCTGGCGCATCGGGGGCCCGGCGCTGGTGGCGACGCCACGTTGATCCTCACGCCGCATGCGGGGGAGGCGGCGCGGCTCCTCGGGCGGCCGCGCGAAGCGATCGAGGCCGACCGGCTCGGTGCCGCGCACGAGATCGTGTGGAGGTTCGGCGCGATCTGCGTGATGAAGGGCGCGACGAGCTACGTGGTGGGCCCGAGTGCCACGAGTGCACCTCCGACCGTGCTGGAGAATTCCCGCGGCAATGTCGGGCTGGCCATGTCGGGCTCGGGCGACACCCTCGCCGGCATCGTCGCCGGTCTGGCCGCGCGCGGCACCGATCCGCTCGACGCCGCGGCCTGGGGCGTCCACCTGCACGCCGCCGCGGCGGAAGCGATCGCTGCGCGCCAGGGCGTGCTCGGCTTTCTCGCGCGGGAACTGCTCGACGAGATTCCGTCGATCATGAACCGGGCGCCGTTGCAGAAGCGGCGATAGCGAAGCGAGCGTCGGTGCGCCGCGCGGCGTGCATGCGCAAATGCTCGGGTGCATGACGCCGTGATCAGTGCCTTGCAAGCGCGATTTCGATGCGTCGGCCACGCGTGCATCCGCGCCGCGCCCGCGTAGTGCATGCGCATGTGCGATGGAGTCGCGCGGCTGACGCGTGACTCGTGCCCATCTCGATGGCCCGGCCAAGCGTGGAAAGCAACAGAGCCGGATGTGCGATGGGTTTACCCGCTGCGGATCGGGCTCGCGCGTCCAGTCGAGTCAACGGCGATGCGCTAGCGCAGTGCCCTCTGCATACGTTCTGTGCAGACACGGGGCGCACGGATGCGGGCGGGCCGGTGCAGCGTCGCAACCAGCGAGGCCGGTGGCCGGGGGGCCATCAGCGCCAGCGCGGTGCACTAGTGTCGCGAGTTGCCTCTCGGATCGTTCGCTACGCTGCGCCCGGCATCCTGTGTCATCGGCCTTCAAGCTGAAGCGCGCGCTCCACTACCGGCATCGCCCAGCGCGGCGTGTCGGCGAGCTCGCGCGGTGTCGTCGGATAGAGCACATGCCCGTCCTCGACCTGCAGAACCCGCCGCGGCGTCGGCACCACGCCATCCGCGCCGGCCTCCTCGCTGTTGTCGTAGACGCCGAGCACTGCCAGGTGCGGCAGCAGATCGATCAGGTTGCGGAGCGAGGATTCCCACCGCGCGCGGATCTTCGCCTCGTCGATGTGGTGCCCGCCGCGCGCGACGCGTGCGGCGACGCGGGCGAGGTGGCGTTCGAGCGAGTCGAGCCCGCAGAACCACATCATGACGTCGTGCGTGTCGGCCGCGCGTGCTAGCAGCGCCGGAATCGTGCGGCCGCCCAGCGTGGTTTCGAAGGCGTGGGACCTGCGCCGGTCGAGCGCGATTTCCAGGCGCTCGCGGCCCTCGTGCCATGCCCGGGAGTTGGCCTCGTCCGGCGACAGGCCCGCGGCGATGTAGGTGCGCGTCGCCTCGTCCGGGTTGTACCAGTCGTCCCGGTCCACGCCGAGCGACTCGAGGTGCAGCCCGCCCACCGAGCTCTTGCCGGCACCGTTGACGCCGGCGAGTACGAAGACGACCGGCCGGGCCGTCATTAAAACCGGTCGCCCGCCTTCAGGCGTCCACCAAGGTCGACGCGCGTGCGCGCCGCGTTCCGCAGCCGATCGCCGAATTCCGACTCGTCCCGGGTGGCCAGCCGCTCGAGGAACTGTTCGCGCAGTCGATCCACCGAGGGCACGTCGCCCGTGAGCTTCTGGACGCGTTCGCGCAGTTCGCCGATCTCGCGATCGAGCCGTTCGAGTTCCTGCCGCGAGACGACCACCGCCTCGACGTCGCCGTGGTTGGTCACCACGACGCGTCCGCTGCTGCGGACCATCGACAGCACGCGGCGCCAGGTCTTCTGGACCTGCGTCGACGTCGCCTGCGGCACGTCGCGAAGGGACGGGGTATCGACGCTCAGGGGATAGCCCATGGCACAACTCCGGCTTCAGTCGCTGCTGATAATACGCAAAATGCGGAAACTGCGTATGAACCGGTGAGCCGGTGGCGAATGCCGATCCCGGGTGGACGCTTATGGCCACGCGCTCACGCCGGGCGCAATCGGGCCTTCCCGAGAGCCTACGAATCCCGGCAGGTCGAATTCCGCTGCCTGGACGGGAAACGTGCATCGCGCTGCAGCCGTAACACGTCCCGGGCGCGCGATCACTCGCCTCACCAGCGAGGCCATTAAGGCGTACCAAGCACCGCCCATCTATTGCAATATTAGCCAATTAGCTAATAGTATGCCTTGCATGAACATTGATAAGACGTTCGAAGCCCTCGCGTCACGACCTCGGCGGCAAATACTTGCCTACCTGTCAGAGCTCGAGCTCACGACGGGTGAGCTGGCAGAGCGGTTTGGTATGAGCGCGCCGACGATCTCCCGCCACCTGTCGCTGCTCGAGGATGCGGGACTGGTATCGAGCGAGCGCCAAGGGCAGCGCGTGCTGTATCGACTCAATCGCGACACGCTCGTGAATTCGCTGACCGGGTTCGCATTCGAGATCTGCCCGGTGGGCGGGCCGCTGAAGCGCGAGTCCCGTCGCGTGGCCGCTGCAGGCAAGGGCGAGAAATGACCCGACTCCCCGGCTGCATCGCGGGACACCGCGTGCGCGCGTTGGCGCTGCGCTCGGTCGTCGACGGGGAAGTGCGGTACGCGCCGCGCAAGTCGTTGTGGTTCATGGGCATGGCCGCGGCCGCGATCTTCGGCGGCGGATCCACCTTCAGTCTGGCGGCGTTCGCGCTCTTTATCGTGACGACCGCGATCGTGCTGCTTTTTGGCCACTCACTCGGCAGCCATCGGAAGCTCATCCACGACAGCTTCCAGTGTCCTCGATGGCTCGAGTACACGCTTGTCTATCTTGGGGTTCAGGTCGGCCTCGCAGGCCCGTTCGGACTGCTTCGGCAGCATGAGCTGCGCGACTACGCGCAGCGGCTGCCCGAATGCCATGACTACCTTCGGCATGGCAGCGGCTTCTGGCGCGATGCCTGGTGGCAGCTCAATTGCGAACTGCATCTGCGCTCCGCACCGGCCATCGACATCGAGGCACGCATCGCGGACAACCGCTTTTACCGGTTCCTTGAGCGGACGTGGATGTGGCAGCAATTGCCCTGCGCCCTTGTCTTCTTCGCCTGGGGCGGCTGGGGCTTCGTGTTCTGGGGCGTGTGTGCGCGCGTCACCGCCGGCGTCTTCGGCCACTGGTTGATCGGGTATTTCGCGCACAACCACGGTGCGATGCGCTTTCTCGTGCGCGGCGCCGCGGTGCAGGGGAGGAACATCCCGCTGGTGTCGCTGCTGACCATGGGCGAGTGCTGGCACAACAACCACCATGCCTATCCCGGCTCGGCCCGGCTCGGCCACGCTCGTGGCGAATGGGATCCGGGCTGGTGGGCCCTGTGCGCGATGCAGCGTCTGGGATGGGTGCATTCGCTGCGCCTGCCGGAGCACCTGGCGCCACGTCCTGAACTCGAAGCCGTGGCAACCGAAGCCGCGAGCGCCGCAATGAACCGCCGTTTCTATCCGGCCGCGCAATGCCATGACTGATTCCGCGTCGACCGACCCGCGCCAGCCTTCGCTTCCACTCTCCTGGTTCTGGCCGATCGCAGCGGGGGTCCTGGCCGGACTCGCCTTGCGCTTCGTGTTCTCCGGCAAGCCAGGTGACTCCTACGCAACCATGATGGCGTCCTTCATTCTGCTCACGCCGCTGGTGGTGGGTGCATCGACCGTCTACGTTGCCGAGCGGCAGCGCCAGCGCACCAGGCGCTACCACTTCTTTTCGGCTGCATTGTCGAATGTGTTGTGCGTCATCAGCTCGATGGCCGTCCTGTGGGAAGGCCTGATCTGTGTCGTCTTGGTCGCCCCCTTGTTCGCGATCGTCGGTGGCCTGGGCGGAATGCTCATGGGAGAGATCTGTCGCCGAACCAAGCGGCCGGGGTCGTCCCTTTCCAGTTTCGCGGTGCTGCCTCTCGTTCTTGGTTTTCTGGAGACCGGCTTGCCGCTTCCCCAGAGCATTCGCAGCGTCGAGCGGCAGGTCCACATCGATGCGCCGCCAAGCGTGGTGTGGCGGTACCTGCAGAATACCGGCCAGATCACGGCCGCCGAGGTCGAGCAGGGCTGGATCTACCGCATCGGCGTGCCGCTGCCGGAAATCGGCGTCACCGAGCACGGCGTCCAGGGCAGCGTCCGGCATCTCCGGATGGGGAAGGGGATTCACTTCGACCAGGTCGTGGCGGAGGAACGTCCGGGCCGGTACATCCGCTGGACCTATCGCTTCGCGCCTGACTCCGTGCCGCCGCGCGCCCTCGACGACCATGTCGCGATGGGTGGCGCGTACTTCGACATGCTCGATACCTCGTACACGCTTAAGCCAAGCCGGTCGGGTACAGACCTGCGCATCCGCATGCAGTATCGCGTGAGCACCCAGTTCAACTGGTATGTCGCACCGATCGCCGATGCGTTGTTCGGGAATTTCGAGGAGACCATTCTCCGGTTCTATCGCAGACGCAGCGAATCGGCTTGACCGACGGGTAATCCCGGTCGAAATGCTCGCCTTTCCGGGCTAGCGCAGAGCGCAGGGTCGAGGCAGTTGCACTCACAACGATTCGGAAGGGCTCCGCCTTGTCGCCGTGACTTCCCGATTGGAACGCCGCTGGCGAGCGGGCGCCGTCCGCACGCACGGTGCGTTGGCCCACCCAATACCCAGGTCTGCTATTGGCCGAAAGCGGACATTGGCGGTCAACGCTACGCTCAGGTGCCATCAGCCCGGAGCGTCCCCAATGCTGCATCACAGACTAGTACTAGCCGCGCTGGGGCTCTCGCTTCTCGCGGGATGCCAACTCGCCCCGACGCAAGGTGCTGAGAGCACTGGACTGGCCGACGCCCACACACACCTTTCTTGGTACGGCGAAGAAGCACTTGCCGCGTTGGCGGCCGCTGGGGTCACCGCGGTCCGCGATTGCGGCGGGGACGTCGAGACGTTGCGACGTTGGAACACCGAGATCGCGGATGGATCGCGAGCCGGCCCGAAGATCTACATGTCGGGGCCCGCCATAGACGGACCCAAGGACGCGAAGTTTCGCCTTAAAGTCGCCTCGCCACAGGAAGCGAGAGAAGCGGTGAGGAAGCTCGCTGCCATGCGTGTCGATTTCATCAAGACACACAACGCACTCCCTCGCGATGCCTATTTCGCGGTACTCGCTGAGGCGAGCGTCGTCGGACTGCGCGTCGCATCCCACTTGCCTAAGGGTGTGGCCGCTTGGGAGGCCGCGGACGCAGGGGTGGACAGCATTGAGCATGCGGCCGAGTCATTACTGGCAAGCCCCATCTACGCCGGCTTCGCAACCGATGTGGATAGCGCGATGACGTGGTGGGATTCACCGGCGGGTGATGCAGCGATCCGACACCTGGCGGACAGGCGAGTGGCAGTGACTCCCACGCTGGTGACCTACGCGGAAATGTCCGAATTACGGCGCGGTACGGATGCGTACGACGGACGGCAGCGCGTCCTGGCCTTTCTGATCAGGCTCACCGGACGCTTGCACCGCGGCGGCGTGACGATTCTGGCGGGCAGCGATTTCGCGGGTACGGAGCTCCCAATGCGGCCTGGTACATCGCTGCTTGCCGAGTTGGCGCTGCTGGAGCAGGCCGGTCTATCGCGCGCCGAGGCGCGAAAAGCCGCAGGAGCCAACATTCTTGAGTGGGTCAAGCCCACCGGACCGCAAGGGTAGTCGAACCCGCCCCGGTGCAGTGCTGCTCAATCGTCCACGACAGGCGTGCCAACAACATTCGGTGGTGTCCGCTTTCGACCCAAAGCAGACATGGCCGCGCAGGATGGGGATTCCCGACCCGAGTCGATGCCTGGAGCAGCTCAGTCAAGGCATTGCGTGGCTCTCTCCTTGAACCCCAGCAGCCGCCGGCAGGCCGCCACTATTAGTTCATGCCGCCGCTCCGCGACGCTGTCCGCAATGCCGACTGCGTCAAATCCCACAAACCGGCTGAGCGCTTCCGGGTGTCCAAGATCTTGGGACAACGTCGCAATGAGGCTCGCGGCGACATCCGGGTTGATTCCTTCGGCGAGCACGAGCGATGCGATCATGTAGGCGTCATCTAGGTTGCCGATGGCGCCATTCTCGCCATCGGCCTCGAGATCTCGTTCCTTCGCAAGGCGCTTTGCGCTCCCGTCATGCTCAGGCCGCACGGCTAACTCAGTTCGGTTCGGGCGACAAAGCCCCTAAGAAGGCCTCGAGGTCGGCTATATCGCGCTCGCTGAGCCGAATCCTCGCGCGGCGTAGGCCGTGTCCACGCGATAAAAGCTCGGACTGGCCGGTCGCCGCTTTCGGTGCAGCCACGTAGTGCGCAATGACACCTCGCAGAGAGGCGATCTGACCCGCATGCATGTAGGGAGGACGATCCGCGACGCCTCGCAACCCGGGCGTCTTAAACGCACCTTCCATTGACGGGTCTTCATCGGTGAGAAACGCGAGTTCCTGGCACTCATTCGGATCAGCATCGCTGTATCGGCCGATGCAGCTGAACTCGTCAGCTTTGATCTTCCCGAGGACGTCCGCTCGCCCCCGATCAGCCGGGGCGCCGCCGGCCGCGGGTACACCCGTATTGTGAAACGAGCTGTCTGTGAGCAGCGGCCCGTTGTGGCACGTGACGCATTGACCACGCCCAATGAACACTCGCAGTCCTGCGATTTCGCTCGGAGTGAGAGCACTTTCCCCTACCGGTCCGCGTTGTTTTGCGGTCAGGGCGTAGCGGTCGAACCGCGACGGCTTGTGCGTGACCGTCCGCTCGAACGCCGCAATTGCCTTTCCCATGTTCGCGTAGGCTCGATTCACGACCTCCTTAGTTGCAGGGTCAAGTGCAGCCCAGGCAGTCCGCTGGGCCGGCGTACCCAATGGACCTGCCTCCGTCGGGATATTGGCCATCTCAGGCAATGGGCCGAACACTCCCTCGTATGCGTCGGAGTAGTACTTCGCTAGAAGACGGACGAGACCCACACGGGTACCGCCATGCTCGGCAGCGTCTTCAAGCGGGCCCAAGGCCTGTGACCACAAACTGTCTTTTCGACCGTCCCAGAAAAGCCAGGGGCTATAGACGGCATCGGCGACAGGCATCGAGCGGCGCTTCCCCGTGCCGACACCGACGCCGACAGGTCGGCCGTCCTGGAACCCCCGCCCCGGGTCATGACAACTGGCACAGGCCACTAGGCCGTTGCTGCTCAATCGCTTGTCGAAAAACAAGGCTCGGCCAAGCGCGGCCGCGGCGGGGTCGTCCGCGTAGCGGTTCGATGGGTCTGGCGGCGGCGCGGGAAGCTTGTCGAGCCGAAGGGAATTGATAGTCGCGAGTTCGTCCGCCGTCCATAGGGGCGTGGAAGGTCTGGAGGCCGACGCTCCCGCGAGAAGGATGGGACAAGCGAGTAAGACTGGATACAGGCTGCGGCGGGCTTTCATGACCAATGCCCGTCATTGAGCGGAGCTGCCCAGCACGGTGTTGAACGTCACCGTGTCGGACGCCTGCTGCGCGTCGAGCTTTAAGCGTATTTCCCACCATCCCGACATGTTGAACTTCATGCCCTCAAGCAGGTAGACGCCTTCGCCAACCTCTCGGGTGACCCGTGGCTGAGTAGGAAATCCGTGGCCGTGTTGCGGCATGCCACCGTCGACGGCGATTCGTGCGTTACGAACCGGCGCACCTGTGATATCGACCACCCGGATTTGCCAGGAATGGAGCTTGTTGACCGCTGGCGTCGTCGGAGGTGGCTCGAGCTCGACTACAAAAGCCTGATGGTCGGTCGGGTGCTTCAGCGTCAGGTCCAGATCTGCCGGAACCGACGCGCACGCCGACATTGCTAGGAACAGTGATACGAGCAGGACGGGTCTGATAGAACGGATCATGGCAATGCATCCTTGGTAGGGCGCCCGAGCGCTGGCCGCACGACGCCATTCACGCCTAGCGGCGCGGGAGAAAATTGAGCTCTTGAAGCGTTGCGCTTGCGCTAGCTGCTATGCGGCGTGACTGGCGAACCGCTCGCGATACGCCTTGGGTCCGATACCGAACTGCCGCTGAAACGCCCTTCTTAGGGCCTGCTCATCGCCGTAGCCGGTGTCGTCGGCCACCGTCTTGAGTGGCAGGTCTGTCGACTCCAAAGCGCGGCACGCCGCTTCCAGTCGAATGGCGTCCACCATCTTCGCCGGCGTGACGCCCATCTTGGCCGTGTACATGCGTGCAAACGTACGCGGGGTCATGTTGAGGTGCTCCGCGAGGCGGTCAACGGTGAGGTGGGCGCGAAGGTTCGATGCGATCCATTCGTGGAGGTCACCAAAGCCACCCGGGTCACGAACTTGCGCGGATAGCGGTGTGCTGAACTGGGATTGGCCGCCCGAGCGCTTGATGAACATCACCAGGCGCCGGGCCGTATCGATGGCGACGTGATGCCCGAAGTCGTCTTCGATCAGTGCCAAAGTCATGTCGATCCCAGCGGTCACCCCGGCCGAGGTCCAAAGTGACCCATCGCGCACGAAGATCTTGTCTGCATCCACGGCGATGTCGGGATGGCTATCCCGTAGCCGTGGCGCCCATTCCCAGTGGGTGGCCACAGTCTTGCCGTCCAGTTGTCCGGCCTTCGCGAGAAGAAATGCGCCGGTGCATACCGAGCAGAGGCGCCGCACTGACGGTGCCCGCCGCGCGACCCAGTCGATTAACTTCTGGGGCGCGCTGTAGGTCTCGCCCTTGCAGCCGCCCGGCGCGATCAACGTGTCGATGACCTCGTCATCCAGTGACGCGACCGCGATCGTGTCGATCGCCAGGCCCGAGCTGGTCATCACCAAGCCGCCGTCAGCCGATGCCACAACCGTGTCGTAGCGCCCAGGCGAATTGACCCCGCAATGGCGCGAAGCGGTGGCCAGGGCCTGCAGCGGCCCGCACAGGTCGAGCACGTTCATGTGCTCATACGCCAGCAGGACCACCCGGTAGGGGGGGGCCGATCGAGATCTCAACTCGGTAGGCATATCGAGACCCTCAAGTCTCAGCGACAGGTTCAACGGAGGTAGCCTGGGTACTCGAAGTCGAGCGCAACGCTCTTCGCCGTCTGCTTCCCGTACCGCGCAGCAATGCCCGCGAGTGCCGAGTCGAACGCCTTGCCCGGCGCCACGTCCGTCAGCGGCGGGAGCAGCAGGTCGACCTCTTTCGTCTTCCCCACGGCATCGGGGACGAACCGAAGCCCGAACCGTGTAGTGACGGGATCGGGGGTCCTACTGACCGAAAGTGCCTGGCTTCGACCCGTGCGTGAGTAAGCGTCTGCCGTGATGGCCAGACTGATCTCGTCCATGCCCGCAACCAAGGGAACCCCCACACGCTGGTCGCTACGTAGGTACGGATTTACGACGTACTGCATGGCAAAAGCGCTGAGGTTGCCGAAGCGGGGCCGGAAAGACTCGCTGTCGTGGCGCGGGCTGTAGTCCGCCACGCCCATCTCGGCGGCGAGGGCAGCCGCGCGCTCCTTGCCCGCCATGGCCTCGACGAGTGCAAGGGACGTCGGCATCGCGGCGCTGATCCCGGCGCTGGAGATCATCTTTCCATCGGATACGTATCGCGTATTGCGGACCCAGTGGGTCAACGGGTGCATCTGGATGCGCGCGCTCTCAGATGCCCAATGAGCCGTCGCCCACTTGCCGTCCAGCAGTCCCGTGGCGCCGACCGTGAAGGCGCCATCGCAGATGCTGACCACAGTAGCCCCCTTACGGGCCTGCTCCCGGATCCACGCGGACACGGTCGGGTCCTTGTAATTCTTCAGTGCGGGCACGATCACGTAGTCCGCACCTTCGGGGTGCTGCTCGTCGAATTCGGCCATCGTGGTGTCGAGCTCGGCCTGGAGTGCCGGCAGGAACTTCATGGGGCCTTCGTGGGCCGCGACGGCCACGGTCTCTATTCCGGCCCGCCTGAAGACGCCGTACGGGATCGCGAAGTCGGTCAGTTCGGTACCGCCGTTCTCGGCAGCGATCGCGACGAGGGGGCGGTCCCCACCATGACCAGGAATCCACGCAGGAATGGAGGTGGGTGGCGCCGAGCCGTTCTGCGGCGGCAGAGCTGCCGCAGGTGTGGCGAGACCGGCAATGCCGGTGGCAATTGCTGCAGTGGCGGCGAGCAGCACCGGGGGCCGGCGGCGAGCGGTGAGCGGGTTCATGAGGAGATCCTTCGAATGAGGGTGGGGGCTGGCGAAAGTCTCTGGCGGCCCAATGCTGGGCGAAAGGACAGCGAACCATCACTTCCTGCCATCTGTATGCCGGCGTCAAACCGGCACGTCCGTCCGTCGGTGGCACGATCTGCCCCCTCGACCAATGCCCCGACCAAGCGGAAGATCAGCGGGGCGCTCCCGTTTCCAGGAGCGACCCGAACTGGCGCTTCAATGCGAGGTGCAGCGGCACGTCTGGCCGGTCTGACAGCCGCAGGTGCATCCCGAAGCAGGCGCCGGGGTCCGGCAGCCGCAGGAGCACGAAGGGCCCGAGCAGGGATTGCAGGTACAGGGCGCGCTGGCCGTGGTGTCGTTCATTTGGCTACTCCAGTGATCGTGGGCGGGAGTGCCCACGCCACGAAGCTTCCGCCCCGCGCCCCTTCAGGTCTTGAATTTTTGGGCTGACCTTTCAGAAGCGGCCATGAGTACTGCAGAGCCGACGTCAGAGTCTCGGAAGCGACCGATAGCCGGAGTTGGCCGCGTCATCGTCTGGCCTGGAGCCAGCATCTGGATCGGTCGGCATGTGGGCTACGTGCGTGAGCACGCTCACCACGCCATTCAGATTTCGCTCGCACTCGAGGAACCTTTCCGGATCAGGGACGTGGTCGCGGACGAATGGCGGGACGTACGGGGTGCTGTGATCCAGCCGGACCGATCTCATGAGCTGGATGGTCGTGACCAATCCGTAGCGACGCTCTTTATTGAACCTAATTCGTCCGCAGGCTTCGCGCTCCGCAGGCGCTTCGGCGGACGCGACGTCGCGACGCTCTCCGTAGACGAGAGTGAGCACGCTGTGGCAGCGATACGTACCCAATACAACGCGGCCGAGTCTAATGACGTACTGGCAGGATGCGCACAGGGAGCGATCTGCCGCATTGCTGGCAATGCTGCCGAAGGTAGCCCGTCTGACCCTCGCATCACCGCTGCACTAGGTTGGATGCGCGAGCGGTTGTCGACACCGCTGCGCCTTGAGGAGGTTGCAGGCGCCGTCCACCTATCACCCGGTCGCTTTCGCCACTTGTTTGTCGCGCAGACGGGTACGTCGTTTCGCGCTTGGATCCTTTGGGCAAGGGCTGAAGCGGCCATCGAGGCAGCGACACATGGCGGCTCGTGGACCGAGGCGGCTCAAGGCGCTGGGTTTGCTGACGCTGCCCACTTCACCCGTACCTGCCGTCGAGTCTTCGGCATAGCGCCGACCATGCTGGTCTTCGAGTGACTGGCCGGTGACCCAAGGAGCACTGCGGGGCTGGCCCGATGTCTGCTATTGGCCGAAAGCGGACATCGGCCAGCCCCCGTACATCCCTACGGCTGTCCCTTCCAGATCGGTGGCCCGGACCTGGCCTTGCCGTACTTCGAAACGCCGAATGCGCGCTTCGCGTTCGATGGGGGGCTTGACAGGCCCGGCCACGCCAGCGCCAGGACCACGGCACCTCCGGCGCCGGTGCCGGCGCGCGCAGTGCACCGATGACGCGACCCGTCCGTGCGGTGGCGCCGCATCAGCGTGCGGGGCGCTCGCGCTTCGCCGCCTCGAGGCGCTCGTCGCGCGCTTGGCGCTCCTGCCCGAGCGCGGCGTCGCGTGCGCCGCGGCTGGCTTGAATCGCGGCATCCCGCCGGGCCCGGGCGGGGTCGATGATCCCATCGCGCTTGGCCTTTGCGCGCTGCAATGCCCCATCGCGGACCGCGATGCCGATGCGCTTCGCGTTGTAGTCGAGATGGACGTTTCGACTGATCTCGTTGTATTTCCGGTGGGCGGCGGCACTGAGGCAGTTGTATCGCGCGTGATGCGTCGCCGAGGTCTCATTGTAGGCACCGTGCTGTTCGCCCGAGGCGCAGTTGTAGCGGCGATGCGCGTTCGCCATGCGCTCGTTGAACAACGCGGTCAGTGTCGCCGCCGTGTCGGCGGCAAGGTATTCGCCACCCCCGGCGGCGGCGATCGGGCGCAGTTGCTCCGCCGTGCGCGCATCGACGCCGAAGCCGATCACGTTGACCGTCACCGCGATGCCGGACTCGCGCAGGGCGCGCGCTGCCGCCGTCGGGTCGCCGTTGCAGGTCTCTTCGCCATCGGAAACCAGGTAGACGAGATTGCGTCCGCCGGCGCCTTTGGGAAAGTCGTTCGCGGCCGCCTGCAGCGCAACGGCGATCGGCGTCCATCCGCGCGGTTCGAAGCTCGCCATCGCGGTGCGGAAACGCGCGGCATCGAGCGTCGAAAACGGATGCACGAGCGTGGTGCCGCGGCACGACTCGGCCTTGCCCGCCGGCGTGTTGTCGCCGGTGTGGCCATACACGCGCAGCGCGACCTGTGTCCCGTTCCCGAGCCCCTCCACGAATGTGGTCAGCGCGCTCCGTGCCGCGTCCATCTTGGTCGTCGCGCCGAGGCGCGCGGCCATCGAGCCCGAGGCATCGAGCATGAGCAGCACGCGCGTCGGGCCGGTCGTGCCGACCGCGTCGTCAGCGCATTCAACCGCACGTGCGTCCACTGCCGCCGGGCATGCGTCGTAGTCGCCGCCGAAGCGCTGCACCAGGCTCGCGTAGTACGTCGCGTCGTCGGCGGCCACGGCGCCCTGAGGGGATCGCGGTGCGGGCGTCGCTTCGGGCGCGGGCTGTCGCGAGCATGCGACGGCGACGACCGCGACAAGTGCGGCGCACGCGCAGGTGCGGGAAAAGGGTTCCATCCGACCGGCTCCTATTTATGGCACGTGCGCATTCTCGCGGACGGCCGTTAGGCCGGGATGAGGCGCCGCGCCGCAGCTGCCCATGGTCCGTTACATCGACTCCGACAGACAGGCCGATGCGATGCTGCCCGCTCCGGCCAGTGCACTAACAGCGACTCGGGGCCGAGGAGGTAGGTGAGTGGCCGAAGCACCATGGCGCAAGCAAGCCAGGCAACGTAGGTGGGTCGTTGATACAGCAGCCAGACGCCGGCTCCCCATGCGCGCTCAACGGCACCGCCTTCAGGATTGCGGGGAGCATGAGGCTCGCGAACGTGCCGTCACTCGACGACTCTGGGTCAGCCGGTGCAACAGCTGGCTGTGCAGAAGGAAGTAGACGCCGGCGAGCACCATCAGCACCAGGTCCACCGTGCGCGGTAGCGGCCTGCGGTCGCCGCCTCGGCGAATGCGGATTGCCATTGAGTGCACCACGAGGCGACGGCCGTCGGGCGTGCAGGATAGGAGACGAATGCGCCAAGTCCTCTGTCAGGCGCGCTGCCTGGATCGCCGCCAAGCCGGTGTCGATCCACGCGTGAGCGTGATGCCCCAAGGTCTGCAAGCGACCCGAAGTGGACATCGCATCTGCTACTGCGTCCGTGATGGCTCGACTGGCGCATGTTGCCAGCCGCACTCGTGCGCAGGCACGGGCGCAAAGCCGTTGTTGCACGCGCAAATCCGTTCGGTGGATTACGGGCGCGCCCCAGAGCCTAGCGGGGGCGAGGGCGATGCCGGCTGGGATGCGGGCAGACCCGGCGTGGCCGCCCGTGTCGGGAACGACGTGGAAGCGGGCGTTGGCGACGCTGACGATGGCGTCGTACCGGGCGTCGTCGACGTCGGGACGGTGGGTCCGGGAATCACCCCTCCGCCCGGCGTGGCCCGCGTGTCGACTGCAGACGGCGTCTGCGGGCGCGGCGTGCCGGAGGTCGCGGGCGAGGCAGCCACCTGGGATCGCGCAGCGCTGCCGGCGGCATTACCGGGCGTCGCCGTGGACGCGGTGTTGCCCGCGCCGGGCGAAAGCGATCCTCTCGAAGCGGCTGCAGGCGTCGTCGTCGCCGTCGATGGAGCCGACACCGCGGGCATTGAGACGGGCGTGGCCGCACGGCGTGCATCCTCGGCTGCACGTTGTGCAGCTTGGCGCGCGGCGCGTGCGGCTACCGGATCCTCCGACGCGGTCGCCGCGGGATTGAGCGTGCTGGCGCGGATCCGGTCGGCCTGCGCCTGGTTGGCCATCTGGTTGAGCGGCAGATAGTCGCTGCGGAAGTTGAGCTCCACCGACGAGTTCAATTCGAGATCGGTATTCATCTCCTCGGTCGACTGCGTGCGCTGCGTCGACACGTAGCCGATCGTGTTTTCCACCTCCGCGCTCGCGCCCCACGGCCCCACGCCAAAGCTGCCGCCGCCTTTGATGCGGTTCTGCACACTGGTCTGGCTGCCACGGTCCTCGTTGGCGGCGCTGCGGGTGTCGATGTGGAAGCGCATCGCCGCGTTGATCTTGCCGCTGTCGACGACGATGCGCTGCATGCCCATCATCACCATGGTGGCGAGCATCTGTTGACGCTGGCGCGCGAGATGCCGGCGCGCGAGCGGCACGAGTTGCTCCGGATTGCTGGTCGACAGCTCATCCTCCGGTGCCATGCCGAGGGTCGCGCGGATGATCTCGGGCGGTGGCATCGAAGCGCCTCCGCGAAGCCGCAGGCGGGCCTCGGCGACCTCCTCAGGATCCGGCGCCTCGCCCGGTTCGACCTCGGGCGCCTCGTACTCGATCGATTCCGGGAACTGATCCGCCAGCCATTGGCGCACGCGCATCAGCCCGAACTGCGTGCCCTCGAAGCCTTCGGCCGATGCCGAGACCGCATTGAGCAGGTTGACGTACTGCTGCATCTGCGTCTGGTTGGAGTCCAGCATCGCGCGGAAGACGCCGTTGATGAGATCGGTGACGAAGCGCGGGAATGAGACCGCATTGAGCACGTTCTGCGTCGTCTGGGCGATGCGGTCGGCGGCGGCGCCAAACGCCGGCTGCGACTGCGCGCGCGCGAGCGGCGCAGGCGCGGGCGCGGTCTGCGTCTTCGCCTCGTCTTCTTCCTCGATCAGGCGCGCGGCGAGCGCCGAGACGCGCACCATCGCGTGGGCGAGTGCGCGTCGGGCGCCGGGATCGAGCTCGCGATAGCCCGACGCGCGCTGCAGCACGTCGCGCACGGCGTCACGGATCCAGCCGGGCGGCTCGCCATCGTGCATCGTCGTTGCCCCCGACGTGCGCCGGGCCGCTTGCTGCGCGGGAGTGGGTCGCGGTGCGTGCAGGACCGCAGGCATGGCGGCCTCAGGCGGCGACGGGCAGGGGCAGGGCGGCCGGAGCGCCGACCGGGCGCGGCGACGCTGCGGCGTCCAGCCAGCGCTGTGCGGCCATCACGAGCGCACCGGTCTCCGCGTCGCGCGGGTCGAGCGCGAGGCTGTCGCCGTCGTAATGACCCGCGAGCCAGGCGAGGACCGTCTGCCCGGCACGGCCGCGATCGGCATGCCGCTGCACCGCGCCGGCGTCGCCCGGAGTCACGCCGTCGCCACTGGCTGCCGTGGCGACCAGCGACCACAGCGAGTGCGTGCCGAAGGCGACCTGCAGCATGCGGTCGCGGAGGAAGGCGATCGCCAGGTTGAGCGTCTCGACGACGTCGCGCGCCGCGATCGAGGCCATGGCGTCGATGCGCTGCGCGAGGAACTCGGCGAGTGCCTGCGCGGCGCCGGCGAGGCCGACGTGCTCGTGCAGGTCGGGCCTCAGGCCATCGACGCCCGCATTGTCGGCCTGCGCCACGATCGCGCGGCACAGCGCCGTCATCAGGCGCTCGAAGTGCGGCGCCTCGATCACGCGCGCGAAGATCGCCTCGCGCTCCTCGGCCTGCAGGCGCTCGCGGCGGCTGCGCCAGAAGGCATGGATCGACTGCGCGGCCGGGCCGAGGGGCTGGGTGATCGCGCCGCTCGCGAACAGGCCTGCGACAAGCTCCGCGCACCGCAACAGGCCGGCTGCCTCGAGCTCGGCGGCGAAGTAGAGCGGCCCGGCCGCGCGCAGGGCCGCGGCGTCCATCGCATTGGGCGCGCCGGGCGGGAGGTCGATCGCGCCGGGGTCGAAGACGAGCGCGCGTGCGAAGGCCTGTTCGTGGCCCGCCACCTGCGCGGCGGCGAATCCGAGGGCCTCGACCAGCGCGGCATGCGCCGGTCGCCACGGCAGTCGCACATCCGGCGGCGGCGCGGCGACGCGCACGACGCCCTCAGGCGGTGGCGGCCGCGCGCGGCGGCGGCAGGTTGGGGTCGACCGGCGTCGAATTGCCCTGGATCGCCGCGATCATCGCCGGCGAGGCGAGCTTCTCCATCGGGAAGTAGTCGCTCTTGAAGTTCACGCGCACCTCGCCGGTGAGCTTGGCCTTCATCTCCTGCTTCGACTCCGACGTCTCCTCGACCGACGACGCGACGGTCGTCATGTGGCTCTGCACGTTGGTGTTGCGGCTGGCGGCGCCGCCCCAGCCGAAGTGCGCGCCGGCCACGGTCGTGTTGCGGTTGTAGCTGGATTGCCGGTCGGTGAGGCTCGAGCCAGCGGTGCGCTGCGCTTCGTCGCTCGCGCGCATGTCGAAGACGACCTTCGCATTGATGGTGCCATCCGTGACCACGATGCGGTTGATGCCGAGGATCACCATCGACGACAGCAGCTGCTGACGGCTGCGGGCCATCTGCAGGCGCGCGGCCTGCACGATGCGCGCCTCCTGCTCAGCGTCGGAGAGGTCGGTGATCGGTTGCGCGAGCTGCAGCTCCTGGTTGATGCGCGTGAGCGCGGCGTCAGGATCCTCGACGTCGTTCATCGTGATCGCGGGGCCGGCCTCGCCGTCGCCGATCGAGAGGTCGGCGGGGAACTTGGACACGAGCCAGTCGCGCGCGCCGTCCATGCTGATGTTGTCTTGCGCGAACTCGTCGATCGACTGCGAGACGGATTTCAGAAGCTCGCCGTAAGCGTTCATCTGCTGGATCGAGGCGTTGACGATCGCCTGGAAGACGTTCTGGATCAGGCCGCCGACGAAGGCCGGGAAGTCCACCGAGCCGACGAATTTCTTGAAGTTGTCGGCGCCCTGGCGCACGGAGCCGGCGTCGAAGTCGCTGCCCGCGAACGTGCCGACCTTGTCGGACGCCTTGCGCTTGGCCTGGTCGACGGGGTTGTTGAGCGCGCGCACCGGCACCGGCGCCGGCACGCCCAGGGCGAGCGCGATCGGCGCGGGCGCCGAAGAGAGCCCACCGACCGCCTGCGGCTCGTCGCGACGCAGCACGCCCTTGCCGGGCGTGAGTTCCTGCCGTGCGAGGTCGTCGGGATTGGCCATGTAGGAGGCGACCCGCACCATGTTGCGCGCGATCTCCTGCTGCTCGTGCGGCGGCAGCGCACGGAACCCGGGCGAGGACTGCAGCATCTGCCGCACCTGCGGGCGCACCACGTCGAGCGTGGCGTCGCCCAGCCATGCGGGTTCGCTGCGGGGAAGGCGTTGCGCGACGGCGGACATGGCGGGGGCTCCGGTGTCAGGCGATGGGGGCGGCGGCCGGTACGGGCGCGGCGGGCGAGGGGGGTGCCGGCCGTGCGGCGAGCGTCTTGACCATGCCGGGCTGTGCATTCATCTGGATCGCGGCGATCGACTCGGGATTCGCGAGCTTCTCCAGCGGCACGTAGTCGCTCTTGAACTTGACCTTCATCGTGCCGGCGAGCGAAGCCTTGGCGGTGAGCTGCGAGTCGCCCTGGGTCTGCGTGATCGACTGCATCGAGATCAGCGGCTGGCTGACGCTCTTATAGTCGCCGCGCGTGTAGAAGCTCGCATCGCGGCGCTGCTCGATGATCCGGCCGTCCGGCATGCGCGCGAGCGTGCGAGTGGGGCCGCTGCGCGAGATCTCGCCGCCGGCGACCTGCTCGGTGGTGACCGTCGCGTCGCCGTAGTCGAAGGCCTGCGCCGTGTGCTGGAACTGGAAGTTGTCGCGCGCCTGGAAGTCGTACATCACCTTCGCCGTGAGTTCGCCATCGGTGACCACGATCCGGTTGATGCCGAGCATCACCATGGTTGCGAGCAGTTGTTGCCGGCCGCTCGCGATCTGCGTGCGGGCGGCGGGCACCAGCAGCGCCTCGACCAGCTCGTCGTCGAGCCGCTCGATCGGGCGGTCGAGGGGGAGCGACTGGTTGATGCGCGCGATGGCGGCGGCCTCGTCGACGTCCTCGCGGACGACCACCCGCGGCTGGGGCGCGGCCGGGGCCTCGTTGAACGCGCCGGCGCCGAAGCCGAAGGGATCGTCGCCGCCCGTCTGCAGCTGGAAGACGTCCGGGAAGGTCTGCACCAGGTGGTCGCGGCCCTGGTTCTGCGTGGTGTTCTCGTCGCGGAAGTCGTTGAGGCTCTTGGAGACGTCGGCCACGAGCTTGGCGTAGGCCTCCATCTGCTCGATCGAGGTCTGCACGATCGAGTGGAAGACGCCGTTGATCAGGCCGGCGCAGAAGTCGGGGAAGTTCACCTGCTGCAGCAGCGCGCCGGCGACGGCCGCGCCCTCGCGCGCGCCCTGCGCGTCGAACTTGGGGACCGACGGCGGCGCGTGCGGATCCTCGCCTGCGAGCGCGCGCACCTGCGCGGTGGGGCGGGCGACGTCGCCGCGCGGCGCGACCAGCTCCTCGCCGATGCGCACCATGCCCTGCGCGAGCTCGCGCTGCGCCTGCGGCGAGAGCTGGCGGAACGCGGGGCTCGCCTCGAGCAGGCCGCGCACGGCCTGGCGCACCGGCGTGCGGGCGTCGGGCGCGGGCCGCGCATAGGTGCGCGAGGCCGGTGGGAACAGGGAGGCGCGGGTGGCGGACATGGCGGGCTCCGGAAAGGTCGGCGGTCCGAGGGCGTGGCGGCGACGCTGCGGACGCGTGTCCGCCACCGTCCGCTACTGCAGCGCGCGGGCCTCCTCGAGGGTGTCGCGCATCTCGAACTCGATCGGCCGCACGTAGAGGCTGATCCGCGCGGGTGAGACGGGGTTCACCCGGATGCTGAGCACGGAGAAGTGACCCTCGTCGCCGCTGTCCATGCCGAAGGCATCGAGCCAACGGGTGAGCGCGGCGAGCTGGCGCGGGCGCTCGGACAGGCCGAGCTTCAGCAGGTCGAGGAAGCGCGAGGGCAGGTCGGGGATCGCGGCGAGCAGCACCTCGAGCTTGAGCTCGGCGCCTTCCGGCGTCTCGCGCACGCCAACCAGCACGCCGCCGGGCGGCAGCTCGAAGCGCCCGCCAAGCGCGACGCCGACGATGCGCATCAGGCTCGGCAGCTGGTGGCCGATCCCGAGCCGGTTCATCAGCGGCCCGAGCGAGGACACGGCCATCGGCCCGCGATGGAGGAACGTCACCCGCTGGCTGCCGGTCTCGCGCTTGCAGCCGATGCTGGTGAAGATCGGCATCAGGTTCGGCATCTCGGCCATCACCTGCCGCGTGAGGTTCGCGAGCCCGGGCGCGAGCGCGTCGATCTGCGTCGGCAGCAACTCGTAATAGATTTTCGCGGCGTAGAGCCCGTCCTCGTCGAAGGCGCTGCCGAACCAGGCGCCGTAGTTCATCCACGACAGGCCGCCAAAGCCCCGCCACTCCTCACTGCGCGAGTCGAACCACTTCAATGCGTCGCGCCCGAAGATCGGCGCGATGAGCCGGCGCATCTCGCGCGTGGCCTCGTCACGCCGCGCGATCGGCGTGGCGCTGGGGCCGAGCGGCTCGATGGTGAAGCGCAGCTTGCCGGGCTCGGTCTCCGAGAACGACGGCTCGTAGGGTACGGCCCCCGGTGCGAGGGAGTTGTGCGCGTAGGAATAGTCGTCGTCGGGCAGGTAGAACGTGCGCTCGATGAGGCCGTCGATGTAGGGCATCGGGTCGCGCGTGCCGAGGGCGCGCGCGGCCGACTGCAGCGACTGCGTGACCAGGTGCTTGACCGGTCGCGCCGCCGTGTCGCGGGGGAAGATGGAGACGTTCATCGCGATGCTCCGGGCTTCAGGGCCGCCGCGTCAGAGGGAGGGCAGGCTGATGCCGGCCTGGTCGAGGATCGCGCGCGCCTCCGCGGGCAGGCCGCCGCCACGCCCGATCGGCAGGCTCGGAATCGCCGGCGTCTCCACCGACTGCGCATAGCGCTCGATGCTCGACTCCTGCACGCCGCCGACGGCGAGCCACTGCTCGCAGGCCTGCACGAGGTCCCAGTCGTTGGGCGTGAGCATCGGCTGGTCGCTGCCGCTCATCTGCGGATTGGTGAGCGCGTTCACGCTGATGACCTCGCCGTAGCGCCCGGCCAGGCGATCGCTGTGGTTCGCCAGCCAACGGATGATCACCGCGCTCGCGCGCGCCTGCGTGCGGTGCTGGTGCGTATTGCGCAGGCCGCCGAGGTAGTTGGCATTGATCTGGTCGATCAGCTGCCACATGTCGCGGGCGCCGACGCAGGCGCGCAGCTCGGCGTCGCTGAGCACGTCGCGGAACTCGAGGATCGTCTGCTGCAGCTCCGCCGCGGCGAAGCGGACGATGCCGAAGCTGTGCACGGACAGGTTCGCGGCGAGGTCGCGGCCCGCCTTGCGCACCTGCTCCTGCGACACGGCCACCGGTACGTTGGTGCGCAGCATGCGGTCGACGGAGAGCTGCCGGCCGAAGTTCGAGACCGCGGCCATGAATCGCAGCCACAGCTCCTTGTACTCGGGGTTGCCGGGCAGCGCGGGATCGCCCTCGTTGCGCCCGAGCACCTGCCGGTACAGGTCGAGCCGCTCGTTCTGCGTCATGCGCTCGGCGGACTTCTTGAGGTAGCCGTAGAGGTAGTCGCCGGCCTTGCCGCGGCTGATCGGCAGCAGGCCCATGCGGAACAGGTCGACGCACTTCTCGACCACCTGGAACATGCCCATGTCCTCGCAGTGGGCGGCGAACGCCACCGCCTGCGCACCGAGCAGGTTCTCGCGCACGGCAACCTGGTCGGTGACGTCGTCGAACTCCGGCAGGGCGATCTCGGTGGACGAGATCGGCGCGCCCTCGAGTACGCCGGCCTGCATGTCATAGCCGTTCTGGATCCGGCTGGCGAGCCATGGGTCGTTCGCCGTCACGCCCGAAGACGCGAGGCGCCGGACCAGCGCGGCGACGTTGCGCGCCGACAGCGCACAGACGATGTCCTTGCCGGTCGGGCGCGATGGGTCATCCGCACTGAAGGTGCCGCGGCGCGCGTTCGGATCCTGCCCGGGGTGCTCGCAGCCGATGATGTCGCCGTCGATCAGGCCGGCCTCGATCTGCGACTGCAGCGAGACCTTGTACTGCTCGGAGAGCTGGGCGAAGGCGGCGTCGAACAGCGCGCGGTTGGCGCGGTACTCGCCCTGCGCGGTGCTGATGTGGCGCACCAGCCCGGCCTTGTCGCGCGTGGCCTCGACGTGGTTGTCGAGCTGCAGGATGCCGGCGATGCCTGCGATCTCGCGTTCGCCGTCCTCCAGCCGCTGCAGCAGGTTGGCGGGTACCCGCTGGCTGCCCATCAGGCCGTATTCGTGCACGAAGCGGTTGTCGCGGGCGAGCTGCGCCCAGGGCTGCTGCGCGACGGTCTCGGCGACCACGCGATAGAACGGGTCGGCGGTGAGGTCGGTCGACAGCGCTGCCTTGATCGCCTCGTACTCGCGCTGCTGCGCGGGATTGAGGCCGTCGAGGTTCTTGTTGGCGAGGATCGATTCGAACTTCAGCTTGCGTCCACGCAGATCCTCACGGGTCTTGTGCTCGCGCTCGCCGAGATCGACCAGCAGGATGCGGTTCATGGCGGTTCTCTCGTCGTGGGTGGGTGTCGCGGGGTTCGATCGCGCAGCGGCGGCGGCGCGGGCTTCTGCTTCGGCCTTCGCCCGTGCCTCGGCTTCGGCACGGGCCTTTTCGTCGGCGGCGCGGGCTTCCGCGTCGGCCTTGGCCCGTGCTTCGGCCTCCGCGGCCGCCTTCGCGCGCGCCTCGGCCTCCGGGTCCTGCCTGCCGTGCATGGCATTCCCCGGTGCGCCTCCGTGACCGCCGCGGCTCGCGCCGGCGGCGCGTGTCGGCTTGTCGGCACCGCGGGCGCCGGCCTTTCTCGATTTGCGTGGGGTCGCCATCGCAGGTCTCCTCGTGGTGCGTCAGGCCGCGGCGAGCGCGGGTGGGGTCTCGGCCGGCGCGCCACCGTCGGCGTCGCGCAGGTGCAGGTCGATGTCGGCGTCGAGCGCGCGGAGCGCCGCGGCCGCGTCGAGCACGCCGACGCCGCAGCCGGCGACGCCGGCGCGGGCAAACGGGCGCGCGCTCGCGACGAGCAGGCGGCGGCAGTCCTCGCCGGTGAGCGGCCACGCGCGGCGCTGCGCGCGCGAGGCCATCAATGCGCAGACCGCGGTGACGAAAGGCGCGGCGAAGCTGGTGCCGGTGGCGCGCTGGTAGCCGTCCAGCCCGCAGGTGACGATCTCCCGGCCGGGCGCGCACAGCGCGACGTGCATGCCGCGGGTGCTGAAGGACGCCGGCCGGAGGCTGTCGTCGACGGCGCCCACCGCGATCACGCCTTGGTGCGCAGCGGGGTAGAAGCGCTCCTCGAGGCCCGAGTTCCCGCTGGCCGCGACCAGGATCACGCCGCGCGCGAGCGCATAGCGCACGACCTCCTCGTGCGGCCGCGGCGCGTCGGCGGCGAGCAGCGAGTCGGGCGTGCCGAAACTCATGTTGATCACCTTCACGCCGAGGTCGATCAGTCGCTTCATGCCGATGTCGATGTTGTCGAGCGCGCCGACGCCGAAGCGCTTCGCGTCCGGACCGACCGCCGCGCCGAGCACGCGCACGGGCGTCAACCCGCACAGTCCCGCGCCGCCCGAGGGCATGCCGGCGCCGCGCGCCGCGAGAATCCCCGCGCAACCCGTGCCATGGCCGACGTCGTCGTCCGGGCGCTGACCGCGGTGCCTGAAGTCGCCGACGAGCGTCAGGCCGCCCACGGCGTCCGGGTCCAGGTCGACGCTGTCGAAGCCGGCGCGCACGCGCGCGTCGAGCTCGGCATGCCGCGTGGCCACGCCGGTATCGGCGAGGCCCACGACGACGGCGGGATCTCCCGGCTCGAGCTGCAGTGCCTGCGGCAAGCGCACGGCCCCGTGCGCCCAGGCGTCGCCCCGCGCGCGGCGGGCGTCGAGCGCGACGGCCGGCGCGTCGAACGGCGCACGGCAGAGGTAGTCCGGGCCCACGCGCTCCACCATCGGCAGCTGCGCGAGCGCGTCGATCAGGTCCGGCATGCGTGCGGCCTCGCGCACTTCGATGCGCAGCACGCGCGCCACGCCGCTCAGCTGCTCGACGTCGTCGAAGCGACGCGCGCCGGTCACCGCACGCTCCGCGCGTCGCACGCGCGCGCTGTGCAGGCGCGCGGCACGCAGCGCGCCGCCGTGGTGGCGCAGGAGGCGGTCGATGACGCCGCCGTCGACATGGTCGGCCGCCGGCGTGCCGTAGCCGTGCACCGCGCGCAGCCCCGGAATGTGCTCGGGCAGCTCGCCGAGCTTCAGCGTGAGCAGCAGGCGGCGGGGGACGGTGTGCGCGATCACGACGCGGTCTCCCAGCGCCCGAGCTCGCCCTCGGCGAGGTGCACGCGGGCGAACTCGCCGTCGCCGAAGTCGACCTCCGCCTCGCAGCCGAGCTGCATGGCCATCGGCGCGAGGACGATCTCGCCGTCGCCGGCGGCGACCACCGGCACGGCATTGCCGGCCGCGCGCACGAACGGCAGCCGACCGGCACGCAGGCCCGGCGCATTGAGATGCACGCGGCCGACGTGCCCGTCGCGCTCCACGCGCGTCACCCGCGGCGCCGCGGCGCGCATCATGGCCTGCTGCAGGCGGTTCACCGGCATGCGCGAGAGGCGGGCGATGACGTCCGCGCCGGCGGTGGCCTTGAGCTCGTTGAGCTGGGTGATCGTGCGCACGCCGATGCGCTCCAGGCGGCGCTGCTCCTCGTCGGAGATCTGGTCGCCGAGCGCCTCCTTGAGGCCGAACTTCGGATCCTCGGCTTTGAAGTCGACCGCGTTCTCCTCGACCATCGCCTTGGTGATGGTGGTGAGCGCGAGCTTGACGGTGCTGGCCTCGGTCTCGCCGGGGCCGGCGGGGCGCACGAAAACCTCGTCGTCGACCATCTGCACGAAGGCGCGCAGGTCGATCGAGACATCCTTGACCGCGAAGGTGAGCGGCATGCGCGCGACGCGCGCCTTGATCGCCATCGAGGCTTGCGCCTTGTCGAGCTGCTCGGTGAGTGCCTGGATGAACAGGTCGAAGGGCACACCCGAGTCGCGCACCAGCGGCGGCAGCTGCGCGCTCATGAGCGGTGCTCCGCACGCCGGGGAAGCTCGGGTGCGCTCCAGGCGATCACCAGCCTCGACGGGCTCGCCATCCAGCCGTCGACGGCCCTCTGGCGCGGCACGTCCGCGAGCAGCACGCAGCCGCCGTCGCGGAAGACGGGACGCAGCTCGAGCGGCAGGGTCATGTCGACCTGCGAAAGGCGCACGCCGCCGGTCACCTCGATCGCGCTGAGTCCAGCATGCAGCTCATCGAGCAGTTGGTGGAGTTCGCGGAGCATCACGCGCCTCCCGTGCCGGGCGCCGGCGCCGCCGGTGCAGGCATCGCGCCGCGCAATGCGGGTGCGTGGCGCTGCACGAGCGAGGCCTTGACCGGATCGACCAGCTTGTCGAGCGGCAGCGTCTCGCTGACGAAGTTGAGCTTGACCTCGCCGAACAGGTCGGCGCGCACGCTCGACTCGTTCTGCGCATTCACCGCGAGCGTCGAGACCATCGTCGAGCCCTGGCCCGAGTAGCTCGCCGCGCCGCGCTCGCCCCAGTTGTTGACCGACTTCGGATCGCTGGCGGTGGCGTACTGCAGGCCCGCGGCGTCGCGCGCCGCCGCGCGGAACATCACCTTCGCGCTGATGCTGCCGTCGCGCACGGCGACGCGGTTCAGGCCCATCAGCACCATGGTCGAGAGCAGCTGGTGGCGCTCGGCGCCGATCGCGCGGCGCACCTGCGGCAGAACGTGCTGCTCGAGCAGCTCGGGCGTGAGCTCCTCGCCCTCGATGCCGTAATCGGCGAGCCATGCGGGCGCAAGGCCTTCGGTGCGCGGCACGACCTGCGGCTCGGCGCGCTCGCCGCCGTCCGGCAACAGCAGGCCGACGTCGCCGGGATAGCGCGTAGCGAGCCAGTCGCGCGCCTGGTTGAGCGTGACGTTCGCCTCGGTGAACTCGTCGACCGTCTTCGCGCAGGCGCTCACCAGCTCGGAATAGCTCTCCATCTGCCGGATCGAAGCGTCGACGATCGCGTCGAACGTGCCGTGCACCAGCTGCGCGACGAAGCCCGGGAAGTCGATCTCGTCGACCATCGCGCCTGCGCGGCGGGCGATCGTCTCGGTGGCCTGGGGCTTGGCGGCGGCGGGCGCCGGGGCTGCGGCGGGGTCGGCGAGCGCATACGAAGGCGCGGTGCGCGCCTGCGGGCCGCGCGCGACCCCCGGCGGGAAGATCCCGGCACGGGGGCGGGTGCCATCGAGGGGCGGGCGCACGGACATGGCGGCGGCTCAGGCGGCGAGGCTCGTGTCGGTCCAGCGGTTGCTGCGCTCGTAGCGGCCGTCGCCGCGCAGGCGCAGGTCGATCCGAGCGGTCGGCGCGCCCTGTGCGAGCCCGCTGAAGCGCACGTCGATGCCGACGCGCAGAGTCGCGACGCCATCGCTGTCGGCTGCGTCGTCGATCCGCGCGACCACGTCGACGCCGTAGCCGAGCGGAGTCGGCGTGCCCGCGGTGATCACGACGTTGCCGATCGAGCCGTCCGCCTCGCCGCGGAAGCGCACGGTGAGCGGCAGCGGCGCGGGCTCGCCTTCGAGCGCCGGCCATTCGCCCAGGTCGATGACCACGTCGGTGGCCTGCAGCGACGATGCCGACATCGGCGGCGACTGCGGCGCCTTGCGGCCTTCGAGCTGGTCGAGCGACCACCGGCTCGCGCCGGCAGTGCCGCGGACGACGGTCATGCGCGTGCCGGGAACGCGGGAGGGCTCGATCGGCTCGGGCGCGTCGCCGGAAATGCTCAGGCTTCGCGGCGCAGGCGCGAGCCGGTAGCCGCGGGTGGACAGCGACTGCGCCTGCGCCTGCGCCGCGGTGGCCGGCAGGTGCAGCACCCGCCAGTTGCCGTAGTCGGGCTCGGCCATGCCGCCGAAGTCCGCGGCGAAGGCCTCGAAGGACATCCAGCCCTCGTGCCCGCGGTTCGGCGGGTTGAACGCGACCGGATCATTGTCGAAGGCGGTCGTCGTGTCCCACGGATTGAGGACGTAGACCTCCGTCGCCGCGGCACCGGCGAGGTCGCCGCGGATGCCGGAGACCACGACGGCATGCGGCGCGCCGACGATCACCACCCACAGCGGCCCGAAGTCGCGCAGCCACTGCGCCCACTGCGTCGGTGCGTGGTAGAGGCTCGCGTTCGACGGCTGCTCGATCACCCGGAAGCCGTAGTGGTCGCGCACGCGCTCGAGCTGGTCCCAGCCGTAGGAGGTGGCCAGGGAGCCGCCGGCCTCGCGGACGAAAGCCTCGGGGTCGAACGAGGCGTCGCTGCGGAAGGACTTCAGCATCGTCATCGCCGCGGCCCAGCAGGCGTTCTTGTCCGGCTGCGGGACGAGCGCGACGCGGTGCTCGACGGCGTCCGTCGAGAGCGCGCGCGGCGCACCGAGCGCGAACGTGGTCGCGCGGTCCTCGATGTAGTCGATCTTCCGGGGCGTGATGAAGCAACCCGTGTTCACACCCTGGGCGGCGCGCTGGCCGCTCACGTGGATGGCGCAGACATACGCCTGCAGCCCGTCGCCGTCGTCGCGCAGCGTATAGACCGGCGAGCCGCTCGCCCCGGCGAGCGAGAGGATCGGATAGTCGATCGTCTCGTGCGTGTGCATCTCTCGCGCATACCCGCCGTGCAGGTGCTGCTTGTAGCCGTCGATCGCCGCAGTCAGGTCGGGCACCGCGCGCGACTGCGCCGAATAGCCGCAGACCACGAGCGGCATGTGCGCCGACGGGGTGGCCTGCAGGAAGCGGAACCACGCACCGCCCGGGGCCGCGATCGGCACGTTGTCGATCACTGCGATGTCGTTGTCGAACGAGCGGTTATCGCGGTACTTGCGCGGCACGCGCCAGCTCGCATCGGTCACGGTGCAGTCGCCGAACGGCTTCACGCCTGCGCCGTTCATGCCCGGCGTGATGGTCACGCTCGCGGCGTCGACGAGGTTGTGGCCGCAGGTCAGGATCCGGTTCGGGCCGATGTAGAAGCCGGTGCCGGCGCCGGCGTCGTTGCCCTCGCTGTCCCACATCTGCAGGTGGCAGATCGCCGAGTGCGGGAAGGCGTGCGTGCTGTCGACGCCGACGAACCACTCCTCCATCGCCTGGCTGAAGGCGTTGTTCTGGCACTGCAGCGCGGTGGCCGGGTCGGAGGGGTCGTAGTAGGGCTGGATGATCTCCTGCGCGCGCGCCATGGGACGGCGCGAGAGCGCCTGCGACGTCGTGGGCACCTGGCCTGTCGAGCTGCCCTGCGCGAACGCGTCAACCGCGAGCTGCACGCATTGCATGTAGGTGTCCCAGTCCCAGTAGGACGAGGGGCAGTCGTGGTTGTCGGCCGGCGTCGCTTCGATGTGTCCGACGATGTGCTCGCGATCGGCGGGGATCCCGTGCTGCGCGCACAGCCACGCGACGAGGTGTGCGGAGGCCTGGTACTGCTCCATCGTCGGCGGCAGGTCGCGGCGGTTGAGCCGGTAGGGCTTGTTCGCGTTGTGCTCGATGCCGATGCTGCGGCTGTTCGCGCTGGACGCGTGGTAGGCCGTGTCCGCGTCGCGCACCATCTGCACCACTTCGCCGTCGCGCCCCACGATGTAGTGCGCGCTGCTCGGGCCTGCCTGCCGGCCCGTGGTCCGGTCGCGGCGCTCGCCGTCCTGGAACCAGGCGATCGTGCCGTCGATGCGCGGCCCGCCCGCGGTGATGTGGATGACGATGCGGTCGATCACCGCGCCGCGGCGGCGGCCGGCGCGGAAGTTGCGCGAATGCGCGGGAACGAAGCGGCTCGCGCCGGGGTAGTCGGGCGTGGCGGTCGTGAGGGCACGCGCGCGGACCGTCTGTGCCTCCGCGACCGCGCCGTCGTCCTCCACCGGCTCCGGCACGTGCGCATAGAGTTCCGCCTGCGCATAGGCCTCTTCGTCCGATGCGTCGCCGGCGTCGGACAAGGCGCGCGCGCCGAGCGAGAAGCTCAGCGGCTGGTTCCAAGCCGCGGCCTGCTGGCGGATCCACGCGAGCTTCGCCGGCGTGATCCGGCAGCCGAGGTTGGTGGTGTCGCCGTGCCCGGCCACGTGGACGCCGACCATGTGCGTGCGCGGCGCGTCACCGTCCTCGATGTAGTAGACCGGCGAGCCGCTGGTGCCGCCGAGCGACTGCAGGTCGTAGTCGAACGTCTCCTCGCTCGGCAACGAGCGGATGTGGCCGCCGTGCATGTGCTGCCTGTCGGCGTCGATGGTGGCATTGACCACGCTGTCGATCAGGCCATCGGGGTCGGAATATGCGGCATAGCCGGACACGACCACGCCCTCCGGGCGCGACTGCGTGAGCTCCTCGACGAGGTCGAAGTAGTTCGTCGAGGCATGGCCCGACGGTACGCGGATCAGGGCGATGTCGAAGTCGCGGCTCGAAGCGACGTAGGACGGGTGCTTGACCATGTCCGCGGCGGACACGCGGAAGCGCCCGAACGGCTCGTTCGCCGCGCCCGTTCCGGCGCCGTTCTTGCCAGGCACGATGATCAGCTCGCTCTGGCGGTCGACCACGTGCGCCGCGGTGAGCAGCAGGTTCGGCGCGATGAAGAAGGCGGTGCCGTGCTGGCCGCCCTCGGCGCTGCCGTCGACGGTGCGTGCCTGGCAGATCGCGCTGTGGGGCATGACGGTGGTGTTCTCCACCCCGGCCCACCACTGCAGGCTGGAGGCGAAGAAGCCGATCTGCGTGCGCAGTGCATCGAGCCAGTCGCTCGGGCTGTAGTAGCTGGAGACGACGCGGAGTTCGCGTGCCGGCGTGGCCAGGCGCGAGGGCGCTGGCGTGCGTGGCGTGGCGTGGCGCGACGGCGCGAAACTCCGTGGCACGGTGGACGCGCGGGATGCGGTGGGCATCGGGCCGAAGCCGTCGTCGTAGTCGTCGCGGTGCGCGGCGAAGCTGCTCTGGGGGCGAGGCGCTCCGTTGCCCGCGAGGCGGACGCTCTGCGTGGCGGCCGGGGCGGTGCCGGTGCCGGTGCCGGCGTCGGCGGTCGGCGCGGGCGTCGGGGCTGCGTCCGCGGAGGGTGCCGTGGCCGACGGTGGCTGCTGCCACAGGTCGTCGGAGTAGCCGTCGTTGTAGGGCACGGGCGTCGCGCCGCTGCTCCCGTTCCCACCCCGCGTCGGCGTCGCACCGTCGGCGACCGCGTCGCCGCCCCACGTCGGCGCGGCCGCCGGCGCACCGTACTGCGCGCCGTTTCCGGGCGTCGCCCCGCGCGTGACGCGCCGCAGCCCGCGCTCCGTCAGGCCGCGCAGGCTCACGTACATGTGCCCGCTGTCCGGGCGGCGCACGCTGATCGGCTTGCTGCGGTCGCCGTCGGCATAGCTCGCCACGCCGAAATACAGGCGCGGCTGGCCGACGAATCGGGCAACCACCGCCGGCGGTACGAGGTAGACCGCATCGCTGCGCGGTCGCGTGGGCTGCAGCGGGCTCGCGAAGAAGTTGCCCGCGGTGCGGCGCGCCCGGTGCTCGGGCTTGAACAGCTCCGGGTCGGTCGCGAGCCCGACCTCGTACAGCGGGTGGTCGGCGTTGACGGTGAACCCGAGCACGCTAAAGCGATCGTCGATCGATTCGCGATTGGCACGGATGCGGGTCATGACGGGCTCCTGGCTTGCCGCGCGACAGGGGAGGGAAGGACGGGATCGGGCTGGGCGGGCGGAATCGGGATGGCGACCGGCACCGCCGGCGGCGCTTCATCCAGTGCAGTGGAGATGCGCTCCCAGAAGCGCTGCTGCGCATCGATGCCGATGCTCTCCAGGTGCGGGCGCACGAAGTCGATCACCGCATCGAGGTTGCGGAAGAAGGCGCGCTGGCCGCTCTGAATGTGCTCGACGGAGCCGCGCCACTCGGTGACCGCGGCCTCGCCGTCGCCCCGCTCGCACCAGACGCGGACGATGAACACGGCAGTGCGGTCTTCGAGCAGGGCCATCACGGAGCTCCGGTGGCGACGTATGGGGCGAGGCTGCGCCGAAACGATCACCGGCCGATCACGCATGGATCACGCGTGGATCACGCGGGAGCGCTTCCGCGTGATGTCGGGCGCAGCCGCGTGACGCGGCGCCGTGTGACGGCACGGCCGCGGCCGCCCGACCCCGCGCGGATGCGGAGACGCCCGCCATGGGGCGGGCGTCTCAGGCCGGGGAGGTGGTGCGGTGCGTGTTGGCGCGCGGCCGGCACGGCCGCGCAGCGCGACCGTCAACCGAGCAGGCGCAGGCTCAGTTGGAGCTGTGCATCGGCCGCGGCCAGGTGCGCGCGCGCACCGTGCAGCAGCGATTCCGGTCGCGCATCGGCCGGTTCGCGCGACGTCGAGGGCGGCGTGGCACGCGCCACCGGCGGCATCGCCACGTCGGTGGAACGACGTCGGTCTCCCTGCAGCGAGACACGCCGGTCGATGGCGACGCCGCCATCGTCATCGCGTTGCAGTCCGACGGCGCTGTCGGCGATCCGCCGGTACAGGGCCTGGGTCTCGCGCATCGGCTGGATCGCCAGCTCGCGCCTTAGCAGCTCGCGACAGCACTCGAACTGCCGCAGCGCCAGCGCGCGCTGGCCGCTGGCCACGTACAGCTGCATTAGGTCGCGATGCACGTCCTCGCGCAGGGGATCATGGTCAAGTATCCGCTGCGCATGGCCGATGCCTTCGAGGTACTGCCGGCGCAGCGTGGCGATCTGCATCAGGCGGTAGAGCGCATTGAGGAAGCCGCGGCGGTAGCGCTCCCGCGCGCGTAGGGCCCAGTCGTCCGAGAGCTCGACCAGCAGGTCGGCCTTGTACAGGCGCACCCCGCGCTCCAGGGCGTCTGCGTCATCCTCCGTCAGGCGCTCCGGTGCGCGCGCGAGGGCGGGCGACACGAGCCGGTCGAACTCGGTGACGTCGAGCCAGACGTCCGTATGCGGGCACATCGCGATCGCGCCGCGGCGGTCACTGGTGATGAGCGTGCCGTGCGCGAGCGGCGGCGTTTCCAGCAGGCGCCGCAGGCGCCAAAGCGCTGTGTTGAAGGAGCCGGTCGACGCGCTCGCGCCAGGGTCAGGCCACAGGCTCGCGAGCAGTTCGGACCGGCTGAAGCTCCGGCCCTGGCCGAGGGCGAGGTAGGCGAGCAGGCTCGCGCTCCGCCCGGCGACGGCCACTTCGGGTGCATCGTCGCGCCCGGTCGCGAGCGCCATCGAGCCGAACAGGGAAATCCGCAGCATCGACGTGCCTCCGCTATGGCCGGCGTCCTGCCGGCGCGGTCGGCGCCCCTGCGCGCCGCTGTCACGTGTCGATCACGCGCCAATGCGTGCCGTGATGCAAGCGCTTCTGCAGGCAAGCGGGCCTGCCCATGATTTGCCCGGCGCGCGCTTCGCGGCGATGCCGACGAAAGGACAGCGCGACTGGACCGCGTGGCGACAGAATCGCTGGCAGGGCAGTCGTGCTGGCACGACGCGCCGCCGCGCCGGACACGGACCGTCCTCATCCACGCCGTAGGAAGAAGGCCATGATCTCATTGCCCCAGCGCATCCGCCGTGCCCGCACGCAGGCCGGGCTCACTCAGGGCGCGCTCGCCGGGCGGCTCGGCATCAAGCGCAGCGCCGTCACCCAATGGGAGCATCCGCACGGGACGCGGCCGAGTGTCGAGCACTTGATCCAGATTGCTACCGAGACGGGCGCGGGCTTCGAATGGCTCGCGACTGGCCGGGGCCCCTGCCGCCTGGATCCATCCGAGGCGACCCCGGCGGTGCGGACCGACGAGTTCGCCGGCGATGAGCTCGAAGCGCAGGCGTTGATTCACCTGCGACGCATGACGCCTGTACGCAAGCGGGTGGCAGTCGTGGTGTTGGAGGCTTTAGGGCGTTAGGTCGCTAGGGCTCTGACCGATCGCAACGGACTCATGCCATGAGGCGATCGAACCATGTTCGTCGGCATCGTGCGCTGGTGCCACTGACTCAGCCTTCCAGTCCTTGCGCACCGGCGCGCCAATGCCGACCAGCCCGATGTCCGCATCCGACGCAGGGCGGACGTCGGGCGTGGACGCGAGCCGGAGCTCGTTGAAAGGATCAAGAGGCCGGTTTCGCTCACGCCTTTCCAGCAGGACCGACGTGACGGGATGCTTGTCCTGCGCGTAACGCGTGACAACTTGGAAGCTCGTGCACGGGTAGGTGGGCCGTCACTTCTCTTGGCAACCCTGCGTCGCCTAGTCCGTTTGCCAGCGCGAGGGCCAGGGGCAGAGGTCGGCGCGGGCTGGCGCCACTAGGCAATCCCCGCAGAGCATGCGGCCGACGTGCGCTTCCTGGGCAGTGGCGATCGCCTGCCGCGACCCGGTACGCTGGCATGCGGCTTGCTTGAAGTTCCTCGTGAGGCAGCTTATGCAGCACTCGGATCGACGCGGCGCAACCGATCGCTGGTGGGCGATCTATCCTGCTGTGCCGGTCCTGTGGCTCGCGGCGTTCGCGCTAGCTCGTGTGCTCGAGCATGCACCCCATGCAAGTCTGTGGTTTCCACCGGCCGCCGTGACGCTAGCCTCCATCCTGATCCTCGGGGCCCGGGCGCTGCCCTTGGTCGTCATTTGTTGCGCGCTTGCGACAGTGCTGAGCGACAGGATGTACGGCGGCGGCGCCTCGATCCTCACCCTTGCACTCGCATGTGCCGCATTCGCTTTCGCCCACACCACGGGTTTCGCGCTAGCAGCTTGGGCCATACGTCGCTGGGGCCGGGTCGAGAATGGAGCACCGACGATCGCGACGGTCTTCGGATATCTCGGCGCGACCGCGCTCGGTGCGTTGTTCTCGGCGTGGTTCGGAAGTCATCTCCTAGCGACGGCCGGATTGATCGATGAGGTGCCCACCATGGAATTCGTCACCGCCTGGTGGCTCGGCGACTACGTCGCCGCGGTGACGCTTATGCCGGTGTGCGCGGCTTTGCTGCTCGCCCTAGCGGGTCCGGGCAATGCGAAGGCACCCCAATGGATGCCGGGAACCTCGACGGCTGCAGCACGGCGACCGCCCATCCTCGCTCTCGTGAGCTTTACCGTAGTCACGGTAGGCGTGCTGAGCATTGCTCGCCTTTCCGAGAAGCAGGCGATCCTTCTGGCGCTGCTGGTCGTGCCGCTTCTGCTCCAGCTATGGATCACGTATACAGCGCCTCGCCGCTATACGATCGCGAGCGTCACTCTGTTTAGCGTGCTCACCGTGGGCGCGTCCAGCTTCTCACCGACAAGTGCCGCGCTGGTGCTGCAATGTGCCGCCCTTAGCCTCGCCGCAAATGCGTATCTCGGCCTTTCCGTCCCAGCGCTTATCGCCGACAACACACGGATGCGCGAGCAACTGGCGCGGGATCGTCTGACCGGCGCGATGAGCCGCGCGTGCTTCGAGGATCGCTCACGTGCCGCCGTCGAGGTCGCTTCGGCATCGCTACAGCCCTTGTCGATCGTGCTGTTCGACCTGAATGGCCTCAAGGCGATCAACGACCGGCTCGGGCATCTCGTCGGCGATGCTGTTCTGGTCTCGGCTGTGAAACTCTGCCAAGGCTGCCTGGGCGCCGATGATGCGCTCGCGCGGCTCGGCGGCGATGAGTTCGTTATCGTGTTGCCCGGATGCGACGAAGAACGGGCGCTCGACGTCGTCGAGACGCTCCGTAGCGCGCTCGCGACGCTGGAAATCGAAGGCGTGCGTGGGACCGTATCCGCCAGCTTCGGAGTTGCGAGCTGGGTACGGGGCGATACGGGCGAAGCGATGCTCGCGCGCGCCGATGCTGCCATGTATGTCGACAAGCGGGCTGCGCGGGGCAGGGCGAGCCGACACCCGGTCGAAGATGGAGCACCGGGTGATCCGTCGGGTACGTGCGACTGATTCGAGCAACTCCCGCGCTTGGCCGCGCCCGAATCGTGGGCATTCATTCGCGCGGTAGAGTCATGACCCGCTTCCGAGAGGCCGTGCAATGAGCGGCCGCGGGCGTGAAGCGGCCGCCAAGCGCCGAGCCCCCGCCTGGCGCCGCGGGGTAGAAGCCCACCGCACTTGCCGACCGATGGGATCGACGGTTCGGTATGAAGCGTCGTCGCACGTTCTCGCTACGAGTCACCACGGTCCGACGGGAGCAACGGCCTCCCATGGCTCGAATTGCGTACTTCGGGGGCTAGCGGAGCGGTTCACCGACAGGCGGTGCGCCGACGAAGTGTGACGGGCGTAGTGTTTTCCCCACTCAGCTGGGACTGAAGGGAGAGTGTCGTGGCCGGTTCCGCCGGAACTGGACAAAGGCGTTCGACCCGGCTGCGCCGCCACATGGCAGGCCTGTCCCGCGCTGCGAGCGCCGTGCTACGGGTAGACGCTTCCGGCCAGCATGCGTTCGTCACGCTGTCACCCGTCGCGGTGGACACCCTTGAAGTCGACCGCGTCAGCCTGTGGGAACGCGTCGAGCCCGGGCGGCTCGAGTGCCGATGGACGTGGCCGCTCTCGGAGATCCACGTCGGACTCGGCCGCCGCGAGTCATCCTCCTCCGCGGCCGTCCGCCCCGAAGCACACGAGCAACTGGCGACGGACATGCCGGGCTGGCTCGGCGAGCTCGCTCGCATGGGCGTGCACGCGGTGCTCGACGTGCCTGTCGTCGTGGGAGGCGATGCCTGGGGCCGCATGGCGTTCGAATGCGATCGCACGCGCCGGTGGACGCAGGACGAGGAGGGCGCGGCGCGGCACTTCGGGGACGTCTTCGGCATCGCGCTGGAGCGCGAGCGTCGTCGCTCGGCGGAGGCGCACCTGACCTATCTCGAGATGTATGACGACACGAGCGGCGTGGCCAACCGGTCGCTCTTCGTGGCCAACATGCGGCAGTACATCCAGCGGTTGCGCCGTCGTCCGTCGTGCGGCGGTGCGCTGCTCTTCATCGACGTCGACCGCTTCCATTCGGTGAACGAATTCTTCGGCGAGGCCGGCGGGAACGGGGCACTGGCGACGCTCGCAGAGCGGCTTAACGCGGTCACCCGTGACGATGCGCTGATCGGCCGCCTCGAGAGCGACTGCTTCGGCGTGCTGCTGCCCGACCCGGGACCCGAGTGGCACGCCGTGACGGTCGCGGAAGGGATCCTTGACGCGGTGTCGCGACCGATCGTCCAGGGCGACCGCACCTGGGAAGCCACCGCCAGCATCGGCATCGCATTCGCCCGCGCGAGTGCAGACTTCACCGCCGAGGAGTGGCTGCGCAACGCGGACATGGCGAGCAAGGACGCCAAGCAGGCGGGCCGCAGCCGCATCCATGTCTACGACCCCAGCCAGCACCAGTCGCTCATGACGCGCCTGTCGATCGAACAGGGGCTCCGCGAGGCCCTGCGGGACCACCGGATCGACATTGCGTATCAGGCCGAATTCGACTTGAACACCGGCGAGGCGATCGGCGCCGAAGCCCTCGCCCGGTGGCGTCGCGTTGACGGCGTGCTCGTTGCGGCGGGCGACTTCATCGACGTCGCGGAGGCGACCGGGCTGATCGAACCGATCGGCAAGATCGTCCTCGTCGGCGCCTGCATGGAAGCGCGCGACTGGCCGCCCACGCGCGACGGAGCCCCGCGCTCGGTGCGCGTCAACGTATCGGCCCGGCAGTTCACGAGTGGCACGCTCGTCGCCGACGTCCACGAGGCACTCGAGGCGTCCGGCATCACCCCGGACCGCCTGTGCCTGGAAATTACCGAGACCACGGTGATGGCCAAGGCCGAGGAATCGCTGGAAACCCTGGGTGCCCTGAAGGCGCTCGGGGTCTACCTGGCGATCGACGACTTCGGCACGGGCTATTCCTCGCTGGCCTACCTCAAGCGGTTTCCCGTCGACGCGCTGAAGCTCGACAAGTCGATGGTCGACGGCGTCGAGGACGACGAGACTGTCCGCGCGATCCTGCGCGCCGTCCATGGCCTCGCGCTCAGCCTGCAGCTCGACGTGGTCGTCGAAGGCGTGGAGCATGCGGTGCAGATCGACCCGCTGCGTCGGCTCGGCATCCATCGCATCCAGGGGTTCTACTACGCGCGTCCGGAACCCTCAGAGCAGTTGCGTGGGCGGTTCCGGGCGCACCCGGAAACCGAATGATGTCGGGACCACGTTTCCATGGGCCACCGAGGGCCGAGGTGATCCACGGCTGCCCTGCAGTCCTTCGGCCAGACGCAACTGCATGTCGTTGACGTCGATAACGGCGTTCGACTACGCAGCAGCATCGAAGCGCATGCAGGGGCGGTGAGGAGAGTGCGTTTCGATGGCGAACACGGCCTGCTCAGCTGCGGTGAGGACGGTCGCGTGCATCGGTGGGACCTTCGGCAAGGGTCTAGCACCTTGATCTCGTCGCACGACAATTTCGCGAGCGATGTTCTCCCGCTAGGGGCGGGTCGATGGCTCAGCTGTGGCTACGACGGGCGGATCAGGCGTGCTGCGCTTTCCTGCGGGTCCCACTCTCGCCCCGGTACGTCAGACCGGCTTTCGGCTTAGCTGTGCATCAAGCACTGCGTGTGCTGTGCTCATGGGCCACCTCAAGACGGCCGTAGGTGGGCTGGGTAGGGAAAGAGACGAATTTGCCCAAACGCAAATCATGTTCTTAGCGCATGATACCCGGCGCTATGCTCAAGATTGTCGCAAACATACTCTCTCAAACCGGTAAATTTTGGCGGAACGCGTCGACCACGTTCTCGGACGTGCTCAAAAAGTTCGAGGCAGAAGGTATTGGGAATTGCGGCGACTCGAGTTTAGTTCGCCGTTGTCAGGCCGCCTACGCGGTTCTACTTCCAGCACGACAGAGGAGCTCGCGAGCAGGATCAGTAGGTCTAAGGCTGAGACGTGACAGGACTCACGGCCAAACTGAAGACGACGTTCTCGCGTGGGTCGCCGGAGAACGCAACGTACCTCCGCAGAAACGATCGCGCGGTGGATACGTGTTGAAATACCTGCGGCCGCTGTCGCGTTTCTAGGAGAACTGCTCCGACTTCTGGATTAGCCGACTAAGCAACGATCCGAGCAGTGGTCGGCTCGCGCCATCAAGACCTCAGATCAGTCCGCATCGGACGGCTGAAGCAAACCAGCCGCTTCAACTGCAGCCAGCGCTTCAAGAGCAAATTTGGCCTGCTTTGCAGACGGCTTCTTGAGCCAGCTTCCCGCCGCGTAGCTTGCCAGCGTGCGGCAAATACCAGCCATCTTCCAATGCAAGACACCGCTTTGCTGACCTAACTCTGCAGTGCGCAGCCATGTGTGGCTGTCGACTAGCATGCACTGCGCCACTCGATCCAAGTCGTGCGCAGCCAGCTCCACATCGGCAGACGATCGCGAAGAGCGCCCACCAGATCCTCTGGCACCCGCCGAGCCTGCAATCTCCGCAGGCAACGGATCAACCAAGGTAGGCAGGCTGTCTCTGACAGCCTCCCAGCAGTCCGCCTTCTTGAACCACTCTCCAGGATTGCGCTGTCCGGCGCTCTCACGGAGGAGGCGGTCAACTTCGGGAGCCCAAGAAGTCAGGACAGCCTCGAGCGCCGGCGTGATCGATTGCTTCTCCCAAACCTTATCGAAATCCAGTCGCCCGCCGGTTCGATGGCTCAACCCCGCAATCATGTAACTAACAATCTGCGCCCGATACGCAGGTAGCTTCAGCGCTCTAACGATACGCTCAGTCGTCCTGTACAGGATCGCGAGCGCGACCAGCTTTTTGAACCAGCTCTCATCGACAATGGGGGCTCCCTGATCCTTAATGCGCTGCATAAAGAGCTGGAAGTTCTTCTGCCCACCCATGCAGACACGGAACGGAAGGCCTTCCCAGGCTGACATGTACCGGGCCAAGTCCAATTTGCTTAGACGGCGTGCCTTCGGACTCTGCGCCCGAAACGCTTTGAGCTCCGTCGCGCGCAGGGCAGCTTTCTGCTCGGCCGCCAGATAGCCGCCGCGTGCCCGCTCGTAGAACCACCGGCGCTTGCCATCTACAAGCCAAGTGTTGTTCGCAGCGTTCTCAACCTGTTGATGGAAAGGATCATTGGCTGAGAAATCCGCCGGCTGAACTGAGTTTTGCCGGTTAGCGGCTTTAGAAACCGACGTAACAAGCTCATCTAGATCGGTATTTCGCGCACGGATTATCTTGGCGGGGACCAGAACCTCGTCGAGCTTAATGCTCTCCTTGCGCCTAGCCCTATGCAGCGACGCAGTTGTCTGCCCACCGTTAACTATCTGAAGCCCGTTGAGCTTGCTTATCGTGCAGAGCCCAGACGAGTCAACGTCTGCGTCAACCTCGTCGACGGTAGCAACCAAGCCGTTGTTAAACGCGAGGAACATCGACGGCTTCTCTACGATCGTACGGCGCAACTCAGCATTGACGCTCTTGCGGCCTTGGATGCCTAGGAACGCGCGGACGTTGAGCTCCAGTAGCCGCGTTCCATGCAAGTCATAAACCTTTGAAAGCAGATCGCCAGGCACGGCAGTCAGATACGTGTCATAGCCGCCAACCTCAGAAGGTAAGTAAAGGGCAGGTAGCGGACGTCCGGTCATCGCGACTACGTCGACCGAAATGTCAGCGCGAGTCTCCCCTTCGCCGAGAACACGATGCAGCCGGACGATGTCGTAACCAACATATTCGACCGTGCACTGGCCAATACTGGAATCCTGAGGAACCCCTCCAGCAAACTCGCCATCGGTAAGGACAACGATCCGAATACGCCGTAGCTCGCCCTTTTTCCGTTGGATGCTACGAGCGAAATCGCTTGCATCAGTGTTGGACGGCTCGAGCTTGTCCGCCAATCCCTCCATTGCTGCACGAGCAAAACGAAGCGCCCTCTCAGCCGCCTTCGCAGTCTCGGGCGATGAAATGCGAGAGACGGCCGAATCACCCTTATAGATCGTGGTGAAGAGATCGAGAGTATCTGCGTCATCTTCCATCGCAAAGCCGTCGATGCGATAGATGGCATTGCCAAAGTGACCTTCCTGGTACAAGCAAAATGTCTGCGAAAAGTGCCCGGCTTCTTCAAGACGGTCGAGGACTACGCTAGTAAATAGCTCGCTGCGTGAGTCGCCCTGGCCAAGCTCGGCCAGCTCGTCGACTTCAAGAGCAATTTGGTTTAGAAAGCTTTGCGCTGCGCTAGAGCCCATGTTCACGGCTTCCAAAAATCGGCGACGGCTTCTTTAAAGTCGATCGCGTAACTCCTGAGCTGCGAAGTGTCCAGCTCGTATGTCGCGTCGGATACGCCAAGCGGCACTGACGCGCGCGTTAGCCGCGGAAAATCTCCGACGATGCGCCAAGCCCTGAGCTCTTGAGCACTCAGCTTAAGCGAACCGTCTTCCCACCTCTCGCCCGGAAGCAGCCCGCGTCGCAACAAGGCATTCGAAAACACCCTCTTCTGGTCCGGCCGCAGCTGCTCTTCCACCCTTCCTATAAGTTCGGGTAGCGACAGACCGTCCTCAGACTCGACGAAACGAACGTAGCAAAGAAAAAGTCCTTGCAGGGACGAGTTGTCAAGTTGATCAAGCGTCGACACGTGCACGCGCCCGCCAAGCCCTAATGTCGCTTTAGCCTCCATCGCGACAGATCCGCGCCGAAAGTCCCATAGGCCATCAGACGGTGACTCCCAAAAGTCGACCGCTCTACCGTCCACGGCGCATAGCTCTCTGAGCACTGCGAGCTCCCCCGCCACTCCGACGAGCTCTCGAACTCCAAGCGAATCGCCCGATCTCAGAAAGGAACACCAAGCAGCAAGTCGCGCTACCACCAACTTGAGTGCTGTATCGCCCGCCTCTTGGCCGGCGAATGCGACGATGTCTGCACAGACCCGGGCAAAGAGCTCAACCTGTGACGGCTCCTCCAGCGCCAGAACCAAAAGTACTGACCCCCCGTGGCTTACTCTGTACGTGCGCAGGCTCGCTGTATCAAAGTCATCGCGCACAAGCAAGGGATTCGGTAGGTCAAATAGCAGACATGGCGCGCTGTCTTTGAACCGTATCGCCGCGTGCACGCCCAAGCCAAGGCTTTGCGAATCCAGACGGCGCGACGTAAACATCCGGCCCGACTGCGCAGTTCGCAACTCCCTCCATTCACCTAAGAGGGCATCTGCTGAAACGCACATCACGTCAGCCGTTCCTTCTGCAGGATGCGGTTCTCAATCTGGAACGCCTGAACGGCCGTAGGGCTGTCCGGAAAGCTGACGACTACTCCGAGGACAGGACGGTCGGCGCCCTCAGGCGCTCCAGCCGCCTTCGGATCCATTGGATAAACCAGGAGCAGGCCTCGATCGGCCGATCGGGCTGCGCGCACGCTTGGCCCACTAGGGTCAACCTTTGGCGGTTCCTTCTTTTCTTCTTGCTCCCGATTGGTCATCGCTAAGGCGCGCTCGAACTCCTCATCTGTCAGATCGATGGCCTCGTCTGGCGGATTCAGGATCGACTTAACGATGAACCTTGAGTCGGAGGAGCGGCGCAGCGGCGCACGCTGAATGCACTCGATGTCCCATTGCCCGACTCGCAGAACTTGGCCACGTCCTTCGGCGAGGAACACGCTCCACGATACGAGCTCAGGCCGACTCTGCGAGAGCTGCTGTTCGATATACCCCGCCAACCGACTTGAGTCCAAATCGATGCCTTCGGGGGGAAGTTGAAGGTTACGTAGGAATCGGACGATCGTCTGGCCATCGGTCGACCATAAGAGCCCTTTTGCAACGCCGCGCCCAAAAGGACGCTTCGGATTCCTGATCGGCTCTCCGAGCCCCTGCAGCATGGACTCCAAAGCCAAGGCGTTGCTATCGAGGATCGCCTTGTCTTTGAACATCACTGTTTGAATCTTCCCTTCTCCCGAATAGCTAGTTCGCCTTTCCTTTGCATAGCGCTGCTTCGATGGCGCGGTCACAGTCATGATGCTGTGCGCTTGGATCTTCAGGCCGTAGTCCTTAGGCGTCTTCAGCAGAAGCTTCATGTGGACGATCTGAGACCTTAAGTCTGCGCTGGCCGTAGCTACATGGCGAAGCCAGCGCTCCATATCGAAAGTAGTATGCAATCGGCAAACGTCTGCGTATCCGCGCCTGTAGCCGAACCAACGCCCCATTTGTAGGAGGCTGTCGTACTGCTTGCTAACGCGAAGAAAGTAGCTCGTGGTAAGACCCTCCAGCGTCAGCCCACGGGACAACTTGTCGCCACCGACGGCAATAACCGACAGACCCGAATCCCTGTAGCGATCGTAGTCGAGGCCTGTTTTTGCTTTGCCGTTTGCCGTAATGACACGGATCTTGTCCGTACTATCCGCGAGTACGGATCGCACGTCGTGCCAAGTAACCGGAATAAGGCCGCGACCGAATACTGAACCCTCGAGCCTGCATCGCGTAGTTTCAAAATCGTTCGTCCAGCGCGCGTGCAAGCCATCCATCACCTCATCGTCGTTTGCAGAGATTCGCGCCTTCACCTCGTCGAGGTAGGTTTCGACCTGCCGATGAACGTGCTCGTGCACATCGACGAACCTCGAGACATGCACGAGCATCGAGTTGTGAGCCGTCTTCTGACCACGTGCGGCCCGGACTGCGCATGCGATAACAAAGTCGTCGATAGCTTGCTTGAGGCTGGGAGGCACCTCGTCACACCCGTCCCATTGCGGAACGAGGGTTTTGTCATGCGTATCTGGGATCCAATTCTCTTCCCCCTGTGGCACATGTCTCACCAGATCCAGGCCGGCGTTTGCGCCATCCGTGGTTCCGAAGACCGCGACAGGGCCGAAATAGTCGTCAGGCGCAGACAGCGAAAGGATAAAAGTGGACGGGAACAGGTCAAAACCATAGTTGGCCGCGCTGCGCTCGTCATGAATGAGGATGTTTGCGAAGGGAGTGGCCGTATATGCCACGTACGCTGAACGTTTGAATGCGCCTAGCAGCTTTCGAATTGCCCCGTTAACGCGAGTGGGGTCGTAATCCTCAACGAAAGTCCCGTCGGATAGCGTTGGCTGATCCTTCGTATCGATCGACGCTTGGTCCGCCTCATCGTCGATGAGCAGGAAGGGAGCGTCGCGAACCTCCTCCGGGAGGCCGCGGATCCAGTTGTTCAGGTTTTCCAGAATCGCAGCGTTCTTCTTAACAACGAACACGCAGGGCTGCGATAGCGGTGCAAAATTGGCTTGACGTGTGAACGCCAGACTGAAGTCGCCGTTGTTAGCGGCGAATGTCATGCTGCCAACGCTCAAGCGCGGAGGAATCTTTCCGACGCCCACCAGGGGTGGCCCGGCTGAGGTGCGATTGTCAGGAGAGGTGTCATAGCCCAGCACGTCCGACTCGAGCCGCTGTTGAGTCTGCAGACGCAGGACGTTATGCATGCCTGCAAGAACTACGATGAGGCGATAACCCGCATCGATTGAACGATTGATGACACCGGCATAGTGAGCAGTCTTGCCCGACTGCACATCGCCAACCACCAGCCCTTTCCAGCTCCATGGTCCATCGCGCTTTGGATCCTCGATGAGTTCAACGACCCTGGCGGTGCTGTCTCGAAGCTCATCGACGGATCGTCGTGGCCATCCATCTTCCGACAGCTTCTGAATGTAGCGGGACATGAAAGGGCCTGGCTTCCGTCGCTCTCCCACATACCACTCGGTTGGCGTGTTGTTCGAATCTACAAGCGATACTGCCTCGCCTTGGCCAACGGCATACACCGTTTCCAGAAGACGAACTACATGAGTTATTTCACTCTCGGCGAAGTCGTGTTTAGTGAGCGCGGCGACCACGGGCGCCATTGCAAGAACGGCTTGCTTGATCTTCTCCCGATCCATGTCGGATGTCGGAACGCCGTCTAGTATCTGACGCGAAGTGTTCTCCAGCGAGCGCAAGGCAGACATCAAGAAAACTCCCCTATATTGACTAGAACCCGAGCGCGTACCGCCGGCTCGGTTACGTGCAGCTGATCAAGCAATCGCTCGGCGTGCTCTTGGTTCGCGAGCATAGGCCTTACCGCCAGCAGTGCATCTGACAGTTGGGTAACCTGCTGCTCCATGTCTTCTGAGGTGATCGGTTGTGCCGCGCCGCCAGACTCAGAGACTTCGAGCCAGATCCTCTCGACAGGTACGGTCTGTTCTATTAGACGAAGAACCATCTCGAGCTGATGGGCCGAAAGGTGACCGCTCACCATTTCGGAAATGACAGGGTGGCTTCGATTCAGCAAGTATCGGCTGCGGCCATGGATGGTCGCGCGTTGCCAAATCGAAGCCGGCGAAGATGTTTTCGTCTTCGGTGTTCCCCCGCCGCGCCATGCGAAGACCTCACGGGCTCGCTTCCGGCAGGACTCCGCCAGAACCGTCAGACGCTTTCGTACGACAGCTGGCGGTCGTGCAACGGACTTTCGAACATCAATGCGCCACAGGTGGTCGCAGTCAGTTGGGAGGTCAAGCGAGATGCGAGCAAGCTTACTGGCCTCGTCACGTGTCCAGCTTCGGCTGCCGCCGAGCCCTAACCAGCCGCCCGCCACCACAACGCGATCGCCTCGGTATACATAGAAGCCTTGGCGTTCCGTCCAGCCGTTTAACCCGCCAGCTGCTTCATATGCTTGCTCGTTCGGATACCGATCCTGATGTGGCAGGACGTACCGACAGACTAGAGCGGACGCAGATCCCATTGGGATCCTCTCGGGTGCGAGCCGAATTGTTGCGGTGTGGTCACGCTGAAAGGGATCCCAGGGCGCTAGGGGCCGACCATTGACGCTGATGCGGACGCATTGCGCTTGTCCCGACAGGAAGCGATGGAAAACCATGCTCAGGTGAGCTCGCACACCTAGCAACCGCTCAAGAAAGTCAGCCTTACTGTCCGTATGCAGGCTGCTCATCTCGTCTATGTATTCCCAGCGCACGACGAAGCCACTGGCAAAGTCAGCGAGCCTATTGAGACCCTGGGCTAAATCGACCCCCGTAAGGAGCTGGACCTCCCACCGGCGAGAGTTCGCGACATGGTCGACGTCCCATGCCATGCCCACCGTTTCCGTGTCACGCTTCGTAGTGACCAGCATCCGCCGACACTGCGAGAGAGAAGCTGTTTTGAGACCAAGGCCGAATCTGCCCAGGTCATCACTCCTCCGCGGGGAACTAGGCCCCTCCCCACCGAAGCGCATTGCTGCCTCGAGACCGTCACGGCTGAGGCCGGTGCCGTTGTCAACGATCTCGACTACCGGCGCACCGTCGTTCCAGTCCGCGAATATGTCTATCCGCGTCGCGCGAGCACTTAGGCTGTTGTCGATCAGGTCTGCAATTGCGGTTTCGGCTGAATAGCCCAGCCCCCGTAGCGATCCCAATAGTGCCGAAGCACTTGGTACGACCTCGATAGTGGCCAAAAGACCGCTCCCCCTGCTGGATCCCTAGACTAAGATCTACAGCACCATCTCTTCAATCTATCCGCGAGCCGCACATGAAGGTCTACGAGTTCGAAGAGCTCGCTTACTCTCCGCTCGTGGTGGACGCGATCTACCGTGGCGGGCGGCGAGGAAACGCAGCCGACGATCCTCTCGGTCGCCTCCTTCAAGTGAGCAACAGCGGCGGTTTTAGGTACCGAGGAAGGGTAGGTGCCAAACTAGATCTGGTCGTCTTGACGACTACTCTCGCTGAGCCGGATTGGCCTGACAGTATCGACCGGGAGACCGGCATATTCACGTATTACGGCGACAACCGTAAGCCCGGGAGAGAGTTGCATGACACCCCTCGCAAAGGCAATCAGCTGTTGAGGGATGTCTTTAGCGACGCGCACGCCGGCCAAGTCACCCGCCGCCGCGTGCCACCCATATTCTTGTTCGCCTCGACGGCGGAATGGCGCGACGTGCAATTCCTAGGGCTCGCGGTGCCTGGCGCGAATGACTTGATGCGCAGCGAGGACCTTTCAGCTATCTGGCGCGTAGCGGGCTCGCGCTTTCAAAACTACCGCGCCAAGTTCACCGTCCTCGACTGCTCATCAATCTCTCGAGATTGGCTGGAGACTCTTATCGCTGGTGTCCCTGCCGATGACAAGGCGCCGCCGGCTTGGCTTCACTGGGTCGCGACGGGCCGGGCGAAACCGCTCGCTGGCCCGAGGTCGATTGATCACCGCTCAAAAGCCGAGCAGCTGCCAGAGACCCAAGACGCCCGGGCTCTGCTTTCGATTGTCCATCAACATTTTGCGGGGCGGCCACACGATTTCGAACACTTTGCAGCAGCCATAGCGCAGATGATGCTGCCCGATATTTCGGCGATCGACGTGACTAGACCTTCAAGAGACGGTGGACGAGATGCGGTCGGAAAGATGCGGATCGGCGCCGGCCCTAGCGCCATAACCGTCGACTTCGCGCTCGAAGCGAAGTGCTATGGCCCCACGAATTCGGTCGGCGTCCGCGACATGTCCCGATTGATCTCGCGACTGAGACATCGGCAGTTCGGGGTTCTCGTAACCACCAGCTGGGTGGATACGCAAGCGTATAAAGAAATAAAGGAAGATCAGCATCCGGTAATAGTCATATCCGGCGGCGACATCGTGCGCCTCCTGCAACAGCGCTCGATAGCCCGCGCTGGTGAACTGCAGGATTGGCTGCAAGCCGAGTTCGGCAGTACGAAACTGGAAGAGTAGTGGAGGACGTGAACCCTGTTTAAAGCTTTACACAATAGGTTCAACGCGCTTCTCGATCGCTTTTGACGCGCCCGGGATCCCAACCTAAAGCATTGTGGCGCCTCCATGCGAGGATGGCCGCTCCGACTGTAAATGACTAAGCATTGTTCTCGCGATGAAAAGCGCTTGCAGATCACCTTCAAAGGCCAAATCGATCGCGTGATGCAGCACGGCCCGCATGTCGTCCCTGTTCTGTCTCCACTTCCTTGGTAGAGGTCGGCGGGCCGGTTGAACAACCCTTGGTTCAACTCGGCCTACTGAGAAACTGACCTGAAGGAATTGTGCTCCGACGGGCAGTGACGCAATGTCGAGATCGTCCGCGACTTGGAGTAAGAAAAATCTGAGGATTCGCCTTTTGCGGCGCAGGTCCTCTCGAGCCCCGTAAGTGCGCTCATGGCGCTTTTGCCCATAGATGAGGCGCGATAACGACGGCACGTCAGCATCAACATATGGTTCATCGCTCACCGGCGTTGCGGATCATTCCTACCTGGTACCGCCGGCAGACAAGTTCTGTATATAGCGCAGAAGTCCGATGCCGCGCCCGCTCGCCACGTAATGCTCCGCGGTGTCGCCTCCCGGCTCGGGTAAGGGCTGCGACGAGTACCAAGACTCGGCTTGGCTTAAGTCGCAATCTAGTAGCAGCGCAATCTGATGTATCACAGTGGTGCGTTGGCTGATTCCTTGGGGCATCGGCGGGCTTCGGCTGTGGAGCTTGCGGGATTGGCGTTCGCGTCGCCGACGCAACAAGTGACATTTTCGCTTACTGTGCGCTCAGCTACCTACTGGGAAACGCGCGGTGTCACTTCTAGACCAATTGCCGCTGGCGACGAGTCGTATCGGCAATACCTACTTCAGACTTCCGATTGCGGGCGAGAGGCATGGGATTAGGCGCGAGCGCGTCTATTGCTACGAGCTCTACCATCAGTTGCGAACGCTGTTGACTGCGGAAGTACTGACGCTGACCGGAGAGCCAGATAAGCGCGGAAGGTCGGACTTCCCGGGAATCAACCCAGACTTCATTCTGCACGCACCAGGAACTCACGAGTCAAACTCGGTCGTCATGGAAGTCGAGTGCCGAGTCGGCTACCGGCATATCGTCAAAGATCTCAACAACTTGCTTGTGATGAGACGCCGTGGTTACCAGACGCTAGTCTTGCTGCTATTCGCAGTTGAGCAGGTACCTTGGCCGATGATTTGGCGCGCAGCTGAAGAGGTCGCTATCTCAACCAGTGACTTCTTGGTATACCTCCATCGGCGGGCAGGGGAACCTGCGGCAGTTGTGCCACCGCCAAGCTCGGTTATAGCCGCTGAGCCCCTAAACCCGCCCCTCGTGGTGTCGAGCAGCAATGCAATCTGAAAACTCAGTAGTCGGGCGCGTATTCGGGGACAACGGCCGCGCCTACGCCGACTTGGTCTCTGCACTTGTCGAGGAGACTTCACGGTCGCGGGTTAGGTATGCGTACCTGGATCCGGAGATATTCCGGAAGTTGGCGATCAACGCTCCAGAACGGGCGATGCATGTCTACTGGCACGAGATGCTGGGGCGAGCACATCTCGCCGCCACGACTTCGGTGCTGCGTGCTGGACAATGGCTAAACGGAGTCGCATTCGCGGCCGAAGCACAGCTCTACCTTCCCTTCTGCGGGAACTTGCGTTCGCTGCTGGAAGCAGCGGCAGACTCTGTCGCTGCTTTGGCGGGCGTGTCGCAATCGTTGGCGGAACAACGCGCCGGCATCAATAACGCACTGGCTTCAAAACCCGGTCCGATCCTGATAAGCAGCGAAATCGAGAATCAGCTAATTCACTACTCGCACGCGCGGAAGACCTCGAAGAACGAGGACGTGCCGGCCAACCATGCTGCCGCCACTGCCAGGAGCTACCTAGATAAAGTCGAGCGCCTCGGGCTCCCAGACGCCCATGCAATCTACTCACGTCTGTGCGAGATAAGTCACCCAGCAGCTGCTACAGTGCGCCACTTCCTAGAAGAGTCAGGCGAGGGTGAGTTCGTCCTGACAGCGCATAACGACAAGACTGCGATTGCTCACTTTATGCACGAACATCAGCAGTTTCTTGAAGCCGTGACGCGCTATGCGTTCAACCCTTCGGTGGTGCTGCTAAAGGTTCTTCTGCACCTAGATGCCACCGAGTATCACAGTTCGACCGTGGCTCGACTTGATCTTGGATCCATGCTTGGTTGGCAGAAATGTGCGCGCATCATGGGCGTCGTCTGACGCTAAGAGTGAGCGGTCGTCGCCGCTGCAGGGAGAGAAGCGCGCACAAGGGTCTAGGCAACCTTGGCAGTGCCTACTGCACCGGCCAGGATATCTCGATGTAGCCGTTCCCCTACGGCTCTCGCCAGGATCGGCGGGACTGCATTGCCAATCTGACGAAAGGCCGCATTCATGGCGCCAGCGAATTCAAACGCATCGGGGAAGGACTGCAATCGCGCGGCCTCGCGCACTGAAACGGTCCGCTTCTGCCGACTATCCCAGTGAATGTGCGAGTAAGTGTCCTTGCCCATGTGTGCAGTTAGTGTCCTAGACGGCAGCGACGGGTCGAGTTTCCACCACTTGTTCGGGAACTTGGACGGGTCATAAGGCGGCACGATGCGCGCCCAAAGATCCCGATATGTCTTAGATGCCGGCCTGGGCGTCGGGCTTAGGGATTCCATTGCTCTCTCGAAGATCTTCAGAGCAACTTTGTGCGCGTGCGGGTAATCGCCGCCCTGGGTCATCTTCCCAAAAATTGGGTAATCCCTCGGAGTCAGGCGAATCAAGTGGCCAGACGTGTCCCACGTCGTGCCGAGCCAAGTTCGCATCAGCCGCGCATACTCACTCGGCTCAGCGTCATGTCTGTAGCTCAAGCGGTCAGCTAGCTTGCGGCGCCTAATACGGTCTGGGGCGCGCAAATGGTCAGTAATTTCTGGCAGATCTCTAAGTGCGTCGCTGGTGGTCACGGCCGGTGTCAAACCATCGCTTGCCACGGGCGCCGGCACGTACCTGGATCCGGATTTCGGAACGTGCTTCAGAGCAACCGTGCGCGCGCTCCCGTAGCCACCAGGTAGCTTGAGGAAGTGCGTCGGCTCCGGAAAGGTAGGTACCTGCCCGAGTGACTCATGAAGCGCGACGAGAAAGAATCGCTCCCGCATCTGCGGTACGCCATAGAACGCCGAGTTGAGCAGCGAGTACCGGCTCTTATAACCCCGGGCTTCGAGGTTTTCGCAGATGACTTCAGCAATGTTCTGCCCGCCGAAGTTGAGAATATCTGGCACGTTTTCGATCAGAACTGCCAGCGGCTCAACGGCGTCGACAAACTCTAGGAAACGCTCATAGAGCTTGGCTCGGGCATCGTTCTTGAAAGCATTGTCGTCGCCAGTGACGGCCCTCAGCTTCGATCGGCCAATGCGGGCGAACGCTTGGCATGGAAGCCCGGCCACCAAAAGATCAAAGTGCTGCTTAGCGTCGCCCGCCAAACCTAAAGCGCGGACGAGCTCTTCGGGATGGGTGCCGAGCATGTCTCGCGCCTGATCCCACTCACCACGCGGAAGACCCTCCGGCGGTGCGAAGTTGCGCGCATACGTTGCTGCCGCGACGGCATCAGATTCGACATGTGCCACCATTTCAAAGCCTGCCGCCTGTAGGCCGAGAGACAGTCCCCCACAACCGGCGCAGAGCTCCAGGGCGCGAGGCGCAGCGCCCGTCCGAAGGCGTGAGATTTTGCTCAGGGAGCTTTGTCGCGCGTTGATCCGCATTTCGGTCCCAAGAATTCAATTAGCCGCGCCCGTAGGTGCTCGGGACTCGCGGTCTCGCATTCCCAGATGATAAGGCAACCCCATCCATCGGCTTCTAGCTGTTCCACGGCACGGCGGTCTCTTTCGACATTACGCGCGAACTTCGCGGACCAGAATGGGATGTTCGACTTGGGCTGGTATGCCTTCTTGCAGCTCTCATGCCGATGCCAGTAGCACCCGTTCACGAAGATGACCTTCCTAAGCCCGGGGAACACCAAGTCCGGGGTGCCGGGCAGGTCCTTCCGATGCAGACGATGCCTGTAGCCAAGCGCGTGTGCAGCGCGTCTTACCTGCCACTCAGGCGTCGTATCCTTCCCCCGAATCCGGGACATCAGTCTGGAGCGGGACGTTGGGTCGAGACGGTCAACCAAGGCTATGCCTCGGGGTCGACGAGCGTGAGCCGCGCCGCAGACCGGAAATTTCTCGGCGGCTCTTTTAGCCAGGGCCGCTGGAGCTGCACAGAATGCATCAATATGTGCAAGTTCGCTTGAGCCAATAAAGGAAGTGCATCGTCTCGCTCCTTCATGAGCATCTCGGTAAGCGCGATCGCGTCGTCCAGCTTCTGCGCTGTGACCTCCTCCTGATGAGGCGCGGAAATCAACCCGAGCGCCGCCAACCGAGTTTCTTTGCGGAGACCTCGATATCGCGTCCGGTTGAGCGCGGAGGGCTCTATGCCCACATCGCGCGCCGAAGCTGAGAGCGAAAAGCGTGTATTCGCTAGCACCCGTAATGGTGACGCGGACTTGAAATGTTCAAACGCCATTCTAAATGTTGCTTTTGCCGGCGACACTCTTGCTTACCTTAACAATGTTCGCGATCGGATTTGAATGGATCGGGTCTGGTACTCCAGTGCCGTCGCATGGAGTGAGTCGGCGTCGACCAATTGGACCGACCCTGGAGGCGGTCCAATAGCTGCAGGAGCAGCGGCTGACTATCTATAGCGACGGTAGACATCGAGCGTGCGTTCGGTCGGAGGAACTGAAGTGGAAGCCTTGGAGTGACGCGCGTCGCGCGCGCAGCTGGTTCGGGGTCGGAAGGCCGCACTTGGTCGGGCGCCGGGCGAGCCGCGCCGGGAACGACTCGGGCTCGGCCTCCACCGGCTTCCTGTCCAGGCCAATGAGCCCACTTGCCGGCGCGACCTCAACAGGCGCCTTGTCGCGGAACGTTGCAGCTCCAGCGTCCCGTCCTGGTGCCTCTCTTGGCGGCGTGTTAGCCAAACCTTCTCCCTGTGCGCGTCGCCTGCAAGCGCTCACGGGAAAGGCTTGTGGGAGGGGCGGTTCGAGCTTCCTGAATGCCCCGTTTTTGGACGGAATTCCTACCGAGGCGCCTCTAGTGTGGGCGCTGCCCGAGGTAGCGAGTGAGCACGGTAATTCCCCCAAGGTCGGACATCAGGGCCCGGTTTCGGGCGGGTGGTGCAGTTCGAGGACTGCTCCTGAGCTTGCGTGCAATCCGCACTAATCGGTTGCCGGCGGACAAACGTGGCCCGTTTCCGCAAGCGCGTTGAAAAGTACCCTTATATTCAGGCACTTGCAGCAACGGGGTAATCCTGCCGAAGGCGGACAGAATGTGGAATTGGAGGCTGCGATGACGGATGACCCCAGCATGGCACGTGCTGTGCTCGCACCCGTAGCAACTAAGTCACGCTGAGCTCCGTGACGCGATAGCCGGAAGGTTGGATCAGCAAAGCCGCCGCACATGGAGCCGCCGGGTAATTCACAGCGCTTGAAGCGTTTCACTTCTCGGCCGCCACTCATCCATCCCAACCTGATCCAACCGCGCAAACACCCGCTCGATTCCGTTCGGCTCTACGATCAGATCCATTGGAACCAGACCGTCGCCCGGATCCGGCCGGTGCAGAAAACGCGCGACGGCGTCGATGCTGCCGAATGCGTCACCCAATGCGCGATTGAGGCGCGTCAGACGCATTGCGCGGACGCCTTCTGGAGAAGATGGGCTGATCCGCGCATGGCCCGCGAGCAGGCAGCGCGACTGTGCTTCGCTGATCGAGAGCACGCGGCCCAGGAGCGTCGCGTCCAGGCCGAGGGTGCGGGCGACGTGGCGCAGGTCGCGGGTCAGCAGATCGGCTGCAGCACGGCAGTCAAAGAAATCCGTGGTGTCGCCGTCGGCCATGAGCCACGTTAGAAAACGTGGCTGTGATCGAGGCGTATATGCCGCCTCGCATGCCCGACGGATTCAGCGAGGCGCGGTCGACGACGGCATGGGGGGCGATCGAATCAGCTGAACTGCCCGCGCTCGATGCCTTCGCGCCACAACTCCGGGCACGGATCCCAAGGCCCGTCGCCGAGCACGGCTTCGATCAGGTTCCGCACCGGGAACCCGAGCGCGTCCTCGGCGGCGACGCCTGCGTCCGCACCGTCGGCGCGATTGACGAACTGTCGGAAGGCGTTGAAATCGCCCGCGGCGAGGCGCGTGATCTTGGTCGCCAGGTCGTACGAGAGCATGCAGCCCTCGTCGGGCCGGACGAACGACTTTCCCGACCAAAACTCCTGGATGGTCTGCTCGTTCCAGAAGGCCGCGTGCTTGGCGACCATCTCTTGCGGAAAGTACTGCTGGGCACGCGGGTCGGCGAGCGCCGGGAAGAAATGGTGTTCGGTGTTGACGGCGATGCCCTCGTTCAGCCACGCGGGCAGGGGCAGGTGGCACACGAGACAATGCGCGAGTTCGTGGGAGATGACGGGCTCGATCACTTCGTAGCGCTCACCTTCCGCCGCCAGGAAGTGGCCGTAGCCGGAGTCGATGAACATGCCGCTGGACATGGCAAATTCGCCCGGCGGGTAGTAGTTCGATACGTAACCGTAGTAGTCGTCCTGATCCGCGAAGGTGATCAGGACGTGCTTGCCCATGCGTTGCGGGGAGGCGATGCCGGGCAGGAACTGCAGGATGCGACGGCGCGAGCGTTCGCAGAACGCGAGGGTGACCTCGCACTCGCGCGGCGAGGCGCTGGAGAGCAACAGGAAGTGGTCGGACTCGTGGACGGGCAAGTGCGGCTCCCATCTTTGGCCCATCCGCTCGAGCCACCGATAGGCGCCTTCGGTCCAATAGGCGTCACGACGATCGTCGTCCCAGTCGGGCCGTTGCGCGTCGGCGATGGCCTGCCAGTCGGGGATCGGCCAGTCCGCGTCAGCCATCCACTCCAGCTCGACGGGTTCGCGCGCCACGCGCACGGGCGCACTGCGTGGACGCTCCGGCGCGCTCCACATGGCTTTCAGACGGGCCAGCATCGTCACCCCCAATGACGCGATCGGTCGAAGCTTATCGGATGCATGCGACGTCGCGCCCGGATGTCGTACCCCATCTCGCGTGACGCGACGTGCTCTTCCGATTACGACCCTGGGTCCACCGCGCGGATCGACGCCCAGTCGATGCCGAACCGCGCGAGGTATTTGCGGAGCCGGTCGGCATCGTTCGTGCTGGAGCGCTGCGCGCGTGATGCGGCGAACAGTTCGCGGCCGGCGGCGGACAGGTTCTTCGCGCGTCGGCAGACGGTGACCACGGCTTCGAGCTGTGCGCGGTCGAAGGCGTCAAGCGCACCCGGGTTGTCGACTAGGCCATCGAGGACCGACGCGCCCTGCGCGACACGCCATTGCCGGCGCAGGCGCTGGATCTCCTCGTCGACGACGTCGATCTGGATGCGTCCCGCCATCGCGAGCGTCGCCATGCGCATCACCGAGGCGCCGAGGTCGCGGAAGTTTCCGGTCCAGCGTGCATCGGCGCTCGTCGCGAACGCGAGATAGCGCTGGCGCGCCTCCTTGTTGAACGCGACGCGATGGCGCTGCTCGGCCGACCAGCGCTCGAGTTCGAAGTCGAGGTTCGGCTCGATGTCCTCCATGCGCTGCGCGAGGCCGGGCAGGTGGTAAGTCCACAGGTTCAGGCGCGCGAGCAGGTCTTCGCGGAAGCGCCCCTGGTCGACGGCGTCCTGCAGGTCGCGGTTGGTGCCGGCGATGAGCTGGAAGTCGCTCTCGACCTCCTTGTCGCCGCCGGCGGGGAAGAAACGCTTCTCCTCCAGGGCGCGCAGCAGCATCGCCTGTTCGTCGAGGCCGAGTTCGCCGATCTCGTCAAGGAACAGGAGCCCCTGGTGAGCCGAGCGCAGAAGGCCCGCGCGATCACTCGTCGCGCCGGTATAGGCGCCCTTGACGTGTCCGAAAAGCGTGCTCATCGCGCCGTCGCCGCGCAGCGTCGCGCAGTTGACTTCGACAAACCGCCCGGGGAGCTGGTGCTTGAGCTTCTTGAGCTCGAACACGCGCTTGGCAAGCTGGCTCTTGCCTGCGCCGGTCGGGCCCATCAGCAGCATCGGCGCCTTCGAGCGCGTGGCCACCGTCTCGATCTGCTCGATCATCCGGTTGAAGGCCGGATTGCGCGTGGCGATGCCGCTCTTGAGCAGCGCGCGGTCCTCCAGGCTCTGTTGCGCGAAGCGCTGGGCGATCGCGTCGTAACGCGAGAGATCGAGGTCGATGATGCTGTAGGTGCCCGCATCGCCACCGCCCTGCTTGCGCGGCGGCGAGGTCTGCAGCAGGCGCCCGGGGAAATGCCGGCTCTCGGCCAGCAGGAACCAGCAAATCTGTGCGACGTGGCTGCCGGTGGTGATGTGGACGTAGTAGTCCTCGTCCTCGGGATGAAAGTCATAGCCGCGCACGAAGTCGTGGAGCGTGGCGTAGACGGTTTCGAAGTCCCACGGGTCGGCCAGGTGCATGTCGTGGCGGCGCACGGTGGTCTCGGGAGAGGCCTGCACGATGTCCTGTGTCACGCACTCGGAGAGCGCGGCGTATCGGCGCTCGTCGCAGATCAGCTCGAACCGGTCGACAAGGAAGTCCTCGTACATGGCGAGCGCGACGGTCGGCCGCCACTTCTCCCAGCGACCCGGGCCGGTGCCTGCGTCGAGCTGGGTGCCGAGCATTCCGATGATGACTTGGCGCTTTGCCATATCCGAATGGATAAAAGTAGATAACCCAGTATACGCATTCTGAAGCCGGGCCGCGGTGGCCAAGGTTCAAGACGCGCGCTAACGCATTGATCTGGAACGGAAAGGTGCTTCCGGTCGAAAGTTGGCACGCCGGTTGCTGTAGTGGGGGCACGACGCAGGCTGTTCCTGCCGAGGAGCCCACCATGGCCAACCTGTCCCTCTTCGAGTCCATCCGCGGCGCGCTCGCCCCGGTGGCGAACGCCCTCAACGAGGAGGGCGCCGCTGCTTACCAGCGCACCCCGGAAGGCGCGCTCGCGCTCTATGCAGCGACGGGCTGCCTCAACGGCACGTTCTACGCGACCGACGAGGCACAGCTCGCCACCGTGCTGATGCTGGCCGCGCAGGTCTCGCCCGACTTCGTCGCACGGACCGCGGTGTATGCCCGCCAGACCGCACACATGAAGGATATGCCGGCGCTGCTGCTCGCCACATTGAGCACCCGCGACCCGGACCTGTTCGCCGCGGCCTTCCCGCGCGTGGTGACCAACGGCCGCATGCTCCGCAGCGTCGTGCAGATCCTGCGCAGCGGTCGTGTCGGTCGGAAGTCGCTGGGTTCGCGGCCAAAGCGCCTGGTACAGCAGTGGATCGCGAACGCGTCGACCGATGCGCTCATCAACGCGGCGATCGGCCAGCAGCCTTCGCTCGCGGACGTGATCCGCATGGTCCACCCGAAGCCGGCCGATGCCGAGCGTGAGGCGCTGTACGCGTGGATCGTCGGCCGGCCGTATCGGGAGGAAGCGCTACCGCAGAAGCTGCGTGCGTACGAGGCGTTCAAGCGTGATCCGTCGGGCGAGCTGCCGGACCTGCCGTTCCAGTACTACACGTCGCTCCCGCTGGCGCGCGAGCACTGGACGGCGCTGGCCCGCAACGCCTCGTGGCAGACGCTGCGGATGGGCCTGAACACGTTCGCCCGCAACGGCGTCTTCGATGAAGCCGAGGTGGTCGCCGAGGTCGCGGCGCGACTGCGCGATCCGGAGGCGATCGGCCGCGCACGGGTCTTCCCGTACCAGCTGCTGATGGCGTTCCAGGCCGCATCCACGTCGATGCCGGCCGCGATCACCGAGGCCCTGCAGGACGCGATGGAGACCGCGACCCGTCGGGTGCCGGCGATCGCCGGGAACGTCGCCATCGCAGTCGACACGTCGGGTTCGATGTCGTCGCCGGTCACCGGCTTCCGTCGGGGCTCGACGACCGCGGCGCGGTGCGTGGACGTGGCGGCGCTCGTGGCCGCGACGCTGCTGCGCACCAACCCGCAGGCCCGGGTGCTGCCGTTCGACACGGAGGTCCGTGACGTCCGGCTCAACCCGCGCGACAGCGTGATGACCCAGGCCCGCCAGCTGGCCGCGTTGTGTGGAGGCGGCACCTCGGTCAGCGCGCCGATCGCACGGCTCAACCGCGACAAGGCGAAGGTCGACCTCGTGGTGCTGGTGTCGGACAACGAGAGCTGGCGCGACACCCGGGGCGGCGCGACGCAGACGATGCGCGAGTGGGCCCGGCTCAAGGCGCGGTGCCCGCAGGCTCGGCTGGTCTGCATCGACCTGCAGCCCTATGCCACCAGCCAGACGGTGGACCGCGAGGACGTGCTGCACGTCGGCGGCTTCAGCGACGCGGTCTTCGAACTGCTCGCAGGCCAGATCGCGGGCGATGCCACGCCGGCGCGCTGGGTCGAGCGGATCGCGTCGGTCGAACTGTAGGAGGAGTGCCCGGCCGGCAATGGGGCCGGCCGGGCCGGGAACTCAAGATTTCAGGAATGCCCGGCCAGCAATGGGGCTGGCCGGGCGGGAGGAGCAAACGTTTTCGGATGCGGCCGGATGCCGGCCTGACTACATGGGTTCGCCCGTTCGACTCGGGCAGTCAGGCCATGACTCGCCGTCCGCATCCACCAAGTTGTCGGCGGCGTTTTCGAATGCCGATGGAACTACAGCCTTCTAAGCTCCAGGTCGCGGGTTCGAATCCCGTCCGCCATGCGGCGGTAGCTCAGGGGTAGAGCAGGATGTTCCGTCACCTTCGTCGAAAACGCCGGCGACACCGTTGCACCGTTGTCTGGATGCGAATGCCAGTGGAACTCCATGGGTCGCGGGTTCGATTCCCGCCCGCGGTAACGCGGTAGCTCAGTCGGTAGAGCAATCGATTCCACGCCCCGTTTTGTCGCTGAAGGACGACATCCATACGCGGCTTGCGCCGCACCTGTTTCGCGGTGAATGCCGGTGGAACTACATCGGTTCCCCTTTATTGGGTTGGGTTCGATTCCCACTGCCAAAGGCTCAAGGCCTGCGTGCAGAGCGTTCCACCACCTTTGTCACCGCACCTTTTTCAGCAGGCATGCAGTGCCTGCCCCCCCAAGCTAGGAAGCATCATGAACACCGCCACGAACTACGATCTCATCCACGAGCAGGGTCATGTCCCGATCAAGACGTGGACCCGCGGCGTCCCGCTCGAGGACGAAGCGCGCAAGCAGCTGCAGAACATCGCCCGGCTGCCCTTCATCCACCAGCACATCGCGGTGATGCCCGACGTGCACCTGGGCAAGGGCGCGACGGTGGGTTCGGTGGTGCCGACGATCGGCGCCATCATCCCGGCCGCCGTCGGCGTCGACATCGGCTGCGGCATGATCGCCGCGCGTACCACCCTCACCGCCGGCGACCTGCCGGACAACCTCGCCGGCCTGCGCAGTGCCATCGAGCGTGCCGTCCCGCACGGCCGCACGGTCGGTCGTGGCAAGCGCGACAAGGGGGCATGGGACACGCCGCCGCAGCGCTCGGTGGAGGGCTGGTCGACGCTGTCGGAGGATTTCGCGCGCATCACGGAGCGTCATCCGCGCCTGAAGAACACCAACAACCTCCAGCACCTCGGTACGCTCGGCACGGGCAATCACTTCGTGGAGGTCTGCCTCGACGAGGAGAACCGCGTGTGGTTCATGCTGCACTCGGGCTCGCGCGGCGTCGGCAATGCCATCGGCACGCACTTCATCGAGCTAGCCAAGCAGGACATGCGCCGGCACATGATCAACCTGCCGGACGAGGATCTGGCGTACCTGCCGGAGGGCACTGACCACTACGACGACTATGTCCACGCCGTTGAATGGGCGCAGCGGTACGCCCGCATGAACCGCGAGATCATGATGCAGCACGTAGTGGATGCGGCCAGGCGGGTGATCGACAAGCCGTTCGAGGCGCAGGCAGAGGCGGTGAACTGCCACCACAACTACGTCAGTCGCGAGCACCACTTCGGGCAGGACATCTTCGTGACCCGCAAGGGCGCGGTGAGCGCGAAGAAGGGCGAGCTGGGAATCATCCCGGGCAGCATGGGCGCCAAGAGCTTCATCGTGCGCGGCCTCGGCAATGCCGACAGCTTCCACAGCTGCAGCCACGGGGCCGGCCGGGTCATGAGCCGGACCCAGGCCCGCAAGCTGATCACGGTCGAGGAGCACGCCAAGGCGACTGCGCACGTGGAGTGCCGCAAGGATGCGGAAGTCGTCGACGAATCACCGCGGGCCTACAAGGACATCGTGGCGGTGATGGAGGCGCAGAAGGATCTGGTGGAGATCGTCCACACGCTGCGCCAGGTGGTCTGCGTCAAGGGCTGACGCCCGGAGGCGTCGCGCCGACAATGGAAACGGAGATCCCGGGTGGCAGGCGCCACCCGGGCAGGATGGAACGCATGGAACTTCTCGAACTCGATGGCCGGGCCGGCGGCGGGCAGCTGCTGCGCTCGGCGCTGACGCTGAGCCTGTGCACGGGCACGGGCTTTCTCATGGAGGGCATCCGCGCCGGTCGCTCGCGCCCGGGCCTGATGCGCCAACACCTCACCGCCGTGCAGGCCGCGTGCGCCATCAGCGGCGGCGAAGTGCATGGCGCGACGCTCGGCTCCACGACGCTGCGCTTCGTGCCGGGGCCGGTGATGGCCGGCGACTACAGTTTCACCATCGGCACCGCCGGCTCGACGATGCTCGTGCTGCAGACACTGCTGCCCGCGTTCTGGCAGGCCGGCGGCACCTCGCGACTGCGACTGGAAGGCGGCACGCACAATCCGCTCGCGCCCAATGCCGACTTCATCGCGGAGACGTACCTGCCGGCGCTGCGGCGCATGGGCGTGTGCGCGAGCATAGAACTCGAGAGCCATGGCTTCTACCCTGCCGGCGGTGGCGTCGTGACGGCGACGGTCGAGCCGTGCTCGCAGCTCGCGCCCGCGGAGTTCGCCTCGCGCGGAAGCCTCGTCGGCATCCGTGCCACGGCACTGATGTCCGCGCTGTCGGCGAGCATCGGGCGTCGCGAGCTCAACGTGCTCGGCAAGCGCCTCGGCCTGCCCGAGGACTATTCAGAACTGCGCAGCGTCCGACCTGCGGTCGGCCCTGGCAACGCGGTCCTCGTTCGCGTGGAGCACGAAGGCCACGTCGAGCTCTTCACCGGCTACGGCGAACGCGGTGTGCCGGCGGAGAAGGTGGCCGAGCGTGTCGCGACGGCAGTGCGGCATTACCTGGACTCGCAGGCCTGCGTCAGCGAGCACCTCGCCGACCAGCTGCTACTGCCGATGGCCTTGGCAGGCGGTGGCGAGTTCACCACATCCACCGCAAGTGACCATCTCACGAGCAATGCCGCGCTCGTCGAGAAGTTCCTCCCGGTCGAGATCACCTGGGAGCCCGATGCCGACCAAGCCTGGCGGGTGCGCGTCTCGCCCTGACCGCAGCCGCGGCCCGGTGCCGCTTAGCGGGCAATTTCGATCACGGTGCTGGCGACCAGCGCATGGGTGATTGCGTGCCCATTCCAGTGGTAGTTCAGGTGCGGGCCTTGGCGTACGCCTGACACGAGGTCGGGATGGAAGAGTGCGGCGCACTGCCCGCCGGGGTGCCGGACGCTGTCGTAGACGAGGCCATCACTGCCGGCGACCCGCAGCTCCAGCGCGAGCCTCTGGCTGGCGAGATAGCTGTCGGGATCGTGGATCTCCGGGTAGCCGCCCCGCACGTCGTGCAGATCCGCGCCGATGTCCGACAGGTAGCAGCACATCTGCAGCACCGTGGGCGCTTCCTGCGTCCTGGCCAAGAAGCGTGCGGTGTGGAACACGGTCTCGGCGACCGCCGTCTCCAGCGCCAGCGCGGTGTAATAAACGCCCCACGTTCCGTTGGTGAATCGCGAGCCTTCGGAATTGAGATGGGTAAAGGCCGCCATGACCGGCGTCGTCCCGGGACCGCAGACACGTCGCGCCGGGGGCACTAGCGTGAGTTGGCCCATCTCCTCGCGCAGGCGCGGATTGGTCGCGCCTTCGATGAGGAACAGGGCGTCGAGGTCCGCGGGCTCGGCGATGTCGTCGAAAATCCCGACGGGTGGGAACCGGCTGGAGACGATGCGGTAGCTGGGTCGCCACTCGATCCGTGAGCGTTCCGGCATCAGCCCCAGCCCCGTTGGGCGTCGAGGTACTGGCGCACGACATAAAGGTCAGCCACCTGGCCGCGCAGCATGCGGCTGAGTGCCGGCTCGCCCGCGAACAGCGGTGCCGTGTTCGGGCGCCGGACCCAACCGTAGGCCTGCGCGGGATCGGTGAATATCAGGCGAAGCGCCTTATGGATGCCCAGCAGGTAGCTGATGCGCTCGAGCACGTCGCGTGGCAGGTCGCCCGCCTTGTCCTTCTTCCAGCGAAAAAAGGTGGACCGGCTTGGGCTCCCGAGCAGGATGCGCTCCTCGTCCGTACTCAGGTTCCAACGCTTCGAGAGGGCGAAGAATGCGCGCAGGGCAGGGCCGTCGAGGTCGCGACTGGCGGGGACGGTGGCAGGGTTCACGGTCATCGCTCTGTCTCACGTGGCACCCATGCTTGAAGATAGTCCTAAATAGGACTGGGTGCAATTCCTTCCGGGGTGGGCTCGGGGCGCTAGGACTCGTCCCTGCAGACAGGCTCTGAGCTCGGTTTTACGACACAGCATCGAGTGCGCGGCCGGCGCGTACCGGCCCCAAGGGTCCGCGCCTGAGCTGGCTTTACTTGCCTGCTCAACCGGTCGCACGGCGACCGGAAACACGGCTCGGGTTTGCACCGAAACCGGACGACAGATCGGCTGGATTGGACGCCTCGGATACGTCGAACACGCGCGTCCAAGTCCCCGACGCCTGTACATCGCGCGAGTAGCACCGGCGTTCCCGGCGTCCAGACGAGGGGGTAAAGTCCCGTTTTGGCTTCCGGGATGGGCCTCGAAACCAAGTCGGTCACGCCCGTACGCATGGGCAGGATCGAGGGCTCCAAAACGCAAAAAACCCCGCGATTTGCGGGGTTTTTTCACGCGGGCTCTAAAGCCGGTCCGCATGTACATTGGTGGCTATGGGTGGACTCGAACCACCGACCCCAGCATTATGAGTGCTGTGCTCTAACCGGCTGAGCTACATAGCCATGCGGTGAACCGCGAATTCTTCCGGCTTCACCGTCGCCTGTCAATCCGACGCGGTGATGCACGTTCGCTTGTTGTCCACCCGGTCGCGTGGCAGAGTCGGTCGCAGTGGCCTAGTGCCTAAGACCTCGAGGTCCGCATCGTGATCGATCCGGACGGCTATCGCCCCAACGTGGGCATCGTCCTCATGAACACGGATGGCCGCGTGTTCTGGGCCCGCCGCGTGCATCGCGACGGCTGGCAGTTCCCGCAGGGCGGGATGAACAGCGACGAGACCCCGCTCGAGGCCATGTACCGCGAGCTCCGCGAGGAGACCGGCCTCCTGCCCGAGCATGTCGACGTCCTCGCGGCCACGCCGGGCTGGCTGCGCTACCGCCTGCCGCAACGCGCGATCCGTCGGCGCGACCGCCTCGTCTGCATCGGACAGAAGCAGGTCTGGTTCCTGCTCCAGCTCACCGGCGCAGAGTCCGAGGTGCGCCTCGACCTGACCGAGAAGCCCGAGTTCGACCACTGGCGCTGGGTCGACTTCTGGTACCCGCTCGAGCACGTCGTGACGTTCAAGCGCGGCGTCTATTCGCGCGCGCTGCGGCACCTGGCGCCGGTCGCGCGGCGGATCGCCGGGACCGGCGTCGCACCGCCGCCCGCGGATCCCCGCGACGTCCGCGGCGCCCGCCCCGAGCGCTCGCGCGCACGCCCGCGGCTGTCCGGCGGCGGAATCGCCCGGCTCGGCGAATCGCCTGGCTGATTGACAATCATTCTCATTCATGGCGGAATGGCGGCGTACCAATCGAGCCCGACCGCCATGTACGTCTGCATCTGCAACGGAGTGACCGACCGCCAGATCCGCCAGGCTGCCGAAGCCGGTTGCCGGACGATGTCGGAGCTCACGATGCGCACCGGTGCCGGCGCGACCTGCGGCAGCTGCGTGGAGATGGCCACCGCGCTGCTCGATGAAGTGCAGGCGATGCGCGATTTGCCGTTGCCGGTGCTGTCCGTCGCCGCATGATGACCGCGTGATCGATGCATGACGCGCGAGCGCGTGGCGAGATGCACTCGATTCGCGTTACGTCATTGGATTCCGCGGATCGCTAGAGTGTCGGCTCTCATCGTCGTAATGGAGCCGGCGCCATGAAGGGCGATCCGAAAGTCATCGAATTCCTTAATCGCGCGCTCTACAACGAGCTGACCGCGATCAACCAGTACTTCCTGCACGCCAAGATGCTGAAGAACTGGGGCTTCAAGGAACTCGCCGACCACGAGTACCACGAGTCGATCGACGAGATGAAGCATGCGGACAAGCTGTCCGAGCGCATCCTCTTCCTCGACGGCCTGCCGAACTTCCAGGCGCTGGGCAAGCTGCGCATTGGTGAGAACGTGCGCGAGCTGCTCGGCTGCGACCTCGCGCTCGAGTACGAGGCGCTGCCGGTGCTGCGCGAGGCGATCGTGCATTGCGAGCAGGTGGGCGACTTCGTCAGCCGCCAGCTGTTCGCCGACATCCTCGATTCCGAGGAGGAGCACATCGACTGGATCGAGACGCAGCTCGGCCTGATGGACCGCGTCGGCGACCAGAACTACCTGCTGACCAAGATGGGCAGCACCGCGGACTGATCACGTCCCGCCGGGCTGCGCGCGACCGCGCAGCCCGCGCCGCAGCCGGCGCCACAGCCACCAGACGGGCAGGGCGACGGCGAGGCTCAGCAGCACCACGATCGCGAGCGCGATCAGCGGGTGGCTGAAGGCGAGCGCGAGGCCGCCGACCACCGCGACGTCTTCCGTCGCCGATGCCGTCCAGTTCGTGACCGGCTCCGGCGAGGTATTGATCAGCGCGCGCGAGCCCGCCTTCAGCGCATGGCTCGCGAACGCGACGCCGGCGCCCGTCGCGAGGGCGCCGACGCCGAGGTCCCCATCCGGCGAGAGCGCGGCGGCAGCGAGGAAGGCGCCGGCCGGTACGCGCAGCAGCGTGTGCAGCAGGTCCCAGACCGAATCCACGCCCGGGATCTTGTCGGCGAAGAACTCGGCGACCGCGAGCGTGCCGGCGACCCCGAGGACCCACGGCGAGCGCGTGACCTCCAGCGCATCGGGCAGGTCGAGCCAGCCGAACGCGCCGGCGAGGCCCACGCCGAAGACGGTGAGATAGACGCGGATCCCGGCGAGCCAGGCGAGCACGAGGCCGAGCGCGAACAGGTGGGCTTCGGACATGGCGGCTTCCTCCGCAGGTCATGGAACGCGCCGTGGCGTGCACGCGCCGTCGGTGTAGGCTCGCACGTCACGAAGCCGCCGTCGCCCCATGGACTCCAGCTCGCATCCCCATGCCGCCCGCGCCAGTGCCGGCCTGATCGTCGCGTTGCTGGTCTTCCTCGCCGCGCTGCTGTTCGGGGCCTGGGGTCTGTGGCAGGTGGGGCGCGTCGGCGACGCGCCACCGTGCGATCCGGCGGCGAACGAGGTGCTCGAGCAGCGCGTGGCGACGCTGACCCGCTCCGACCAGGTGAGCCGCGCGGCGAACGTCCGCCTGCAGGCGCTTCTCGCCGAGCGCGAGGAGGAGATGGCCGCCCTGCGCGCCGACGTGGACTTCTACGAGCGCCTGGTGGGCGCCACCAGCCAGCGGCGCGGCCTGAGCGTGCATGCGCTGCGGATGCGCGCGCAGCAGCCGGGCGCCTGGCATTTCACCGCGGTGCTCACCCAGAACCTCGTGCGCGGCGCCATCAACAGCGGGCGGCTGACGCTGTCGGTCGAGGGCAGCCAGGGCGGTCGCCTGCAACGGCTGGACTGGGCGGCGCTGCGCCAGCAACCCGGTGCGGCGGGCGTGGAGTATTCGTTCCGCTATTTCCAGGAAGTCGAGGGCGACGTCTTCGTCCCGGCCGGCTTCACACCGGTGCGCGTGATCGCGCGGCTGCAGCCCGAGCGCGGCGCGGCGGTCGAGCATTCGGTCACCTGGGCCGAGGCCACCAGCGCCCCGGCCGCCGCTCGCTGACGGGCCGGCGCTGAACGTGCGGCGGGGCGGGACGTGGCATCGCGCCCGTGGCGCTTGAAGGTGCGGCGCAGGGCCCTATGCTGGCGGGATGGAAACGATCGACCTGCCCACCGCCCCCGGCTACCAGTCGCTGGAACGCCCGCTCACCTTCACTCCGGCGGCGGCCGGCAAGGTCCGCGAGCTGATCGCCGAAGAGGGCAACGACGCGCTGAAGCTGCGCGTCTACATCCAGGGCGGCGGCTGCTCGGGCTTCCAGTACGGCTTCGAGTTCGACGAGGCGCAGGGCGAGGACGACCTCGCGATCGAGACCGACGGCGTGGTGCTGCTGGTCGATCCGCTCAGCCTGCAGTACCTGATGGGCGCGACGGTCGACTACACCGAGAGCCTCCACGGCGCGCAGTTCGTGATCCGCAATCCGAACGCGAAGACGACCTGCGGCTGCGGTTCGTCGTTCTCGGCATGAGCCCCGCGGCCGACGCGGCACCCTTCGCGTTCGCCGATCTCCTACCGCATCGCGCCCCCCTGGATCGCGCCGAGCACCTGCGCGGCGATGCCGATGCACTCGACGCGCTGTGGCCCGCGGCCCGCGTGATCACGCTCGACGACGCAGGCCGCGCACGCTGCGCGGAGGACGGCGCGCCGCACGTACGCGACGGCGCGGACGTCGACGCCGCTGCGGAAAGCGCATTGTTCCTGGGGCTCGACGACGAAGGTCGCGGCTGGTTCGCCGTCACGTCGACGCCGGCCGACGGCGAGGCGGGCTGGTGCGACCTGCGCACCGCCGCGGCGCACTGGCCGGCGGCGGCGATCATGGCCTTCGCCACGGCGCGTGCGCTGCTGCACTGGCGTTCGCGCACGCGCTTCTGCGGCGCCTGCGGCGGCGGGACGACGCCGACGCGCAGCGGCTGGCTCGCGCCGTGCGCGGGCTGCGGCCTCGAGCACTATCCGCGGACCGACCCCGCGGTGATCGTCGCGGTCGGCGACGGCGACCGCCTGCTGCTCGGGCGCCAGCGCAGCTGGCCGGCACGACGGTACTCGGTGATCGCTGGCTTCGTGGAGCCGGGCGAATCGCTCGAGCAGACGGTCGCGCGCGAGGTGCTGGAGGAAACCGGCGTGCGCGTGCGCGCCTGTCGCTACGTGGCCTCGCAGCCGTGGCCCTTCCCGTCGGCACTGATGCTCGGCTTCGTCGCGGACGCGGAGCCCGGCGCCCCGGCACGCGCGGGCGAGGAGCTCGAGGACGCGCGGTGGTTCACGCGGGCGGAAATCGAGGCGGCGCTCGCAGCGGAAGCGCGCGGCACGCCGGGCGACGGACCATTCCTGCTGCCTGCACGGATTTCGATCGCGCATGCGCTGGTGCGCACGTGGATCGCGGGGCGCGGCGCCTAGATCTCGCGGCGCATGCGCACCAGCGGCACGCGGACGTCGCCCGGCAGTTCGAGATCGAAGTTCTCGATGGCATCGAAGCCGGCGTTGCGGTAGAGCGGCACGCCCGGGAGAGTGGCGGCGAGCTCGAGCGCGCGGAAGCCCGCGGCCGTGGCCGCCTGCGTGCAGGCGTCGAGCAGCTGGCGGCCGAGGCCGCGGCGCGCCATCGTGGGATCGACGAAGAACGCGCGGATGCGTGCCGGCTCCCGCGCGGGATCGAGCAGCGGGTCGACGTCGCCCTTGTAGCGGTCGGCGCCGAACAGCGTGACACGCCGGCTCCAGCCGCCGCAGGCGACGATGCGCCCCTCGTGCTCGATGACGAAGTAGGTGCCGTCGTCGATCAGGCGGCTGTCGACGCCGAAAACGTGTCGCGTGATCGCCTCCGTCTGCTCCGGCGTGTAGAAGCCGGTGCTGAGGCCGCGGCCCGAGGCCTCGATGAGGTGCTCGAGCGTCGGGATGTCCACGCGCGTGGCGAGGCGCAGGCTCATCATTGGCCCTCGCATCGATGCATCGCGAGCCGGCCGTGCACGCCGCTCAGCCCGGTGCGAGCGCCGCGAACGGCATCCACGGCAGGTTGCGCAGCACGCCGAAGGCGATGACCGCGCCGAGCCAGAGACGCGCGTCGTAGAGCCGCCGCGCGACGGCCGCGGGTAGCAGACTGCGGCCGCGCAGTTCGCTCGCGGCCATCAGCGCGAGCGCCGGCAGCATCGCCATCACCATCGCGTTCATGCGGATCGCCTGCGCGGGATCACCGTGCACGAGCGCATGCAGCATGCGGGTGAGGCCGCAACCGGGGCAGTACAGGCCGGTCATCATCAGGAAGATGCAGCGCGGGAACAGGCTGTCCGCCGCGTTCGGGTCGAACCGCAGGAGCAGGCCCACGCCGAGCGCGGCCGCCGCGAGGGCGGCCGCGATCATCCAGTGCGTGGGCTGCCGTGCGATCACTGCTGCAGGTTCTGGAGCGCGTTCATCTGCTCCATGTAGCTCGCCATGCCGCCCGTGGCGATCAGGCCGATGTTGATCAGGACGCCAACAATCACGAGGCCAGTGGTGATCCAGCACCACAGCTTCGCATTGCTCGAGGCGTCGCGCGCGGCGGCGAAGTCGCCACGGTCGAGCGCGCTGTTGACCTTCGAGGCGAAGACGATCGCGACGATGCCCGGGATCGTGCCGACGATGCAGCAGACGCACAGCGAGAGGACGGTCATCACGATCGCCCACGCCATGTGGTTCGGGACGGGCCCCGCGCCGGACGGCTGCACGGGGGCATTCGGCGCTTGGTAGGGCGGGCTGGGCGGAACGGGCGGCGGCGTGCTCATGGAGATCCTTCGTTGTGCGGATGCCGGGCCGCGGAGGTGCAGCCCCGCGTGAATGCTATCCCAGCCGTCGCGTCCGGGTGCATGGCCTCATGCGGTCATGCGGCATCGCCGCGCAGGGCGCGCACCGTCGCCTCCAGCGATGCGGCGCTCGCCGCTGCGCCGTCGACCGGCGCATCGGCCACCACCTCGACGCGGGCGCGCATGCGCCGCGGCACGCGCATGCGGCCCAGGCGCGTGTCGCGCCGGCTCCACATGCTCGCCCACATGCCGCGCAGCGCCATCGGCACCACCGGCACCGGACGACGCGCGAGGATCTTCTCGACGCCCGACTTGAACGCCGCGATCTCGCCGTCCCTGGTGAGCGCGCCCTCGGGAAAGATGCCGACGACCTCGCCCGCCGCGAGCGCGGCGTCGATCTCGTCGAAGGCGCGCTGCATGAGCGCGGGGTCCTCCCTTGCCCCGGCGATCGGGATCGCGCGCGCGATGCGGAAGATCCAGCGCATCACCGGGATGTTGAAGATGCGGTAGTACATGACGAAACGCACCGGCCGCGGGATGCTGCCGGCGAGGATCAGCGCGTCCATGTAGCTCACGTGGTTGCAGACGATCAGCGCCGCGCCCGTGTCGGGCACGTGGCGCTCCACGCCATGTACGCGCAGCCGGTAGAGCGTCTTCACCAGCAACCAGCTGACGAAGCGCATCGCGAACTCGGGCACGATGCTGAAGATCCACAGCGACACCAGCGCATTGACCACCGCGAGCGCCAGGAACAACTGCGGGAGGGTCCAGCCGAGCAGTTGCTGCGCGCCGAGGCTCAGGCCCGTCGCGACCACGATCAGGAACGCGTTCTGGATGTTCATGCCCGCGATGACGCGCGCGAGCTCGTCCCTCGGCGTGCGCGACTGGATCAGCGCGAACAGCGGCACCACGAAGACGCCCGCGGACAGGCCGATGCCGAGCAGGTCGATGCAGGTGCGCACGCTGCCCGGCTGCGCGAGGAAGCCCGCGACGCCCAGCCGGGAGACCGTCGCGGCGATGGGTTGCGCGAAATAGAGGTCGACCAGGAACAGGCTCATGCCGAGGGCGCCAAGCGGCACGAGGCCGATCTCCACCACGCGCCCCGAGAGCTTCTCGCAGGCCAGCGAGCCGATGCCGACGCCGACCGAGAACAGCGCGAGCGCGAAGATGTAGAGCGTCGGCGTGCCGCCGAGCACCTTCTCCGCGTAGACCGGCAGGTTCGAGGTCAGGATCGTGCCGACGAACCAGAACCACGAGACGCCGAGCACGCTGTTGCGCACGGCCAGCTGGTGCCGGGTGAGCTTCCAGACGCGCACCGATTCCGGGATCGGATTCCACTGGATGCGAAGGTCCGGCGCGCCCGCGCCGACGGCGGGGATCGCGCGGCTCGCGAGGTTGCCGGCGATCGCGAGCGCCACCACCGCGGCGCCGGCGATCCACGGCCCGTTCGCGTCGGCCATCGCGAAGATCAGGCCGCCGCCGATCATGCCGACGAGGATCGCGAGCGACGTGCCCATCTCGACCAGCCCGTTGCCGCCGGTGAGCTCCTCGGGCCGCAGTACCGAAGGCAGGATGGAGTACTTCACGGGCCCGAACAGCGTCGATTGCACGCCGGTGAGGAACAGCGCGGCGAGCAGCACCGGCATCGACTGCAGCACGAAGCCCGCGGCTGCGAGCGACATGATCGCGATCTCCATCGCCGTGGTGATGCGGATCAGCCGCGACTTCTCGAGCTTCTCGGCGATCTGCCCGGCCGTGGCCGAGAAGAGGAAGTAGGGCAGGATGAAGATGGCCGGTGCGAGCTGGGTGTACGTGGCCTTCTGCGAATCGTCGATGGCCATGTAGCCGAGCAGGCCGATGATCGCCTGCCGGAAGACGTTGTCGTTGAACGCGCCGAGCAGCTGGACGACGAAATACGGCAGGAAGCGGCGCTGCCGCAGCAGTTCGAACTGGTCGTGCGCCATGCGCGGTGTCTCCCCGGATCGGCGCGAATCTAGCAGAGGCCGATGGCCGCGCCGCGGCGTGATGCAGGCCGCCGGGGGCGAAGCGGGGGGCGGCAGCGGATCGACGCGCCGCGCCGTGCGTCAGTTTGCGTCGCGTGCGCCGGCCGCCGGCGCGCCCACGATCGGCAGGCCGAGCGGGCGCTTGGGCGCATCAATGCCCAGGCCGTACATCAGGCTGCGGGCGATCCGCTGCGCATGCTCGACGAACTGCGCCGCGTGCACGGGCGGCAGCTCGGCCTGCACGGTGGCGGTCCACAGCGCCAGCCAGTCCGCGAAGTGGCCGGCGTCGATCGGATGCGGACGATGCAAGGCCATCGGATGGCCGCGGTAGCTCCCCGTCTTCAGGGCGATCGACGACCAGAAGCGCACGAGCGTGGCCTTGTGCTCCGGCCAGTCGTGAACCGCGGGCACGAAGACCGACCCGAGCGTGGGATGCGCCTGCACGGCGTCGTAGAAGCGATCGACGACCCGAGCGATGTCGGCTTCGGTGAGGGCGGGCGGATCGGCAGTCGGCATGCCGGCATTGTCCGCCGGCCCGGCGCTCGGTGGGGCGTCCGGTGGCTGCGCCGTGGGGGGCGACCGCACATCGGGCGGTCGCCCCCCACGGGGACACCGGCGCGGCCGAGCCGTCATACTGTCGCCCCTCAATCGCGCGGCGGCCGACGTGCACGTTCCGTTCGACGCGCTGTTCCACGCGTCGCCCAATGCCTACATGGTGGTGGACCGCGAGCTGCGGTTCCTCGAGGCCAACCGCGCCTACGAGCTGCTGACCGGCGTCGATCGCGGGCAGCTCCTCGGCCGCGGCCTCTTCGAGCTCTTTCCCGGCAGTGCCAATCCCGACGGCACCGACCAAGCGGCGATCCTGCGCCAGTCCATCGAGCGCGCCTTCGCCACCGCCGAGCGCGACACGCTCGCGCTGATCCCCTACACGATCGAAGCGCAGACGCCCGACGGGCCTGCGGTGGACGTGCGCTACTGGAGCGCGACCCACACGCCGCTCCGCGATGCGGCGGGCCGGGTCGTCGCCGTCATGCAGCACACCACCGACGTGACCGAGGTGCAGCGCCTGCGCGAAGCCGTCCGCCGGGCGCGCGAGTCGACCGGGCTCACCGCGGAGCAGCTGGAAGGCGGCGTGCTCTCGCGCGCCGCAGCCGTGCAGCGCGACAACGTGCGCCTGTCCGCGCGGCAGGCGTTCCTGATCGACCTGTTCGAACAGGCCCCCGGGTTCATGGCCGTCCTTCGGGGGGCCGACTATGTCTTCGAACTCGCCAATGTCGCGTACGAGGGGCTGGTGGGTCGCACGGGCATCGTCGGCCGGGGCGTTCGCGACGTGCTGCCCGAGGTGGCGGAACAGGGTTTCATCGCGCTGCTCGACCAGGTGCGCGAGACCGGCCGCGCCTTCGTGGGCCGGGGCATGCCGGTGGTGCTGCGGACCGGCGACGGCGGCCAGCGCACCGCCTACGTGGACTTCATCTACCAGCCCGTCCGCGATGCGGACGGCGCCGTCGAGGCGATCTTCGTTCAGGGTGCGGACGTCACCGATCGCGAGACCGCGTTCATCGCGCTGCGCGAGAGCGAGAACCGCTTCCGGACCATCGCCGACCTGGTGCCGCAGATGGTCTGGTCGACGCGGCCGGACGGGCACCACGACTACTACAACCGACGCTGGTACGACTTCACCGGCATGCCGCCCGGCAGCACCGACGGCGAGGCCTGGAACGGGATGTTCCATCCCGAGGACCAGGACCGTGCATGGGACCGCTGGCGCCACAGCCTCGCCACCGGCGAACCCTACGAGATCGAGTACCGGCTGCGCCATGCATCCGGTGAATACCGCTGGGTGCTGGGCCGTGCGTTGCCGGTGCGCGATGCCGACGGCCAGATCGTCCGCTGGATGGGCACGTGCACGGAGATCCACGAGCAGAAGCGCGTCCAGGAGATGCTCGAGCGCAGTGAGGCGGCACTCCGCATGGCGGACCGGCAGAAGGACCAGTTCCTCGCGATGCTGGCGCACGAGCTGCGCAATCCCCTCGCGCCGATCGCCACCGCCGCGCAGCTGCTGCAGATGGCGCCCGATCGCGTGGACAGCGTGCGCCACGCGGCCGAGATCATCAGCCGCCAGGCCATGCACATGCGCAGCCTCGTCGAGGACCTGATGGACGTCTCGCGCGTCACGCGCGGGCTGGCCACGCTGCAGTTGCAGCCGGTGCGGCTCGGCGACGTCGTCGCCGCGGCGGTCGAGCAGACCGCGCCGCTCGCGACGCGGCGCGGGCACCGGCTGGAGGTGGTCGATGCGTCGCCGGGCCTGGCGCTGCGCGCCGATCCGCTGCGGCTCACCCAGATCCTCGCCAACCTGCTCAACAACGCGGTCAAGTACACGCCGCCGGGCGGCGAGATCGTCGTCGAGGTGCTGCGCGACGGTGGCGAGGCGGTGATCCGCGTGCGCGACACGGGCGTCGGCATGGACGAGGCGCTGATCGCGCGCGTCTTCGACCTGTTCGCGCAGGCCGAGACCACGCCGGAGCGCCACGAGGGCGGCCTCGGCATCGGCCTGGCGCTCGCGAGGAGCCTGGCGCAGCTCCATGGCGGGCGGCTCGTCGCGAGCAGCCCGGGGCCGGGTCGTGGCTCGACGTTCGAGTTGCGGCTGCCGCTGCAGGCGCCGGGGGCCGTGGCGCAGGCCTGAGAGCGGCGTGGCGGAGCGCGTCGCGAAACGCGCGGCTTTTCGCGAGTCGTTCCGTCCGACGGGCGAGGCCGGCGATAGCGAGCCGGCGCGCGATCGCGGCGCCGGCAGCCGCCGCTCAGGCCTCCACGCCCTCGCGCGCGACGGCCCGCCAACCGATGTCGTGACGATGGAATTCGCCGTCCCACGAGACGCCGGCGACGAGCGCGTACGCGCGGTCCTGCGCCTGCGCCACGGTCTCGCCGAGCGCGCAGCAGCACAGCACGCGCCCGCCCGCGGTCTCGACGTGCCCGCCGACCAGCCGCGTGCCGGCGTGGAAGATCTTGCTGCCCGGCTCCTCGGGCACGTCCCAGGCGCTGATCACGTCGCCGGTGCGTGGCGTGTCCGGATACCCGGCCGCCGCCATCACCACGCCCAGCGACGCGCGCGGATCCCACTGCGCCTCGACCGTGTCGAGCCGGCCCGCGATCGCCGCCTCGACGAGGTCGACGAGATCCGACTGCAGGCGGAGCATCACCGGCTGCGTCTCCGGATCGCCGAAACGCACGTTGAACTCGATCACCTTCGGCGCGCCGGCCGCGTCGATCATCAGCCCCGCGTAGAGGAAGCCGGTGAACGGCACGCCATCCGCGGCCATGCCGCGCACCGTGGGCTCGACCACCTCGCGCATCACGCGCGCATGCACCTCGGGCGTCACCACCGGCGCCGGCGAATACGCGCCCATGCCGCCGGTATTCGGGCCCGTGTCGCCATCGCCGACGCGCTTGTGGTCCTGGCTCGTCGCCATCGGCAGGGCGATGCGGCCGTCGACCATCGAGATGAAGCTCGCCTCCTCGCCGTCGAGGAATTCCTCGATCACCACGCGCGAGCCGGCGTCGCCGAAGGCATTGCCGGCGAGCATGTCGCGGACCGCGGCCTCGGCCTCGTCGAGGGTCATCGCGACGATCACGCCCTTGCCGGCGGCGAGCCCGTCGGCCTTGATGACGATCGGCGCACCCTTTTCGCGCACGTGGGCGAGGGCCGCGTCGACTTCGCTGTGGACCGCGTAGTGCGCGGTCGGAATGCCGTGGCGGGCGAGAAAGTCCTTCGCGAAGGCCTTGCTGCCCTCGAGCTGCGCGGCCGCGGCGGTGGGCCCGAAGATGCGATGGCCCGCGGCGCGGAAGCGGTCGACGACGCCGGCGACCAGCGGGCCCTCCGGCCCGACGAGGGTCAGCGAGATCCCCTGGTCGGCGACGAGCGCGAGCAGGCCGTCGATGTCGGTGGCGCGCACGTCGACGTTGCGGCACTTGGCCTCGCGCGCGGTGCCGGCATTGCCCGGGGCGACCAGCACTTCGGATACGCGCGCCGACTGCGCGAGCTTCCAGGCCAGCGCGTGCTCGCGACCGCCCGAACCGATGACGAGGATCTTCATGCCGGCGCTACCGTTCTGCGAAGCGGCGGATTCTACGTGAGCACGCGGGCGCGCCGCGGTGCCGTTCAGTACGCGACTTCGCAGCCGCGCCGCTCGAGCTCGCCCGGCGCGGGCCGGTAGGCGCCGTCGCGCCAGGGCAGCCGGAGGCTGTTGCGCACGGCCCGTCCCGCGCGTCGGCCCGAGACCTCCACGCGCAGGTCGAAGTGGCCGTCGCGCACGGGGCGTTCGACGTCGGGGACGATGCGGCAGTCGAGATCGACCTCGGCGCGTCGGCAGGCGGCGCTGTCGACCTCGTGGTCGCAGGCGCCGCCGTTGCTCACGTGCCCGCGCAGCGCGAGCACCTGCACGAACGTGCCGTCGCGCGCGACGTGCAGGCTGAGGTCGTCGCTCGTCCAGCCCATTCCGGAGTAGGGCGAGCCGAGCAGGAACGCCTGCCGGCCCGGGCCGATCGCGATCAGGTCCACGGACCCCGGATTGCCCATGCTGCCCGTGCCGACATCGCGCAGGCGCGCGACCACGCCGGCGACGTCGGCCTTCGGCGCGAGCAGCCAGAGGTCCACGGTGCCGGGGTCGGGATGGCCCGCATCGGCATAGGCCGTGCACACCGCCACCGCACGGCGCCCGGCCGCATCGGCCGGGCCGAGCGCGCAGACGCGACGCTCGCCGTCCGCGCCCGCCGTGCCGGGCCGCGCCTTCCACGGCGCCGCAAGGGCCACGGGCTCGCGATACTCGACCTGGAGCGCGCGCCGCACGGCGTCGTCGTCGACGGCCTGCACAGGCGCCGGCGCGGCCGCGCGCGGCCCCTGCCCGAAGGCGAGCACCGGCGCGAGCAGCAGCCCCGGCAGAAGCATCGACGACGTGCGCATCATGAGTTCCTTCGCAGCCGTCGATCAGTGGCGGAAATGGCGGATGCCGGTGAAGACCATTGCGAGGCCGTGCTCGTCGGCGGCCGCGATCACCTCGGCATCGCGCATCGAGCCGCCCGGCTGGATGACCGCCTTGATCCCGGCCTCGGCCGCGGCATCGATGCCGTCGCGGAACGGGAAGAAGGCATCCGACGCCATCACCGAGCCCGGCACGACGAGCCCGGCGTCGTTCGCCTTGATGCCGGCGATGCGCGCGGAGTAGACGCGGCTCATCTGGCCCGCGCCGACGCCGATCGTGCGGCCGCCCGACGCATAGACGATCGCGTTCGACTTCACGTACTTCGCCACGCGCCAGGCAAACAGCAGGTCGGCGAGCTGCGCCTCCGTCGGTGCCACCGTCGTGACGACCTTCAGCTCCTCGCGCGTCACCTCGCGGATGTCGGCGGTCTGCATCAGCAGCCCCGAGCCCACGCGCTTGACGTCGACGTTGTTGCGGCCTTCGCCGTGCGGAATGCGCAGCACGCGCACGTTGGCCTTTTTCGAAGCAACGGCGAGCGCAGCGTCGTCGTAATCCGGCGCGATCAGCACCTCGACGAACTGGCGATCGAGGATCGCCTTCGCGGTCGCGCCATCGAGCGGGCGGTTGAAGGCGATGATGCCGCCGAAGGCGGACGTCGGATCGGTTGCATAGGCCAGCTCGTACGCCTGTGCGTTGTCGGCCGCCTCGGCCACGCCGCAGGGATTGGCATGCTTCACGATCACGCAGGCCGACCCCTCGAACTGGCGCACGCATTCCCAGGCGGCATCGGCATCGGCGAGGTTGTTGTAGCTCAGCTCCTTGCCTTGCAGCTGCGTGAACGTGGCGAGCGTGCCCGGCACCGGCCACAGGTCGCGGTAGAACGCGCCCTGCTGGTGCGGGTTCTCGCCGTAGCGCAGGTCCATCACCTTGATGAAGCTGCCGTTGGCCTGCTGCGGGAACGGCGAGCGGCAGGCGACATCGTTCTCGCCCACTTCGACGATCGACGACAGGTAGTCGCTGATGCAGGCGTCGTACTGCGCGACGCGGTTGAACGCGGCGACGGAAAGCCTGAAGCGCGTGGCCGCCGACAGCGCACCGTCGCTCGCATCGAGCTCGGCGAGGAGCGCGTCGTATTGCGCGGGGTCCGTGGCGACGGCGACGCGCGCGAAGTTCTTCGCCGCCGAGCGCAGCATGGCCGGGCCGCCGATGTCGATGTTCTCGACGATCTCGTGCATCGGGGCGTCCGGGTTCACCGAGACCTTCTCGAACGGATACAGGTTCAGCACCAGCAGGTCGATCGCGCCGATGCCGTGCGCCGCCATCACCGCATCGTCGGTGCCCGCGCGGCCGAGCAGGCCGCCGTGCACGATCGGATGCAGCGTCTTGACGCGGCCGTCCATCATCTCGGGAAAGCCGGTGACGTCGCTGACGTCGCGCACGACCAACCCCGCCTCGCGCAGCGCCTTCGCGGTGCCGCCGGTGGAGACGAGCTCGACGCCATGGCGCGCGAGCGCCTGCGCGAGCGGCAGCAGACCGGTCTTGTCGGAGACGGACAGCAGGGCGCGGCGGATCTTCACCGACGGGCCGTTCAAGGCAGCGGTCATGGCGTGGGGGCGGTGTGGGGAAGCCACGAATTATAGCGGCGTGGCCCCGCGCGGCCGGACGCCGCTCTCAGCAGCAGCGCGTGGATCAGCTGCTCAGGCCGTACTCGCGCAGCTTCTTGCGCAGCGTCGCGCGATGGATGCCGAGCATCTGCGCGGCGCGGCTCTGGTTGCCGTCGCAATGGCGCAGCACCTCGACGAACAGCGGGATCTCCAGCTCGCGCAGCGCGATCTCGTAGAGCCCCTCCGTGTCGCAGCCGTCGAGGTCCCCGAGGAAGCGCCGGATCGACACGGCGACGTGCTCGCGCAGCGGGACATGGGCGGGGAGGTCGAGTTCGGCGACGGCGGCGTTCAAGCGGGCCTCGGGACTGCAGGCGATCGGCGCGGAAGTCTAGCCGGGCGACGTCGCGCAGGCCCGCGCGACGGTCTCATTTCAGCTGGAAGTCGAACGACACCACGCGCGCGGCCGGTTCGCGGACGTCGAAGGCGATGTCGACGCTCGCACGCGGCGCCACGAGTGCTTCGGAGGCGCCGGCGTAGTCCCGCGGCGGCACCGCGCGCGCGCCGACCACACGGCCGTCGATGTCCGACAGCTGCAGCACGACGACCGGCAGCGGCTGCGGCCACTGCGCATCGTTGCGCACGGTGGTGGTGACGCGCAGGACGCCCGGACGACGCGGATCCGGGCGCACGCCGCGGGCGAGCATCGCGAACGCGGCGGGCTCGCGCCATGGCGGCAGCACGCAGCCGAGCACCGAGCAGGCCGCGGCGACGACCGGCCGCCAGCGCGCATCGCGCGCGAGCTCGTGGCGCTGCGCCAGCAGGAGCTGGACGGCGAGCAGGAGCGCGAGGGCCGCGGTCGCGGCGATCGCCGGCCACCGGCGGGCGCCTGCGGTACGGCGTGCCGCAACGCGGCGCGCGAAGGTCGGGGCGTCGTGCGCTCGGGGTGCACTCGCTTCGTCGTGCTTGTCGACTTCGGGGAGCGCCGGATCCATCGCGGCGGCGGCGTGGGCCTGCTGCGCCGCCGCGACCCCTGCCGTCGCTTCGTCCGCGGGCGCATCGTGGGGCACGCTGGCCGTCGTCCAGGACGATGCCTCCGCGCGCGGTTTCCCGGCGTCGGACGACATCGTTTCACCCGCGGTCGGCGCGTGCGCGTCGCGCCTCACGTCAGGCGTCGAGCGCGCGCTCGAATCGTCTGGGTGCTGCAGCGGATCGACCGCCGCGGCGTCGGTGCGCGGGCGGCGGAGCGACGGCACCCCGGTCGCGGCGTCGGTACGCGGCGCCAGCCCGTTCACGGCCGCAGGTTCGCCGCGCGCCGGGTCCAGCGTGTCGGCCGTCGCTTCGACGAGTGCGCTACCACAGCGCGGGCAACGCTGGCTCGCCTCGCGCCCGCGGATCAGGGCAACGAGGAATCCGCAGTTGGGGCAGGGTTTGAACATTCGGCTACTCGACCCGGGGCTTCACGGACGGTGGGCACCCGCCGGCAGGCGATGTCGATGTCATGGCGTGCCCTGCCCGGATGTCGCGTAATCCTAGCGTCGTCGGCCGCTGATGCGGACCCAGTCGTCCTGCCGCGCGACCTCGATGGCCTCCAGCGCGTCGGCGTAGGCGGCGATCACGTCGTCCTCCTGGCCCGTGAGGATGCCGGACATCGCGAGATGCGCACCCGGCGCGCAGCGCGAGACGATCGTTCCGCGCAGGTCGATGAGCGCGGTGGCGAGGATGTTGGCGACGACCACCGGATACGTCGTCACGGGCTCGTCCTGCGGCAGGTACACGGCCATGCGGGCATCGACGCCGTTGCGCCCGGCATTGTCGAGCGTGGCGGTGACCGCCTGCGGATCGTTGTCGACGCCCACCGCATGCGCGGCGCCGAGCTTGAGCGCGGCGAGCGCGAGGATGCCCGAACCGCAGCCGAAGTCGAGCACGGTCGCATCGTGCAGCACGGCGTCGTTCGCGAGCGTGTCGAGCCATTCCAGGCACAGCGCCGTCGTCGGATGCGTGCCGCTGCCGAAGGCGAGCCCGGGATCGAGCCGCACGACGGCGGCGTCGGCGGCATCGGCGCCTTCGGGCAGGTCATGGTTCCAGGGGACGATCCACGTGCGCGCGCCGAACTTCAGTGGCGCGTACTGGTCCATCCACGCGCGTTCCCAGTCCTGGTCCTCGACGTCACGGAACTCCGCGCGCGACCAGTCGAGCCCTTCGTCCGCGGCGGCGAGCGCATGCAGCAGGCCCTCGCGCGGCGTGCCGGCCTCGAACAGCGCGGTGAGCACCATCTCGCCCCACAGCGGCTGCTCGCCGACGCCGGGCTCGAAGATCGCCTGCTCGTCGGGCGCATCGGCATGCGCGTCGACCAGGGTGACGGCGAGCGCGCCGACATCCTCGAGCGCACGCTCGTAACGCGGCTGCTGGGTCTCGGTGCAGGGCAGGGACAGTTCGAGGAAGGGCATGGGCGAGGACGATCAGCCGATGGCGATCGCCTTCTCCTTCTGTTCCTTCAGGCGCTTTTCGAGGTAGTGGATGTTCTGGCCACCCTGCTGGAATCCGGCGTCGCTGAGGATGCGCTGCTGCAGCGGGATGTTGGTCTTGATGCCGTCGACGACCATTTCGTTGAGCGCCACGCGCATGCGCTGGATCGCGATCTCGCGCGTGGGGCCGTGCACGATCAGCTTGCCGATCATCGAGTCGTAGTTCGGCGGCACGCGATAGCCTTCGTAGATGTGGCTGTCGACGCGCACGCCCGGGCCGCCCGGCGCGTGGAAGTGCTGGATCAGGCCGGGGCAGGGCATGAACGTGTCGGGATCCTCCGCATTGATGCGGCACTCGATCGCGTGGCCCTCGAGGACGATGTCCTCCTGCTTCAGGCGCAGCTTCTCGCCGGCGGCGATGCGCAGCTGCTCGGTGACCAGGTCGATTCCGGTCACCAGCTCGGTCACCGGATGCTCGACCTGGATGCGGGTATTCATCTCGATGAAGTAGAAACGCCCGTTCTCGAACAGGAACTCGAACGTGCCGGCGCCGCGGTAGCCGATGCGGATGCAGGCCTCGACGCAGACCTTGCCGATCTCCGCGCGCAGCTCGGGCGTGATGCCCGGCGCCGGCGCTTCCTCGACCACCTTCTGGTGGCGGCGCTGCATCGAGCAGTCGCGCTCGCCGAGGTGGATCGCGTTGCCCTGGCCATCGGCGAGGACCTGGATCTCCACGTGGCGCGGGTTCTCCAGGAACTTCTCCATGTAGACCATGTCGTTGCCGAACGCGGCCTTGGCTTCCTGCTTGGTCGTCTGGATCGCGGTGACGAGCGCGGCCTCGGTGTGCACGACGCGCATGCCGCGCCCGCCGCCGCCGCCGGCGGCCTTCACGATGACCGGATAGCCGATCTCGCGCGCGATCTTCACGTTCTCCGCGGGGTCGTCCCCGAGCGGGCCGCCGCTGCCGGGTACGCAGGGCACGCCGGCGGCCTTCATCGCGCGGATCGCCTCGACCTTGTCGCCCATCAGGCGGATCGTGTCGGCTTTCGGGCCGATGAAGATGAAGCCGCTCTGCTCGACGCGCTCGGCGAAGTCGGCGTTCTCGCTGAGGAAGCCGTATCCGGGATGGATCGCCTGCGCGTCGGTCACCTCGGCGGCGGCGATGATCTGCGCCATGTTGAGGTAGCTCTGCGCGGACGCGGCCGGTCCGATGCAGACGGACTCGTCCGCCATCGCGACATGCTTCAGGTTGCGGTCGACGGTGGAATGCACGGCGACCGTGCGGATGCCGAGCGCGTGGCACGCGCGCAGGATGCGCAGCGCGATTTCGCCCCGGTTTGCGATTACGACTTTGTCGAGCATGGTGGGTTCCGGCGGGCGGACGCACGAGGCATCCGCGGAAGGCGCAGGGACAGGCGGGCTCATGCCGGAGCCGATGCGCGTGGCGTCATCGGCTCGGCGGTGCCTCAGCCGATCACGAACAGCGGCTGGTCGAACTCGATCGGCTGGCCGCTCTCGACGAGCACCTTGAGCACGGTGCCCGACACGTCGGCCTCGATCGGGTTGAACATCTTCATCGCCTCGATGATCGCGAGCGTCTCGCCGGCCTTGACCTGCTGCCCCACGCTCACGAATGCCGGCTTGTCCGGCGCGGGCGACGCGTAGAACGTGCCCACCATCGGCGCGCGCACGACGTGGCCGTCGGGCATGTCGCCACCGGCCTTCGCGCTGCCGCCGGTCGCGGCCTCCGACGGGCTGCTCATCGGCATCGGGCGCTCGGCCTGCGGCTGCGGCGCGTGCTGCATCGGCGCCGGCGCGTAGGCGTACTGCACCGGGCCGGTGCTCGTGCGTGCCAGGCGCACCGTCTCCTCGCCCTCCTTGATCTCGATCTCGGAGAGGTTGCTCGCCTCGAGCAGGTCGATCAGCTTCTTGATTTTCCGCAGGTCCATGTCGGGCCTCTAGGTGGAATGCGTCGGGAACGCCGCGGATCACGCGGCGATCGGGTGGAGATCAGGAACGGTTGGCCTGCGAGGCCGCGCGCTTGTCGAGCCAGATCAGCGCGGCGTCCATCGCGAAGCGGTAGCTGTCGGCGCCGAAGCCGGCGATCACGCCCATCGCGAGGTCGCTGAAGTAGCTGTGCTTGCGGAACGGCTCGCGCGTGTGCGGATTCGACAGGTGCACCTCGATGAAGGGCAGGTCGACCGCGGCGATCGCATCGCGCAGCACCACGCTGGTATGCGTAAGGCCGGCGGGATTGATGATCAGGAAGGCGGTGCCGTCGCCGCGCGCGGCGTGCAGGCGGTCGACCAGCTCGTGCTCCGCGTTCGACTGCATCGACTCGAGCGTGTGGCCGTGCGCTTCGGCGTCCAGGCGCAATGCGCGGTCGATCGCGGCGAGCGAGGTGCGCCCGTAGATCCCGGGCTCGCGCTCGCCGAGGAGGTTGAGATTGGGGCCATGCAGGACCAGCAGCTTCGCCATGACCGGACTCCCCTCGCACGTCGGACGCGGCAGTCTGCGCCACCGCGTGAAGGGTGTCCAGACGTTCGCCACCGTATCGCCGACGATGGGCGAAATTCAATCGCGGGTTTGAAGCGTGTCCACGTCGCGGGCCCAGTCGTCGAGGTCCGGCGCCTCGAGCGGGCCGACCCACTGGCGCAGGATGCGGCCGTCGCGGGCCACGAGCACGCTGTAGGGCAGCACGCCGCGCGGATTGCCGAGGCGCACGCCCGCATCCGCCGTGCCCGGGGTCTCCACCAGCACCGGATAGCGGACGGGCGTACGCGCCAGGAAGGCACGCACGGCGGCCGCGTCATCGAGCGCGATGCCGACCACTTCGATGCCGTTCGGTGCCTGCGAACGCGCGAAGCGGTCGAGCAGCGGCATCTCCTTGATGCACGGGCCGCACCAGCTCGCCCAGACGTTCACGAGCAGCGGACGGCCCGGGGCGATCGCGTGCAGGTCGCGCGGCTGGCCGTCGAGACCCGGAAGCGAGATCGCCGGCAGCCGGTCACCCACACGTGCGACCGGCACCGGGGCCGACGCATCCGGCGCGCGCAGCAGGTAGTCCTGCCCGACGCCGGTACGCGCCAGCCAGCTGCGGTCGACGGACAGGCTCGCGAGCAGGCCGAGGCCGCCGGCGATCGCCGCGGCGGCGAGGACGTGCCCGGTCTTCACGGCGCGGCGCCGGTGAGCGCCGCCTCGAGTGCGCCGGCGGTCAGCACCGTCGGCAGCACGCGCGGCTCGCCGCCTTTCGGATAGACCACGTAGAGCGGCACGCCGACCGCGCGATGCGACTGCAGGAAGGCGGTGAGCGCGGGGTCGACGTCGGTCCAGTCGCCGACCATGTAGACCGCGCCGGTGCGCTGCATGAGCTCGCGGAATGCCGGGCGCGCGAGCACCGTGCGCTCGTTGGCCTTGCAGGTCACGCACCAGTCGGCGGTCACGTTGACGAACACCGTGCGGCCCGAGCCACGCAGCGAGGCGAGGCGCTCGGCGGAGAACGGCACGCGGTCCTCGGCGACCGTCCGGTTCGCGGACGGCTCCGGCCGCGGCAGGCCCTCGATCGTGACGAGTGCGAATCCGGCGATCACCAGCCCGGTGAGAAGCCCGGTCAGGCCCCAGGCGCGTCGCGCATCGCGTGCGCGGTTCCACGCCCAGGCCGCGAACGCGAGCGCGACCATCGCCACCAGCCCCCAGCCGATCGCATCCGCGCCGCGCTGCCGGCCGAGTACCCACAGCAGCCACGCCGCCGTGAGGTACAGCGGGAACGCGAGCGCCTGCTTGAGGGTCTCCATCCACGCCCCGGGTCGCGGCAGCCGCGCCGCCAGGGCCGGCACCGTGCCGATGAGAAGGAACGGCAGCGCGAGGCCTACCCCGAGCATCAGGAATACCGCGAGGGCCATCGGCGCCGGCGCGACGAAGGCCCAGGCGAGCGCCGGGACCATGAAGGGGGCCGTGCAGGGCGTCGCGACCACGACCGCGAGCACGCCGGTGAAGAAGTCTCCCGCGAGCCCCTCGCGCGCGGCGAGCGACTGGCCCGCGCCAACCCAGCGGCCGCCGAGATGCCACAGGCCCGACAGGCTCAGGCCGAAGACGAACATCACCAGCGCCAGCATCGCCACCACCAGCGGCTGCTGCATCTGGAAGCCCCAGCCGAGTGCCTGCCCGGTCTGGCGCAATCCGAGCGCGAGCACGCCGAGCGCCAGGAAGCTGAGCACCACGCCGGCGGTGTAGGCGAAGGCATGGCGTCGCGCATCGGCAGGCGTGCCGCTCTGGGTGAGTGCGAGCGCCTTCAGCGACAGCACCGGCAGCACGCAGGGCATCAGGTTGAGCACGAGGCCGCCGAGCAGCGCGAACAGCAGCGCGGTGCCGATGCCGGCGAGCGCCTCGCCCGTGGATCCGGCGGCATCCGTGACCGCTGCGGTCGCCGGGCGCACCGGTCGCGCACCGACGTCGCCACGCGGCAGGTCGACCGACACCGTGCGCGTCATCGGCGGATAGCAGATGCCGTCGGTCTGGCAGCCCTGGAACGTCGCGATCAGGCGCAGGCGCAGCGGGCCGGGCGTGCGACGGATGATCGGCAGCGGCACGTCGACGGTGTCGAAGTAGACCTGCACGTCGCCGAAGTGCTCGTCCCGATGCGGCGTGGCGGCAGGCCAGCGCGGTTGGCCCAGCGTGAGCCCGGCCGAGCGGCTCTCGGCGTCGAGGCGCAGCGTGGTGCGGTCGCGATAGAGGTAGTAGCCCCGCGCCGGCGCGAAGCGCAGCAGCACGGTGTTGCCGTCGCCCGCGATCGCCTCGAAGCCGAAGGCCTGCGCCTCGGGCAGGGGCATGGCATCGACGCCGGCGCCCGGCGCACCGAACGGCGCCCCGCCGAACGGCATGGCGCGCGCGAGCCCGCCCGCCGCAGCCGGCAGCTCCACCGCGATCCGGCGCGTCTGCGGTGGATAGCAGATGCCGGCGTCGGCGCAGCCCTGGTACTTCACCGTCAGCACGGTGCGCGCCGCGCGCGGCGTGCCCGGCAGCAGCGCGACGAGCGCGCCGCGGTAGGTCTCGACCGGGCCGAAGAACTCGTCGGTGTAGGCCTTGCCCTTGGGCAGGCGCAGCGCGCCGGCCTCGAAGCCCGGATCGCTCGCGACCGACATGCGGTGACGATAGAGGTAGTAGCCCGGCGCGATCGTCCAGCGCAGCTCGATGCCCGCCTCGGTGCTGCGCGTGGTGAGCGCGAAGGCCTCGTCCACCGGCAGCAGGTCGTCGAGGCTCACCGCTGCGCGCGCCGGGGCGAACGCGGCGAGCAGGCACAGCACGAGGGCGGCGAGCGCGGCGCGCAGGCCGTGCGGAAAGCGGAGCAGGTCAGGCATCGGCACGGCTCTGGGCGACGACCCAGTCGAGGTATTCGGGGAGTCCGCCGCAGGCTTCGACCGCCAGCAGCTCGGGCAGTTCATACGGATGGAGTGCGCGGACGGAGGCGATCACGGCATCGAGGCGATCCGTCGCCGTCTTGATCAGCAGCAGGACTTCCTGCGCCTGTTCGACACGGCCTTCCCAGCGATAGGTCGAGCGCAGGGCGGGCAGCTGCTGGACACAGGCCGCGAGGCGCGCGTCCACGAGCGCGGTGGCGATGCGGTCAGCGACCTGCGCGTCCGGGCAGGTGCAGTGGACGACGAGGGCGGGCATCGGGCGATTGTACCGGCCGCGTCCGGGCAGCCCGGGCGCGCAGGTCGCATTGCCTATGTCCGACGCGCATGACGCGCCCGGCGCGGCGTCGGCGATCGAGGCGTGCAGGTGCCGCGCCGGGCGCCGCGACGCAGTGCGCAGTGCGTGCGCGTCGCGGTCCATTGCAGCGCAACACCGGAGCGAGCTCGGCGGCGATCACCCATGCAGACGCGACGACGCCCGCCGGATCGCGGCGGGCGTCGGTGATCGCGTGCGGTGATCGATCAGTTGAGCTGGCAGGTCGCCGGCTTCGTGGACGTGAACAGGGCCGCGGTCGCCCACTCCGGGTGGTCGACGAACGGATTGCGGTTGCCCTGGAACTGCGCGACCACCTCGTGGCGGTTGCGCTCGAGCGTGTCCGGCGGATCGGCCTGATGCCATGCGAGCAGCGTCGAGAGCAGGCCCATGTAGGCCGGCGAGGCCGACGTGATCACGATCTTCGAGCGGTCGTCGGTCATCTCGAGGTCCGGCTCGCCCTGGCCGCGCGAATCGGTGCCGCCTTCGTAGCGCATCGCCATGTAGAGCACCGCGCGCGCGAGGTCGCCCTTGCGGCGGCCCCAGGCCTGGAACGAGCCGGCGTTGCCGTCCGGCCCCTGCACCCAGTTGGAATTGCCCGGGTAGACACCCGTGCCACCGCCTGCGCCGGCGTTGAGTTCGGTCGCGCGCTCGCCGCAGCCGCCCGACGCCGCGCAGTTCGCATACGGCTTGTTGCCGCGATCGGCGTTGTAGGTGGTGTCCGACAGATACAGCATGTGCAGGTCGGTGTACGGCGCGTGCGGCAGGCCGAGATCACCCGTCGCCGAGCCGAAGCCGAGCGAGTTCGGCCACGTGTGCTCGCGGTTGTAGGTGATGCCCGTGCCGGTGCCTGCCCGCTCGCTGCCCTTGAGGTAGCTGCGGTTGCGGTAGACGTCGAGGATGCGGTTGGACGATGCCGGATCCTCGTCCGCGATCTCCAGCACGTCCCACGTGTCGGTGGTGCTCGCGCTGTACGGATAGACCGTGTGGTTCCGGATCGTCGCGTGGATCGAGCAGCGCAGCTGGCTCGCGCTCGAGGTGTTCACCTTCGACCAGTAGCCTGCGGTGGCATTGGCGACGGTGAAGCTCGCGGTGGTGTTCGCCGCCGGCCGCGCACCGCCCGCATCGGTGATGCCCGATGCATTGACGGTGAGCGTGCAGGTCTCGCCGCCGCGCAGCACGGTCGTCTTGCTGAGCGTGAAGCTGGTGCCGCTCGTGGCATGCGAAAGCGCGACCGCACCCGACAGGCTGCATTGCAGCGCGAACGCACCACTCGAGGCGGTGACCGGCTCGCTGAAGCTCACCGCGAGGTCGGCCGCGCCGGCCACGCCGGTCGCGCCATTGGCCGGCGTGGTCGACGTCACCGACGGGGGCGTGTTCGGTGCGCCGAAGGTCTGGCCGCGGTTGCAGGCGCCGAAGGTCTGCGTCGCCGAAGCGTTCCAGCCGAAATTCGAATAGCCGGTGCCGGTACCGCCGAGCTGCAGTGACGTACCCGCCGCGGTCGTGCCGGCTTCGGCGACCGGCAGGTCCTGGCTCGTGCGCCCGCCCGCAGGCCCGCCCGATCCGGTGATCGCGCCCTCGTAGCTGACGAACTGCACCAGCTGGCCGCTGGCGTTCACCAGGGCGATGCCGTCGTTCGGCCCGTTCTGGATGCCGTTGCTCGCATAGCTGACGACCGCGATGCGCACCTGCGCGCCACAGGTGACCAGGCTGCCGGCCGGCACCGGATCGTTGTCGTAGGCCACCGCGGCCGACGGCGTCGAACCGTTGTAGAGGTGCACCCGGTAGCCCGAGAGGCTCTCGCCCGCGGTAGCCACGATCTCGACCCGCTCGCCGACGTCGCCGGCCGACGTCGCATCGTCGTAGTGGATCTCGTTGATGAAGACCGCCGCCGGCGAGGCGAGCGGTGCGGCGGCGAGCAGCAGGGGGGCGAGGCGGAACGACAGGCGCATCGTGAGCTCCGGGCGGGGGAAGCCGGCGATGCTACGGCCGCCGCGTGACCGTTTCGGGACCGTTTGTCCGTTTATGGCGAATCGCTCAGGGCATCGGGCGCCGGGCGCGCTTGCCGCTGCGGAGCTCGGCCATCTGTTCCATGAGTTCCACCAGCGGTGCGCGGCTGCGCGCGGAGATCTGGCGGAACGCCGCGATCAGGCGCAGTTCGAGGCTGTCATCGATCAGTGTGCCGTCGGCCGCCGCCACGTCCTCGAGCGTCTCGTCGGCCGACAGCGCCATGCGGCCGCGGCCCGTGGCGAGCCATTCGAACTGCACCCCCGTGGTGGTCGCGACGCGCCGGAGGTTCGCCATGCTCGGGGACTTGCCATCCACCGCCTCCCAATGGCTGACCGCGCTGCGCTGCACGCCGACGGCCTTGGCGAGGCCGGATTGGGACAGGCCTGCGTGCCGGCGGGCCAGTCGGATGCGTTCCTGGGCGTTCATGGGGCTCCAAAGTGACGCACTGCGTCACATGAATGCAGCGGCAGGTCGGTGGTGCTATCGATGCTAACGCAGCTACCAATTTCTACGTCACCTTGTCTGAAAACGATAGCTGACTAGCGATTAAACGGTAGAGATTAGGGGAAAAACGCGACACTGTGCCCATGCGCTACCGAAGTTCACCATCGATCGCCCGGGGTGCCACTAGTCATGGGTGACGCGGCGAGGCCACAATCGCCCCACGTCGACAGGAAGTCGATCGGACATGGGGTCAGGTACTGGAGAGGCGCGCTGGATCGCGCGAGCTTGGATAGCCAATCTCCTGCACCAGAGAGCGCGTTTCTTCGGGACGCGCTCTTTTTTTGCGCCCGCGTCCGGGGTGGCCCGCCAGCCGGCACCACCGACCTGCCGACGAAATTTCGATGAACGCCCCTTGAAAGCCGCGCGGGGCGTCCCATATCCCGCCCCGTCCGCAATGCGGGCGTTCTGCGGCCGGACTTTGGCACTCGCCTTGTCCGACTGCTAAAATTTCCCGTCTTTTGCCGTAATTTCAACTACTTACAATTCCATCCGGAGGTTCGTGCATGAACATCAAGCCGCTCTACGACCGCGTGGTCATCAAGCGCATGGAAGAAGAAAAGGTCTCGGCCGGTGGCATCGTCATCCCCGACTCGGCCACCGAGAAGCCGATCAAGGGCGAAGTGATCGCGGTCGGCGAGGGCAAGGCCTTCGACAACGGCTCCGTGCGCGCTCCCAAGGTCCAGGTCGGCGACAAGGTGCTCTTCGGCAAGTACAGCGGCACGGAAGTGAAGCTGGACGGCAACGAGTTCCTGGTGGTGAAGGAAGACGACATCTTCGCGATCCTCGGCTGATCGCGTCCTTCCGCATCCCGAAATTTCCCACGAACAACTTTTAGCTAGAGGTCACTGCAATGGCTGCCAAGGAAATCCGCTTCGGCGAAGACGCGCGCACCAAGATGCTGCGCGGCGTGAACGTTCTCGCGAACGCCGTCAAGGCGACGCTCGGCCCGAAGGGTCGCAATGTCGTGCTCGAGAAGAGCTTCGGCGCCCCGACGATCACCAAGGACGGCGTGTCCGTCGCCAAGGAGATCGAGCTCGCCGACAAGTTCGAGAACATGGGCGCGCAGATGGTCAAGGAAGTCGCGTCCAAGACGTCCGACAACGCCGGTGACGGCACCACCACCGCCACGGTCCTGGCGCAGGCGCTGATCCGCGAGGGCATGAAGGCGGTCGCCGCCGGCATGAACCCGATGGACCTCAAGCGCGGCATCGACAAGGCGGTCACCGCCGCCGTCGAGGAGCTGAAGAAGATCTCTAAGCCGTCCTCGACCAGCAAGGAAATCGCCCAGGTCGGCGCGATCTCGGCCAACTCCGACCAGAACATCGGCGACCTCATCGCGCAGGCGATGGACAAGGTCGGCAAGGAAGGCGTGATCACCGTCGAGGACGGCTCGGGCCTGGAGAACGAGCTCGACGTCGTCGAGGGCATGCAGTTCGACCGCGGCTACCTCTCGCCTTACTTCATCAACAACCAGCAGTCGATGCAGGCCGAGCTGGACGACCCGTTCATCCTGCTGCACGACAAGAAGATCTCGAACGTGCGCGACCTGCTGCCCGTCCTCGAGGGCGTGGCCAAGGCCGGCAAGCCGCTGCTGATCATCGCCGAGGAAGTCGAAGGCGAAGCCCTGGCGACGCTCGTCGTCAACACGCTGCGCGGCATCGTCAAGGTCTGCGCCGTCAAGGCGCCGGGCTTCGGTGACCGTCGCAAGGCAATGCTGGAAGACATGGCGATCCTCACGGGCGGCACCGTGATCTCCGAGGAAGTCGGCCTGCAGCTCGAGAAGGCCACGATCAAGGACCTCGGCCGCGCGAAGAAGGTGCAGGTCTCGAAGGAGAACACCACCATCATCGACGGCGCGGGCGAGACCTCGGGCATCGAGGGCCGCATCAAGCAGATCAAGGCGCAGATCGAGGAGACCTCCTCCGACTACGACCGCGAGAAGCTGCAGGAGCGCGTCGCGAAGCTCGCCGGTGGCGTGGCCGTGATCAAGGTCGGTGCCTCGACCGAGATCGAGATGAAGGAGAAGAAGGCGCGCGTCGAAGACGCCCTGCACGCGACGCGTGCGGCCGTCGAGGAAGGCATCGTGCCGGGCGGCGGCGTCGCGCTGCTGCGCGCGCGTGCGGCGATCTCGGGTCTCACGGGCGTCAACGAAGACCAGAACCACGGCATCCAGATCGCCCTGCGCGCGATGGAAGCCCCGCTGCGCGAGATCGTGACCAACGCCGGCGAAGAGCCGTCGGTCATCGTCAACAAGGTGAAGGAAGGCAACGGCTCGTACGGCTACAACGCCGCCACGGGCGAGTATGTCGACATGCTGGAAGCCGGCATCCTGGATCCGACCAAGGTCACGCGCACCGCGCTGCAGAACGCGGCGTCGATCGCCGGCCTGATGATCACGACCGAGGCGATGGTCGGCGAGCTGCCGAAGAAGGACGAGCCGGCCATGGGTGGCGGCGCGGCCGGTATGGGCGGCATGGGCGGCATGGATTTCTGATCGGCGCCAGACGGGACGCGCAGGCGGCGCAGTTCCAACGCGTCGCCGCGCGCTCCGTGAGTCGCACGTCGTCCAAAGAGGTATCGCAAGACGAAAAGCCCCGCCTCGTGCGGGGCTTTTCCTTGTGCGTGCCAGCCACGTCGCGGTCGCCGCGTGCGTCGCGGTCGTCCGCTACGGGCTAAGCGGACCATTGCGTGACCGCGCAGCAGTTCTCGACGTCGACCTCCCGACCATGCTCCGGTTTCTGCGCAGCTGGGTCGACGGCATCCCGTGTCCAAGCCCATCAATACCGCGTACCGCTGCTCGCCCGAACTGAGGCGGTCGGGCACCAAGCCCTTGATAAATCAGGGGTATCTCTTGGCCGGCGGGCCTTTAATTCTATCGGTCCCTGAACGATAAAGATTTTGCTGCAGCGCAGCGTGCATTCCCCGTCACGCCCATTTAACAGTAGACCTGCACCCGACGTGGGGGAGGGAGCAAGGCCCACTGCCGGCAACGGCAGTGGGCTTCTTTTTGTCCGGAGCGTCAGCGGCTGCATGACAGAATCGTGGGCATGAGCCTGCCCGACGGCGCCGATCCCCTGCAGTCCCGCATCGATCGCGCCTGGCAGCGCCTCGGCGTCCAGGCCGAGGCCGATCGGCAGCGCATCGCGGCCGTCGCCGTCGCGAGCGACTTCGCGATCGACACGCTCGCGCGCGATCACGTGCTGCTGAAGCGCCTGCTCACCGACGACGGCATCGCGCCGACGCCGGTCCCCGAGCTCGATCCGACACGGCCCGAGGCATGGCCCGAGCAGCTGCGCCGCTATCGCGCCGCGGAGTCCACGCGGCTCGTCTGGCGGGACGTGCTCGGCCTCGACGATGTTGACGCGACGCTCGCCGGCAGCACCGCGCTCGCCGAGCGCTGCCTGCAGCTCGCGCTCGCCGCGCTGGAGCAGGCCTTCCGCGAGCGACACGGCGTGCTGCGCGACGCAGCGGGGCGCGAGGTGCGCTTGGTCGTGTTCGGGCTCGGCAAGCTCGGTGGCGGCGAGCTGAACTTCAGTTCCGACGTTGATCTCGTCTACGCCTTCGATGAACCCGCGACGTCGGATGGTGCACGGCCGCTCGACGCCGAGCCCTACCTCACGCGCCTCGGCCAGCAGCTCGCGAAGCTGCTCGACGAGGTCACGCCCGACGGCTTCTGTCATCGCGTCGACCTGCGCCTGCGGCCCTTCGGGACGTCCGGGCGGCTGGTCTGGTCGTTCGCCGCGCTGGAGCAGTACTTCCAGCGCGAGGGCCGCGACTGGGAGCGCTACGCCTGGCAGAAGGCGCGACCGGTGGCGGGCGACATCGAAGCCGGTGAGCGCTTTCTCGCGACGCTGCGGCCGTTCGTCTACCGGCGCTACCTCGACTTCGGCGCGCTCGACGGCCTGCGCGAGATGAAGGCCTCGATCGCCGCGGAGGTAGCACGCCGCGAGCTCGTCGACGACATCAAGCGCGGCCCCGGCGGGATCCGCGAGGTGGAGTTCCTCGTGCAGGCACTGCAGCTGATCCGCGGCGGACGCGAGCCGGCGCTGCGCGAGCGTCGCCTGCTGCCGGCGCTGCGTGCACTCGTCGAGTCCGGCCACATCGATCCCGTAACCGGCGATGCGCTCGCCGACGCGTACCGCATGCTCCGCCGGGTCGAGAACCGGCTGCAGATGCTGGGCGATGCACAGACGCACGCCTTGCCGACCGATGACGAGGCACGGCTGCGCATCGCGCGCGGGCTGGGGCATGCCGACTGGGGCGGGTTCGCGGCCGGGCTCCAGGCGGTCCGCGGCCGCGTGGCGGCGGAGTTCGCGGTGCTCCTCGCACCGCGCGAACGCACCGAAGCGCCCGATGCGCTCGCGACCTACTGGCGCGCGCTACCGACCGACGGCGATGCGGGCGTGCTCGCCGATGCCGGCTTCGACGCGGCGGCCGAGGCCGATACGCTCCTGCGCGATTTCGCGCGTGCGCCGGCCGTGCAGGCACTGTCGGACAGTGCGCGCGCGCGCCTCGATCGCGTCATGCCGGCGCTCCTCGCCGCGGCGTGCGCGTCGCGCGAGCCGATGCTCGCGCTTCGTCGCCTGCTCGCGCTCGTGGCCAACATCCTGCGGCGCAGCGCCTACCTCGCGCTGCTCGACGAACAGCCCGCCGCGTTGTCGCGCCTGGTCGACGTCGTCGCGCACAGCGCGCTGCTGGCCGAGCGCCTCGCCGCGTACCCGCTTCTGCTCGACGAATTGCTCGATGCGCGCATCGCCGGCGCGGCGCCGGATCGCGAGAGCCTCGCACGGGCCTGCCGCGCGGCGGTCGATGGGCTCGACGACACCGAGCATGCGCTGCGCGCGCTCAACGAGGCGCGACAGGCGCTGAGCTTCCGCATCGCGATGGCCGTGCGCGACCGTCGACAGACGGCGGCGGAAAGCGCGCGGCAACTCGCCTGGCTCGCCGACGCTGTGGTCGATCGCGTGGTAGACCGTGCCCGGGCCGAGATGTGCGCGGCGCACGGCGAAGTGCCTGGCGCACGCTTCGCCGTGCTCGGCTACGGCAGCCTGGGCGGCGAGGAACTCGGCTTCGGCTCGGACCTCGACCTCGTCTTCCTCTACGACGCCGCATCGGACGCCGAGTCCGACGGTGCGCGCCCGCTCGATGCGCAGCGCTGGTTCGCGCGCTTGGCGCAGAAGGTCGTCGCGCTGCTCGGTGCACCGACGGGCGCCGGGCGCCTGTTCGACGTCGACGTGCGCCTTCGCCCCGACGGCGCGAAAGGCCTGCTGGTCTCCAGCCTGGCGAGTTTTTCGGGTTACCAGCGCGAGCGCGCCTGGACGTGGGAGCATCAGGCGCTCGTGCGCGCCCGCTGCATCGGCGGCGATGCTTCGCTGTGCGCGGACTTCGAGGCGCTGCGCGCCGGCGTGCTCGCGCGACGCCGGCGCTGGGACGAGGTGATGCGCGACGTCGCAGCCATGCGCCAGCGCATGCGCGGCGAGCTCGACCGCTCCACGCCCGGGGTCTTCGATCTCAAGCAGGGCGAAGGCGGGCTCGTCGACCTCGAGTTCGTACTGCAGGCGCTCGTGCTCGCGCATGCGGCGGACGCTCCGTCACTGCTGGCGCCGCGCAACACGCGCGAGCTGATCGCAGTGGCCGCGGGCGCGGGGCTGCTGTCGATGCAGCTGGCGCAACCGCTGGCCGAGGCGCATGCACTGCTGCTCGCACGCGGGCTCGACTGCACGCTCGACCGCCGCGCGCGCCGCATAGCGGTCGATCCGTCCATCGATGCGGCGCGGGCGATCGTGCGCGAGGCCGCGCGGGCCTGCGGCCTGCACTACTGAGCCGCGTCGAGTCCCAGGCGCTCGCGCAGCACCGCGGCGACGCGCGCGGTCTCGCGCAGCGGCTCGGCCTCGAACGGCGGCAGCGCTGCATCGAAGACGCGCAGCCGACCGCGCTCGCGCAGCTCGTGCAGGAAGCGCCGCGGGCGCCCGCGCGCGCGGTCGAGGCCCACGACGTAGACCGGCGCGCGCGTGGCGCAGGCCTCGGAGACCATGTTCACCGAGTCCGCGGTGCAGACGACGCGGTCGGCCCAGCCGAGCAGCGCCGCATACGGATTGCGGCCGTCGACGGAACCCGTCCAGACCAGGCCCGGCAGTCCGCCGAGGCCGCGGCGCACGCGCTCGACCAGGGTGGGCGGCGTACGGCGCGACGTCGTCGCCAGCACGCTGCCGCCGTGCTGCTCGATCCAGCCGCGCACGTCGCGCAGGCGGCGGTCGAGCTCCCGGGTGCGCAGGCGCACGTCGTCGGTCGGCCCGCCCACCAGGAGCGTCACGCGCGGGCCCGGCAGCTCGCCGAGCTTCGCGAAGGCGGCGCGTGCGGCACCGAGCCAGGTGTCGGTAACGGGATTCAGGCTGCCGATGAGGTCGAGCACGTTCGCCCCGCGCAGACGGTCGTGGCGCGGCGCGACGACGGCGTCCCAGTGCGAAGGCGTGATCCGCGGATCGAGGATCTGCACGGCGCGCGCACCGCGCTCGCGCAACAGCCGCGTGGCCAGCGCCGCCTGGCGGCCGCAGCCGATGACCAGCGTGGAGGCGAGGTCCGCATCGCCCAGGCGCTCGGCGAAATCGCCACCGAAGGCGCCCTCGCTGCCGGGCAGGCGGCGAGGCGCGGCCCAGCGCCACGGCAGGCGCGGCTGAAGCGCGATGTCGTGCAGCGGCAGTCGCAGTGCATCGCCGAGCGCGCGCGCCTGGCGCAGGTTGCCGGCGTGGCCGTCGGTGAGGGTCCAGATCCGGGAGAGGGGCGGGCGTTGCACGGGGCGATCGATGCGTTCCGGCCGACGGCCGGCCGGCTCCGGGGGGCAGACTCTACACTGCGACTCCCCCTTTCCACGGAGTTCCCGGATGTCGCAGCCCCTGCCGCCGGAGGCCCTCGACCAGCTGTTCCGCACCGCGCGAACGCACAACCGCCTTACCGGCGACGTGCCGGACGCGACCCTCCACGCGCTCTACGAGCTGGTGAAGTACGGCCCGACGACGGCGAATGCCTCGCCCGCGCGCTTCGTCTTCGTCAAATCGCCGGAGGCCAAGAAGCGGCTCGAGCCGGCGCTCGACGAAGGCAACCGCGCGAAGACGATGGATGCACCGGTCACCGTGATCGTCGCACACGACCTCGCCTTCTACGAGAAGCTCCCGTACCTCTTCCCCCACACCGATGCGAAGTCGTGGTTCGAGGGGAGCCCGGAGGCCAAGCTCGAGACCGTCGCGCTGCGCAACGGCTCGCTCCAGGGTGCGTACCTGATCCTCGCCGCACGCGCGCTCGGCCTCGACACCGGTCCGATGTCCGGCTTCGACAACGCGAAGGTCGATGCCGAGTTCTTCGCCGGCACGCGCATCCGCTCCAACTTCCTCGTGAACCTCGGGCAGGGCGATGCCGCCCATATCTTCGCCCGCTCGCCGCGGCTGTCGTTCGACGAAGCCGCGCAGATCCTCTAAGCGTTCCTACCGGAGACTCCCATGTTCAAGCGCCTCACTCTCGCCATCGCATTGGCCACGGCCGCCACCATCGCCGTCGCCGCACCGGTCAGCTACAAGATCGATCCGAACCACACCGACGTGGTCGCCAGCTGGAGCCACCTCGGCTTCTCGAACCCGGTCGCGCACTTCGGCCAGGTCGACGGCACGATCGTCTACGACGCCGAGAACGTCGGGGCGTCGAAGGTCGAGGTCACGATCCCGCTCGCGGGCCTGAACTCGCATGTCGAGGCCTTCGACAAGCACCTGCGCAGCGGCGACCTGTTCGACGCGGAGAAGTTTCCCACCGTCACGTTCCGCAGCACCAAGGTGGAAGCGGCGGGCGCCAACCGCCTGCGCGTGACCGGCGATCTCACCATCCGCGGCATCACCAAGCCGGTGGTACTCGCCACCACGCTGAACAAGATCGGCGAGCACCCGATGGCCAAGCGCCAGGCGATCGGCTTCGACGCCACGACGACCATCAAGCGCAGCGACTTCGGCATCAGTTACGCGGTGCCGGCGGTCAGTGACGAGATCCGCATCCGCATCACCACCGAGGCGATGGTGCCGAAGGCGGAGGGCGCCGCGGCGGCGCCTGCGCGCGTGCGCACCTCGCTGCCGCCGAAGAAGACGAACTGATCCCATGATCATCGAGCGCCCCGGCGATGCGCGCGGCCACGTGACGCACGGCGGCTGGCTCGACAGCCGCCACACGTTCTCGTTCGGGCAGTTCTACGACCCGAAGTGGATGGGCTTCGGGCCGCTGCGGGTGATCAACGAGGACCGCGTGGCGGGCGGCGGGGGCTTCCCGCCGCACGGCCACGCGAACATGGAGATCCTCTCCATCGTCCTCGATGGCGCACTCGCCCATCGCGACAGCGCGGGCGGCGGTGGCGTGGTCGCGGCGGGCGACGTGCAGTGGATGAGCGCCGGCCGCGGCGTGCAGCACAGCGAGTACAACGCCTCGCCCACCGAGCCGGTGCACTTCCTGCAGGTGTGGATCCAGCCGGACCGCTCCAATGCGGCGCCGGCGTATGCGCAGATCACGCCGCCGGCGCTCGAGCACGGCTGGCAGCTGCTCGCCGCGCCGGACGGCGCCCAGGGCAGCCTCGCGATCCGCCAGCAGGCCTGGCTGCGTCGCGGGCGCGGGGTGGTGGGCGAAGCCCTCGAGTGGACGCTCGAGGCCGGCCGGGCCTACTGGCTGCAGCTCACGCGCGGTCGTGCCGACGTCGGCGGCCGCACCTTCGTTGCCGGCGACGCGCTCGGCTTCGTCGATGAGCCGGGCACGCTGCGTGTCGAGGCGGTCGAAGGGCCCGTCGAGGTGCTGCTGTTCGACCTTCCGCCGGCCTGAGACCCGCAGGCGGTTCCAGCGCGGCTGGTAGAATCGCGGCCCGCTCCGAGATCGACGCCGCCATGACCGCATCCGACCGCTCCGTCCCGGCCGACGCCCCCGGCGCCGAGCCGGCCAATGCCCGGCAGCGCTACGTCGTCGGCCGCGCGGACCTGCCGCTGAGCTGCCCGCTGCCGGAGATGGCGCTGTGGAACTCGCATCCGCGGGTCTTCCTGCCGATCGAGGCCGAGCGTGAGGTGCAGTGCCCGTACTGCGGCGCCCATTTCGTGCTCGAGGAGTGACGTCGGCGTCCGCTGCAACGGACCCTCGCAGGCGTCGGTGCCGGGCGCTCACCCCGCGGTCGTGCATCGGCACATGCCGCGGCCGGACCTCAGCTGCTTGACGTCGCGATGCGCCCGCTGACCATCCTCCAGTTGCTCCCGGCGCTCGAGTCCGGGGGCGTGGAGCGCTCCACGCTCGAGATCGCCGAGGCGCTCGTCCATGCCGGGCATCGCGCGATCGTGGTGTCGCGCGGCGGCCGGCTGGTGCCGCCGCTGGAAGCGCTGGGCGCGACGCACATCGAGCTCGACATCGGCCGCAAGTCGCCTGCCGTGCTACTCCGCGCGCGCGCTCTGCGCCGCCTGTTCGAGCGCGAAGGCGCCGACATCGTCCACGCGCGTTCGCGCCTGCCCGCGTGGGTCGCACGGCTGGCGTTGCGGGGGCAGGGTGGCACGCGGCCGCGCTTCGTCACCACCGTCCACGGGCTCAATTCGCCCTCGCGCTACAGCGCGGTCATGGCGAGCGGCGAGCGCGTGATCTGCGTGTCCGAAACCGTTCGCGACTACGTGCTGCGCCACTATCCCGCGACCGATGCGGCACGCCTGCGCGTGATTCCGCGCGGCATCGACCCGGCGATGTTTCCCCGGGCGCCGCAGCTTGATCCAGGCGCACGCGCATGGGCCGCCGCGCTGCATCCCGCACTCGGGGGCGACGGGCCGCTGCTGCTCCTTCCAGGACGCGGCACCCGGCTGAAGGGCCACGCCGACGGCCTCGCATTGCTCGCGCGGCTGCGCGCCGACGGGCTCGATGCCCGCCTGTGGCTGCCCGGCGCACGCGAGCCCGGCCGCGAGGCCTACATCCACGAGCTGGAGGCCGAGGCGCAGGCGGCGGGCGTCGCCGACGCGATCGCCTTCACGCCTCCGACCGACGCGATCGCGCGGGCCTACGCGGCCAGCGGCCTCGTCCTGCAGCTCTCGCGAAAACCCGAGGCGTTCGGCCGCACGGTCCTCGAGGCGCTCGCTGTGGGCCGGCCCGTGCTCGGCTGGGCGCACGGTGGCGTGGGGGAGCTGCTCGCGCGGTTCCAGCCCGGGGGCGCGGTCGCGCCGTTCGATATGCCCGCCCTGAATGCGACGGCCGGCGCGCTCCTCGCCCGGCCGCCACGGCCGCCCGCTACGATCCCGCTGACTCTGCAGGCGATGCAGGAGGCCACGCTTGACGTCTATGCCGAACTCGTCCGCTGACGCCGCGCCCGGCTGGCGCTGGGCGCCCGCGTGGGTGCTCGCCTACGTGGCGCTGTGGCCGACCAAGGGCGTCGCCGAGGGCGTGATGACGCTGGGCGCGCTCGTCGCGATCGCGCTGCTGCTGCGCTCGCGGTTCTCGCGCGGCACCCGCCTGCTCAGCCGCGAAGCCTGGGCGCTCACCAGCGTGCTGTTCGCGGCCTACTGGGTGCCCGAACTGATCTCGGCGGTCGACGCGGTCGATGCGCCGCGCGCGCTGCGCGAAGCCGCCGCGGACCTGCGTTACCTGCCGTTCCTGTGGCTCGTCGCCGCCTCCGCCGCCACCGCGCAGGCACGGGCGACCACGTTCGGCGGGCTCGCGGTGATCGCCGCGATCTGGTGCGGCGATGCGCTGCTGCAGGCCGCGAGCGGCGGCAGCCCGCTGTACGCGGCCCTCGAGACGATCAAGCAATCGCTCACGGGCAAACCCGTGTGTGCGCCGGACGAGGCGCATGCGATGGGCCGGCTCACCGGCATCTTCAGCGACTGCAATCCGAAGCTCGGGCAGGTGATCGCGAGCCTGTCGCCGTTCGTGCTGCATGCCGCGGCGAAGCGCTTCCGCAGCATCGGCTGGCTGCTCGCCGCGGCGGGCATCGGTCTGGTGATCGTGCTCTCGGGCTCGCGCGCGTCGTGGATCACCTACGGCCTCGTGCTGCTGTTCTCCGGCTGGCGCCTGCTCGGCTGGAGGCGCCTGCTCGGCGTGTTCGCCTTCGGTGCGATCGCCGTGGCCGTGCTCGCGGCGACGGTCGCGCCGGTGCGCGAGCGCGTCGAGCGCACCGCGCTCGCGATCACCGGCGACGGCAGCGACGTCGACTCGGCGCTCTCGGGCCGCAGCCGCATCTGGGGCGCGGCGGCGTGCATGGCGCGCGAGCATCCGGTCAACGGCGTCGGCGCACGCGGCTTCCGCGAAGCGTTTCCCGCATGCGATCCCGAGGCCGGCACACGCGCGGAGTGGGGGATCGGTCCTGCGCTGCATGCGCACCAGCTGGTGCTGGAAGTCGCGAGCGAGACCGGCGGCATCGGCCTGCTGCTCTGGCTCGCCGGCGCCGCGCTCGGATGGCGCGCATGGCGCTACGCCGATACGCGCGCCCGCCTGCAGGCGCGGCCGGCGATGCTCGCGCTCGCGGTCACCGTATTCCCGCTCAACACGCACCTGGCCTTCTATTCGACCTTCTGGGGCGGGCTCACGCTGATGCTCTGCGCGCTGTATGCGGGCAGCCTCTGCGCCGCCGATCGCGCGCCACCGGAACAGCGGACCGCATGACGACGCCCGCGCCCACGCCGACCGATCCCGGCCCGCCGCCGCGCGGGCCGCGGCACGGGTCCACGTGGCTCGGCGTCGGGCTGCTGGCGGCGGCGGGACGGCTCCCATGGCCGGTGCAACGCGCCCTCGGCCGCATCCTCGGCGCGCTCGCCTTCGCGCTGGCCGGAAGCCGTCGCCATGCCGCGCGCGTGAACCTGCGCCTGTGCTTTCCCGAGCTCGACGAGGGCGCACGCGAGCGCCTCCTGCGCGACAGTTTCCGCGACTTCGGCATCGGCCTGTTCGAATTCGCGCGCGCCTGGTGGGGCGATGCCACGCCGGTGCGCCGCGACGTCGTCATCGAAGGCCTCGAGCACCTGAAGACGCTGCAGGCGCAGGGCCGTGGCGTGCTGATGGTCTCGGGCCACTTCATGACGCTCGAGATGTGCGGTCGCCTGCTGTGCGACCACGTGCCGCTCGCCGGCATGTATCGCCGCTACCGTGACCCGGTGATGGAGTGGGCGGTCAAGCGCGGTCGCCTGCGCTATGCCGCGGCGATGTACACGAACGAGGACATCCGCCCCGCGATGCGGCACCTGAAGCAGGGCGGCTTCCTCTGGTACGCGCCGGACCAGGACATGCGCGGGAAGGACACTGTCTTCGCGCCGTTCTTCGGCGTGCCGGCCGCCACGATCACCGCGACGCACCAGTTCGCACGGCTCAGCGGCTGTGCGGTGGTGCCGTTCTTCCATCGACGCGACGGCGGACGCTACGTGCTGCGCATCGCGGCGCCGCTCGAGGATTTCCCGTCGAAGGACGCCGCGCACGACAGCGCGCGCGTCAACGCCGCGATCGAGGCGATGGTGCGCGAGGCGCCGACGCAGTACCTGTGGATCCACCGGCGCTTCAAGCGGCGCCCCGACGGCGAGGCGCCGCCGTACTGATGGCCGCCACGCCCCCACGCGCAGATGCCGTCGAGCGCCTGCTGCGCACCCTGTACTCCGCCGCGCTCTACCTGCTCACGCCGATCACGGTCTACCACCTGATCTGGCGCGGGTTCCGGCAGGCGGCCTACTTCGAGCGCTGGAACGAGCGCTATGCGAGCTACGGGCCGCCGCGCGCGCGCCGCGTGCTGTGGATCCACGCGGTGTCGGTCGGCGAGGTCAATGCCGCTGTGCCACTTATCGACGCGCTGCTGCGTGACCGCCCGGACCTGCGCCTGCTTGTCACGACGATCACACCAACCGGTTCCGCGCGCGTTGCGGCGATCTGGGGCGAGCGCGTCGAGCACGTCTACCTGCCGTACGACCTGCCCGGCGCGGTCGGCCGCTTCCTCGCGCATTTCCGGCCGTACGCGGCGCTCATCATGGAGACGGAGCTGTGGCCGAACCTGCTGTTCGGCTGCCGCGATCGCGGGATCCCGCTCTACGTGCTCAATGCGCGCCTGTCCGCGCGTTCGCTGCGCGGCTACCAGGTGCTCGCGCCGCTGGTGCGTCGCGCCGTCGCGACGGTGCAAGGCGTCGCGGCGCAGTCGCATGCCGATGCACGGCGCTTCGTCGCGCTCGGCGCGTGGCCCGAGCGCGTCGTCGAAAGCGGCAACATCAAGTACGACCTCGTGCTGCCGGCGAGCGCGGCCGAGATTGCGCGGGAGTGCCGCGCACGCGCCGGCGCGCGTCCGGTCTGGATCGCCGCGAGCACGCATGTCGAGGAAGAAGCGCCCGTGCTCGCGCTGCATCGACGCCTGCGTGCCCGCTGGCCGGACCTGCTGTTGCTCTGGGCACCCCGGCATCCGGAGCGTTTCCGCGCTGTCGCCGAGCAGGTCGAGGCCGCAGGCCTGCGCACCGAGCGCCGCTCCGAGGCCGTCTGGCCGGGCACGCAGACCGACGTCTTCGTCGTCGACACGCTGGGCGAGCTCACCGCCTTCTATGCCTGCGCCGACATCGCCTTCGTCGGTGGCAGCCTGCAGGACGTCGGCGGCCACAACCTGCTCGAGCCGGCCGCGACCGGCACGCCGATCGTGACCGGCCCGCACCTGCACAACTTCGTCGAAATCTCGCAGCGCCTGCGCGAGGCGGGTGCGATCCGCATTGCCGCGGATGTGGACGGGGTCGGCGACGCGCTCGAGTCGCTGCTGGCCGATGCCGACGCGCGCGCTGGCATGGCCGATGCCGGGCGCGCGCTCGTCGAATCCGGACGAGGCGCCCTGGCACGCATGCTCGAACTCGTCGCGCCGTCGCTTCCGCCCAGGCGAGAGTGACGTTGTCGAGGTAAATATGGGGCGTTCGTCGGCGACGTTGCGTCGCGCAGCGCCCCGGGCAGTGTCGTCGCGAAATGCTGCCGGTCGAATCGACGCCCTTGAAGCAGGAAGGCCCGCCCGGTGCTCCGGACGGGCCTCTCGCTGGCTGCCCGAACGGGCCGCTTACGGCGTCGGCGCGGTCGCCGTGAGCAGGCGGTTGACGTCCTGCACGTCCTCGACGTCGAGCGTGCCGGCGGCTTGCTCGAGCACGAGGCGGTTCTGCAGGAAGTTGTAGCGCGCAAGCGCATAGGCACGCTGCGCATTGAACAGGTTCTGCTGGTTGTTGAGCACATCCAGCACCGTGCGCGTGCCGACCTCCAGGCCCACCTGCGACGCCTCGTATGCGCTGCGCGCCGAGACGAGCGCGAGGCGACGCGCCTCGACTTCGCTGATGCCCGCGACGAGCGTCTGGTAGGCATTGCGCGTGTTGCGCACGAGCGCGCGGCGCTGCTGCTCGAGCTCGTCGGCGGACACGTCGCGCTGGGCGATCGCCTGACGCACACGCGAGGCGGTCGCGCCGCCGTTGAAGATCGGCACGGAGAGCTGGATCCCGATCGTCGGGCCGCGGTTCTCACCATCGATGTCATTGACGGACGGACTGCGGCCGGGGAACGACGAGGTGCGCTCGCCGGTGGTCTTGTTGAAGTCGTAACCGCCGCTCGCGTAGAGCGTGGGGAAGTAGCCCGAGCGCGCGGTCTCGACGTTGGCCTCGGCCGACTGCACGCGTTCCTGCTGGGCGCGCAACGCCGGGTTGTTGTCGATCGCTGTCGCGACCCAGCTCTCGGCCGCGCGATTGTCCGGGAGGGCGGGCTGGAAGCTGTCGGGCAGCGCCTTGAGGTTGGTCACCGGCGTGCCGGTGATCTCGGCGAGCGCCTGGTAGGCATCCTCCACGGCATTGCGCGCGACGATCGTATTGGCGCGCGCGTTGTCGTACTGCGCGCGCGCCTCGTGCACGTCCGTGATCGGCGCGAGGCCGACCTCAAGGCGCTTGGACGCGAAGTCGAACTGCTTGCGGAGCGCTTCTTCGGCGGCCTTGGCGGCTTCGAGCGTCTCGAGCGCGACCAGCACGTTGAAGTAGGCGGCGGACGTGCGCGTGATCAGGTTGTCACCGGCGGCCTCGACCTGGAAGTCGGCGGCGCGGGCAAGGGCGCGCTGGCTGCGCAGCGTGGTGAAGCGCGCGCGGTCGAAGATCATCTGCTGCGCCCCCACGCCGAGGGCGCCCGAGGTCTGTACCGTCTCGGTGTCGCCCGACAGCGTGGCGAATGCGCCGGTCGGAAGGCCGGTCGCCGGATCGGTCACCGGGACCTGCGTCTGCGACGGTCCTTCGCTGCGCGAATGGCGCACCGACGCATCGCCGGTGATCTGCGGCAGCATCGCCGCGCGGGCCTGCACCGCGCCTTCGCGCGTGGCACGGGCGCCGCCCTCGGCTGCGGACAGCTGCGGATCCCCCTCGCGCGCGGCCTGGTAGACGTCCATCAGGTCGGCGGCCGAGGCGGCGGCGGGGAGCAGGGCGAGGGCGAGGGCGAGTACGAGCGGGCGGCGGATCATCGGAAACGGTCCTTGAAGCCTGGGGTCGGAAGGCCGCGGTGGCGGCCCGTCACGTGGGGACTGCGGCTCCGGGTGCCTCGGTCGGCGCCCCCCCGGCGATGCAGTCGCATCGCGATCGGGGCGTCCGGGCGGGGCGGCCTCAGAGATGAAACGTCGGCACCGGCGCGGCACCGGCGAGGTAGGGAATATCGGTCTCGAACAGCGATTCGATGCGCGGCGAGGCGCCATCGACACGCACCAGCACGGCCTCCATTGCCGGCGAGCGCCCGCGCACGATGAACATGCGGCCGCCGGGCTTGAGCATCTCAACGAACGAGGCGGGGATCTCGTTGACCGCGCCGTTGACGCAGATCGCGTCGAAGCGGCGATCGCTGCGCAGCGCGAGCGCATCCGCGACGTCGAAGCGCACGTTCGCGATGCCCTGCGCGGCGAGGCGCGCACGCGCGGCCTCGATGAAGTCGGCATGGCGATCGATGCTCACCACCTCGCGCGCGAGCCGGGCGAGGCAGGCCGTGACGTAGCCGCTGCCCGTGCCGATCTCCAGCACTTCGTCGGCATCCGTCGGCAGCAGCGCCTGCAGCGCGCGGCCCTGCAGCACCGGCTTGAGCATGAGCTCGCCGTGGCCCAGCGGGAGCGAGACATCCGCGTACGCGACGCCGAGGTACTCCTGCGGCACGAACTGCTCGCGCGGCATCGCGGCAAGCACGTCGAGCACGCGCGGGTCGAGCACGTCCCAGGGGCGGACCTGCTGTTCCACCATCAGTTCGCGGGCGAGGGCGTAGTCGGGCGTCATCGTCATGGGTCGGAGGAGGGAAGGGCGGCAATTCTACTGGGCACGGCCGCGCAGTCCCGGCGGCCGCAGGATCGCGTGCGGGGCCGTAGGGACCGAGTGCCGGAAGTCACCGGGACGCTCGTCATGCCTGCGTCAGCGCGCTGCATAGGCGCGCAGGAACAGGTCGACGCAGGCCTGCACGTGCGCCTCGGGCGTGAGGTGCGGCGCGCCGGCGCAGCCGCAGCCCATGACGAGGCGCGCATGCGGCTCGCCCTTGAGCAGGGTGAAGAACTGCGAGGCGGCGAGCGCGGTGTCGTCGATCTCGAGCTGCCCCGCCTTGACGCGCGCATCGAGCAGCGCGGCGAAGCCTTCCTGCACGCGGCGCGGGCCCGCGTCCCAGAACATCTGCGGCAGCGGCGTGCCGGTGAGCTGCGGCGAGCACAGGATGCGATGCCCGGCGATCGCCTCGGGCGAACTGATCATCGCGTAGAAGTGCGTGGCGATCTCGGTGAGGCACTCGCGCATCGGCACGGACGGGCGATCCTCGAACAGCGACATCGGCATGCCCTGCTCGCAATGCGACTTCACTGCTGCGGCGAACAGCGCCTCCTTGTCGCCGAAGTGGCTGTAGACCGTGAGCTTGGAGACGCCGGCCTCGGCGGCGATCTGATCCATGCTCACCGCGTCGAAGCCCATCTGCACGAACAGGCGCTTGGACGCCTCGAGGATCGCCTCGCGCTTGGCGAGATCCTTCGGACGGCCGGGCCCCGCCGCCTTGGGGGCCGGGGCCGTGGACGCAGTGCGGGACGGGGATTTCGCCATTGGTCGGGAGTCTAGCGGAAATACTGGACCGGCGGGTTCGATAATTTTACAGTACCGCTCGGTTCATTAATTGCCCCTGAGGCTCCGATGCGCGCGCGTCCTCTTTCCCTCGCCCTGGCCGGCCTGCTGCCGGTCGTGCTGGCCGCCTGCTCCGCCGATTCCGCACCGGTCGAGGCGGCCCGCACGGTGTTCGTCGTGCACCCCACCGCGGGCGAGTCGGGCGGGGCGCTCGCCTACGCCGGTGAAGTGCGGGCGCGCGAGGAGAGCCCGCTCGCCTTCCGCGTCGGCGGCAACCTCGTGGAGCGCCATGTCGACGTCGGCGACCACGTCCGCCGCGGCGACCTGCTCGCCACGCTCGACCCGGGCGACCTGCAGGCGCAGGCGCGCGCCGCCCGCGCGCAGCTCGCAGCGGCCCAGGCCCAGCTGCAGCGTGCCCGTGCCGACCAGGCGCGCTTCGCCGCGCTCGGGCGCGAGCAGCTCGTGAGCCGCTCGACGGTCGACGCGCAGAACGCCGCCACGGCCGCCGCGCAGGGGCAGGTGGCCGCGGCCCGCGAAAGCCTTGCGGTCGCGAGCAACCAGGCCGCCTACACCCAGCTGCGCGCACCGCGCGACGGCGTGATCGCCGCGCGCCAGGCCGAGGCGGGGCAGGTGGTCGCCGCCGGGCAGGCGGTGTTCGCGCTCGCCGCGGACGGCAGCCGCGAGGTCGCCTTCGCCGTGCCGGAGGGCGCCGTGCGCTCGGTCCGGCCCGGCCATGCGGTGCAGATCGAGCTCTGGTCGCAGCCCGGCCGGCGGCTGCCGGGCCGGGTGCGCGAGATCGCGCCCGCGGCCGACCCCGTGACCCGCACCTATGCGGCGCGTGCGACGTTCGATGCCGGCGCCGACGGTGTCGACCTCGGCCAGAGCGCGCGTGTGCACCTCGACCGCGGTACCGGCGCGGGGCTCACCGTGCCGCTCGCGGCGATCCAGCGCAGCGCCAAGGGTGATGCCGCGGTCTTCGTCGTCGACCCCGCAACGGCCACGCTGCGCCTTCGCCCCGTGCAGGTCGGTGCCTACGGCAGCGAGCACGTGCCGGTGCTGCGCGGCGTCGCGGCGAACGAGTGGGTGGTGGCCGCCGGCGCCCACCTGCTGCGCCCGGGCCAGAAGGTGCGCCCCGTCGACCGCGACAACCGCCCGGTGCGCTGACCCGCCTCCGCTCCTGCCGCCGGCACCGCCGGCCCGATTCCGCGAGCCTCCCGAATGCGTTTCAACCTCTCCGAATGGGCGCTGCGCCATCGCAGCCTCGTCGTCTACGCGATGGTCGTGCTGGCGATCGCCGGCACGCTCGCCTACCTGCGGCTGGGTCGCAGCGAGGACCCGAAATTCACCTTCAAGGTGATGGTGGTGCGCACGCTGTGGCCCGGCGCCACCGCCGACGAGGTTGCCTCGCAGGTGACCGAGCGGATCGAGAAGAAGCTCATGGAGACCGGCCAGTACGAGTTCATCCGCTCGTACTCGCGGCCCGGCGAGTCGCAGGTGATCTTCGTCGCCAAGGATTCGATGCGCTCGGTCGACATCGCGCCGCTGTGGTACCAGGTGCGCAAGAAGGTGGGCGACGTGCGGCCGACGCTGCCGCGCGACATCGTCGGCCCGTTCTTCAACGACGAGTTCGGCGACACCTTCGGCAACATCTACGCGCTCACCGGCAAGGGCTTCGACTATGCGGTGCTGAAGGACTATGCCGAGCGCGTGCAGCTCGACCTGCAGCGCCAGCCGGACGTCGGCAAGATTGAGCTGTTCGGCGTGCAGGACGAGCGCATCTGGGTGGAGATCGACAACACGCGGCTGGCCACGCTCGGCGTGCCGGTGGCCGCCGTCTTCGACGCGCTCAACCAGCAGAACGCGATCGCGCCGGCCGGCTTCTTCGAGACGCCGTCCAGCCGCGTCGCGCTGCGCGTGGAAGGCCGCTTCGGCTCCGTCGACGAGATCCGCGCCTTCCCGGTGCGCGCCGGCGACCGCACGTTCCGGCTCGGCGACCTCGCCGCCGTCAAGCGCGGCTTCGCCGATCCGCCCGCGCCGCGCATGCGCTTCATGGGCGAGGACGCGATCGGTATCGGCGTCTCGATGAAGGAAGGCGGCGACATCCTCAAGCTCGGCAAGACGCTCGAGGCCGAGTTCGCGCGCCTGCAGGCCACGCTTCCGGCCGGCATGGAGCTGCGCAAGGTGTCCGACCAGCCGGCCGCGGTGGAGGAGTCGGTCGGCGAGTTCGTGCGCGTGCTCGCCGAGGCGGTCGCGATCGTGCTTCTGGTGAGCTTCTTCTCGCTCGGCTGGCGCACCGGGCTCGTGGTCGCGCTGTCGATCCCGCTCGTGCTGGCGATGACGTTCGCCGCGATGCACTACTTCGGCGTCGGCCTGCACAAGATCTCGCTCGGCGCCCTCGTGCTCGCGCTCGGGCTGCTGGTCGACGACGCGATCATCGCCGTCGAGATGATGGCGATCAAAATGGAACAAGGTTATTCCCGCCTGAAGGCCGCGGCCTTCGCCTGGGATTCCACCGCTTTCCCGATGCTCACCGGCACGCTGATCACCGCGGCGGGTTTCCTGCCGATCGCGACGGCGCAATCGAGCACCGGCGAATACACGCGCTCGCTGTTCCAGGTGGTGACCATCGCGCTGCTGGTCTCGTGGATCGCCGCGGTCGTCTTCATTCCGTACCTGGGCGACCGCCTGCTGCCGGATGGCGGCCACGCACCGCCGCCGAAGCCGGGCTCGCTTCGCGCACGCTGGTATGCCTGGCGCGCCCGCCAGGCCGAGCGGCGCCCGATGCTGCGCGACCTGATCGCGCCGCCGCCGGCGCACGCCGAGGGGCATGTCCACGATCCGTACGACACCGGGTTCTATCGGCGCTTCCGCGGCTGGGTGCTGTGGTGCGTGCGTCGGCGCAAGACGGTGCTCGCCCTCACCGCCGGTGCGTTCGTCGCCGCGATCCTGCTGTTCCGCTTCGTGCCGCAGCAGTTCTTCCCGGACTCGGTCCGCCCGGAGCTGATGGTCGACATGGAACTCGCCGAAGGCAGCTCGCTGCGCCTCACCGCCGCGCAGGCGGAGAAGCTGGAGAAGGTCCTCGCCAAGCGCGAGGACCTCGAGAACTACGTCGCGTACGTCGGCACCGGCTCGCCGCGCTTCTACCTGCCACTCGACCAGCAGCTACCCGCGCCGAACTTCGCGCAGTTCGTGCTGATGCCGCGCGACGTCGAGGCGCGCGAGGCCGTGCGTGCCTGGCTGATCGCCGAGGTCTTCCCGCAGTTCCCCGACCTGCAGCTGCGCGTGACGCGGCTGGAGAACGGGCCGCCGGTCGGCTATCCGATCCAGCTGCGCGTGTCGGGCGAGCACATCGAGGAGGTGCGTGCGATCGCGCTGCGCGTGCGCGAGAAGGTGCTGGCCAATCCGCATGTCACCAATGTCAACCTCGACTGGGACGAGCCGAGCAAGGTGGTGCGCCTGAAGGTGGACCAGGAGCGCGCCCGCGCGCTCGGGGTGTCGTCGTCGCAGCTCGCGCAGGCGTTGTCCGGTGCGCTGTCGGGCGCGCCGGTGGGGACCTACCGCGAAGGAAACGAGCTCGTCGAGATCCAGGTGCGCGGCGCCACGCGCGAGCGGCTCGAGCTCGAGTCACTGCGTTCGCTGATGGTGCCGACGTCGAGCGGCCGCAGCGTGCCGATCACGCAGGTCGCCGCGCTCGAGTACGGCTTCGAGGACGGCATCGTCTGGCACCGCGACCGCCTGCCGACGATGATCGTGCGCGCGGACATCCGCGACAAGACGACACCGCCGAGCGTCGTGCAGCAGCTCATGCCGGACGTCGAGGCCCTGCGCGCGAAGCTGCCCGTCGGTTACTCGATCAACGTGGGCGGCACCGTGGAGGACTCCGCGCGCGGGCAGAACTCGATCAAGGCCGGCATGCCGCTGTTCGTCTTCGCGGTGTTCACGCTGCTGATGCTGCAGCTGCGCAGCTTCTCGCGCTCGCTGATGGTGTTCCTGACCGCGCCCCTGGGCCTGATCGGCGTGACGCTGTTCCTGCTGATCTTCCGCGTGCCGTTCGGCTTCGTCGCGATGCTCGGCACGATCGCGCTGGCCGGCATGATCATGCGCAACTCGGTGATCCTGGTGGACCAGATCGAGCAGGACCGCCACGATGGCCTGGAGGCCTGGCAGGCGATCGTCGAGGCCACGGTGCGACGCTTCCGGCCGATCGTGCTGACCGCGCTCGCGGCGATCCTGGCGATGATTCCGCTTTCGCGCAGTGCGTTCTTCGGGCCGATGGCGGTCGCGATCATGGGCGGCCTCACCGTGGCCACCGCGCTCACGCTGCTGTTCCTGCCTGCGCTCTACGCGGCGTGGTTCAAGGTGAAGGTGCCGGACACGGCGCGCGCCGGCTGAGCGATCAGTCGCCCGCGCCCCAGGGCGCAGGCGGAGGCGTTACCGGGCGCATCAGGTCGAATCTGACGCGGAACAGGCGGCCCGGCCGCGCGAGCTCGTAGACGAGCGTGCGACCGGGCACGTGCTCGATCGCCCAGGTGTTGTCGATCGAGACGGCGCGGCCCTGCGCGACGAACATCGCCTTCGACTCGGCATCGGCCGGGAATTCCTGGCGCGTGGCGGTTCCGGAGTCGCGGGTGTCGCCGCCGTACATCGTCAGTGTGTCGGACATGCCGTCGACATGGCGGTGGTCGTGCTTGAGCCGCAGCCCCTGCCACGTGCGCGCGATCACCCAGGTGCGTGACCGGTCCTCACCGACGTGGAACGGAATGCGGATCGACTCGCGCGTGCACTCTCGCACGTGCATCACGAGCGGCCGCGCCGCGAACGGATCCGCGCCGGTCGGGGCGGGCGTGTCCACCTCGACGCGGCCTTCGAACGCCTTGCCGCACAGGCTGGCGAGCTGCCGGAAGAAGGCATCCTGCGGCGCCGCGGGCGGCGTGCTGGCGCAACCGGCCACGAGGACGACGAAGGCGAGACGGGCGATACGGTGCAGGTTCATTGCGCCACCGTAGTCGCGTGCGCCGCGTTAGACCAGTTCGGCGCGCGGGCCGGCCACGGGCGAGACCCAGACGCGTGCGCCGTAGCCGGCCGCGGCGAAGCCCGCGCGCATCGACGGCGCGGCGGCCTCGGCGGCCTCGCGCGAGGCGAACCACGCGAACACGCTGGGGCCTGCGCCCGACAGGCTCGCGCCGATGGCGCCATGCGCCACGGCGGCGGCCTTCACCGCATCGAAGCCCGGCACGAGTTCCGCGCGGCGCGGCTCGACCAGCACGTCCTGCAGGCCTTCCCGGATCAGGTCCGGATCGCCGCGCTCCAGGCCCGTCACGAACAGCGCGAGGTGGGCGCCGTGGCGCACGACGGTCGACAGCGGATACGGATCCTGCAACACCTCGCGCGCGCGGCGCGTCTCCAGCACCTGGTCGGGATGCACCACCACGCAGTGCAGCCAGTCCGGCACCGGCAGCGGCAGCAGGCGCGTGAGCGTGGCCAGCGTGATGCCGCCGAGCAGCATCGGCCCCACGTTGTCGCCCTGCCGGCTCTGGCTGGAGGCGAACTCGCCTTCGATCGCATACGGGTACAGCGCCTCGCGCGGCAGCGGCGCGTCGAGCAGTGCGTTCGCGGCCACGAGCGCCGCCACGCACGAGGCCGCCGAGCCGCCGAGCCCCGCGCCGATCGGGATGCCCTTGTCGAGCTCGATCTCGAAGCCGTACGGCAGCGCGAGCCCGGTGGCGAGCGCGCGCACCGCGAGGCCGGCCGTGTTGCGCTCGGGATCGAGCGGGATCCTGGACACGGCGTCGCCGTCGCCGCGCACCGCGACGATACGCACGCCGGGCGAGGCGACGCGCCGCACGGTCGCCCGATCGCTTGGCCCGACGATGGTGTGTCCGAGCAGGTCGAAGCCGACGCCGATGTTGCCGACGCCGGCGGGCGCGGTGGCCGTGGCGGTGGGAGGGGTGTGCGTCATGGGCGTCGCCATCGCGGCCGCTCGCCGCGTCGCGATTATGGGTCTTCGCGCGGCCGCTGGCCCGGCACCGCCCGGCATGTTCAAATGCCCGCCGAAGCGGGGGTACCGGTCATCGACCGGTTGAGACAGACCCTTCGAACCTGATGCGGTTGAGACCGCCGTAGGGAAGCTTCGCCGGACGCAGCGCGTCCGCGCGCCGCCCGCTCGCCTTGCCGGAAGCCTGCTTCCGGTCGCCGCCCCTCGGGGCGCCCTGCAGCGGACGAATCGAATGAACGCAGTCGCCACCGAACTCCTCCAGCAGGCCGAGAAGCTCTCGGCCGACGTCGTCCGCCCGATCCCGGGCTCGCGCAAGATCCACGTGGAGGGCTCGCGCCCGGACATCCGCGTGCCGATGCGCGAGATCGCGCTGTCGCGCACCGGCACGCTGTTCGGGGGGGAGGAGAACGCACCGTTCACCGTCTACGACTGCACGGGCCCCTACACCGACGAGACCGCGACGATCGATCTCGCACAGGGGCTCGCGCCGCTGCGTGCGGGCTGGATCGCGGAGCGCGGCGATACCGAAGTTCTGCCCGGCCTGTCGTCCGAGTTCGGCCGCGCCCGCGAGCATGATCCGAAGCTCGCGCACATCCGCTTCGGCAACCGCGTGCTGCCGCGTCGCGCGGTCGCGGGCGCCAACGTCACCCAGATGCACTACGCCCGCAAGGGCATCGTCACGCCGGAGATGGAGTTCATCGCGATCCGCGAGAACCAGCGCATCGAGGCGATCCGCGAGGCGCACCTGTTGCGCCAGCACGCCGGCGATTCGTTCGGTGCGAACATCCAGAAGCTGATCACGCCGGAATTCGTGCGCGACGAGGTCGCCCGCGGCCGCGCGATCATCCCGAACAACATCAACCACCCGGAAAGCGAGCCGATGATCATCGGCCGCAACTTCCTAACCAAGGTCAACGCGAACATCGGCAACTCGGCCGTGTCGTCGGGCATCGCCGAGGAAGTCGAGAAGCTCGTCTGGTCGATGCGCTGGGGCGCCGACACGGTCATGGACCTGTCCACCGGCAAGCACATCCACGAGACGCGCGAGTGGATCATCCGCAACAGCCCGGTGCCGATCGGCACGGTGCCGATCTACCAGGCGCTGGAGAAGGTGGACGGTCGCGCCGAGGAACTCACCTGGGAGATCTTCCGCGACACGCTGATCGAGCAGGCCGAGCAGGGCGTGGACTACTTCACGATCCACGCCGGCGTGCTGCTGCGCTACGTGCCGCTCACCGCGGGTCGCGTCACCGGCATCGTCTCGCGCGGTGGCTCGATCATGGCCAAGTGGTGCCTCGCGCACCACAAGGAGAACTTCCTCTACACGCACTTCGAGGACATCTGCGAAATCATGAAGGCGTACGACGTCGCCTTCTCGCTAGGCGATGGCCTACGCCCGGGCTCGATCGCGGATGCCAACGACGCCGCACAGTTCGGCGAGCTGGAGACCCTCGGGGAGCTCACGCAGATCGCGTGGAAGCACGACGTGCAGACCATGATCGAAGGCCCCGGCCACGTGCCGATGCACATGATCAAGGAGAACATGGACAAGCAGCTGCGCGAGTGCGGCGAGGCGCCGTTCTACACGCTCGGGCCGCTCACCACCGACATCGCACCCGGTTACGACCACATCACCTCCGCGATCGGTGCGGCGATGATCGGCTGGTTCGGCACTGCGATGCTCTGCTACGTCACGCCGAAGGAGCACCTGGGCCTGCCGAACAAGCATGACGTGCGCGAGGGGCTGATGGCCTACAAGATCGCCGCGCATGCCGCCGACCTCGCCAAGGGCCACCCGGGCGCGCAGGCGCGCGACAACGCGATGAGCAAGGCGCGCTTCGAGTTCCGCTGGGAGGACCAGTTCAACCTCGGCCTCGATCCGGAACGTGCACGCGAGTACCACGACGAGACGCTGCCGAAGGACGCGCACAAGACCGCGCACTTCTGCTCGATGTGCGGCCCGCACTTCTGCTCGATGAAGATCACGCAGGACGTGCGCGACTTCGCCGCGTCGGAAGACGCCAAAGCCGCCGAGATCGAGAAGGGCATGGCCGAGAAGTCCGCCGAGTTCCGCGCGGCGGGCGCGGAGGTCTACCACAAGGCGTGAGTCCCGTCGGATGTGCCACGCGGTTGCGCGGCGCAGGCCACTACGAAAAAGGCCACCCTCGCGGGTGGCCTTTTCGCTTTCCGATGCGGCCGATCAGTAGTTCGGCTTGTCGCTCGAATCGTTGAAGCGCTGGATCGCCTCGACGAGGATCTGCTTGGCCTCGGCCGCGCCGCCCCACCCGTCGATCTTCACCCACTTGCCCTTCTCGAGATCCTTGTAGTGCTCGAAGAAGTGGCCGATGCGCTCGCACCAGTGGGGCGAGACCTGCGGCAGGTCGTGGATGTGCGAATAGCCGTTGAAGATCTTGTCGACCGGCACGGCGAGCAGCTTCTCGTCGGAACCCGCCTCGTCGGACATCTTCAGCACGCCGACCGGGCGCACGCGGATCACCGAGCCCGGGATCAGGGGGAGCGGCAGGATCACCAGCACGTCGGCCGGGTCGCCGTCGCCGCAGAGCGTGTGCGGGACGTAGCCGTAGTTGCAGGGGTAGCGCATCGGCGTGGACAGGATGCGGTCCACGAAGATCGCGCCGGATTCCTTGTCGACCTCGTACTTGACCGGCTCGGAATCCTTGGGGATCTCGATGATCACGTTGATCTCGTCCGGCGGGTTCTTGCCGGTGGGTACGCTGCCCAGGCCCATGTCTGCTCCAGATGCGAAGGGCCCGCCGGGTGGCGGGCCGAGGGTGGCGGATTCTACGTGGCCGTGCTGCAGCGCACCACGGCCCCCGGGCCGGCGGGTGGGGACGAGGATCCCACCCGCCGGCCGCCTGTCACGGCGCGCCCGGCGGGCGACGGCGCAGGTAGTCGTCGGCCCAACGCTGCGCGATCTTGCCGGCGGCGTCGCGGCCGCCGAGCCCGAAGGCGAGTGCGACGGCCACCGCGACCGCGCCCAGCACCAGCCCGAAGGCCAGGTTGACGATGTCGTCGGCCACGCCCATCGCACGCAGGCCCATGGCGATGACGAGGCCCAGGATGGCGACGCGCGCGATCCGCGCCATGCCCGCCGCCTCGGGGTTCGCGCGCTCGATCGCACGGGCGGCCACGTCGGCGAGCCACCAGCCCACCGCCAGGATCACCAGGCCCAGCAGCACGTCCGCGCCGAAGGCGATGAACTGCTCCAGCAACTGGTTGATGCCGGCGAAGCCGAGCAGCGAGGCCGCCTCGACGGTGGCGAACAGCATGATGAAGAAGAGCGCGAGCTTGCCGCCAAGCGCGGAGAGCGTCGTGCCGGACGACGCGCCGTGCGTCGCCGGGGTGCGTGCCATCGCGTCCGCAGGCGGGGTGAACGTCGCATTCGGGTCCTGCGCCGACTGCTGTGCCAGCGTGGTCGTGCTCATCAGCGCGTCGGAGCCGGTGGTCGGCGGCGTGGCGGGCGTCGACGACGGGTCGCGGAAGGCGTGGCCCAGGCCCAGGCGGCCGGGGAGCCGGTCGAAGCCGAGTTCCGACAGCAGGCGCTCGACGAGCCCGGCCACGAAGCGGCCGATGAACCAGGCGAGGATCAGGATCGCCGCCGCCGCGAGCAGGTTCGGCACCGCGCGCAGGAAGATGTCGAGCATCCGGGTGAGCGGCGCGGAGATCGCCTCGATGCGCAGCGCGTCGAGCGCGGCGATCAGCGTCGGTACGATCACCATCACGAAGGCGAGCGTGCCGCCGAGGTCGGAGAGCCTGAGCCCTCGCGTTTCCTCGCGGCTCTCGCTGAAGCGATCGATGCCGGTGGTGGCGAGCAGGTTGCTCACCAGCCCACGCACGGCCTTGGCGATCAGCCAGCCCACGCCCGCGATGATCACCGCCGCGAGGATGTTGGGCAGCATCCCGAGCAGGTCCGAGGTCATCCCGCTCAGCGGCCCCATCAGGCCCTCGATCTGCAGCGCGCCCACGATCGCCGGCAGGAACAGCAGCAGCACCAGCCAGTAGGCGACATTGCCCATCGACTGCGAGAGCGGCTTCATGTCCGCGCCCTTGGCGAGCTTCTCGTCGACGCGGGTGCGCGACAGCACGCGGTTGACGACGGTACGCACGATGGTGGCGACGAGCCAGGCGACCACCGCCAGCGCGATCGCGAGCAGCAGCCGCGGCAGGTACATCATCACCGTGGTGGCGAGCGTATTGAGCGGCCCGGACACGCCCTCAACGCGCAGCACGCTGAACATGCCCATGATCGCGAGCAGTAGGATCGCCCAGAACACCACGCGCCCGGCAATCTTCTCGAAGTCGAAGCTCGACTGGGTATGCGCGCCGAGGCGCTGGTTGGTGCCGGCCGCGCCGAGGGCGCGGCGCGTTGCGGCCGATGCGATCAGCGCGATCACCCAGCCGACGAGGAGGATGGCGAGGCCGCCGAGGATGCTCGGCAGGTAGACGCCGAGCGAGTTCTGCAGGGATGTCTGCCAGGGATGGTCGGGCACGGAACGGTCCTCCTTGGGATCCGGGCGCGGGACCGCGGCCGGAAGGGCCTGAACCGTAGCCAAGCGGGGGTCAAGGGCGCGTGTCGTCGACATGCCGCCCGGCGATCGCGACGCGCCCGTCAACCTGACGGTGCTTGCGCAGGCGCTCGCCATATCGGCAAAAAAAGAGGGCGGCCGAAGCCGCCCTCGTGATGCCGGAACCGCCGCTCAGTTCACCAGCAGCGGCACCATCAGCAGCGCCACGATGTTGATGATCTTGATCAGCGGATTGATCGCGGGGCCGGCCGTATCCTTGTAGGGGTCGCCCACCGTGTCGCCGGTGACCGCGGCCTTGTGCGCCTCGGAGCCCTTGCCGCCAAAGTGGCCGTCCTCGATGTACTTCTTGGCGTTGTCCCAGGCACCGCCGCCCGTGGTCATCGAGATCGCGACGAACAGGCCGGTGACGATCGTGCCGATCAGCAGGCCCCCGAGCGCGCGCGGCCCGAGCAGCAGGCCGACGACGACCGGCACCGCGACCGGCAGCAGCGACGGGATGATCATCTCCTTGATCGCCGACTTGGTGAGCATGTCGACGGCGCGGTCGTACTGCGGCTTCGCGGTGCCCTGCATGATCCCGGGGATCTCGCGGAACTGCCGGCGCACTTCCTCCACCACCGCGCCCGCGGCGCGGCCGACCGCTTCCATCGCCATCGCGCCGAACAGGTAGGGGATCAGGCCACCGATCAGCAGGCCGATGATCACCTCGTGGTTCGACAGGTCGAAGCGGAAGGTTTCGACGACCGTGCCGGCCTTCGCCGCGACCGTCTGCGCCGCGGCGTCGAGGTTCGCCGTGTAGTCGGCGAACAGCACCAGCGAGGCGAGCGCGGCCGAGCCGATGGCGTAACCCTTCGTCACCGCCTTCGTGGTGTTGCCCACCGCGTCGAGCGGATCGGTGACCGCGCGCACCTCGGACGGCAGCTCCGCCATCTCGGCGATGCCGCCGGCGTTGTCGGTGATCGGGCCGTAGGCGTCGAGCGCCACGATCATCCCGGCCATGGAGAGCATCGACGTCGCCGCGATCGCGATGCCGTACAGGCCGCCGAGCTCGAAGGCGCCCCAGATCGCCGCGCAGACCGCGATCACGGGCAGGGCGGTGGACTTCATCGAGATGCCGAGGCCCGCGATGATGTTGGTGCCGTGGCCGGTGGTGGACGCCTGCGCGACGTGCCGCACCGGCTTGTACTGCGTGCCGGTGTAGTACTCGGTGATCCAGACGATCGCGCCGGTGAGCACCAGGCCGATGAGCGCGCAGCCGTAGATGGCGGTCGCGCCGTAGCGGGAGGTGTCCATCAGCTCCGCGGTGACGAACCAGAACGCGATGGCGGAGACCACCGCCGACACGATCACGCCGCGATACAACGCGCCCATGATCGAGCCGCCGTCCTTCACCTTCACGAAGAACGCGCCGATGATCGACGCGATGATCGACACGGCGCCGAGCACCAGCGGATAGACCACCGCGTTCTCGCCCGCCTCGGCCGCCACCAGGCCGCCGAGCAGCATCGTCGCGATGATGGTGACCGCATAGGTCTCGAAGAGGTCGGCGGCCATGCCGGCGCAGTCGCCCACGTTGTCGCCCACGTTGTCGGCGATCACCGCGGGATTGCGCGGGTCGTCCTCGGGGATGCCGGCCTCGACCTTGCCGACGAGGTCCGCGCCGACGTCTGCACCCTTGGTGAAGATGCCGCCGCCGAGGCGGGCGAAGATCGAGATCAGCGACGAGCCGAAGGCGAGGCCGACGAGCGCATGCAGCGCGTCCTCCTCGCTGTAGCCCAGGTGCAGGTGGAGCAGCGCGAAGTAGCCCGCCACGCCCAGCAGGCCGAGCCCCACCACCAGCATGCCGGTGATCGCGCCGCCGCGGAACGCGACGTCCATCGCCGGGCCCATGCCGCGCCGCGCCGCCTCGGCGGTGCGTACGTTCGCGCGCACCGAGACGTTCATGCCGATGTAGCCGGCCAGACCCGAGAGCACCGCGCCGATCAGGAAGCCGATCGCCGTGGCCCAGCCGAGGAAGAGTCCGATGAGGATCAGGAGCACGACGCCGGCGACGGCGATCGTCATGTACTGGCGGTTGAGGTAGGCACGGGCGCCTTCCTGGATCGCGCCTGCGATCTGCTGCATGCGCTCGTTGCCCGCGGGTTGGGCGCCGATCCAGCGCGCCGAGATGATCCCGTAGAGGATCGCGATGACGGCACATCCCACCGCCAGTGCCAAGCCGTACTGCTCCAGCATGAACCCCTCCCTGCAATTAGAAAGTGGACATCGGACAACGGATTTTCGCGGCCCCGACGGCCCGGGGCCGCGCGACTGCCCGACTATGGCACACGGTCGCGGCGCGCCATGCTGCAGTGCGTGATCGGTGCCGTGAACCCGCGGTTCAGTGCATGCCTGCCAGCCTGCGCGGCGTCCCGAACGGAGCCCCTCCATGCGCATCGCCCCTGCAGTCCTCGCCGCTGCCGTCGTCTTCGCCTGCTCCGCGGCGCAGGCCGCGCGTCCCGAGATCGAGCGCCCCGTCGGCACGCCGCAGGCGCGTGGCGCCGCGCATACCGTGCGCGCACTGCCCGAGGCCTGTGCCTGGCTGCAGGGCACGTTCACCGGCGACGCGGCCGCGCCCTATCGCGTCGTGCCCGTCCGCACGAGCCCGACCTGCCAGGCGCGCGCGCGCCTCGTGAGCCCGGACAAGGCGAAGCCGACGTCCGGTGCCGGCTGGATCCTCAACGACCTCGTCCGCATTCCCTCGAAGGAATGCCCGACGCGCATCGCGGTGGTGGAGGTATGGCGCAAGCCCGGCCAGGCGCAGCCGCCGAAGCTCGATGCGCAGGGCCGCTCGCGCATCTACCTGCAGGAGTCGAAGGCGAAGGTGGCCGCAGGCGACATCGCCGCGATCACGCAGTTCACCGCGACGGTGCGGGTCGAGGGCGCGGTCTGCGGCTGAACCACCGAAGCCACGCGCAGGTGGCCTCGGTGGATGCCGGTTATAAATTGGTCCGCGCCGCGACGGTCGTTACCGGGCGGGATGGCAGCGCGAGATCGGACGGCCGTGGACGATGCGGCGGCGACGTCGATGCGCTCGGTGCCCGGGTCGGCCGCAGCGTCGAGGTCAGGCCCAGTCGGGCAACTGGCGCGGTACCTGCGGTAGGGCGGGCGTGAGGTAACGCGGAAGCCCGTCCCGCCCGTAGGGCGGCGGGGCCTCGCCGCGGATCAGCGGCTGCAGGTAGCGGCGTGCGGCGTCGGTGATGCCGTAGCCGTCCTCGCGGATGAAGTCGGCCGGCATCGTGCGCTCGTGGTTGGCGATGTCCGCCAGCGGTGCCGCATCGATCCGCCAGCGGTAGGGGCGATCCTTCGTGCGCACGATCACCGGCATCACCGCATTGCGCCCCTTCATCGCGTACTCCACCGCCGCGCGGCCGACCGCGAGCGCCTGCTCGAGATCGGTCGCCGAGGCGAGGTGGCGCGCCGAGCGCTGCAGGTAGTCGGGCAGCGTCCAGTGCACCTTGTAGCCGAGCGCGTCCTTGACACGCCCTGCGAGGTGCGAGGCGACGCCGCCGAGCTGCGTATGGCCGAACGCGTCCTTGCCGCCGCCGGCATCGGCGACGAAAGTGCCGTCGGCCGTGCGGATGCCTTCGCTCGCGACCACCACGCACCAGCCCACGCGCTCGACCGTCGCGCGGACGTTCGCGAGGAAGTCGGCCTCGTCGAACGGCCGCTCGGGAAACAGGATCAGCTGCGGTGCCGCGTCCGGCGAGGTGCCGGCGAGCCCCGCGGCCGCGGCGAGCCAGCCGGCATGCCGGCCCATGGCCTCGTAGACGAAGACCTTCGTCGAGGTGTCCGCCATCGCGGCGACGTCGAGCGCCGCCTCGCGCACGGACACCGCGGTGTACTTCGCCGCCGAACCGAAGCCGGGGCAGGTGTCGGTCACCGCGAGGTCGTTGTCGACCGTCTTGGGCACGCCGATGCAGGTGAGCGGATAGCCGAACTCGGCGGCGAGCTGCGAGACCTTGAGCGCGGTGTCGGCCGAGTCGTTGCCGCCGTTGTAGAGGAACCAGCGCACGTCGTGCGCGCGGAAGACGTCGATGAGGCGCGCGTAGCGCTCGCGGTCGGCTTCGAGCGACTTCAGCTTGAAGCGGCAGGAGCCGAACGCGCCGCCCGGCGTGTGGGCGAGGCGTCGCACCTCGGCGGCCGACAGCCCCGAGGTGTCGAGCAGCTCCTCGCGCAGCACGCCGAGGATGCCGTTGCGCCCGGCGAGCACGCGCAGGCCGTGCCGGCGACCGGTCGCGATCACCGCCGAGGCGGTCGCGTTGATGACGGCGGTGACGCCGCCCGACTGGGCGTAGAGGAGGGTTCCGGCGGCCATGGGGATTCCGAGAAACGGTGCGGTATGGGGTAAGCTGACGCCATCATGCCGGCATCGACGGCCGCGGGTGTGCAGCGCCCGCCAACGTGCCGGCTTCTACCTGCTGCGGGAGCGACGAATGCGACTGGTACTTCTGGGGGCCCCGGGCTCGGGCAAGGGCACGCAGGCCACGCGGCTCAAGGAGCACCTGCAGGTACCGCACATCTCCACCGGCGACCTGCTGCGCGCCGAAGTCGCCGCCGGCAGCCCGCTGGGGCTCGAGGCGAAGGAAGTGATGGCGCGTGGCGAGCTCGTCAGCGACGCGATCTTGCTCGGCATGCTGGAAGACCGCTTCTCGCGCCCCGACACCGCAGGCGGCTTCATTCTCGACGGCTACCCGCGCAACCTCGTGCAGGCCGGTGCGATGGGCCAGCTGCTCGAGCGCATCGGCCAGCCGATGGACCACGCCGTGTTCCTCGACGTGCCGACGGAGCTGCTGGTCGAGCGCATCGCCGGCCGCGCCAAGGCCGAGGGCCGCGCCGACGACACGCCCGAGTCGGTGCGCAAGCGCCTGCAGATCTACAACGACTCCACCGCGCCAGTCGTCGACTACTACCGCCAGCACGGCCAGCTCAAGGTGGTGCAGGGCGTCGGCACGCTCGACGAAGTGTTCGTGCGCATCCTCGACGCGATCGCGCCGGTCAAGGAAGTCCAGTAAGTCCCCGCGCGGCTCAGGCCGCGCCCGATCCCCGCGGGACCCTCGCCGCGGCGGCACGCATGCCGCGATGCGGCGCGATGACGCCCCGCCTGCCAGAGTTCGCGCCATGAAACTGCACATCCTCGGAATCGCCGGCACCTTCATGGGCGGCGTCGCCGCACTCGCGCGGGAACTCGGCCACGATGTCAAGGGCAGCGACCAGGCGATCTATCCGCCGATGTCGACCCAGCTCGAGCAGCTCAGCATCAACTACGGCATCGGCTACACGCCGGAATTCATCGATGCCGACAGTGACGAGATCGTGGTCGGCAACGCGCTCTCGCGCGGCAACGCGGCGGTCGAGCACGTGCTCGACGAAGGCCTGCGCTACACGTCGGGTGCGCAGTGGCTCGCCGAGAACGTGCTGCCCGGCCGCGACACGCTCGCCGTCGCCGGCACGCACGGCAAGACCACCACGACCTCGATCCTCGCCTGGCTGCTCGAGTCCGCCGGGCGCGATCCGGGATTCCTGATCGGCGGCGTCGCCGAGAACTTCGGCGTGTCCGCGCGCGTCGGCACCGGCAAGGAGTTCGTCGTCGAGGCCGACGAGTACGACACCGCCTTCTTCGACAAGCGCAGCAAGTTCGTGCACTACCGGCCGACGGTGGCGATCCTCAACAACCTCGAGTTCGACCACGCCGACATCTTCCCGGACGTCGCCGCGATCCAGCGCCAGTTCCACCACCTGGTGCGCACGGTGCCGCGCCGCGGCCGGCTGATCGTCAACGGCGAGGACCGCCGGCTCGCAGAAGTGCTGCAGATGGGCTGCTGGACGCCGGTGGAGACGTTCGGCACGTCCGAGGCCGCGGGCGTTTCGACCACGCCGTTCGACTGGGTCGCCGAGCTCGTCGAGCCCGACGGCACGCGCTTCAAGGTGCTGCACCAGGGCCGCGAGGTCGGCGAGGTGTTCTGGTCGCTGATGGGCCGGCACAACGTGATGAACGCGCTCGCCGCGATCGCGGCGGCGAACGCCGTTGGCGTGCGCCCGCAGCGCGTGATCCCGGCGCTCGCGCAGTTCCGCAGCGTGAAGCGGCGGATGGAGATGATCGCCCAGATCGGCGGCGTCACCATCTACGACGACTTCGCGCATCACCCCACGGCGATCGAGACGACGCTCGCCGGCCTTCGCAGCAGCGTGGGCGACGCGCGTATCGCGGTCGCCATGGAGCCGCGCAGCAATTCGATGCGCCTCGGCGCGCACGCGGACGCCCTCGCGCCGTCGCTCGCGCAGGCCGACATCGTGGTCTTCCTGCATCGCCCCGAGCTGCCGTGGGACGCAACGAAGGTGATCGAGGCGATCCGCGGCGATGCGTTCGCGGTGCCCGACGTCGACACGCTGGTGAATGCCCTGCGCGACCGCACGTTCAGCGGCGACCATGTGGTCTTCATGTCCAACGGCGGCTTCGACGGCGCACCGCGCCGGTTCCGCGAGCTGCTGGAGACGCAGGGCGTGAAGCCGGCGGAGGCTTGAGCCGCGGCGGCCGGGGTTGGCCGCCGAGCACGCGTACGTCGAAGTGCGCGTCAGGCATTGGGCTCCGTGCTTCGCGCCCGGTGGCTCGCGCCTTGTTGAGCTCTCAGATGTCGCCATGCCGCGCTGCGGTGGGCACGGGGCACGCGCGCGGGGCCCGGCGTCTGACGCGAGGGCGCTGACCGCCTGCGGCTTGTGCATTGGCCGTTGCGCGACACGCGCGCACAGGCGGACGTAGCCCCCTCAACGTGCTGCAGGCGCCGCAGGTTCTGCCCGGGTCGAGGCCGCACTGCGCAGGCGCATCACGTCCACGCCGCGATCGGGATGGCGCTCGCGGCGATGCGGGAAGGCCTCGAGCGGCGCCAGCATCGCGCGCGCGCGTACCGCGTCGTAATCCACCGGCCGCCACAGCACGAAGACGCCGAACGGCCGCGTCAGCACCATGCGCTGCGTGGCGCCGACCCACAGCGATTCGCCGGAGCCGAGCGCGGCCGGTGCCGGCCAGAGGCGCAGGATCTCGCGCTCGCTGTCGGCCACGTCGCGCACCAGCAGCAGCGACTCGGCACGCGCGTCCAGCGTCGACGGGAGCACGGCCTGGCGCGTCGGTGCGGTGTCGTCGTCGAGCAGGCGCAGCGTCTCGCGCCAGCCGGCTTGCGGCTGCTCGCGCCAGCCCTGTGCGGCGAGCGCGGCACGCACCGGGGCGAGCGGGCCGGCGATCTGCACGTCGAGCGGCCAGCGGCCATGGCGGGCATGCTCGTCACGCAGCACCGGCAGCTCGCGCCAGCCTGCGGTCCACCATTCGCGCGCATCCATCACCTGCACGGGATTCGCCGGTGCGAAGCGTTGCAGCAGCGTGACCGACGCCCGCGGCGCGTGCCAGCCGGCGGCGACCACCAGCGTCGAATAGAAGAGGATGGCGAGGGGGCGCATCCAGAACGACCGCGCCACGTGCCGGCGGTAGGCGATGCCGAGCACCAGCAGCCAGCCGATGCCGAACAGCGTGCCGCCCAGCAGGTCGCTCGCCCAGTGCGCGCCGAGATACAGCCGCGCGAAGCCGACCAGCGCCGTCAGCACGCCCGCCAGCAGGTAGGGCCAGACGCGCCGACGGCCGGGCAGCTCGCGCGCGATCAGCACCGCGAAGAAGCCGAGCACCACGGTCATCATCGTCACCGCGACCGACGGGAAGCCGAAGCCTTCCGGCGCGGTCGGCGGACGCGGCATGTCGATCGCGGCCTCGAGCATCGCGGTGAAGGCGAGCCCGAACACCACGGCGGCGAGCCAGTGCGCCGCGGCCATCCATCGCCGGCGCCAGACGAGGTAGAGCAGGGCGACCGCCGCCGCCGGCCCGAGCACCTGCGCATCGCCGAGACTCGCGAGCCCCGCCATCAGCCGATCGGCAAGCGGGTTGCGCAGTGCGCGCATGAACTCGTGGATCGAGTGGTCGATCGCGAGCGGCCCGCCGTTGGCGAGCAGGCCGGCGATCAGGGTGAAGCAGACCCAGCTGATCGCCAGCAGGCAGACGGCGAGCATCAGCAGCGACGGTGACTCCGGGCGGTTCGGGTCGACCAGCGCGACGGTGTAACGCCCCAAGCGCGGGTGCGCGCGCGACCAGGCGAGCACGCGACGCAGGAGGTTGTCGGCGTGCACCGCGAACCAGCGCCACGTGTAGAGGACGCCGGCCCAGGCCAGGCCGACCACCACCACGAGCGCGCCGATCACGAGCGCAAGGCGGTCGGCGACCGCCGCCACCGCCTCGTAGGAGGCGCCCAGCAGCCAGCCCGGCGCGAGGAACGCCGCCGCCCAGCCGATGCAGGCGACCGCACTGGGAAGCAGGTAGCGGCGCAGCGGCACGTGCAGCATGCCGGCGATGGCCGGGATGAAGGGCCGCACCGCGCCCACGAACCGGGCGATGAAGATGCTCTTGGTGCCGTGGCGGCGGAACATCGCCTCGCCGCGCTCGAGCCACTGCGGATACCGCGCGAACGGGCCGCGCGTGCGCAGTTGCGGCCCCCAGCGGCGCCCGATCCAGTAACTCAGGCCGTCGGCCACGAAGGCCCCGGCCGCGGCGCAGACCAGCGCGTACGGCCCGTTGATGTGGCCGAGCCCGATTAGCGTGCCGGTGGCGAACAGCAGCGGCAGCGCGGGCACCACCACGCCGGCCACGATGATCGCGTCGCAGAACGCGACGAGAAAGATGAGCGCCCCGGCGGCGACGGGATGCGCGGCGATCCACGCCGTCGCCGATTCGATCCAGGAAGAATCCATCCGCGGATTATGGCGACGGCTGCCGGGGCCGGATACGGCGGCCGGCCGCGCCCGTAGACTGCGCGCGATGACGTCCCCGCAAGCCGCGCCACCCGGCGCCTCCCGCCCGCGCCCCGCCGAGACCGCCGTCGAGCGCCACGCCCTGAAGGCCGACAGCTTCGGCCGCATCGCCCTGATGGACGGCCCGGACGGGCCGTTCGTGCGCCGCGACCTGCGTCATGTCCCGCTCTGGCTGCGCCTGCCCGCCTGGTGGCTGGCGCGCCGCGAGGCCCGCGGGCTCGAGGCCGTTCGCGGCGTGCCGGACGTGCCGCGCCTGCTCGGCTGGGACGGGCGCCGCCTCGATCGCAGCTACATGGCCGGCGCCGCGATGTACCAGAACCCGCCGCACGGCGATCTCGCCTACTTCCGCGCGGCGCGGCGTCTTCTCGCGCAATTGCATCGCCGCGGCCTGGCCCACAACGACCTCGCCAAGGAGGCCAACTGGCTGGTCCTCGACGATGGCCGCCCCGCGATCATCGATTTCCAGCTCGCCAGCCGCGGCCGTCCGCGCTCGCCGTGGATCCGCCTGCTCGCGCGCGAGGATCTGCGCCACCTGCTCAAGCACAAGCGCACCTACTGCCGCGCGGCGCTCACGCCGGTGGAGCTGCGCGTGCTGCGGCGCCGCTCCTGGGTGCGCGAGCTGTGGTTCGCGACCGGCAAGCACGTCTACCGCTTCGTGACCCGGCGCGTCCTGCGCTGGGAGGACAACGAGGGGCAGGGGCCCAAGCCCTGAACGGACCCGCGTGGCCTGCCGTCGCGGCAGCGTGGCATCACGCGCCGGCGCGTCGAGACGTGGCCGTCGTGCAGCAGGGAGCCACCGCGCCGACCGCCGCAGGGTCCGGAACGATGCATCGCGGCGCAGCCCGGGCTCGATGCATGCCGGCCGCCGGGCTAACCTCGCACCGACTTCCCGCACGGACCGCCCGATGTCGCTCGCCGGCAAGACCCTCCTTATCACCGGCGCGTCCCGTGGCATCGGCCGCGCGATCGCGCTGCGCGCCGCGCGCGACGGCGCCAGCATCGCGATCGTCGCCAAGTCGGGCGTCCCCAATCCGAAGCTGCCCGGCACGATCCATTCGGTGGCCGAGGAAGTGCGCGCCGCGGGCGGACAGGCGCTGCCGCTCAAGTGCGACATCCGCGAGGAGGACGAGGTCCGCGCGGCGGTCGCGGCCACCGTCGACGCCTTCGGCGGCCTCGACATCCTCGTCAACAACGCCAGCGCGATCTGGCTGCGCGGCGCGCTCGACACACCCATGAAGCGCTTCGACCTGATGCACGGCGTCAACGCGCGCGGCACCTTCCTCGTCACGCAGGCCTGCCTGCCGCATCTGCTCGCCGCGCCCGACCCGCACGTGCTCACGCTCGCGCCGCCGCCGAGCCTCGACCCCCGGTGGTGGGGCCCGCACACCGGCTACACGCTCGCCAAGATGGGCATGAGCCACGTCACGCTCGGCCTGGCGGCGGAGTTCGGCGACCGCGTCGCGATCGATGCGCTGTGGCCGAAGACGATCATCGCCACCGACGCCATCAACATGATCCCCGGCGTCGACCCGGCCATGTGCCGCCGCCCCGAGATCGTCGCCGACGCGGCCCACGCGATCCTGGCGCGCCCGGCGCGCGAGGGCGGCGGCCGCTTCTTCATCGACGAGGATGTGTTGCGCGAGGCCGGCGTCACCGATTTCTCGCCCTACGCCGTCGATCCTTCCAAGCCGCTGCTGCCCGACCTGTTCCTCTGAGGTGATCCGATGAAGTACCTCCACGCCATGGTCCGCGTCCGCGACCTCGATGCCTCGCTGCGCTTCTGGTGCGAAGGCCTCGGGCTGGTCGAGAACCGCCGCCGCGACTACCCGCAGGGCCGTTTCACGCTCGTCTACCTCGGCGCCCCGGAGAACCCGGAGTCGGAGATCGAACTGACCTGGAACTACGACGCCGAAGACTACGGCACGGCGCGCAACTTCGGACACCTCGCCTTCGCCGTCGACGACATCTACGCGAGCTGCGAGCACCTGATGGCGATGGGCTACACGATCCATCGCCCGCCGCGCGACGGGCACATGGCCTTCGTCCGCTCGCCCGACCTGATTTCCGTCGAGCTTCTGCAGAAGGCCGGGGCGCTGGAGCCTCGCGAGCCGTGGGCGTCGATGGCCAATACCGGCGTCTGGTAGGCGCGCCGTGCGCCGCGTCTGGACGGCTTGTGCAGCCGCAGGGCGCTGACTGACGCGTGGGGCGGGCGCGCCATTGGGCGCGCCAGCGACGGCACGCGCTGCGGCGCCGCCGTAGTGGTTTCGATGCACTTCGACAAGGGATCGCCGTGGAGCCGTCGATGCCTGCTCCGAGCCGCTGAGTGGCCGGTATTCCATGGCCCATGGCTGCTGACGCAAGCCACTCGCGGACGGACTCGGATCACCGAGTCGGCGAGCCTTCCGGCTGCAGTGGCGTTCCCGGCGGGCCACGGTCGACCGGTCCCGGTGAGAGAATCGCGACTTTCCTGCCGTGACACCGCGCCGTGACCTCCAGCGAATCGCTCTTCGCGCTCTCCGAGCGTTACTACGTCCCCGTCTACCGCCCCCGCCGCATCGTGCTCGACCACGGCCGCGGCTCGCGCGTCTGGGACCGCGACGGCCGCGAGTACGTCGACTTCGGCGCCGGCATCGCGGTCAATGCACTCGGCCATGCGCACCCCGCGCTGGTCGCGGCGCTGACCGAGCAGGCCGGCAAGCTCTGGCACACGTCGAACGTCTTCGTCAGCGAGCCGCCGCTCCGGCTTGCGGAGGCGCTGGTCGGAGCCTCGGGCTTCGCCGAGCGCGTCTTCTTCTCGAACTCCGGCACCGAGGCGAACGAGGCCGCGATCAAGCTCGCGCGCAAGTGGGCGACCGCGCAGGGCCGCGCGCCGGATCGCCGCGTGGTGCTCACCTTCCACGGCAGCTTCCACGGCCGCACGCTGGCTTCGGTCACCGCCACGGCGCAGCCCAAGTACCACGAAGGCTTCGAGCCGCTGCCGCCGGGCTTCCGCTACGCGCCGTTCAACGACGTGGCGGCCGCCGAGGCCGCGATGGCCGGCGGCGACGTCTGCGCCGTCATCGTCGAGCCGGTGCAGGGCGAGGGCGGCGTCACCCCGGCAACACCCGACTTCCTCGCCCGCCTGCGCGAGCTCTGTGATGCGCACGGCGCGCTGCTGGTCTTCGACGAGATCCAGTGCGGCATGGGCCGGACCGGCCACCTCTTCGCCTGGCAGGGCTACGGCGTGCGGCCGGACGTCATCACGCTCGCCAAGGCGCTCGGCAGCGGCTTCCCGATCGGCGCGATGCTGGTCGGCCCGCAGGCCGCGCAGACGCTGCAGTTCGGCGCGCACGGCACCACCTTCGGCGGGAACCCGCTCGCCGCGGCGGTCGCGGGTGCCGCGCTGCGCGAGCTGTCCTCGCCGGCGCTGCTCGCGAACGTCGAGTGGCAGGCGCGGGCGATCCGCGACGGGCTCGCCGCGCTCGATACCGAACTCGGCCTGTTCCGGCAGGTGCGGGGCCGGGGGTTGATGATCGGCGCGGAGCTGCGCGAGGCCCACGCCGGACGCGCGGGCGAAATCCTCGATCGCTGCGTGGAGCACGGCCTGCTGCTGCTGCAGGCCGGGCCCGATGTGCTGCGCTTCGTACCCGCGCTGAACATCGGCGACGCTGACATCGCCGAGGGCATGCGACGCCTGCGCGCGGTGCTGGTGGACTTCGCCGGGACGGGCACCGCGACGGGCTGACGCTACAGCGGCAGGTGACGCGCCAGCACCTCGCGCAGCTGCGCCGGCGAGGCGACGTGCTCCGCCCGGAGTCCTGCGCGCCGCGCGCCGTCGACGTTCGCCGGCGCGTCGTCCAGGAACAGCGCGTCCTCCGCCACGTGCCCGAGCCGCGCCAGCGCGAGCGCGTATACCGCGGGGTCGGGCTTCACGCGCCCCAGCGATGCGCTGCACAGCGCATGCTCACCGAACAGCGCCGCGAGCGGTGGCAGCAGCCGGGGCAATTGCTCCACGAGCAGGCAGCCGTTGTTGGTGAGCAGGGCGACGTCGCGGACCGAGGCGACCTGCGTGACGAGCGAGACGGTGTCGTCCGAGAGGCGCATCGCCGCGCCGCGTGCGGCGGCCCAGAGCGCCACGTCGACCGGCCGCCCGATCGCCTCGCCGAGCATCGCGAGATAGCGCGCCGTCGAGACCGTGCCGGCGTCGAACCGCGCTTCCAGTCCGCTATCGAACAGGGCCTGATGGACGACCGGCTCCGGGGCGCCGGTCGCCTGCGCGAGGTATCGCACCCGTCGCGCCCGGTCGTACTCGACCAGCACGCCGTCGAGGTCGAACAGGACCAGCGCCGGCGCGCGCGAGGTCACAGCGTGGCGAACGCCTCGCGCGCGGCCTGCAGCGTGCGCGCGATCTCGGCCTCGCCGTGCGCGCTGGACACGAAGCCCGCCTCGAAGGCCGAAGGGGCGAGATAGACGCCACGCTCAAGCATCGCGTGGAAGAACCGGTTGAAGCGCGCGGTGTCGGACGCCTTCGCGTCTTCGAACGTCTCCACCGGCCCCTCGCGGAAGTACAGGCCGAACATGCCGGGCGCGCGAACAGTGTGGAAGGCGATCCCGGCATCGCGCGCGGCCGCCTCGAGCCCGTCGCACAGCGCATGCGTCGTGCGCTCGAGCGCCTCGTGGAAACCGGGCACGCTGATGAGTTCCAGCGTCGCGAGCCCCGCCGCCATCGCCACCGGATTTCCGCTCAGCGTGCCCGCCTGGTAGATCGGGCCCGCCGGTGCGATCTGCTGCATGAGGTCGCGGCGCCCGCCATAGGCGCCCACCGGCATGCCCCCGCCGATGATCTTGCCGAACGTCGACAGGTCCGGCGTCACGCCGTAGAGCGCCTGCGCGCCGCCGAGCGCCACGCGAAAGCCCGTCATCACCTCGTCGAAGATCAGCAGCGCACCGTGTCGCGTGCACAGCGCGCGCAGGTGCTGCAGGTAGCCGTCGCGCGGCAGGATGCAGTTCGCATTGCCGACGATCGGCTCGATGATCAGCGCGGCGATCTCGCTGCCGATCTCGTCGAACAGTGCGGTGGCCGCGTCGAAGTCGTTGTAGGGCAGGGTCGAGGTGAGGTCCGCGAGCGCCGACGGCACGCCCGGCGAGTTGGGCAGGCCGAGCGTCATGACGCCACTACCCGCCTTCACCAGGAAGCTGTCGCCGTGTCCGTGGTAGCAGCCCTCGAACTTCACGATGCGCGTGCGCCCGGTCGCGCCGCGCGCCAGCCGGACCGCCGAGAGCGTGGCCTCGGTGCCCGAGTTCACCATGCGCACCATCTCGCAGCTCGGCACGATACGGGTGATCGCCTCGGCCATTTCCACCTCGAGCGGATTGGGCACGCCGAAGCTCAGGCCATTGCGCATGACACGCTCGACGGCGCCGAGCACCTGAGGGTGCGTATGCCCGGCGATCATCGGCCCCCACGAGCCCACGTAATCGACATAGCGGTTGCCGTCGACATCGTGCAGATACGCGCCTTCCGCGCGCTCGGCGAAGAACGGTGTGCCGCCGACCGACTTGAACGCACGGACCGGGGAGTTCACGCCGCCGGGCAGGAGGTCGCAGGCACGTTCGAAGAGGTGCTGCGAGCGGGAATGGTTCATGCGGGAAGCTCCTGGAAAGCGTCGAGATAGGTGCGCACGGCGACACGCGGTTCGGGCGCGTCGAACACGCCACTGATCACCGCAATGAGATCGGCACCGGCCTGCACGAGCGCCGGCGCGTGCGCGGGCGTGATGCCGCCGATTGCCACACGCGGCACGCCGAGGCCTGCACTGTCGGCGAGCAGCGCGCGGTCGGCGCGCCGCGCGCCGGGCTTGGTGGGTGAAGGGTGGAACGCGCCGAAGGCGACGTAGCTCGCGCCGCGCGCGACCGCGTCGTGCGCGCGATCGAGTGCGTCGTAGCAGCTCGCGCCGATCAGCGCGTTCGCGCCGAGCCGCGCGCGCGCGTCGGCGACGTCGCCGTCGTCTCCACCCAGATGCACGCCGTCGGCGCCGATCGCGGCGGCGAGTTCCACGTCGTCATTCACGATCAGCGGAACGCCGTGCGCGCGGCATCGCGCGAGCAGTGCGCGTGACTGCTCCGCCCGCAGCACGTCGGACGCCGGCTTGTTCCGGTATTGCAGCCACGCGACGCCCGCGTCGAGCACCGCGTCCACGCGCGCGACCAGCCGGCCGGTGTCCGGCTCGTCGGGCGTGATGGCGTAGAGGCCGCGCTGCGGCCATGGGGTAGCGGGAGGCATGGCTAGGCGCCGGAAGAGGCGGGTGGGACAATGCGCGTCCCTTCGAGACGCATTATCCGCCCATGTCCACGTCCGCCGCGAATCCCCCGTACCGCACCTGGATGTGCGTGGTCTGCGGCTACATCTACGACGAGGCGAAGGGCATTCCCGAGGAGGGCATCGCCCCGGGCACGCGCTGGGAGGACGTCCCGGACACGTGGACGTGCCCGGACTGCGGCGTCACCAAGGACGACTTCGAGATGACCGAGGTCTGAGCTCAGCGCCCCGCATCGATCCCGGGGCCGAAGCGGATCTCGGCCCCGTCCTGCAGGCCGAGCTCGGCCGCCTTGCCGGCATTGAGCTCGAGCACATAGCGCGCCGGCGCAGCGCTGGGATACGGCGGGCATCCGTCTCCGAGCGAGCACGGTGGCACATCGCGCTGCTGGCTCACCAGGCGCCGCCGCCCATCGAAGTACAGGATGTCCAGCGGGATGCGCGTGTTCTTCATCCAGTAGGCGAGCGGCTCTTCGGATTCGTGCAGGAACAACATGCCGCGGTCCGCTGCGAGCTCGTCACGGAACATGAGTCCACGCGCACGTTCGGAGTCGTCATCAGCGATTTCCACGGTGAAACGCCGCCCCCCGATCTCCACCCAGCTGTCGCGGCCCGATGCGCAGCCCGACATCGCAACCAGAAGCAGCGGTACGACCCATCGCAGGTTCAAACGGTCTTCTCCAGCATTAATGAATCGTCAGCCGACGTCGCACGGCCGCTCGCCTGAATCGTTGTAACCGCGCGACCGCGAAGCGCTTCCAAAATGCCACGGGCCGACGCAGAATGCGCGCCCTAATTCGCGACACTCGCGAGGCAGGTGGGGAGAGAAGGGGTCACGCCGCAGTACATCGCGGACGATGAACGCAATCTCGATTCGCGCATCACGACCGCTTTACACGTCGATGCGACTTCCCCATAATGGTCGACCCAGCCAAGAGCGGCGCCGCGGAATGCGGGTGACGCGGGAGGTAGGGGAAGCGGTAGAAGAAAGTCGATCACGGGGTGTTGACAGTGATCGAAGATGCCCTAAAATG
>NZ_BAAGTR010000004.1:0-179754 GCF_054781815.1 Lysobacter humi (ex Lee et al. 2017) | reverse complement strand
CCCGAGCGCGCCGCCGCGATCGCCGCGGCGCGCGGCACCACCGCCGAGCGCCTGCGCGCGCGCCTGGCCGGTGATCTGGATTCGATCGTGGCGCAGGCCACCGCGGACGCGCCCGACGAGCGCTATCGCAGCGCCGCCGCGCTCGCCGACGACCTCGCGCGCTGGCGCGACGGGCAGCCGGTGCAGGCGCGCCGCGCCGAGCGCGGCTACCGGATCCGACGCGGCCTCCGCCGTTACTGGCCGGCCGTCGCCGCGGGCGTCGCCGCAATCGTGTTCCTCGGCTACCACCTGGCCAGCCTCGATGCCGCGCTCGAACGCACTCAGGCCGAGCGCAACCGCGCGCGGCTGGCCGAGCAGCGCGCCGAGCAGAGCCGTGCCCAGGCCGAGCGCGACCGCGACAGCGCGCAGGCGGTCTCGCGCTATTTCGTCACGATGTTCCGTGCCGCGAGCCCGGCGGCCACGCGCGATGGCGACGTCAGCGCGCGCGAGCTGCTCGATGCCGCGCAGGCGCAGCTCGACGAGGCACAGGCCACCGCGCAGAGCCCGCGTGCGGTCGGTGCGATCTGGCAGGCGCTCGCGCAGGTGCGGCACGAGCTCGGGGACTATCCGGCCGCGCTCGCCCTGCAGCAACGCGCCGTGGCGGCGCAGCGCAGCGAGGGCGATCCGCGCAGTCTCGCCGACGCGCTGCGCGTCGAAGGTTGGGCGAACTACTTCCTCGATCGCCCGGCCGTGTTCCTCGAGCGCATGCAGGCCGCCGATGCCCTGCTGGAGCGCGCCGGCCTCACGCGCGACCCGCTCTACGCGCGCACGTCGAGTGCGATGGGGCTCGGGCTGTTCATCAACGGACGGCCCGACGACGCCTGGCCGTATTTCGAACGCTCGCTCGCGCTCGGTCGCCGGCTCGGCGCCGCGTACCGGGACGACTTCGTCAAGGATCTGCTCAACGCGGCAGCGGCGGCGATCGAAATCGGACAGAACGAGCGCGCGCGCGGCTGGCTGACGGAGGCGCAGGCCGCCGCCGCGCTGCAACGGCCGCGCAATGTCGACAACGAGATCGTGATTGGCACGCAGCTGGGCATGACGCTGCGCAAGCTCGACCGCCTCGACGCGGCGCGCCGGCAGTTCGAGCCGCTGATTCGCCGCGCCGAGGCCCACTACGGTCTCGGCCACCCGCGGCTGGTCTATGCGCAGGTCGAGCTCAGTGCGCTCGATCTCGCGCAGGGTCGCAGCGAACGCGTGCTGCAGCGCGTGGACAGCATGGAGCGCCTGCTCGGCCACACCTTCTCCGCCGGCCACGGCTCGATCGCGGACGTGCACGGACTGCGGGGCGTGGCTCTCGTGGAGATCGGCCGTCTCGGGGAAGGGCGCGACGTGCTGCGGCGGCTGGTCGGGATCCGAGGTGCGCAGACCTCGCCGGAGACGCGCCACCTGCTCGAGGCGGTCGCACTGGCGCGCAGCACCTGCGCCGCCGATCTCGCCGCCGCCGCCGCGCGGCTGCGCCGCGCGAAGGGCACCGAGCCTTGGCAGCATCGGCTGTCCGCGCGCTGGCTCGCCGACTGCGGACCGCGCTGAGGCGACGCAGCGCTGCGCGCGACCGCATCGGACCGGTGCGGCACGCGCCGCGCCACACCGGCCGCAGCCCGCTTGTGCAAGCACGGGCTCGTGGCGTCGGTCACTCCGGGTAGCCACGACCTCCACGCAAGGTGCTGTCGCGCCGCCGTCCGCACCACGACCGTCTACATGCAACGCGAATACACGTGAGCAGATCGGCGCCGTGCGCGATCGCGTCAGAACTCGTGCGCCCAGTTGTTCCGTGCATACGCCTGCGGGTCGCGCAGGTAGGCGGCGAGGCGGCGCTCGGCGTGCCGGTAGTCGCCGGCGGTGACCGCGATGCCGTCGTCCCACGTCAGGCCGAGCGGCACGCCCGGCATCTCGGGCAGCAGCAACAGGATCTCGCGCAAGGCGTCGCGTGCCGGGGATGCATCGTGGCGGACGTGGCGGCGCAGATGCCGGCGGGCACGCGCGCCCGCGATGTCGTCGAGCGGGATTACCCGGCCGCGGCATGCCTGCGTGGCGTCGACCTGCGTGAGCGCGACCCACGCGACGGGGGCGGGCGCATCGTCGATGCAGATGCGCCGCGGGCCCGGCATCGCCCGTGCCTGCGGCGCGCCGGCGGCCGCGAGAACGAGTGCGGGCACCAGCGCGCAGGTAGCCAGGGCGCATGCGGGCGGCAGGCGGGAGAGTGGGCGCGGAACAGGCATGGTGGGTCCTCCGTCGTCACCCCGTGGTACGAGAAACAGGCCTGAGCGCTGACAGCGGCCCGCGGCCGACGCCGTGCATCGCATCCTGCGGATGCCGCGACCGCGTTGCGCCATCGTGTCGTGTGGCGGCGGACCGCATGCTCCACGCCTGCTCGCGCAGGTGGTGCGGGCAACCTCGGTCGATGCGCCGCGCGCGATGTCAGGGATCGCCACGGTCTTCCGTACCGGTCGATGTCGCGCATATGCCGACGTCATCGGAACGACACCATGCACATTCGAACACTCGCGGCCGCGCTCACCATCGTCCTTGCCGGACATGCATCCACCGCACGCGCGGGCGAGAACTGCCTCACGTCGGCCGGGAGCAACGGCTCGACGGCCGGCGGTGCCAGCGCGCTCGCGTGCGGTCCCTACAGCAAGGCGCCCGGCAACAACGCCTCCGCGCTGGGACTCAATGCACTCGCCGCGAGCGAAGCCTCGACGTCGCTTGGGCTTGCGACATCCACCACCGCGGCGTTCGGCACCAGCATCGGCGCCCATGCCGCGACGTCGGGCGCCGAAGGCGTCGCAGTCGGCTTCGATGCGCGCGCGACCGAGCTGCAGTCGGTCGCCATCGGCAGCAAGCCGGTCGCCGCGGGCGTGCTGAACATCGCTGTCGGGCGCCAGGCGAGCACCAGTGGCCTCGGCGCGGTGGCGATCGGCGGACTCGCGCGCGCGCAGGGCGACGCCTCGATCGCACTCGGTCACCGCGCGCAGGCGGCGATCAAGCGCACCGTCGCGATCGGCACCGAATCCGCCGCCGTCAGCGACCGCGCCCACGCGATCGGCCTATGGGCCTACAGCGAGGGCATCTCCTCGACCGCGATCGGTGTGTCGGCGGAGGCGCGCGGCGTCCTCGCGCAGGCCATCGGTGCCTACAGCCACGCGGCGGACCTCGATGCGGTCGCCGTCGGTGGCATCGCGCATGCGGTGAAGCAGGGCGTGGCCGTCGGTACCGAAGCCGACGCCGCGGAACTCGGCGCGCTCGCCCTCGGGCACAAGAGCCGTGCGCTCGCGAGCTACTCCGTCGCGCTCGGCGGCGGCAGCGTGGCCGATCGTCCCCAGGTCGTCTCGGTGGGTGCGCCGGCCGAGGATCCCGCGAAGGTGCTGCTGCGGCAGATCGCCTACGTCGGCGACCCGTCGCAGTCCACCGACGCGGTGAACCTGCGCACGGTACAGCGCCTGATCAAGCTCGCCCTGCTCGAGCACTGCGCCGACGGTCATTGCGAGTCGACGAACCCGCCGTCGCCGGCGATGCGCTGAGGCGCGTCAGGTTTCGCGGGACGTCCTCGTACCTCCCCCTGACGCCGCTAACGCCACCGCACCCGCGGTCCGCGTCGCGGCGCCCTTCATCGGCACGGCTGCCGATGCACCTTTCCCCCGGAGTTGACCATGCGTTCGACCTTCAAGCTTTCCGTTCTCGCCGCCACCATCGCATTCGCACTGCCGCAGGCCGTGCGCGCGGGCGAGGTCTGCACCACGTCCCCTGCCCCTGCAACCGCGCCTGTCGCGCCGGGCACGAATGCGCTCGCCTGCGGCGGCGGCAGCCGCGCGACCGGTGCACGTGCAACGTCCGTGGGGCACATCGCTCAGGCGACCGGCGACGAGACCACCGCCGCCGGCAACGATGCGCGCGCGACCGATTCGGCGGCCAGCGCATTCGGTGCAGGGGCCTATGCGACGCACCACAGCGCGACATCGATCGGCTACGCCTCCCGCGCGGGCGCGATCGGTGCCACGGCCGTCGGCCGCCAGGCGACCGCATCGGGTTTCGCGGCCAGCGCCGTCGGTATGCAAGCCGAAGCGAGCGGTGAGCGCTCGAGCGCCTTCGGTTACCAAGCGAGCGCCGCCGGCATCGCCTCGAACGCCGTCGGCGCAGGTGCCTCCGCGAGCGGCATCGCTTCGAACGCGTTCGGTAACTCGTCCAAGGCGTCCGAGCGGTGGACCGTCGCCGCCGGCAACGGCGCCTGGGCGACGGCGGCGTCGGCCACCGCGCTCGGTACGAACTCCACCGCCGAGGGTACGGGAAGCATCGCGATCGGCAGCGCCATGGACCTCAATGGCGACGGATCGGTCAACGAGGCCGAAGCCTGGACCAGCGCGCAGGGCGCGATGTCGGTCGCGGTCGGTACCGCCGCCAAGGCGAGTGCGAACAACGCCATCGCCCTCGGCGCCTTCTCCACCGCCGACCGCACCAACACCGTCTCCGTCGGCTCCGCCACCCAGCAGCGCCAGATCACGAACGTCGCCGCGGGCACGCAGGCCAACGATGCGGTGAACCTGCAGCAGTTGCAGGACACGCTCAGCACCGCGCGCGCCTACACCGATACCGCCGTCGCCACCGGCGGCACCGCGTCGAATGCCTACACCGACAACCGCGAGGCCGCGGTGCGTCGCGACATGGCCACCGCCGACACGCAGATCCGCAGCGAGATGCAGGCCGGCGACGCGCAGACGCTGCAGTCCGCGCGCAGCTACACCGACCAGCGCTTCGCGCAGCTGATCGGCAGCGACCTGCCGACATTCGATCGCCGCCTCGATGACCTCGAGGCGCGCATGGGCTCGCAGGACGTGCGCCTCTCGCGCCTGGGCGCGGTGAATGCGGCGATGAGCCAGATGACCGCGAACGCGATGGGCACGCAGACCGCGCGCGGTCGCCTGTCGATCGGCGCCGGCTGGTACGGCGGCGAGTCCGCGCTGTCGGTCGGCTACGGCCGCAAGCTCGGCAGCCGCATGTCGATGACGCTCGGCGGCGCGTTCAGTGCCTCCGAGCGTAGCGCCGGCATCGGCTTCGGCGTCGATCTGTGATCACTTTTCCCCGGCGACAGGGACGTCGCCCCAATGGAGTTCCGACCATGCGCATGCGCCATCTTCCGCTGCTCCTTCTTGCTGTCGCCCCGGTGCTGTACGCGGCCACGCCCGTCCTGCGCGACGACTTCTCGCGCCGCACCAGCGGCTGGTCCGACAACGGCTCGCGCGGGCATCTCTCGCGCGGCTTCAGCACCTACACGCCGAGCGGCAAGTACCAGATGACGCCCACCGCCGACGGCACCGTCGGCGTCTCGCTGGCGCCGAAGCAGGCCGCGTCGCCCGACGTGGAGATCGGCGCCGACCTCTTCATGTACGCGGGCATCGGCGCCGGCGCGTCGGGCGTGGTCTGCCGCTTCCGCGACCACGACAACTACTACGCCTTCGTCGCGAGCGGCGCGCCGGGCTGGCTCATCCTGAAGGTGCAGGGCGGCAAGCCCACGCCGATCGCGCGGGGCACGCTGCCCAAGGGCGTGATGCCGGGTGCGGTGGAGGGCCGCCTCCAGGCGCGTTGCGAGGGCGACCGGCTCCGGATGGCCTTCGGCGGGCGGGTCGTGGGCGAAGCGCGCGATGCGACCTTCGCGACCGGCAAGGCCGGCCTGATCGTGATGGGCGAAGCCGCCGCCGGCACCAGCGCGACGTTCGACGACGTCGCACTCGACGACCTCGCGCGCTGAGCGCAGCGGCGGGCGTCGTCGTGGTCGCCGGCCGCATGCGAAAGGCCCGCCTCGCGGCGGGCCTTTCGTTCGTTGCGGCAGGCCGTGCTTACTGCAGCGACGCGCGCGGCGGCGACTGCTCGGTGCCGACCTGGCCCTGCTGCTTCTTCATCAGCTCGATCGCCTCAGCGCCGAGCTCGAGCAGTTCTTCCTTGCGCGCGGCCATCTGCACGCCCAGCTCGTCGAGCTGCTCGCGGCTCAGCACCTGCCGCGCGCGCTTGAACATCTCCTTCTCTTCCTCCTCGGCGTGGTGCTCGACGAGATCCTTGAGCACCTTCGCGCGGCCGCCGAACTTCTCGCTGCCGACTTCGGTCTCGAGCAGGTCGGGCAGCACCAGCTCGCCCGCGGCGCGATGCTCCTCGAGCGCCTCGAAGATCATCTCCTTGTCGTCGGATTCCTCGGCCGCCTGACGGAAGGCCGGATAGAAGATCTCCTCCTCGATCTGGGTGTGCACGTCGAGCTCGAGGCGGATCTTCTCGAGAAGCTGGACACGCGTCTTCTCGGCGCGGCTCGTCGTGTCGGTGAGCTGTTGGAACAGGCCGCGCACCTTCTCGTGGTCGGCCTTGAGCAATTCGATCGCATTCATGGAAGCACCTGTTCAGGGCGGGCGTTGGATGCGGTCCAGACTGCCAGCGGCCGCGTGACCGCAGTGTCAGACGTGCCCCTGCAGCCAGTCGACGATGCGCTGGTGGTAGTCCACCCGGTGGGTGGGCTTGCCGCTGCCAGCGAGGGAATGCGAGCCGCCGGGATAGACCACCATCATCGAGCGGTCGTTGCCCGCGCGCACCACGTTCGCGAACATCTCCTCCGACTGCCCCAGCGGGCAGCGCTGGTCGTCCTGGCCCTGCAGGAACAGGATCGCGATGTCGGCCTTCGCGGCATGCTCCACCGGTGACAGCCGTGCGTACTGCTCGGCCGATTCGTGCAGGTCGGCGCCCATCGCGTACGGCGTGACGTAGTAGCCGGTGTCGGAGGTGCCGCCGTGCGACTGCAGGTTGGCCACCGGCGCGCTCACGACGGCTGCCTTGAACAGGTCGCTCTTCGCCGCGACCCAGGCGCTCAGATAGCCGCCGTAGGACTTGCCGTAGCAGCCGAGCCGCGTCTCGTCCGCGACCCCGTCGGCACGCAGCTTCCGGATGATCGCCTCCACCTGCGGCAGGTCGTATTCGCCCCAGTGGCCGGTCAGGCGCCGCGCGAACTCGCCGCCGTAGCCGCCGGAGCCGACCGCGTTCGGTGCGAGCACCGCATAGCCCTTCGCGATCATCGGATACCAGTAGACATGGCTCGCGAAGTCGATCAGCGCGATGCTCTGCGGGCCGCCATGGAAGTCGACGACCAGCGGGAACGGTCCGTCGCCCTCGGGTGGCAGCATCAGCCAGGCCTCGACCGTCTCGGTGCCGCCGCGCTCCGTCGGCACCTCGAAGGCGCGCTTGTCCACGCGCGGCCGCAGCCGCTTCCCGAACCAGCGGCGGTTGAACGCGGTGAGCCGGCGTTCGCCGCTGCCGTCCCAGCGGACGTGATGCAGCTCGTCGAGCTCGGTGACCGATGCCGCCACGAAGGCGAGCCCGTCGCCGCTCGCGGCGAGTGCCGTCACGTGCCGCAGCCCGCCATCGACGGCGGTCGCCTCGCCGCTTGCCACGTCGACCACGGCGATCTCGAACAGCCCCTGCCGCGAGCGGATCGTCGCCACGCGGTCGCCGTCGGGATGCCAGACGATCGTCGCGCCTTCCAGCTGCAACTCGTCGCCGCCCAGCCAGCGCCGCTCGCCACTCCCCATGTCGTGGAGGTAGAGGCCGACGATCGAGTCGCCTTCGATGTGTCCCGCGGCGAAGGCGAGCGTGCCGCCGTCGGGCGAGAACTTGAGCCCGGTCACCGAGTACAGGTCGTCCGTCACCTGTCGGGCATGGCCGCCGTCCGCGTCGGCGAGCCAGAGGTCGGCCTGGTGGCGCTGCAGGCCACCCCGCTTGCGCGAGAAGGCCAGTGTCCTGCCGTCGGGCGACCACATCGCGTCGCTCACGTCGAAGTCGCCCTCCACGAGCGGCCGCACGTCGCCGGTGTCGGCGTCGATCTCGACGAGCCGCGTGCGCGAGCCGACCTTGGTCCCCGATCCGTCCATCTTGTAGGGCAGGTAGCGCACCACGATCGGGCGGTCCTTCGCCTGCGGGTCGTCGAGATCGTCCTCCTGCCACTTCACGCTCTGCAGCGCGAGCAGGCGACGGCCGTCGGGCGACCAGGCGAGCAGGCTCTCGAACTGCTCGCGCACGTCGGTGACCGCGCGTGCCTCGCCACCGTCGAGGCGGATCAGCTGCAGCTGCTGGCCCCTGTTCGGATCCCGCACGCTCAGGAAGGCGAGGCGCTCGCCGGCCGGATCGATCACCAGGGAGCGCGCATTGAAGTCGGACGCGGTCAGCTGGCGCGCACGCGCTCCGGGCGAGGCCGTGTCGATCGACCATGCGGTGGACCGGTAGCCGCCCTTGCTGCGGCTCGCGCGCGAGCGCACGAAGACCGTGCGTGTGTGCTGCGCGGCGGCGCTCAGATCCTGCAGGCTGCGGTGTCGGTAGAGATCGTCGGGCTTGACGGGGCGCATGGAGCCTCGTGAGGGCATTCGGGGGAACACAAAAGGAAAACGCCCAGCCGGAACCGGCGAGGCGCTTTCGGAAAGTGGATCGGCCGCCGAAGCGGCCGTGTTCACTCAGCGACGGTCTTCGCGGTTGTTCTGCTGGTTGTTGTTCTGCTGCGAGCCGCCTTCGCGACGCTGCTCGTTCTGCTGCGAGCTGCCCTCGCGGCGCTCGTTGTTGTTCTGCTGGCCCGAGCCCTCACGACGCTGCTCGTTCTGGTTGTTCTGGCCTTCGCGACGCTCGTTCTGGTTGTTGTTCTGGCTCATGTCTTCGTCTCCTGGGGGATGGGGGAGGGCCGGCCCCTGCCGGCCCTTCGATGACGCCGCCCTCGGCGTCCTGCTGCGTTTCGTCGTTTGGTGTCTTGCTTCTGCGTGGGGCCAGTTCACCAAATTCAGGGTTAGCGATCGGTGGATGGCGCGTGGTCGATCACGTAACGAGCGGCAGGAAACTGAAGACTTAAAACTGGTGAGTGCGGCGTCAGTGGCGCACCAGCGCCAGCCGTTGCAGCTCCGCGGAGAGCCATGTGCGCACCAGCGCTTCATGCCGCTGTTCGTTCGTGAGCGCGTTGCGCATCTCCACGACCAGCTCGTCCTGCCCGAAGCCTTCGCCGAGCTCGATCAGCAGTTCCCACGAGGCGTTGTCGATCAGCTCGGCGGCGAGCACCGTCTGCAGCGCTTGCGCAAGCGTGGCACGCGGGTCGTTGATCGCCTGCAGAAGGCCGAGGCCCTGCACGCCGGTCACGTCGGCGCAGGGCGTCATCGCGGTCGAGTCGCCGCCCAGCCGCTCGATCGATCCGGCCAGCAGCGCGAAGTGCGCGGCCTCGTCGTCGCGGATGGCCTGCACCGCGTCGAGCGACATGTCGCCGGGCAATGCATCGGCCAATGACGCCTTGAGCAGCAGCGCGTCGTACAGCCGCACGCCACTGCGCTCGAATGCCGCGCGCTCGGCGAGCTTGTCGAGCAGGATATGCATGCGATGGCCCGCGAGCGCCTGCGCGGTGGCCCCGACCATGCCCTTGAGCGAGGCCGGCGGCGGCACCGAGCCGACCGCCTCGGCCTCGCGGCGGTAATCGGCGCGCAGTTCCTCGGCGCTGATCGACGGGCGGCCGACAGTGAGCTGAAGGTCGTGCATGCCGGCGAGTTCGGCGGCGTCCAGCGGCGAGGTCTTGATGCCGGTGCGATTCCGGCCGAGGGTGATTTCCGGTTGCTGCATGGGGGATCTCCTTGAAGTCGGTCAGGCCGCGCGCTTGTGCAGCGCGGCGAGTTCGGTGCCCGGGCGGTAGACATAGCCGTCGGCGACCGCCTCGCTCGGCGAGCCCTGCGAGTTGAGGTGCTCGCGGTAGGCGATCGACGCCTCGCCCTCGTCGCCCGAGGGCACGTACTCGGCGCCGCGCGCGCGCAGGTCGACTTCGGCCGTGAGCACCTCGCGCACGAAGTCGCGCTGGCTGGCGAACGGGATCGGATCCGGCAGCGATTCGCCGATGACCTCCAGCGGATCGCGACGCTCCACCTGCTTGAACAGTTCCATCACGTGCTGGAGCTGGCCCATCTCGTAGTCGAGGAAGCGCTCCCACAGCGCCTTGATGCGCGGGTTCGTCTCCTGCTGCGCGCAGCCGTAGTAGTTGTAGACCTCCATCAGCTCGTGCATGAGCCACTGCTCCATCCACGTCTGGTCCGGGTCGATGATCGACTCGTACTGCGTGGTGTGCTGCTCCTCGATCGAGGCGATCTCCGCGTACAGCAGCCGTGCCACCGGATCGGTGAACAGCGGCCCGATGTTCATGTAGTAGTTGTGGGTCTGCTGCTCGGCCGACATGATCGTGAGCGCGTGCAGCTTGGACAGCGGATGCGCGGTCTTTGCATCCATCGGCGTGCGCAGGTCGTCGTCGGGATGGCGGTGCTCCACGATCGTGGGGCGGCCCGGCAGGATGTCGGTGTAGCACTGCAGGATGTTGTTGGCGTCCTTGCCCTCCAGCCGGTCGAGCATCGCGCTGTAGCGATACATGTGGTCGAAGTCCTCGAGCAGGCCGAAGCGGTAGGTCTGCGCGAGGTATTCGTCGGGCTCGCGCTGGGCAACGGCAGCGGTGACCTCGATCGCCACCTGCTCATAGGCGATGGTGGTTTCCAGCGGCGAGTGGTCGGCACCGATGAGCCAGTTGATCGCGGTCGCCTGGTGCTGCTCCACGCGGCGGATGCGCGCGAGCGGCTCGCGCAGGTCGCGGTTCATGCGCGCGGCCATGTGCGAGAAGCGGTTGGCTTCCAGCTCCAGGCCGTTCATCAGGATGATGCGGATGCGCGTGAACGCGTCATCGTCGAGCTTGCTGATCGGTGCCTGCACCATCTCGCGCCACGTGAACCGCTGGCGATCGATCGGTGTGCCCTTGATGTCCGTCAGGCTGAGTGCCATCGGTGTCCTCCTGGTCAGTGACAGGGGACATCTCGCAACGAGCGTGCCAGCGCCGATGCCGCATTCCCTGCGCTCTTCGCGCGGGCGGTGCGCAAACTTTGCGGAAACCGTGCACGACCGGGAAGCGGCCGCCCTTCACGGCGTGTCCGCCCGGGGCCGCGTAGCGTCGCCGGTCGGCCCGGAGAGCCGACCTTTCGAGCCCTCATCGATCGTTCCATAGACGGAGACAGACCGCATGAACACCAAGACCCCGCTCGCGCTGGCCACGGCCGCGCTGGTGCTGCTGGCGACCACCGCCTGCAACCGCAACGACGACGCCAACGGCGGCACCAACAACACGCCGGCCGCGACCGCCGACGCCGGCGCCGACGCGACCGCGACCGCCCCGACGGGCCCCGAGGTCGTCCCGGGCACCGACAGCGCCGCACCGACGCAGGCCGAAGCGCTCGCGCTCATCAACGTGGTCAACGACCACGAGATCAAGGCGGCCGAGATGGCGAAGTCGAAGAACGTGACCGGCCCGGCGCTCGAGTACGCGAACATGATGCAGGCCGAGCACACGGCCAACATGACCAAGACGACCGAGCTGCTCGGCACGCAGGGCGGCGCGCCGGCCGACACCGCGCGCGTGACCGACCAGCGCGCCAAGGGCGAGGCCAAGCGCACGCAGCTCAACGGCATGACCGGCGAGGCGTTCGCGAAGGCGTACCTCGACCAGATGGTCATGGACCACCAGGAAACGCTGACGCTGCTCGACAGCCTGATGCCGGCTGCGACCGACGAGGCCGTGCGCACGCACATGACCGCCACGCGTGCGGCGGTGCAGAAGCACCTCGACCATGCCAAGCACCTGCAGGGCGGCACGGACGGCGCGGCGGGCACGACGCCGGCCGCGGGCACCGCGCCGGCCGGCGGCACCGCCGCGGGCGGCGGCACCGGGCAGGGCTGACCCGGCACCGGACGCCCGCCTGGCACGGGCGTCCGGCGGCTGCATGCATGACCGCACTCACCTGTGCTTACAGGCCGTGCGCGATGCTCAGGCTCCGGCGATCACGCCGGTCGCGTGGAGTGACGTCATGGGCAAGACAGACGAACGCACGGGCCGCCGACGCCCGCTCGACCAGGGCGGGCGGGCTCCGTCTTCCGACGGGACGCGCACCGTGGAGCGCAACGATCCTGCAAGTGCAGGAGAACAGGCCGTGCTTCTCGGCAGCTCCGGGGCGCCGACTGCAAGCGGGCGCGACAGCGCGCGCGCCGCGGAGGCGACGCGACAGACCGGCGGTTGACGGTTCTTGATGGCGCGGTTTGCCACGGCGCAGATGCCGGCTCAACGCGGGCTTTCCACGCGCGGCTCGGCCTGCGGATCGCGACGCTTGTCGCGCTCGTGTCCGTCGTTCGGTGGGGTGATGTCGCCGCCCTGCTCGGGCTGGCTGTGGCGGTCGAGCGGCTTGCGCAGCTCACCGCGGTCGTGATGCACCTCGGCCCCGGCGGGGCGGTCGTTCTGCAGCTTGCTCATCGCCTGTCTCCTCGCTCGGTCGATGAGGCTAGCGACGCACGACCGCACAGCATGTGATGGACGCGGGCGGACGATGCCGCCCGCGCCATCGGGGCCGTCGTGCAGGTTCAGAAGCTCGCGCGCACGCCGAGCGAGTAGCGCGTGCCCTCGTCGCGCACGTCGACGTCGCCGGTGAAACCCCAGGTGTCGTCGATCTTGAAGAGCGCGCCGGCCTGGCCGGAGAACCGGCTGTAGCCGTGGTCGAGGTCGCTGTACGTGGCCTTCGCCCAGCCTTCCATGCGCGTCCCGAGCGCTGCGCGCACGCCGGTGCTGGCGCGCGCGCCGTCGACGTCGGTCCAGTCGAGATCGCGGCGCTCGCCGCCGAGCTCGGCGATCAGTTCGGTGCGCCCGCCGAGCGCATGCGCATAGCCGATGCCGAGCGTGGTCTCGGTGCGGTCCTCGAAGAACAGTCCGCCGTCGTCGTCGGAGCCGCGGTGCAGGCTGCCGAAGGCATACCAGCTCTCGCCGATGCCGACGGAACCGCGCACGTAACCGCCGTCGTAGTCGAGGTCGCGGCCGAACACGGACGGCACCTCCTCGTGGAACCGGCTGATGCCGCCTTCCACGTACGTATGGCGCAGTTCACCGGCCGCGGCAGCCAGCGGCGAAGTCGCGAGGATCGCGACGGCGAGCACTCTCTTCATGAGCATCCCTCGTGCAGTGGCCTGCACGCTCCGTGCAGGGCGACCGGTCGGCCGCGCTGCATGGAGCCGTCGAAGCGGCCGTGAGTTCCGACCGCCGACGGCGTGGTTCACCCGCGCTTCACTTCCGGGACGGGGTGCCGCCGAGTGTTTCGCAGGCCGCGGGCGTCGCGTCGCCCGGCACGTCGATGCACGCGCGCAACGACGCCGGGGCATCGACGCGCAGGCTGCCACCGCCGTCGACGAGCACGTCGACCGGCGCCGCGCACGCGGGGATCCGCGGCGCGGCGCAGCCCGCGTCGGCGATGCGGAACCGGCATCGACCCGCGCGGCTCGCGATGCAGTCGAGCCGCGCGGTCGCGCCGTCGAACACCACGGCGGCATGCAGGCGGTCGATGCCGCCCTCGCGATCGCGATGCACGAAGCGGCTCGCGGCGCCGTCGCAGCCGAACAGGGCGAGCACGAGGCCGATCAGGGCGGTCAGGCGGTCCATGCGGTGTCTCCGGATCACATGTGGCGGAACAGCGCCATGTAGGGCGCGCTGACGGTCAGCGTTTCGCTGCGCTGCTTCAGGCGCAGCGTGCCGCGCCCGCTGTCGTCGCGCACGAGCGCGGCGACCGCACGCAGGTTGACGATCGTGGCGCGGTGCACCTGGCGGAAGCGCTCGGGGTCCAGGCGCGGCAGCAGCTCGCGCAGCGGCGTGCGCAGCAGGGCTTCGCCGTCGGCGGTGACCACCGTCGTGTACTTCTGCTCGGCGCGGAAATACAGCACGTCCTCGACCGCGATCAGGCGCGTCTCGCGCCCGGCGCTCGCGGTGAGCCACGTGAGCGGCGCAGGGGCATCGGTGGCGGCCGGCAGCTTCGGTACAAGGCGCTCGAGCAGCGCGGCGAGCGCGGCCGCGTCGTGCCCGCCGGCCTGCACCTGCAGGCGCTCGACCGTCGTGGCCAGGCGCTCGGGCGTCACCGGTTTGAGCAGGTAGTCGATCGCGCCGCGTTCGAACGCGTCGACCGCGTACTGGTCGTACGCGGTGACGAAGACGATGCGCGTGGCCGGGCTGGTCCGCGCGGCCGCGGCCGCGACGTCGAGGCCGGTCGCGCCGGGCATGCGGATGTCGAGGAAGGCGATGTCCGGGCGATGCTCGGCGAGTGCCTCGAGCGCGCTCGCGCCGTCCTCGCACTCGGCGAGGATCTCGAGCTGCGGCCAGGCCGCACGCAGTCGCGCGACGAGCGCCTCGCGCAGCAGCGCCTCGTCCTCGGCGACGATGCAGGTGGGCGCACGCTCAGCCATGGGCGGCCTCCGGGACGGGCAGCGTGAGCGTGGCGGCGACGCCGGACGGGAAGTTCGCGACCACCGCGAGCGACGCGGCTGTGCCGTGCACCAGCCGCAGTCGCTCGCGCACGTTCGCCAGGCCGATGCCGGTGCCGGCGGTCTGCGTACCGAGGCCTTCGCCGTCGTCGGCAACGGTCACCATCACGTCGCCCTCGGAGCGCCGTGCGCGGATCCATACCGTGCCGCCCGCGGTGCGCGGCTCGAGCCCGTGCTTGATCGCGTTTTCCACCAGCACCTGCAGCATCATCGGTGGCATCGGTGTCGCACGCAGTGCCTCGGGCACGTCGACCTGTACGTCCAGTCGCGGGCCCATGCGGATCTTCATGATCTCCAGGTACGCGAGCGCGCGCTCGAGCTCCGCGCCGAGCGTGGACAGCGTGTCCTCCGTGCGCGGCAGCGAATGGCGCAGGTACTGGATCAGGTGGCCGAGCATCGCCTCGGCGCGCGGCGGATCGCTGCGCGTGAGCAGCTGCGCGCTCGCCAGCGTGTTGTAGAGGAAGTGCGGCTCGACCTGCGCATGCAGCAGGCTCAGCTTTGCCACCGTGAGCTCCTTCTCCGTCGCGGTCTGCGTCGCCGCGGCCTGCTCGCCGCGGCGCACGTCGGCCACGCGACGCGTGATCGCGCGGGTCAGCGCCTCGGCGTTCTCGAGGTTGGTGCCGTCGTCGACCAGGAAGAAGTCCGTCCACGCCGGGCTGCCCGGCTCGCAGATCAGCGTCACGCTGCCGGTGCCCTGCATCGGCGTCACCGTCGCGAGGATCTGGTTGTGCTGGCGGCCGAACCACGACAGCGGATTGAAGCGGCCGAGCGGGCGCTCGCCGTAGGTGTCGGGCCGCGTGAGCCGGGCGCGCACCTGCAGCGAGTCGCGCGCGCTCTCCACGTGCTCGATCCGCGGCAGCTCGCGGATCGCCGCGTCGAGCAGGTCGAAGGCCTGGCCCGCCTCGAACGGGATCTCGACCTGCCGGCGATGGCGGTTGCCGAGCGCCTCGCGGTCGACGCGCCCGGCGATCAGGCGCACGCGGCGCACATGGGAGATCGCACCGGCGACCACGAGTGCCATCGTGAGCATCGACGCGAGCAGGATCGGGCCGTCGAAATCGCCGAGGATCCACAGCTCGAAGTACAGCGCGGCGGCGAGGCTGACCACGACCGCCCAGGCGGCGGCGAGGCGGAGCAGGAACAGGGTGCTGCGGATCACGGGGCGCTTCCGGAAGTCGAGGTGGACAGCCTAGCGGCGCGGTGCAGGGCCAAAAGGGGCGGTGCGACGGAACGGGGCAGGCGGCGACGGAACGCGCCCGGGGCCGGCAGGTTCGAAGGCGCCGCCGCGTCAGCGGCAGATCGCGACGCGCTTCGTGCGCGGGTCGATCAGCACGACGGCACCCGCGAGTGCGGGCGCGCCGACGAGCATCTCCGGGAAATCGGCCGAGACACGCGCCTCGACGTCGCGCAGGTGCACCTCGCCGATGCGGACCGGGCCCGCCAGGCGAGCGCGCTGGGTCTCGATCCGCCCGTTGGCGAGCGTCGCCCCACCCGCCGCCTTGAGCGGCGCGTTGGCGACGCGATCGTAGAGCGCACGCGGCAGCACCAGCGCGACGTCGGCGCCGGTGTCGAGCTGCGCGATCGCGGGCATGTCGCCGATCGTGACCGGGATCCGGAAGGCACGCTCGTAGGGCAGTGCATCGGCGGCATCCGGCGCGAGCCCGGTGCCGCGACTGAAGCGCAGGCGGCGCGCGCGATAGTCGATCACCAGCAGGCCGTCGGCGAAGAAGTCGCGCGCGAGGATGCCGTCGAACCGCGCCGCGGCCGAGACGCGACCCGCGTAGTCGCGAGTGATCACGTCGAGCTCGTCGCGCACCAGTCCGTCGAGCGCGATCGAGCGCAGGCGCGTGGTGTCGACGGCCGCGGTCCGCACGCCGTCGGACGTGCTCGCGCCCGCGCCGCGCGCCGCACCGAGCGCGGCGGCCAGGCGCGCGTCGGCGCGGGCCGTCCCGCTCGCGCCGGTGTCGACGGCGAAGCGGAACGGGCCACGTCCGTCGACCTGGACGGCCACGTAGATGCGGCTGTCCACCGTCTCGAACGGGACATCCACCAGGCGCTCCGCCGCGGGGACCGCCGCAGCGGCGCACGCGCCCGTTGCGGGCGGTGTGGCCATCGCGGTGCCGGCTGCAAGCGCGGCGAGCAGCGCGCTGCAATGGACAAAGGCGATGCCATGGTCGCACCGGGATCGCCGGCGTTCCTGGCCGCTGGCATCGGGGTGCTGCGTCATCGCGCGGTTTCGCGGGGCGATCGGGGGCATCGGCAGTCCTCGTGGGTCGTCGCCACGCATGCGGATGCGCCGCGCGGTCGGGCGACCACGCTGCCGCGGCGTGGAGGGGCCGGCTACCGCGGTCCGACGAACCGGGGCCGGCTGCGACGAACCCGGCGATGCGCGGCCCGGGCGTTGGGCCCTGCTGCGCTTTTTCCCCATGCGAGCGCGCCGGCCCGCACGAGGGTCTGCGCATGGCCCGGCGACCCCATGCGACCGGGCGGTCGCCCGGCATCCATCAGCGGGCGCCCGTGAGGCGCCCGGGGCCCGCGGACACGCCGCCCGCCCTACTTCTCGCGCCGGTAGTTGAGCGAGCCCCGCGTCTCCTCCGAGCCCGACTCGAATTCGAGGTCGAAGCCGCGCGTGAGCAGGTAGCGCAGCGTGAGCACGTGGCCGGTGCCGAGCAGCGAGACGCCGTAGCCGACATAGAGCCGCGGCGAGATGTATTTGCCGATGCCGAAGACGCTGCCGCCGAGCGTGCGGCTCTCGATCACGCCGGCATCGTCGAGGCCCAGCCGCGAGCCGAGTTCGGCGGCGAGCAGCGAGCCGCCCGCGCTGAGCGCCGCACCCGCCGCGCTCACCTGCCGGCCCTGCTCGGCGCCGAGCGTGCCGATCGGCCGGCCGAGGGCGAGATACGACAGCGCCTCCGACTGCGTCTGCCCGGTGCTCGACCAGACGTTCGCCCGCGGCTGCGAGGCGCGACCGCGCACGTCGATGCCCGCGGTGACGTCGCCGATGCGGCGCTCGGCACGGATGTCCAGGCGCGGATCACCCACCGCCTGCCCGGTCCACGTGAGCATGCCGCGGGTGATCTCGAGGCGCTGCCCGTAGGCGACGTAGCGCCCGGAGACGTCCATGCGCCCCGTCGCGCTGACCTCGCCGCCGGGGCGCGTGCGCACCTGCATGCGGCCTTCCACGCGCCCGTCCAGGCCGAAGCCCTGCAGGCGCACGTCGTCGCCGGCGATCAGCGCGAAGTCGAGGACGATCGGCGTCTTCGGCTTGCTCGTCGCGACGGGATCGACCGGATCGAGCACGACCACGTCGGGTGAGGCCTTGACCCGCCGCTCGAGGCGCTCGAGCTGCACCAGGCCCGAGGGCACGCGCACTTCACCGCTGATGCGGACCGGCTCGCCGGTCTGGATGCGCACCTGCATGTTCGGATCGACCACCGCGCGCAGCTGGCGCGTGTCGGCCACCTCCACGTTCTCGCCGCGCAGGTTGAGCACGATCGGCGCATTGGTGCGGCGCCAGGCGAGGTCGCCGTCGACATTGAGCCAGCCCTCGCCGGAGCGCACGCGGCCGTCGATGCGCGCGCTGCCGTCGGGGCGTGCGGTGAGCGTCGCCGTGCCGTCGGTGAGCTCGACGCCGAGCGCCGGCAGCTCCGTGTTGAAGCCGGTCAGCCGCGCCTGCCCGCCGAGCAGCGGCACCGCGCGCGTGCCCGACAGCCGGATCTGCGCGGTCAGTTGCCCCTGCGGCTCGACGATGTCGGGCGAGAACAGCTCGATCCACGTGAGCTCGCGCGTGTCGGCGTTCACCGTGCCCGACAGCGGCGAATGCGCTTCCCAGCCCGTCGCGATGTCGGCGCGCACGCGGCCGCCGCCGTACAGGCCGGAATCGAGCACGAAGCGCAGGCGCTGCGGATCGAACGTGCCGCGCAGCGAGAGCCCGGTCCAGCGCACGAGTTCGACCGGCTGCGAGGGATCGAGGCGGAAGCCGCCCGCCGCGGAGGTGACCGTCGCCTCGCCGCGCCAGCTGCCGCCCACCGGGCGCACGCGCGCGGTGAGGTCGATCGCGCCGCTCGGCTGCCAGCGGCGCTCGGTGCCCGGCTGCTGCGGCAGGTAGCCCATCAGCAGCGTGAGCGGCACGCCGCGGCCGTCGACCGCGATCCCGCTGCGCGGCCAGTCGCCGCTCGCGCAGAGCGAGCCGCCGCCGCTCGATGCGAGGCACGTGCGCGCGAGCGCGAAGCGGCCACCGCCGAAGCGCAGCGAGGTGGGTGACGTCAGCGACCACGGCGCACCGCGCGCCGGTGCGAGCCGCAGCGTCGCCACGCGTGCCTGCCAGTCGGTGCCGGCCTTGCGCGCATCGCCCGAGAGCGCCACGGCGCCGAACTCGCCGCGCGCGTCGGCGGTCAGGCGCAGCGCTTCCATCGCGCCGCGCGCGTCCACGTTGAGCGTGTCGAACGGCAGGCCGAGGGTGAGCCCGGTGCCGCGCAGGCTGATCGCGCCCGGCGTGCCGCCCGCGCGCCACGGCAGACGGCCGCGTGCGGTGAGCGTGCCGATGCGGTAGCTCGACACCGCGACGTCGCGGCCGGTGAGGTCCGCGGCGATATCGGGCGAATTGCGTGGGCCGCTGATGCGCAGCGTGCCGCGCAGGCCGCCGCGCGCATCGGGGAGCAGGTCCTGCAGGTTGAGCGGTGACAGGCGTGCGTCGATGTCGAGGCGCTTGCCGATGCTGCCGCGTGCATCGATGCGGCTCCCGCCCGCGGCGAGCTGCACGCGGCCGCTGATGTCCTCGCCCCGGATGCGCGCGCTGCCACTGCCGGCGAGCGCGCGTCCGCGCAGCGTGCCGCCGATCCGCGCCACGTCGACATCGGCGGTGAGCGCGCCGGTGCGTCCCGGCGGCGCGGCCGCGCGCTGTCCCCGCGTCGTCAGGCGTGCATCGACGGCGCCGGGCCAGCCGTCGGCCACGAACGAGGGATCGAAGTCCTCGAGGGTGGCGTCGACATCCCAGCGCAGCGTGGGCTGCAGCGCCATCGTGCCGCGCGCGAGCAGCCGCCCGCGGTCGACGACCAGCGCCGCATGGCCCGCGTAGCGGGGCCCGGCGATGTCGAACGCACCGCTGCCACCGACGCGACGGCCGCGCAGGCGCCCGCCCAGCCGCGGGATCTCCACGCGCGCCTGCAGCGCCTCGCCCGTCGGCTGCCGGCCGCGCGTGAGCACCGGGCCGTGCAGCGCGCCGTTCCAGCCCGGCACGAAATAGCCCGGGTCGAAGCCGGCGAGCTGCGCCCGCAGGTCCCACGCCAGTTCCGGGCGCCAGGCGACGCGGCCGGTGGCGTCGAGCGTGCCGGTCGGCATGCGCGCCTGCAGGCGCCGCAGGTCGAGCGTCGCGTTCGCACCCGTGCCGAGGAGGTCGACCTGCGCGCGCTGCGTCCCGCGCGTGAGGCGCGAGCGACCCGCGACCGCCCACGCCGCCTGCGTTCCCGAGACGCCGAATTCGCCGTCGCCCTGCACGCGCGAGGCACCCTCGCCCCAGCCGAGCCCGCGCGCGACCAGCGAATAGTTCACCCGCGCGTCCTTGCGGTCGCCGAAATCGCCGCGGCCGCGCACGGTCACGCGGCCGCCGAGTACGTCGACGTCGAGTGGAGCGAAGGCGAGCACCTGCTCCTCGAGCTGCAGGTTCGATGGCCGTACGGCAATGCGCATGTCGCCCTGCACGACCTCGGCGGTGAGGCGCGCACGGCCGCCGGTGCCGTCGCCGGCGATGTTCGCGGTCATGCGCGGTGCGTCGGGATCCGGCGTGCCGGTGATCGCGCCGAGGTCCAGCCCGTCGGCGCGAGCGCGCAGCTGCCAGCGCACGGCTTCCTCCGGCCCGTGCAGCCACAGCGTCGCGCGCACCGGCGCCGGGGCGGCGCCGGCAATGCCGACCACCATGTTCGTGATCGAGCCCCGCGCGACCAGCCCGAGCCGCAGCGGCTCCGCGCTGCCCTTGAGCGGCAGCACGGCGGTCGCGGTCAGGTCCGTGCGATAGCGCTGCGCGGGGATGTAGATGCCGTGCAGGCGGAAGTCGCCGCGATCACTGTCGACCGCGACCTTCTCCAGCTGCAGGCGCCCGTGGCGCACGTCGAGACCGCCGCGCACGCGACGGATGTCGATCAGCGGCTCCTTCGCGCGCGTGATGCGCAGGCCGTCGATCACGATCGTGTCGGCCTGCATCGCGAGCGGCGGCGCGATCTGCGGCAGCGACTCCGGCCACTTGGGCAGCTCGAAGGGCTTCTCGCTCGGCGCGAGGTCGAGGGTCGCGCCCTCCACCTGCATGGCGTCGAGCCGCAGGCGCCGCGAGATCAGCGGGCGCAGCGCGGGGTCGAGCATCACGCGCCTGGCGGTGAAGTGCGTCTCCTTGAAGGAAAAACGCACATCGAACAGCGTGATGGGCCCCGACGCCGGGCCCTCCGCGCGCGACCATTCGAAGACCGTGCCCTCCGGCAGGCGGCCCTTGATCTGCGCGAGCAGCAGGTCGCGGCCGGCGATCGTGGTCAGCAGCCACCAGCCGATCACCAGCGTGGCGACGATGAGCACGCCGCTGACCGCCGCGCTGCGCAGTCCGATCGTGCGCAGGCGCTTGCGGCGCTTCGCGCGCAGCTCGGCGATGCGCGCCTCGCGGTCTTCCGGTGTCGGATCGTCCGGGCGCGCGTTGCGCGCGTCGGGCAGCCGGCTCACAGCTCGGCTCCGAGGCCGAGGTAGATCTGGAACGGCGCGTCGGGGTTCTTCAGCCCGCGCGCGATGTCGATGCGGATCGGGCCCACAGGCGAGCGCCAGCGCACGCCGAAGCCCACGCCCGTGTGCCAGTCGGGGCGCTCGTTGTAGGCGCTGCCGCTGTCGGCGAAGACCGCATAGCCCCAGCGGTCGTTGAGGTAGCTCTCGAACTCCACGCTGCCGGTGACCACGTGGCGCGCACCGATCGCGAAGCGTTCGTCGCCGTCGCCCACGCGCGGGCCGACTTCGCGCCAGGCATAGCCGCGGATCGAGCGCTCGCCGCCGGCATGGAAGCGCAGGCTCGGCGGCAGCGCGCCGATCGGCGCCTCGAGCTTCGTGACGCCGCGCTCGGCGCGCAGGATCAGGCGCGACCGCTCGCCCAGGCCCATGAACCAGCGCACGGTGCCGTGCGCCTGCACGAAGGTGTCGTCCTCGCCCTCGCCGGCGGTGCCGATGCCGCCGCGCAGCATCACCGTGGAAGCGAAGCCGTTGCGCGGCAGCAGGCGGTCATCGACCGTCGTGTACTCGGCGCGGATCGACGGGTAGGTGAACGAGGCATAGCGGAAATCCGGCGGCGTCGCCGGATCGTCGTCCTGTTCGGCGGCATATGCCCAGCGCTCGCGCAGCACGTGGATCGAGGCGACGGCGGTCAGGCCGAGGTCGATCTGCCCGCTGCGGCTCGCGGCGAACTCCACGCGGCGGTTGTCGATCCAGTCGGTCTGCTCGTCGGCGGACTGCAGCGAGAACGTGTACCAGCCGTCGAGCCAGGCGAACGCGGGAATGCGGTATTGCAGCGTGAGCAGCTTGCGCTTCTGCGCATAGTCGAGCGACGCGAGCGCCTTGTGCCCGCGCATGTTCACGTAGCGGTGCTCGCTCGACAGCCGGATGCCGGCGCCGCTGTCGGAGCCGTAGCTCAGGCCGGCGGTGTAGATCGAGCGCTTCGCGGGCGTGAGCCGCACGTCGACCGGCACCTGCCGGTCCAGTGCCTTGTCCACCAGCGGTTCGACGTCGATGCTCTCGAAGTACTCGAGCCGCTGCAGCGACTCGCGCAGGCGCTCGATGCGGTCCTGGTGGTAGGGCTCGCCGACCTGCCAGTTGACGAGCTTGTGCAGCAGGCGGTCGTAGACGACGGCTTTCGGCGTCTGCGTGAAGCTCGCCCCGCCCATGCGGTAGCGCGCGCCGCTGGTCCAGGCGAGCTCGATGTCGGCCGCCTTCTGCGCGCGCGTGACCTCGACACGATGCGTCGGCAGCTCGGCGTCGAAATAGCCGCGCTCGGCGAGCCGGCGGCTGATGCGCGCCTTGCTCGCCTCGTAGCGCACGTGGTCGAGGATCTCGCCCACCTCCGGCTGGAAGCGCGCCAGGTCGTCCTGCAGCACCTCTTCCTTCCCCGCCTCGCCGTCGATGCGCACTTGGCGGCTGCGCACGCGCACCGGCTCGCCCGGCGTGATGTCGATGACGATCCCGGCCCCGGTGCGCGTCACGCGGATGGCCGGATCGTAGTAACCGAACGGCTCCAGCGCCTCGCGCGCCTCGCCCTCGGCTTCCTCGAGCAGGTAGCGCAGCCGCCGCTCGGAGACGTCGTCGCCGATCGAATCGCTCAGCGTGAGCGAATTGAGGACGTTCTCGGTCATCGCCGGATCGAGGCCACGGATGTCCACGCGCTCGATCTGCACGGCCTGTGCGGGCAGCGCGGCGAGCAGGGCGAGGAGCGGGAGGGCGGCGCGCGGGGGGAAGGCGTGCATGCGTTCAGGATAGCGATCGGCGTGTAAAGGCGGCCGTGACGCGAAAACACCCGGTTTCCCCGGCGCTTTCACTGCATGTTGACGGTAGCGACCGCTCGCGACGACTCTTCGCTGCGTGGACGCCGGCACGGTGCGTCCCTGTCGACGAAGTCCTGCTTGCCGCTGCCACGCGGTGGGTTTCTCGCGACGACGTGTCCAGCGCACGTCCGTGCCGCGCTCCGCTGCGTGGCTTCGATGCGCCGGGCACGGGCGCACGTGGATTCAGAGTCCCCGGGCGTCGAGCGTCGGCCTTCGCGTCGCTACGAGGGCCGATCGCGATTGCGCGCGATGAGCGCACCACGCACGGAAGGCGGCGCCACGAATGCGCGCGCCGTGCGGATCTCGACCTTGCGCGATGCGCCTCAGCCGACCGACAGGTACTCGATCGCGGCGACGCTGCCCAACCGGTCGGCGAGCCGCTGCAGCAGCGCGAGGCGGTTGCGGCGCACGGCCTCGTCCTCGACGTTGACCATCACGCCGTCGAAGAACGCATCCACCACCGGACGCAGCTGCGCCAGGCGTGCGAGCACGGCGGCATAGTCGCGGGCATCGAGCATCGGTCCGGTATCGACCTCGGCGCGCGCGAGCGCCACGGCCAGATCCTTCTCGGCGTCCTCCGTGCACAGGGACGCATCGAATGCCGGCAGCGTGCCGCCCTCGGCCTTGCGCAGGATGTTGCGGATGCGCTTGTTCGCCGCGGCGAGCGCCTCGGCTTCAGGCGCCTTCGCGAATTCGCGGATGGCCTGCACGCGCGCGTCGAAATCCGGCAGCGACTCGTGCACGGCATTGAGCACCGCGTCGAACTGCGCACCGGTGACGCCGCGGTCGGCGTGGTAGCCGCGCAGGCGGTCGTAGACGAAGTTCGTGACGTCATAAGCGCCGACGTCCGCCGCCTGCAGCGGCTGCAGCCCCACCGCGCGCTCGACCAGGCCGTGCAGCATCAGGTCGCGCCCGCCTTCCAGCAGCGTGCGCGCCAAGCCCAGCGCATTGCGGCGCAGCGCGAACGGATCCTTGTTGCCGGTCGGGCGCAGGCCGGCCGCGAAGCCGCCGGCGAGGGTGTCGAGGCGCTCGGCGATCGCGAGCACCTGGCCGAGCTTCGATGGGGCGATCGCATCGCCCGCGAAGCGCGGCATGTAGGCTTCGTCGATGGCGGCCGCGACTTCGGCCGGCTCGTTCGCCGCCAGCGCGTAGTGGCGCCCGGCGATGCCCTGCAACTCGGGAAACTCGCCGACCATGCGCGACTGCAGGTCGTTCTTGGCCAGCAGCGCGGCGCGGCGTGCGAGCGTGGCATCCACGCCCACCTCGGTCGCGATCGACTCGGCCAGCGCGGCCACGCGCGCGGCCTTGTCGGCGATCGTGCCGAGCTTGGCCTGGTAGGTCACCGTCGACAGGCCCTCGCCCATCGCCGCGAGGCCCTGCTTCAGGTCCTCGTCGAAGAAGAACTTCGCATCCGCGAACCGCGGGCGGATCACGCGCTCGTAGCCCTTGCGGACCTCGGCCTCGTCCTTCGACTCGATGTTGGCGATGCCGACGAAGCGCTCGGAGAGCCGTCCGTCGGCGTCGAGCACCGGGAAGAACTTCTGGTTCGCCTCCATCGTGGCGATCAGCGCCTCCTGCGGCACGGCGAGGAACTCGCGTTCGAAGCCGCAGAGGACCGCCTTCGGCCACTCGACGAGGCCCACGACCTCCTCGAGGATGCCCTCGTCGATGCGCGCCGTGCCGCCGGCCTCGGCGGCGGCGCGCTCGACCTCGGCGCGCACGCGGCCGCGGCGCTCGTCGGGATCGACCAGCACCTTCGCGGCGCGCAGCGATTCGACATAGTCCTCCGGCGAGGTGAACCACACCGGCTTGTCGAACATGAAACGGTGGCCGCGGCTCATGCGGTCGGACTTCACGCCGAGCAGCTCGACATCGATGATCTCGCCGCCGAGCAGCACGACGAGCCAGTGCACGGGCCGCGCGAAGCCGAAGTCGTTCGCACCCCAGCGCATGGGCTTGGGGATCGGCATCGCGGCGATTGACTCGGCGAGCACCTCGCCGAGGAGGTCGCGCGTGGCCGCGCCGGGCTTGGTCGCACGGTGCACGAAGCGCTCGCCCTTGCCGTCGGTGACGCGCTCGAGCTGCGTCCACTCCACCCCCGCCTTCTGTGCGAAACCCTGGAGTGCGCGCGTGGGCGCTCCGTCGGCATCGAGCGCGACGTTGAGGTACGGCCCCAGCACTTCGGACTTCTGCTCGGGCTGCATCTCGCTTACGCCCGGCAGCGCGACCGCGAGGCGGCGTGGGGTGTAGAGCGGCTTCGCGCCGTCGCGCGCGACCGCGATGCCGCGCTTTTCCAGCCCCGCGACGACGCCGTCGAAGAACGCCTGCGCGAGGCCCGCGAGCGCCTTGACGGGCAGCTCCTCGGTGCCGAGTTCGATCAGCAGCGGCTTCATGCGGCGGTCTCCACGGTCGACTTCAGGCCCGGGAAACCGAGCTTCTCGCGCTGCGCGAAGTAGGCCTGCGCCACGCCCTGCGCGAGCCGGCGCACGCGCAGGATGTAGCGCTGGCGCTCGGTCACGCTGATCGCGCGGCGCGCGTCGAGCAGGTTGAACGAATGGCTGGCCTTGCAGACCTGGTCGTAGGCCGGGAGCGGCAGGCCGAGCTCGACGAGCTTGAGCGCCTCGGCCTCGCAGGCGTCGAAGCGATGGAACAGCTCGGCCACATCCGCATGCTCGAAGTTGTAGGTGCTCTGCTCCACCTCGTTCTGGTGGTAGACGTCGCGGTACGTCACCGGCGTGCCGTCCGGGCCGATCGTCCAGACGAGGTCGAAGACGTTGTCGACGTTCTGCAGGTACATGCACAGGCGCTCGAGGCCGTAGGTGATCTCGCCGAGCACCGGGCGGCATTCCAGGCCGCCGGCCTGCTGGAAGTAGGTGAACTGGGTGACTTCCATGCCGTTGAGCCAGACCTCCCAGCCCAGGCCCCAGGCGCCGAGCGTGGGGGACTCCCAGTTGTCCTCGACCAGGCGCAGGTCGTGCACCTGCGGGTCCACGCCGAGCGCCTTGAGCGAGTCGAAGTACAGCTCGACGATGTCCGGCGGCGAGGGCTTCATCACCACCTGGTACTGGTAGTAGCGCTGCAGGCGGTTCGGGTTCTCGCCGTAGCGGCCGTCGGTGGGACGGCGGCAGGGCTGCACGTAGGCGGCGTTCCACGGCTCCGGACCCAGCGCACGCAGGAACGTGGCCGGATGGAACGTGCCGGCACCGACCTCGAGGTCCAGCGGCTGGATGAGGACGCAGCCCTTCTCGCCCCAGAAGGCGTTGAGGCGCTGGATGAGTTGCTGGAAGGTCGGGGCGTGCATGCCGCAGATCCGTGTGGGCGCGCGGAAAGCCGGCTAGTATAGCCACGCGTTTTTCCACCTCTTTTCCGGTCGTCCATCGACGCCCGACGGCGCTTCCGCCCGCGGAATCGACGCTCGGCGCGGCGGGCGCCGGTTCCGCGTGAACGACCCGCCCGGTCCTGCGAACGTGACCCGACCCCTCCTGATCCTCGAGACCGGCCAGCCGGCCGCGTCCATGCGCCGCCACGGCGGCTTCCCGCACTGGATCCGCGTCGCCGCCGGCCTGCCGCGCGACGGCGCGGTGGTGGTCGACGTCGAAGGCGGCGCGCCGCTGCCGCGCCGCGAAGGCTTCGCCGGGGCGATCGTCACCGGCTCGGGCGCGATGGTCACAGACCGCGCCGACTGGAGCGAGGCGAGCGCGGGCTGGCTGCGCGACGCCGCGCAGGCGGGGCTGCCGCTGTTCGGCATCTGCTACGGCCACCAGCTGATCGCGCACGCGCTCGGCGGCGAAGTGGGCTGGCATCCCGAAGGCCGCGAGATGGGCACCGTCGAGATCGAGCTGCATCCGTCCGCCGGCGATGATCCACTGTTCGGCGGGCTGCCTCCGCGCTTCGCCGCGCAGGCCACGCACCTGCAGTCGGTGCTGCGCGCGCCGGACGGGGCCACCGTGCTCGCGAAGTCCGACCACGACGCCTGCCATGCCTACCGCTGGGGCGAGCGGGTCTGGGGCGTGCAGTTCCATCCCGAGTTCAGCACCACGCACATGCGCGGCTACGTGCGCGCCCGCGGCGATGCGCTGCGCGGCGAGGGCCGCTGCCCGGACGCCACCGAGGCGAGCGTGAGCGCCACGCCACACGCGCGACGCGTGCTGCGGCGCTTCGTGCGCCTGGCGCGTGGGGGTGCGGCATGAACGTGCGTCGCGTTCCCGCCGCCCGCGGGCTCGACTGGATGAAGGCGGCGGTGAACATCGGCGCGCGCCGGCCGCGTGCGGTGTTCGGCGCCGCGGCGCTGTTCCTCGTCACGCTCTACCTGCTGTCGGTACTCGCGGTGCTGCCGATCGCGGCGCGCGTGCAGGGCCGCACCGAGCTCGCGCTCGACGAGCTCGTCGCCGCTGCCATCTCGATGTTCGTCGTGCTGACGCTGGCGCTGCCGGTGCTGCTCGCGGGGCTCGTGCGCGTGATGCACGAGGCCGAATCGGGGCAGGACGCGCGCGCGCGCCATCTCTTCAGCGCGTTCTTCCAGGGGCATTCACGAGCGCTCGTCGCGCTCGGGCTGCTGCAGATCGTCGCGAACCTCGGCTTCGCCGCGCTGGTCGTGGCGGTCGCCGGGCAGGACTACTGGCAGGAAAGCCTGAAGGCGGCGCAGGGCGCGATGAGCGGGCGGGTGATCACCCCGCCGATCCCGGACCATCCGGGCCTGATGGTGCTGCTGCAGGCGCTGCAGTTCGTCTTCAACTACTTCAGCGTGGCGCTGATGCTGCTGTGCGTGCCGCTCGTGATGCTCTCGGGCACCGGCCTCGTCGACGCGATCCGCCTCGGCTTCCGGGCGTCGGTGGTGAACCTCGGGGCGAACCTGCTGGCCTCGCTCGTCTTCATCGTCGGCTTCGTCGTGGCCGCGGTCGTGGTCGGCATCGTCACCGCGATCGTCGCGGGCATCGCCGCGCTCGTGCATCCGGCGCTGGCCGCGGCGATCGCGGTGCTGGTCTGGGCGGCGTTCGGCATCGGCGTGCTGGTCGTGCTGGTCGCCTCGAGCTACTACGCCTGGCGCGACATGTTCGCGCCGGCCGACGGCGCGGATGCGTCCCCGGCACCCGCGGCGATCACCCAGTTCGAGGCCTGATCAGGCCGTGGGCTGCGGCCGGGGCTTGAGCCAGCCGGCCGCCACGATGCCGAGCTCGTAGAGCAGGCACATCGGGATCGCCAGCATCAGCTGGCTGACGACATCCGGCGGCGTGATCACCGCGGCGAGCACGAAGATGCCGACCACCGCATAGCCGCGGCCCTCGCGCAGCTGCGCGGGCGTGACCCAACCGAGCAGGGTCAGGATCACCAGCGCCACGGGGAGCTCGAAGCTCGCACCGAAGGCGAGGAAGATCACCATCACGAAGTCGAGGTAGTTGCCGAGGTCCGGCATCTGCGTCACGACGTCCGGCGTGAACTCGGCGAGGAAGCCGAACACCGAAGGCAGCACGAGGAAGTAGGCGAAGGCGCAGCCGGCGTAGAACAGCAGCACCGCCGACGCCAGCAGCGGCAGCGCGGTGCGCTTCTCGTGGCGGTACAGGCCCGGCGCGACGAAGGCCCAGGCCTGGTAGAGCAGCCACGGCGCCGACAGGAAGAGTGCGGCCATGAAGGCCAGCTTCATCGGCACGAAGAACCCGCCCGCGACCTGGTTGGCCACGAGCTGCCCGCCGGGGCGGATCGTCGCGATCAGCGGCGTCGCCAGGCGCGCGTACAACTCGTGCGCGAACGGCACCAGCGCGCCGAACACGAGCAGCACGCCGACCACCGCGCGCAGCAGCCGCGCGCGCAGCTCGATCAGGTGGTCGAGCAGGCGCGGCGCGTCGTCGCGCGGCGGCGGCGCGTCAATCGACATCGCGGCGCGCTCCGGTGGGATGCGCGGCATCGAAGGCCGCGTCGTCGATGCGCGCGCCGGCCTCGCGCAGCGCGTCGTCGACTGCGGCCGACCCGTCGGCGACGTGCGGCGGCGCGCTGTCGTGCAGCGCGTACGCATCGTCGTCGGAGGCGTCGTGGAGCGGGAGGGCGCGGTCCCCGGCGTCGTGCAGCGGCGGCGTGCCGTCCGCCGCGTCCTGCCGGGCGGCGCCGGCGTTGCCAACCGGGGTGATCGACGACGACGGCCCGCGCATCGCCTGCGTTTCGACGTCACGCATCTGCGCGCGCAGGCGCTTGCCGTCGCGCTGCAGGGCCGCCTGCGCCTCGCGCAGTTCCTCCTGCGCGCGATGCAGCGAGCGGCGCATGTCCTCGTCGGCGAGTTCGCTCTCCAGCTCCGACTTCACCGCATACCACTGCGCGCGCGCGCGCCGCACCCACAGGCCGGCGAAGCGCGCGGCCTTGGGCAGGCGCTCGGGCCCCAACACGAGCAGCGCGACGACCGCCGTCAGGAACAGCTCGGAAAAGCCGATGTCGAACATGGACGCCCGCGATCAGCGGCGGTCGCTGTCGCTCGGCTCGCGCTCGGCCTGCGTGCGGGTCTCCTCGGTGCTGCGCTCGTCGCGCAGGCGCGCGGCCTCGTCGTCGCCGATGCCCTTCTTGAAGCCCTTGACCGCCTCGCCGAGGTCCTGGCCCACGTTCTTCAGGCGCTTGGTGCCGAAGACCAGGACCACCACGACCAGCACGATCAGCCAGTGCCAGAGACTCATCCCGCCCATGGGCGCGCCTGCTTCGAGAAAGGAGACGCGCAGGATACCGCAGCACCCATGACCGTTTAGGGAAGCGGTTCGGACTTCACCGCGGCCGGGGCGTCCTGCACCGGCTGCGCGGCAGGCGTGTCGATCGCCGCGGTGGTGGTCGTCGTCGCCGGTGCCGGCGCGGGGGCCGACACGCTCGCGACGACCGGCGCGGGCGGCGTGCCGCCGCGCTCGGCGCGCGCGGCGGCGCTGGCTTCCTCGAGCGCATCGCGGAAATCGACCAGCGCGCTCGAGGGCTGCGCGTTCGCGCGGCCCTCGAAGATCATCCGCGGGGTGGTGTCGCGGCCGTAGGCGGCCTCGTTGGCGGCGTCGTCGATCGACAGCACCGCACCGTCCAGCGCGATGCCGGCGAACAGGCCGCGCGCGCGCGACCATGACCAGATCTCGGCCTTGAGCTGGCCGTCGGTGGCGGTGGCGGCGGTGCGACCGACCGGGCCGGCGGCGACGCCCGCGTCGGCACCGAGGGTGACCTTGCCGTTGACGATCGAATCGAGCCCGCGATCGGAGCGGAACACCAGCACGATGTCCGCCGACTGCACGCCGGCCTGCAGGCCGAGGCTGCCGCCGGTGAGCTTGACGAAGCTCGGCGCCGACCAGGTGCCGTCGGGGTTCTTCACCGACAGCAGCCCGTGGCCGCGGCGGCCGCCGACGACGAGCCCGATCTTCAGCGCGTCGGGCACCACGACGATCGCGCGTGCCTCGTCGAGGAGCTTCTCGGGGATCGCCGACTCCGGGATCTTCTGGATCTCGCGCATCACCCGCAGCGCGTTCTGCGCGCGTGCATCCTCGGTGGGGCCGGCGAGGGCGGGCGTGGCCACGGCGAGGCTCAGGGCGAGGGCGAGGCCGGCGAGTCGGGGGAGACGGTCCATGGTCGGTTCCGGTGAGCGGGGATTCAGGCTAGTGATGCCGCGATGAATACCACTGCAACCGCATCGGTGCACCGATGCGATGCAGTGCCGCGCGGGCGGCCGGCGGGCCGCGCTGTCATGCTAGGGCGATGACCGACGCCGCCCCGCCCCGCACCGCCGTCGTGCTGGTGAACCTCGGCACGCCCGACGCGCCCACGCCGTCCGCCGTGCGCCGCTACCTGGCCGAATTCCTGCACGACCATCGCGTGGTCGACCTGACCCGCTGGCTGTGGTGCCCGCTGCTGCACTTCGTGATCCTCCCGGTGCGCGGCGGGCCGGTCGCGAAGAAATACGCATCCATCTGGCTGGACGGGCCCGACGGCGGCTCGCCGCTCGCCGTCTACACGCGGCGGCTGGCGCGTGCGGTGCAGGCCGAACTGCCGGAGGCGACGGTGGTCGACGCGATGCGCTACGGGCAGCCGTCCCTGCGGGGCGTGCTCGAGCGTCTCGCGACGGAGGGCTTCGAGCGCGTGCTGGTGCTTCCGCTGTATCCGCAGTACTCGACGTCGACGACGGCGTCGGTCGCCGACGTGCTCGCGCGGTTCCCGCGCGTGCCTGCGCGGATGGTCGACGACTACCACCTCGATCCCGCCTGGATCGCCGCCGTCGCCGACAGCATCCGCGCGGTGCGGCCCGACGGCGATGCCGGACGCCACCTGCTGTTCTCCTATCACGGCCTGCCCGAGCGCTTCATCCGCCGGGGCGATCCGTACCAGCGCCAGTGCGAGGCGTCCTCGCGCGCGATCGTCGACGCGCTCGGGCTGCCGGAGGATGCGTGGACGCTCGCCTACCAGTCGCAGTTCGGCAAGGAGAAGTGGATCGGGCCGTCCACGCAGGCCACGCTGCAGGCCCTTGCGGCGCGCGGCATCCGCGATGTCGACGTGGTCGCGCCGGGCTTCGCGGTCGACTGCCTGGAGACGCTCGAGGAGGTCGGCGAGATGCTCGCCCACGAGTTCGCCGCCGCCGGTGGCCGCATGCGCTACATCCCCTGCCTCAACGATTCGCCCGCGCATGCACGGGTGCTCGCCGACCTCGCGCGCCGCGAGCTCGCGCGCGCCGGCTGACATGCGCGAGATCCACCTCGACACGCCGTTCGGCCGGCTCGCGGGCCTGCGTTCGGGCCACGGCCGGCCGGTGCTCGCGCTGCACGGCTGGCTCGACAATGCCGCGAGCTTCGTGCCGATCGCGCCGCACCTGCCGGGTCTGGACCTGGTCGCGCTCGACCTGCCGGGCCATGGCGCGAGCGCGCACCTGCCTGCCGCCGCCGACTACACGCAGGTGCTCGCCGCGCGCGCGGTGCTCGCCACGGCCGATGCGCTGGGGTGGACGCGCTTTTCGCTGCTCGGGCATTCGATGGGCGGCGCGGTCGCGACGTTCGTCGCCGCCGCTGCCCCGGCGCGTATCGAGCGGCTGGCGCTGATCGAGGCCCTCGGCGGCCTGGTCGAGGCCGAGGACGCCACCGCACGGCGCCTGCGCGAGGCCTTCGCGCTGCTGCAGGCCGAGCCGGCAGGCACCCGTCGGCGCCGCTTCCCCGACATCGCGACCGCGGTGCGCGCGCGCCTGCAGGCCGGCGGGCTCGAGGAGGCGGCCGCACGGCTCATCGTCGAGCGCGGGATCGCGCCGGCCGACGACGGCAGTGGCCTGACCTGGCGCAGCGATCCCCGCCTGACCCGCCCGACCGCGGTGCGCATGACCGAGGGGCAGATGCGCGACGTCATCGCATCGATCGAATGCCCGGTGCGGCTGGTGCATGCGGTGCCGGACTTCGCCTACTTCCCCGGCAAGGTGCGCGATGCGCGCGCGGCCTGCCTGCGCGATGCCCGTGTCGTCGGCCTCGACGGCGGGCATCACCTGCACATGGAGCGCCCGGAGGCGGTGGCGTCGGTGATCGGGCCGTTCCTCGCGGCGCAGGACTAGCCGATGGCCGACGCCGGTGCTTCACGCGCCGTCGGCAGGGGCCTCAGAAGGTGACCGGCACGCGCACCATCAGGCTGGTGTCCGGGGTGTCGCGGGTGACGCCGACGCCCAACGAGACATTGAGGCTCATGCGGTCGCTCAGCCGGTAGGAGCCGCCGAGCAGCAGCGTTCCCAGCTGCACGCGCACCGCGCCGGGCAGGGGCTGGCCGTTGGATTCGGTGCGCCCGATCAGCGAATGGTCGTAGCCGATGCTGATCGCCGCCTTCTCGTTGAGCGCGAGGCCCATGCCGAGGTTGAAGCCGACGATGTCCCCGGCCTTGATATTGCCGATCGGGTCGGTGGTCGTCTGCGGATTCGGCTCCGGCGCGCCGGTGAGCACCGTGCGCGAGACGTTGTTGCGCTCGAAGTTGTGCAGGTAGCTGAGCGTGCCGAAGAAGACCACCGGATCGGACGCGAACAGCCAGGTCACGCCGGCCTGCAGCGCCTCGAAGCCGCTTCCCGTGGGCAGCTCGAGCGGCAGGCCGGTGCCGGTGGCGTTGGCGACGCAGCGCGTCACGCAGTCGGTGACCACCTCGAACGGGTCCTTGCCGGTGCGCGACTTGTAGCGCAGCCAGCCGACATAGAAGGGCTTGTCGATGCCGCCGCGGTTGAGCTGGTAGCGCGCGGTGACCTCGACGTCGCCGAGGCCCTTGCCGCTCGCGTTGAAGACCTTGTCCTGCGCGGAACCGGTGAAGATCTCCCGGCTCACGGTGTCGGAATTGAGGTGCACGTAGGGCACGCGCGCCTCGAGCTCCATGCGGTTGGTCAAGCCATAGCGGCCGGCCAGGCTGACGGTCGTGCTGGTCGTCTTGACCTGCCGCACGTCGATCAGGCCGATCAGGATCGCGGGAATCACCGTGTAGCCGACCAGCGCGACGCGATCGGTCGACGAGTAGCCCAGTTGGACGGAGGGCTCGAGCACGAAGCGGCCGGGCGGCGTGAGCACGCCGGGCTGCTGGAAGATCTGCGCCACCTGCGGGCGGATCCGCTCCTCGGGGGCCTGCCCGACCGGCTGCTGTGCATCCTGCGCACCGGCCGCGGCGCTGGCCGCCTGCATCGTGGTGGCGGGCAGCGCGCCCGGCGCGGCGCCGACGGCGCCGGCCGACGAGGGCAGCATCGCGCCGGCGACCGGCGTCGGGCCGAGCGCGACGGGCGCGGCGGACGAGGTGGCGCCCTGGCCGCGCAGGTCGTCGAGGCGTTCGGCCTGGAGGGCCTCGCGCAGCGCGCCGACTTCGCGTTCCTGGGCCGCGAGGGTCTCGCGCATGCTCTCGAGCTGCGCGGCCTGTTGCTGGACGAGCTTCTCGAGCTGGTCGAGTCGGCTCGCCTCGTCGGCCTGCACGGGCCCGGCCAGCGCGAGCGCGATCGCGGCGGCGAGGGCGAGCCTCGGGGTCCACCGGCTCATCGATGTCCTCTCATTGCGTCCCTCTCCTGAGGCGTCAAAGCCCGGCGCCCGGGCCCACGACGGCGTTGCCGATGGCGGTGTTGAGCTGGGTGTCCCGATACAGCTGGAGCGTATTCAGGCTGACGTCGAGTGAAGTCCGTGCGGAGATCGCCTGGCCGTCGACCGCGTTCTGGATCACCAGGCCGGCGGTGCCGCCGGAGATCGCGGTGCCCGCACCGATCTGCACCACCTGCGTGTCGCGCAGGCTCGCGAGCGCCTGCGCCTGCTCGGCGGTGAGCCGCGCAAGGTCCGGCACGTGCAGCCGCGTCGAGGTGACGACGTCGCCGTTGACGCTCACCACGCGCTCGATGCCGAAGGAGACGGTGAACCCCGAAGGCGCCACGAAGCCGCCGCGGAGCCTGTCCAGGCGCGCGGCATCGACCGGCTGCCATTCGGCACCGAGGGGGGCGGCCGTCGCCGGCATGGCGATCGCGCCGAAGACCAGCGCGGCGAGAACGAGGTGGAACAGGCGGGTGATGCGACTCATCAGATGTCTCCCGGCCCGCGACGCGGCATGACCACGTTCTGCAGGCCCTGGCGGGAAATGCCCGCATGCAGCGGCGCCGGCGGCGCGGTGCGCCAGTCGCGCGCGGCGTTGAACTGCGCCACGTCGCGGCGGTTGTGCACGACGAACAGCACGCGGTTGTCCCACAGCGTCTCGAACTTCTCGCGCGACATCGCGCGCGTGCCGCGCGCCGGGTCACCGAGCAGCACGCGCCCGTCCTGCAGGCCCTTGACCACCACGAAATGGCGGTAGCCGCGGTCGTTGAGCAGGACGATCGCCGGCAGACCCTCCTCGATGAGCTTCTCGAGCGGAAGCTCGAAGCCATCGGCCTGGTAGCCGAGCGAGGCGAGGTAGCGGCGCATGTCCAGCAGGGAGAAGCCTTCCTTGCGGATCTTGGCCTGGTCGCCGGTGGCGTACATGGCCTTGAACACCTCGGCCTCGGTCACCGGATGGCCGAAGTGATACGTCAGCAGGGTCGCCGTCGCCGCCGAGCCGCAGCTGAAGTCGTAGCGTTGCGGCACGGTGGTGCGGTAGCGCGCTTCCTTGAGGCTGGTCACCCGCAGCGCGTACGTGGCGCCCCCCGGCGCCCGCACGTCGAGCGAGCCGGCCTGGACCGGCAGCGCGAGGGCGCAGGCGAGCACGGTGGCGAGCCGCAGCCTCACGGCGTGGGCGCCACGAATTGCACGTTGACGATCGTGCTGTTCTGGATGAGCACGTTGCTGCCGCTGTTCTGGATCACGGTGGAGATGCCGGCCGAATTGCCGAACGATCCGCCGGCGACCAGGTTGCCGCCGCCGATCACGTTCGAGGCGGTATTGCCGTCGACGCGGCCGTCGAGGTCGGACGTGTTGATCGTGGTCGAGACATTGCCGTCGCCGCCACGCATGTCGGCGAGCCGGTCGACGGACACCGCGCTGCCGAAGGCGGCCGGCGCCTCGGCCGGTTCGGGGGCCGCCGCGGGCGCCGACACCGGGAACAGGTCGAGGACGGCCCCATCGGCCGGGGCCGTGGGATCGAAGCCGTCCGCGGCGGCCGTGGAGGCCAGCGCGAACGGGAGGAGGAGCACTGCCGCGAACCGCGCGGCATGGACGTAGATCGCACGCATGGGACGTCTCCTGCTGAAAACCGTACCGCCGGACGGATCCGGCGGACGAGGCGGGCGCCCCGGGAGGGACGCCCGCACCGGACGCGTCATGCACCGCAGCGCGAGGCCACGGTGCACGGGTCCGTGATCAGCCGCCGCCGCCCACGTTGAGGTTGGCCTGCACGGTGACGCCCTGCTGGATCAGCGAGGACGCGCCGGTGTTCTGGCCGGTGACCATGATGCCCGCCGCGGCGTTGGCCGAGCCGTTCATCTGGTTGGAGGCGTCGAAGCTGCCGGCATCGGCCGAGCTCACGCCACCGGTGCCACCCGCGCCGCCGTCGCTGCCCATCGCATCGCCGTCGCCATTGGCGAAGCCGCCGTAGCCATCGCCGCCGTTGCCGGCGCCCGCGTTGCCGCCGCCGGCCACGTTGCCGAACGCGCCGACCGAGTTGCCCGAGACGGCGCCCGCGAGTGCCGTCGTCGCAACGGCGGTGCTGGTGTTGAACGAGCCGCTGGTCGTCTGCGACGCCGTACCGCCGTTGTTGGCCGCCACGCCCATGTTGTCGGCGCCGGCCGCGCTGTTGTCGGAGTTGTCGGAGTTGTCCGAATTGTCGCTGTTGTCGGAGTTGTCGTTGCCCGAGTCCGCGATGTTCAGCGAGTTATCCGAGTTGTCGTTGTAGGAATCGTTCGTCGAGTTGTCGGAGTTGTCGTTGCCCGAGTCGGCGATGTCGATCGAATTGTCGGAATTGTCGGAGTTGTCGTTGTAGGAGTCGTTCGTGGAGCTGTCGTTGCCCGAGTCGGCGATGTCGATCGAATTGTCGGAGCTGTCGTTGTACGAGTCGTTGGTCGAATTGTCCGAGTTGTCGTTCATCGAATCGGTCACGTTCAGCGAGTTGTCGTTGTACGAACCGTCGGCGGAGGCGTCGTTGTAGGAGTCGTTGACCGAATTGTTGTCGTTCGCGGCAAGCGCCGGGCCGGCGAGGCCGAGGGCGAGGACGATGGCGGTGGTGATGACGCTGGGACGCATGCGCATGGGGGATCTCCTGGAGGGGGTCGAAGCGAATCTGGGGAAGGAGTGCGCCTAAATGAGACGCAACGCACACTTCGCAGGCTTCGTGCCAACTGCCGACGGACGGTCGGACAGGACCGCCGCGCATGAACATCCGCCATCCGCGCGCCCGATACGGCCGCTCGTGTTCAGGTTCTGGCCGGGAATGTGGAGAAAAGTCTTCGCACGGGTGCGAAAAAATTACCCGCGGAAAAACCTGCGGCTTGGCGCGCGGACTTTATGCGGGGCGGTCGTCACGCAGCCCGCACACGGCGGGGCGCCGCGTCTCAAACGGCCGCGCGCCCTTTCGGATCGCAGAGCAGGCGCAGCCGCGCCTTGAGCGGGCGGCCCCGGGATCGCAGCAGGTCGCGCTGCGCCTCCCAGCCGGGGAACCGCGCCTCCACCTCGTCCCAGAACGCGCCCGAATGGTTGGGCTGCAGCAGGTGGCAGAGCTCGTGGACGAGCACGTACTCGAAGGCGGCCGGCGGGGCCAGCACCAGGGCGAGGTCGAGCCGCATGCGGTCGTCGGGGGCGAGCGAGCCCCAGAGGGACGTCAGCGGCCGGATGCTGATCGCACGCGGCCCGCGGGGCAGGCCCGGGAGGTACTTCGGCAGCCAGCGGCCGACGTCCGCTCTCGCCTGGGCGAGGTAGAAGTCGGCGAGGGCCTTGCGGACCGCCGTGTCGGGCGCCGCGGATGGCCGGCTGATCGTGATGCCCTCGGCGCCGCCCTCGACCCGCAGGAAGCGGCCTTCGCGCCAGTCCACCGCCACCTCGTCGCCATGCAGCGGCAGCGTCGCCGTCGCCCCGGGCACCAGCGGCGCACTGTCGCCGAACGTGTGGTGCAGCTGGCCCGCGAGCCAGGCCGCGTGCTCGTGCACGAAGGCGAGCGCGCGGCGGTCGCTGGTGCGGGGCGGGCAGGTCAGGCGGATGCCGCGCTCGGTGACCGTGAGTCGCAGCCCGCGCACCCGTGCATGGTGGACGCGCAGCACGTCGACGATCCGCCCGTCCGGCAGCGTGGCCTGCAGGGTCGCCTGCCGCGGCACGGCCGGCGCGGCGATGCGCGGCGGGCGCGCGCGGAAGAACATCGGCCGGTCAGCCCTCGACCTTCGACAGCTTCAGCGCGGGCTCCAGCACGGTGAACAGCCGGCGCAGCTCGTGGCTCATCAGCGCGAAGCGGGCCTCGAGCTCGGCGCGCAGGTCCTCGCGCTCGGTGTTCTCCAGCGTGTCGACTGCGCCGTCGAGCAGCTTGAACTTGCGGATGACGAGGTCCTCGCCGAGCACGAAGCTCACGTGGTCGTCGAGCGTGAGCGCCAGCCGGGTGACCTGCTTTCCGCTCGACAGGTGCTTGTCGATCTCGGCGTTCTTCTCGAGCTCCATGCGCTGGCACTTCACCACCGCGCCCTGGTCGAGCGCATCGCGCAGCTCGCATTCGTCGCCCATCGACAGGCCGTCCGGCAGGGCCTCGCCCGCGAGCCAGGCCGTGAGCACCGATCGCGGCGCGACCTCGGCATTGAGCGGCAGCGCGGGGAAGCTGCCGAGCGCCTTGCGGATCTCGCTCACCACGTTCTCGCCGGACTTCTTGCTGGACGTATCGATCGCGACGATGCCCTGCTTCATGTCGAGGATCGCGTCGGTGCGCGTGGGCCGCACGAAGGCGCGCGGCAGCAGCTCGGTGATCAGCTCGTCCTTCAGGCGCTTGCGCGTGCGACCGCCCGGACGGCGGCCTTCCTTCTGCTCGATGTCGTCGAGCTTCTTCTGCAGCAGGTCGTTGACCACCGCCCCGGGCAGCAGGCGGTCCTCACCGCCGACGGCGAGCCAGTAGGCGTCGTCGAGCATGTGCTTGAGGCCCTCGGTGTCGCGGCCGAAGGGGGAGATGAAGCCGCGGGTGGAGAGCTCCATCGGGCCGACCGGGCGCAGGGCGCATTCGGCGAGGCCGGCGTCGAACGCGTCGAGCTGGAGGGAGGTGGGGAAGCGGAAGAGGGTGAGGTTGCGGAAGAACATTCGGGCTGGATTCTCGATTCGTGGATCCGACGCGCGCGTCGCGCCGCCGGTGATTCTTGAGGAGCGTTCGTGCGCTGGCGCGCCCGAGTCACTTTTCTTTGCAGCTTCGAAGAAAAGTGACCAAAAGAAGGCAGCGTCCCGGACGGATCTACAGCCCGCGATCGGTCACGACTGCGCGGATCGCCACACTCGACCTCCTGCCTCGGGTGGCGACGGCGCGCGTCCTGCGCGCCGCCCTTCGGGTCTTCCGTTGAGGCTCGGCATTGCGGCCGAACAGCGCGACCGAAGCCCATGCGTACTTCGCCGGTCGACGTGCGATCGATGCGCCGTCGCCCGCCGCATCCGGGCGTCGGTCACTCCGCCTCGTCGTCCGGACGTCCTCCCAGCCAGGCATGCGCATCCGGCAGAGGTGCATCGCCGCGCGCGCCGAGCGAGAGGAAATCGAACAGCTTCGGATCGCTCAGCTGCGATGGACGGATGTCGCCGAGCGCGCGCGCGATGGTCTCGATGCGGCCGGGTGACTCGCGCTCCCAGGCATCCATCATCCGCTTGACTTGCTTGCGCTGCAGGTTCTCCTGCGAGCCGCAGAGGTTGCAGGGGATGATCGGGAACGCCTTGGCGGCAGCGTATTCGGCAATGTCGTCTTCCTTGACGTAGGCCAGTGGGCGGATCACCACGTGCTTGCCGTCGTCCGACTGCAGCTTCGGCGGCATGCCGGAAAGCTTCGCGTGGAAGAACAGGTTGAGGAAGAAGGTGGCGACGAGGTCGTCGCGATGATGGCCGAGCGCGATCTTGGTGAAGCCCTCGGCTTCCGCGTACGTGTACAGCGCGCCGCGACGCAGCCGCGAGCAGAGCGAGCACATCGTCTTGCCTTCCGGCACGACGCGCGTGACGACCGAATACGTGTCCTGCTCGAGGATCTTGTACGCCACCCCGATCGACTCGAGGTAGGCCGGCAGGACGTGCTCGGGGAAGTCGGGCTGCTTCTGGTCGAGGTTCACCGCGACCAGCTCGAAGCGCACCGGCGCCTTCTTCTGCAGCTGCAGAAGGATGTCCAGCATCGTGTAGCTGTCCTTGCCGCCGGACAGGCAGACCATCACCTTGTCGCCGTCCTCGATCATGCCGAAGTCGGCGATCGCGCGGCCGACCTGGTGGCGCAGGCGCTTGGCGAGCTTGTTCGCCTCGTGCGCGGCGCGCCGGGCGCGCGGCGGCAGCGGCTCGGGCAGGGGAATGACGGCGGAGGATGCGGCGGTGCTCATCCGGCCATTCTACGGAAGGTCGGTCGCGGCACCTGAGCCGGTTCAGCGACGGTCGCCGCCGTCTCGCGCGCGAGCTAAGCTCGGGGCATGAACGACGGCCGCAACCCCGCCGACATCGCCCGCCAGCTCGCCGAGCTGCGCCAGCAGCATCGCGACCTCGACCTCGCGATCGAGGGCCTCAAGCACGCGCCCGTGCGCGACGAGCTCGCCGTCACGCGCCTGAAGAAGCGCAAGCTGCAGCTCAAGGACTGCATCACGCGGCTGGAATCGTCGCTGATCCCCGACGAGCCCGCATGAGGCGGAGGCGCCGTCGGGCGCCTCCGCACGGGTTCAGACGTACAGGCCGATCAGCTCGAGCAGCCAGCCGGTCTCGCGGTCGCCGGCCTGCGGCTGCAGGCGGGTGCGCTCGGCGGCGAGGAAGGCGCGGCCGTCGGCGGTGTCGAGGTCGCCGATCGCCTTGAGCGCCATCGCGCGGTCCTGCCAGAGGTTCGCGTCGCGGTAGAGCGACCTGAGCAGGTCGACCTGGTCGGTCGCGCGCAGCGTGCCCAGCGAGGAAATCGCGGCCAGGCGCATGTACTCGGGCTCGGCCTTGGTCAGCTGCACCAGCGTCGGGATCGCGCGGGCGTTGTTGGAGAAGCCCAGCGCGTAGACGTCGAGGTAGTCGTCGGTCTTCGTCGTGGTGACCTTCGCCGCGAGCGCATCGACGTCGGCATCGCTGGCACGCGCACCGTAGAGTTCGTGTGCCACCTTGCTGGCGAGTTCCTTCACCGCGACCGAGAGCGGCTCGTTGAGCGTGGGCTCGACGACCTCCTCGAAGCTCCACACCGGCACCTTGCCGCGCTTGACGAACACGCCGAGCCGCTTGGCACCCTGCGCGGTGTGCAGGTCGGCACTGAGGAAGGTGAAGGTGACATAGGGCGAGTAGCCGCTGACGCGATGGTTCTGCATGCGGAACGAGCGCACGTCGAGGCGAGGCAGGGTGTCCGCGCGGTCGGCGACCGTTACCGGGAGCCCGCGCGCCGCAAGCTCGTCCTGCAGTGACTTCACGAGGAATGCGCCGGGCTCGAGCGGCGCACCGGCGAGCAGCAGCGTGGACGCGAGGCGGCCGGACATGAAAGGTACGGCGCCGGTCTTCGGATACTGCAGCGCGAGGCTGCCGGCGTCGCTGGACGGCGCGACGTAGCGCATCGACGACGGCACCGGCTGGCGGACGGCATAGCCCGACGGCGCGCAGGCCGCGAGCACGAGCAGCGACGCACCGACGACGGCGCGCACGGAGGTGGTGAACATGTTTTCCCCTGGATGAAACGCCCGTCGCGGGCGCGGAAAAATTATGCCACCGCGTCGCCGGCCGGCTTCGCCGCCTCCGGGCTCACCTTCTCGATCGAATGCCGCAGCTCACGGCCGAGGATGAACTTCGCATCGCGCGCCCAGGCATCGAGCTGCTCGTCGAAGGTCAGCTTGCCGTTCGCATCCGCCCAGACCAGCCGCAGCTCGCGCAGCTGGGCGATGAAGCCGCGGAACAGGGACTTGTCGAAGAACTCCGGCGCCGCGGGTGCGTACAGCAGGGACAGGCGCTGCGCGGCGAGGTGGCAGAGCGTCTCGAGCTCGCCCGCGCTGAGCGTGCCCGGCCCGTTCTTCACCAACACGGAGATGGCGATGTAATAGCGCTCGAACGCCTGCTGCAGTGCGTGGCCGATCGCGCGCAGGCGGAAGACCTCGTCCGACTGCGCCGCGCTGCGCGCGATGAGGTCACCTTCGACGCCACCCTTGAAGCGCAGCAGGCCCTCGGCGATGAAGAGCTCCAGCGTCTGCCGCAGGCGCTCGACGAACTCGTCCTCGCTCCACGGCAGGAACAGCTCCGAGCGCAGGAACGGATAGACGCTGCGGCCCAGGCGGAGCACGGCGGAGGCCGTCATGCGGCGGTTGTGCTGGAAGCAGCAGGCCACCCAGGCCGCGGCGGTGAACAGGTGCAGCACGTTGTTGCGGAAATAGCTGAGCAGCACCGCCTTCTCGTCGTCGACCTCCAGCACGTCGCCGAGCGGATGCTTCACCCGCAGCAGCACGCCGATCTCCTCGCCGTGCGCGATGATCTCCTCGGGCGTGTGCGGGGTGACGGTGACGCGGTCGGAGTACGGCAGCTGCGCCAGCAGCTTCTTGCTCAGCGTGATCTGCTCAAGCAGGTCGGCCTCGCTCATCGCGTGCTTCGGCGTGGACAGCAGCGCGAGCGCGAGCAGGTTGATCGGATTGACGTCGGCCGCGCGGTTGATGTTGACCTGGATGCGCTCGGCGAGCACGTCGACCGTCTCGGCCATCCAGGCGGGCTTTTCGTCCTCGGCGAGCGGTGTGCCATTCCAGTCCGGGGCCTGCTCGGCGAGCACGTCGGTCAGCCGGATCGGCTCGCCGAAGTTCACGACCACCTGGCCGTAGTTGGAGCTGAGCACCTTGGGGATGCCCATCAGCAGCTGCCAGATCGATTCCTTCTCCTTGGGCTTGCCGGAGAGCTCATCGAGATAGCTGCGGCCTTCCATCAGCTTCTCGTAGCCGATGTAGACGGGCTGGAACATCACGGGGCGCGTCGGCGCGCGCAGGTAGGCGCGCAGCGTCATCGCGATCATGCCGCCCTTGGGCTGCAGCAGGCGCCCGGTGCGCGAGCGCCCGCCCTCGATGAAGTATTCGATCGAATAGCCGCCGGCGACGAGCTGCGCGAGGTATTCGGAGAACACCGCCGAGTACAGGGCGCTGCCGCGGATCGAGCGGCGCAGGAAAAACGCGCCGCCCTTGCGCAGGATCGTGCCGACCACCGGCAGGTTGAGGTTGATGCCCGCGGCGATGTGCGGCGGCACGATGCCGCGCGTGTAGAGCAGGTAGCTGATCAGCAGGTAGTCCATGTGGCTGCGATGGCAGGGCACATAGACGACTTCATGGCCGGGCGCGTCCTGCTTGAGCCGGTCGAGGTGGTGCACCAGCACGCCGCGGTAGATGCGGTTCCACACCGGCGCGAGCAGGAAGCTCGCCGAGCGCACCACGGGGTGCGAATAGTCGGCGGCGATCTCGTAGGCGAGCTCGTGCGCCTTCTTCCAGGCCTCGGCCACGCCGGTGCCGTCGCGACGCGCCTGGTCGGCGATCGCGTCGAGCACCGCGGGCGCGGCCAGCACGCGGTCCACCAGCAGGCGGCGCGTGGACAGGTCGGGCCCGATCACCGCGGTGCGGATGCGCCGGAAGTGCGCGCGCAGCACGCGCGAGAGCTTGCGCACGGTGCGCTCGGGCGGCAGGCCTTCGTCGGCGATCGTGCGTAGCGAGACCGGCGGCGCGAAGCGGATGTAGGTGTCGCGGCCGTTGATCGCGATGGCGAGCAGGCGGCGGAATCGACCGACGAGCTGCCAGTTCTCGGAGAACAGCACCGAGAACCAGCCGGTGGTCTTCTCCGGCGCGCGGCCGACGAAGATCGAGACGGGCACGAGCTGCACGTCGAGCGCCGGATCGGCGCGGTGCGCCTCGATCAGGCGCGCGAGCGACTCGGAATGCGACTTGCCGTTCGCCGCCTGCGGGCGCTCGATCACGCCGGGGATGTTCGGCAAGGGGGCGATCGGGCCGACGTTGCGACGCGACAGGGCGACGTAGGCGCGGCCGCGGCCGGTCGGATCGCCGGGCAGCGGGGTGAGCGGCGACGGCAGCCCGGCCTCGCGGCAGGCGCGGTCGAGGATCAGGGCATTGGACAGGCCGTAGTCTTCGAGCACGTAGCAGACCGGGCGTCCGTTCCAGTCGGGCACGTGCTCGGCCGGATTGCGCGGCTCGATCTTGAGCGCGAGCCAGGGCGCGAGCACGCGGCCGAGCAGGCGCGCCCACCACGGGGCCTGCGCGCGCGGCAGCTCGCGCGCGGGCGCGACGGGTGGCGGCACGGGATCGAGCACGGATTCGGCCGGCGCGGCGCCCGGCATCGGCAGCGGCGGCTGAGCGGGATCGGGCTCGGTCGGCGCGGCCGTCAGCTCATCCGCCTCCACCGGGGCGGTCGCAGCGGACGGGATCGCGTCGGCGCCGTCGGCGGGCGGCGTCGGAGCGCCGTCAGCGGGCGGCGGAGCGTCCGGGAACGGCAGGGGCGTCTGTCGGGCCATCGGCGGCATTATGCCCAAGCCGGCTGCGCCGGCCCGGGAGCGCCGCCGCGGGACCGGCGAGTTGCGCGGTGGCATGCCGCAGGCTGTCGCGCAAGAACCAGCCGTCGGGGCCGCGCTCGAGGTCGAACAGGGCCTCCACCGGCGTGCCGGCCAGGCGATAGCGCACGCGGACCCGGGCGCGGTCGCCGGCGCTCGACACGGGCTCGACCCGCGCCGAGCGCAGGGCCACGTCGAGGTCGAGGCCGAGCGCGGCCAGCGAACGCTTGCCCGTGCGCAGCAGGGGGCGCAGGCGCACCAGGCTGCGGTGCAGGCCGGCCTTCGAGAACGCGTCCGCGCCACCGGCGAGCCCGCTCTCCTGCGCCGCGACCACCCAGTCGGTGAGCAGCGGCTCGATCCGCCGACGCTCGGCGAACGGCGCCTCCAGCGCCCAGTCGCGCAGCACGCGGGTGAGCTGCAGGCGATGCGCGCGCTCGTCCGGCGGGTAGGTGCCCTCACGGTCGATGTAGCGGCCGGCGAGCATGGCGAGGGTCTGCACGGCCTGGTCGATCGCGGCGTCCTGGCCGGCGAACTGCCGGCGGTAGCCGGCGCGCACCGCGGTCAGCGCACCGGGCCGGGCGAGCGCATCGATCGCCGGCGGGATCTGCGCGTGCAGCGGGGCCTCGCTCAGTGGCCAGCGGCTGCGGCCGGCGCGCCAGCTCGCATCGGTCGCGCGGTAGAGGTCCGGCGGCAGTGCATGCACCGCATAGGCGCCGAGGTCGTCGCGGCGCAGGTCGTCGATCAGGCGCTGCACCGCCGCCTGCGGCGTGGCCGCGGGGCGCGCCGGCGGCGGGACGGTCTCGTCGCGGCGACAGGCCGCCAGTGCGAGCAGGAGGCAGCAGAGCAGGACCGGTCGGGACGGGTGCATCGCCCGATCATCCGCCACGGCCGCTGGACGGGCAAAGAAAAAGGAGGCCGGAGCCTCCTCGAAATGCCGGCGGGCCGGCAGACAACGACAGTTGGACAGGACCGGCGAACCGGACGCGGCCATCTTAATAAAGCGTTACGGCTTTAGGCAATGGATGCAGACATGGCGATAAGTTATTGAATTTCGGTTAGACCGGCGTCACCCTTAACGGAATAGCGGTCTAACTAAGGCCATGCGAAAGAGCAACTCTGCGGAGACTGTCACACAAATGCTGGACAGGCCCCAGCTGCTCCCGTAAAAAGCGGCTCCCGCCGGCACCGCCGGCGGCCGGCGCCGCCGTCATCCAGACCGCGCGGGCCGCGTTCGCACCAGGGGATCCAATGAAGACTCGCGACACGAGCCGCGCCCGGACGGGGCTGGCGCGCTCACTGCTCTCGTGTGCCGTCGCCGGCACGCTCGCCTTTGCCGCGGCCCCGGCCGCCCATGCCCAGCAGGCCGAGACCGGCCGCGCGGGCGACCCGGACAGCTGGGTCACCGACGAGTTCAGCGCCGACTGGGGCCTCGCCGCGATCAATGCGCAGTACGCCTATGCGCGCGGCCTGACCGGCCGCGGCGTGCGGCTGGGCATCTTCGACAGCGGGGTCGACCTCGGCCACGGCGACTTCGCCGGCAAGCAGAACCGCAGCCTGCGCATCGCCGACCGCCTCGGCGACGGCAGCGCCTGTACGAACACCACGCTGCTCTACGGCGACGACGCCTGCTTCGTCTCCGACGGCGGCAGCGTCGCGGTGGACTACTTCCACTACACCGACGAAGACCGTGCGCTCGTGCAGTACCTCGTCGACATCGGCTACTTCTACGACTGGGTACCCGAGTACCTCGAGTCGATCGCCGGCTTCCAGTACTCCACGCATGGCACGCACGTGGCGGGCACGATGCTCGCCAACCGCGACGGCGCGGGCACGCACGGCGTCGCCTTCGGTGCCGACCTGTCGACCGCGCGCCTGTTCTCCAACAGCTACATCGACTTCTGGGCGCTCGTCGGCGATCCCAGCGGTGAGTCGTACGCCATCGGTCCCGACAGCAGCGCGGTCGCGAGCATGTACGCGCAGATGGCGCAGCAGGGCGTGCGCGCCATCAACCACAGTTGGGGCCTGAGCGTGGAGCCGGCATCCGCCGACGAGATGGACGAGCTCTACGGACTGGACGGCGTCGCCGGGTACTTCCAGACCTATGCCGACCCGTCGCTGCGCAACGGCCTGCTGCAGGTGTTCGCCGCCGGCAACAACGACGGCGCGATCGCAGGCATCTACGCCACGCTGCCGCGCTACGTGCCGGGCCTCGAGAAGTACTGGCTGAGCGTCGCGAACCTCAGCTGGACAGGCGAGCTCGACGGCAGCTCGAGCATCTGCGGCCTCGCGAAGGACTGGTGCATCACCGCGCCGGGCACCGACATCACCTCGACCGTGGTCGGCGGCGCGATCGAGGGCGAAGTGCTGCGCGATGCGGACGGCTACGTCGTCGGCCTCGACATCACCGGCGCGCAGCCCGACTACGACTACGGCGACCTCACCGGCACGTCGATGGCGGCCCCGCACGTCACCGGCGCGCTCGCGCTGCTGATGGAGCGCTACCCGTACCTCGACAATCCGCAGATCCGCGACGTGCTCCTGACCACCGCCACCGACCTCGGCGAAGCCGGCGTCGACGACGTCTACGGCTGGGGCCTGATGGACCTGCGCAAGGCGATCGAGGGCCCGGGCCTGCTGCGCGTGGACACCGACGTAGTGATGAATGCGCGCGCCGGCGGCCACAAGACCTGGGCGGGCCTCGCCTGGGACGACTGGACCAACGACATCGGCGGCCCCGGCCGCCTGACTAAGTCCGGCGCGGGCTGGCTGCGCCTGTCCGGTGACAACACGTTTGCTGGCGCGCACGTGCGCCAGGGCGTGCTCGAACTCGACGGCGACAATGCGCTCGGCGGCGGCGTCGACGTCGATGCGGTGCTCCTGCTCAACGGCCGCCTGATCGGCGCGCCGCTCACCGTCAACGGCGGCGGCGTGGCGAGCATCAACGGTAGCGTCAGCGGCGCGGCCACCCGCGTCAACGCAGGCGGCCGCCTGGGCGGCGCCGGCAGCGTCGGCACGCTCACCGTGCTCGGCACGATCGCGCCGGGCAATTCGATCGGCACGCTCACCGTCAACGGCACCTACACGCAGGGCGCGGGCTCGGTGTTCGCGGCCGAGCTGGGGGCGAGCGGCGCGTCCGACCGCATCGCGGTGAACGGCAATGCCGTCCTGCAGGGCGGCACCGTGCAACTGTCGGCGATCGACCCGAGCCTCTACCTGCTCGGCCAGCGGTACAGCCTGCTGACCGCGACGGGTGGCGTCACCGGCCAGTTCGCGGGCGTGCAGTCCGCCGGCTTCTCGCCGTTCCTGGCATTCCAGCTGCGCTACGCCGGCACCGGCGTGGGCTTGGACGTGGTGCGCGGCCGCGCACTGGCGACCGCCGCGCAGACCACGAACCAGGCCGAGGTGGCGCGCGCAGCCGACGCGCTCGCGCTGACCTCGCCGCTCGCCGGCGCGCTCACGCAGCTGTCGGCGGCGCAGGCACCGGCCGCCTTCGATGCGCTCAGCGGCGAAGGCCATGCCGGCCTGCGCAGTGCCATGGTGGACGCCAGCCGCCATGTGCGCGACGCCGCACTCCACCGCATGCCCGTGCAGGCCGAAGGCGATGCCGGCGGCACGCGGCTGTGGGCGCAGGCGCTGTCGGCCGGCGGCGACGTGCAGGCCGACGGCAATGGCGCGTCGATCGAGACCGAGGGCCGCGGCTTCCTCGCCGGGTTCGAGCACGCCACCGGCAGCGGCGTGACGCTCGGCGTGCTGGCGGGCGCCGGCCGCGTCGACATCGCGATGCCGGACCGCACCTCGCGCGGCGACAGCAACGATCGTCACGTCGGCGTGCATGCCGGCGCGCGCCTCGGCGCGATCGACCTGCGTGGCGGCGCGGCGATCGGTCGCCACGACGTCGCGCTCCGCCGCGAGGTCGCGGCCGGTGCGCTGCGGCAGACGCTCACGTCGGACTATCGCGCGGAGACGGTGCAGGCCTTCCTCGAGGCCGGCTACCGCATCGATCGCGGAAGCTGGTCGCTCGAGCCGTATGCGCAGGTCGCCCACGTGCGCGTGGACAGCGATGCGTTCGCCGAGGTCGGCGGCAGCGCCGCGCTCACGTTCGGTGCGAACGAGAGCCGGGTCAACCTCGCCGAGGCCGGCCTGCGCTTCGGCGCGGAGCTGCTCGGCACCGGCCAGCAGGCCGGTGGCCTGCGCCTGCTCGGCGGGCTCGGCTATCGCCATGCCAGTGGCGATCTCGATGCCGCGACGCAGGCCTCGTGGACCGGCGGCAACGCGTTCACGGTGCGCAGTGCAGCGCTCGCCGCGAAGGCGGTGACCTTCAACGCCGGGCTCGGCGCTTGGATCGGCCCGCGCTCGCTGGTCGAAGTCGGCTACCGCGGCGAGTTCGGCGACGAGTCGCGCGACCACGGGCTCGACGCACGTCTGACCGTCTCGTTCTGAATCCTGTGATGCAACACGAAGAAGGGCGGCTTCGCCGCCCTTCTTCATTACGACAGTCGACTGCGCTCAGCCCCGCGCGGCGAGCCGCCAGAACCACAGGCCCACGGCGATCTCGCCGCAGCCGACCAGAATCGCTGGGCAGCCGGTGACGCCGACCTGATCATCGTGCTCGTCGACGAAGCGCATGGGCATGAACCAGCCGAGCGATACCGCCACCTCGCGGCGCACGATGGAGCGCAGGCCGACGCCGACCAGCAGCGTGCCGATCGCGAGGTAGACGAAACGCTCCATCAGGGCCGCGCGATGCCCGGAACGAAGCCGGTCAGCACCGGCGTGAGGTCGAACAGCATCCAGTAGCCGTCGTCGTCGTGGTCGAGCCGCGGCAGCTGGGTCGCGCCGGTCGGCGGCGGCAGGGCCGTCGTGCGGGTGCGCAGCCAGGCATCGACGGCGGCGCGCACGGTGTCGACGAGATCGCCCACCCCGCAGGCCGGGATCGTACAGTCGGGCAGGTCCACCAGCCGCACGCGATAGCGGCGGTCGGGACCGCGGGTGACGAAGCCGAAGTACTGCATGCGAACGGAGCCCCCTCTCCCTTTCGCCAGACGGCCGATTGTGCGCGAAAGCTGGCCGCACGCCATCCGCGCCACGCCCGCAGCGGGTCCTGCGTCACAGAGCGGCGGATCCCCGCGCCATCAGCGGCGGAGCGGTCGTAGCTTCCGGCATCCGTCCTTCGAACGGAACGCCCCATTTCGGCGTCGACGCATTCGCCCCGCCGATCGCACCCCGCCGGCGGCCGCTGCGTGCGTCGCGCCGCTGGGGCATGGATGCGCGATCAGCCCTCGAGCAGCGCGCGGATCGCCGCGAAGCCCGCGTCGGCGCGCGCCTTCTTGTTCTCGGCGTCGGCCACGGGGTCGGCGCCGTCGCGCTGCAGCTCCGCGGCAGGGAGCTCGTCGAGGAAGCGGCTCGGCTTGAGGCGCAGCACCTCGCCCCAGCGTTCCGCGCGCTTGGAGTACGACATCCAGAGCCGTTCCTTCGCGCGGGTGATGCCGACGTAGAGCAGGCGGCGCTCCTCGTCGAGGCGGCCCTCGTCGAGGCTCGCCTCGTGCGGCAGCGTGCCGTCCTCGAGCCCGACGATGAAGACGTAGCGGAACTCCAGGCCCTTGGCCGCGTGCAGGCTCATCAACCGCACCTGGTTGCCGGCCTCGCCCTTGTCGGCATGCGACAGCAATGCCAGCGACGCGGCGAGCTCGCCGGGGCCGGCATTGCGGGCGCCATCGAACCAGCCGGCGAGTTCCTCGATGTTCGCCTTGCGGCGCTGGAAGCTCGCCTCGTCCTTGCACTGCGCGCGCACCGATGCGAGCAGGCCGCTGCGTTCGGCGACCTCGCGAACGAGCTCGGCGGGCGTGAGGGCATTCGACTTCGCGCGCAACTGGCGCACCAGCGAGGCGAAGGTGTCGAGCGCATTGCCGGCCCGCGGCGGCAGGGCCTTGAGCGCGCCGACGTTCTCGATCGCGCGGGCCATCGGCATGTGCGCCTGCCCCGACAGCTCCGCGAGCTTGGCCAGCGTGCCGGCGCCGACCTCGCGCTTGGGGTTCTGCACCGCGCGCAGGAAGGCGGCGTCGTCGTCCGGATTGGCCAGCAGGCGCAGCCAGGCGAGCACGTCCTTGACCTCGCCGCGATCGAGGAACGCCGTGCCACCGGACAGGTGATACGGCACGCGCTGCAGCTGCAGCGCCTTCTCCAGCGCGCGGCTCTGGAAGTTGCCGCGGAACAGCAGGCAGAAATCGCTCCAAGGCGCGCGCGTGCTCGCGGCGATGAACTGGATCTCCGCGGCGATGCGCTCGGCCTCGTGCGCCGCATCGCGGCACTCCCAGATGCGGATGCGCTCGCCGTCCGCCTGGTCGGACCACAGCGTCTTGAGGTGCTCGTGCGGGTTGTTGGCGATCAGCGCATTCGCCGCGCGCAGCACGCGATTGGAGCAGCGGTAGTTCTGCTCGAGCTTGACGATGCGCAGGCTCGGATAATCCTTCGAGAGCTGCAGCAGGTTGTCCGGGTTCGCGCCGCGCCAGGCGTAGATCGACTGGTCGTCGTCGCCTACGCAGGTGAACAGCCCGCGCGGCCCGGCGAGCGCCTTGAGCAGGCGGTACTGCGCGTCGTTGGTGTCCTGGCATTCATCGACGAGCAGGTAGCCGATGCGCTCGCGCCAGGCCAGGCGCATGTCGTCGTCGGCCTCGAGCAGTTGCACGGGCAGGCGGATGAGGTCGTCGAAGTCGACCGCGTTGAAGCTCGACAGGCGCTGCTGGTAGAGGTCGTAGACGGTCGCGGCGTCGATCTCGCGCGGGCTGCGCGCCTCGCGCATCGCCTCCTCCGGCGAGAGGCCCGCGTTCTTCGCGCGCGAGATGAGGCCACGCACGCCGTCGATCACATCGGGCTTGCTGCCGGCGGGCAGCAGGTCCTTGATCTGCGCGGCGCTGTCGTCCGAATCGAAGATCGAGAAGCCACGGCGCAGGCCGGCCTTCGCATGCTCGATCTGCAGGAACTTCAGCCCGAGCGCGTGGAAGGTGCAGATCGTCAGGCCTTCGGCGGCGTCACCGCGGATGCGCTTGGCGACGCGCTCGCGCATCTCCTTCGCCGCCTTGTTGGTGAACGTGATCGCGGCGATGCGCTTGGCGGGCATCCGGTTCGAGGCGATCAGGTGCGCGATCTTCTCGACGATCACGCGCGTCTTGCCGCTGCCGGCGCCGGCGAGGACGAGCAGGGGGCCGTCGCAGTGCTCGACGGCGGCGCGCTGGGGAGGATTGAGGCCGTGCATGGGTCCACCCGATCGGGCGGCGTATTGTGCCCGAGCCGGGCGTGCCGTCCTGAATGGGTTCAACGTGGAGCGGCGCCGCCGCGCCCACTACACTTCGCGCATGGCGAAGCTGTACTTCTACTACTCGGCGATGAACGCCGGTAAGACCACCACGCTGCTGCAGTCCGCGCACAACTACCGCGAGCGTGGCATGCGCGTGGCGATCCTGACGCCCGCCCTCGACCACCGCGACGGCGTCGGGGTGGTCGCCTCGCGCATCGGCCTGCGCGCCGAGGCGGTGGCGTTCTCGCGCGACGACGACCTCGAAGGTTGCATCCGCCGCGACATCGCCGCGCATGGCGCGCTGCACTGCGTGCTGGTCGACGAGGCGCAGTTCCTCACGCGCTCGCAGGTCTGGCAGCTGAGTGAGGTGGTCGATGCCCTGCGCGTGCCGGTGCTGTGCTACGGGCTGCGCACGGATTTCCGCGGTGAGCTGTTCGAGGGCTCGCAGTACCTGCTGGCCTGGGCCGACGAGCTCGACGAGATCAAGACGATCTGCCACACCGGCAAGAAGGCGACGATGACGGTGCGCGTCGATGCGCAGGGCTTCGCCGTGCAGGACGGCCCGCAGGTGGAGATCGGCGGCAACGAGCGTTACGTGTCGGTCTCGCGCGCGCAGTTCAAGCAGATCACGCGCGGCGAAGGCGCGATCGAGCCGCTACAGGGCGCGCTCGACCTCTAGCGTCGCGGCTCAGGCCGAGCCGGTCGGCATGAAGCTCTCGCGCGGGCGCCGGCACTGCCGCAGCAGCTGCGCGATCTCGCGTTGCACGATGGAGCCGTCGGGCTGCGCGAGGCGCACATGCCCCAGCAGGCGCGCGAGATGCCGCGTGGCCGCATCGTCGCGACCGCCGCAGCGGATCGCGTCGGCATAGGCGGCGGCGCGCCAGGCGAGCGGCTGCGCCTGCGCGGAGCCCCGGCCCGTGGCGGCGAGCACGTCGAGCACGGGCAGGCCCGCCGGATCGCCGTGCGCCGCCTGCTGGCGCGCGAGCTGCAGGCGTGCAAGACGGGTCTTCGCATGCGATGGGCCGAGGCCGAGCCGCAGGAAATGCACCGCGCGCACCAGCCGCGGCAACGCGCCGGCCCGACCGAGCGCGGCATCGGCCTCGCCGATCGCGCGGTCGATGTCGGCCACCGTCCAGTGCGAGGCGCCATGGAAGGCGATGCGCAGATCGCGCGCCTGCTCGAGCACCGGCAGCGCTTCCTCGCTGCGGCCGGCCTGGTGCAGCATCTCGCCGTAGGCCTGCAGGCTCGCCGCGGCGCCCTCGCCATCGCCCACGTGGCGGCTGATCGCGAGCGCCGACTCCAGCGCGTCGAGCGCGGCCGGCAGGCGGCCGAGTTCCCATTCGACCCGCGCGATGACCCGATGGCTCTCGCGCAGGTCCGGATGCTGCGCACCGAGGCGCGCGGTCAGCATCGCGTGGCGGCGGCGCAGCGGCAGCGCAGCGTCGCGGAAGCGGAACTGGTCGATCAGCGCGTCGCCGAGCTCGCGCCGTACCTGCAGCGTCACCGGATGCTGCGTTCCGAGCAGGTCCTGGGCGACGCCTAGCGCACGCACGAGCTCGCGCTCGGCGCGGCCCGGATGGCCATGGCGCCGCTCGACCGCGGCGATCTGCCGGCCGATGTCGACCTGCAGTGGATGGCGCGGCCCGACCTCGGCATCGAGGCGCGAGCGCGCAGCGCGGTAGCCGCGCAGTGCATCCGTGTATTCGGCGCGATCGGCCTGCAGGCTCGCGAGGTCGAGGCGGCTCTCGATTTCCGCGACCGCCGCGCCGGGCGCACGCACGCGGCGGCGCAGCGTGAGTGCCTGCACGAACAGGTCGCGCGCGCTCGCGGTGTCGCCGGTCGCGCGCCGGCAACGGCCGAGCTGCGCATAGAACTCGGCCGCCTGCGCGGGCAGCTGCACCTGCTGCGTCTGCGCGGTGGCGTGCAGGGGCTGCATGACCGCGATGCAGCGCTTCGGCGTACCCAGGCGCCGCAGCAGGTCGCCGCGCTGGGCGGTCGCCTCGAGCCACAGGCTCGGCGGCGCGTCCTGCGCACGCCGCAGCAGCATCGCTTGGCGTTCGAGCAGCGTCGCCGCCTGCGCGTAGTCGCCCAGGCCCGTGCGCAGGCGCGCCACCAGCCCGAGCAGCTCCGCATGCGCGCGGGGCTCGCGCGCGAGCTCGCGGTCGCCGCGTACCACCGCCGCATCGAGCAGGCCGGGCAGGTCGAGCGCGCGGCCGTCGCGCGCGTCGCCGGCTTCTTCGAAGACGCCGAAAATGAACCCCCGCATCGCCTGCGCGCGCTGCGCTTCCTCCACCGCCTCGCGGCTCTGCGAGAGGATCATGCCTACGCCCAGGCCGACCACGAGCACTGCGGTGCTGCCGCCGGCGAGCGCCCAGCGATGGCGCGAGAAATACTTGCCGGCGCGGTAGACGAGGCTCTGCGGCCGCGCCTCGACCGGCCGGCCCTCGAGGTGGCGCAGCAGGTCCTGGCTGAGCGCCTCGACCGACGGGTAGCGCTCCTCCGGCGACTTGCACAGCGTGCGCATCACGATGTTGTCGAGGTCGCCGACCAGCCGCCGCGCGCGGCGACGCAGGCTCTGGCGCTCGCCGCGGTCGGCCTGCAACTCCGACTGGCGCTGCACCATCACCGACGGACGCACCGGGTCATGCGCGAGGATCGCCTCCTCCCATTCGGCGTCGGACTGGCGCTTGAGCCGATAGGGCTTCGTGCCGGTCAGCAGCTCGTAGAGCACCACGCCGAGCGAGTAGACGTCGGTCATCGTGGTGACCGTCTCACCGCGGATCTGCTCGGGCGCCGCGTAGTGCAGGGTGAAGGCCCGTGCGCCGGTGCGGGTGGCATCGCTGCGCGGGGCGCCGCCGTCGAGCAGCTTGGCGATGCCGAAGTCGAGCAGGCGCACCTGGCCGTCGCGCGTCACGAGGATGTTCGACGGCTTGAGGTCGCAGTGCACGACGAGGTTCGCGTGCGCATGCGTCACCGCCGCGCAGACCTGGCGGAACATGCGCAGGCGCGCGTCGAGCGGAACGTCCAGGCGCTTCCAGTAGCGCGTGATCGGCTCGCCCTCGACGTACTCGAGCGCGAGGTACGGAATGCCCTCGCCGCTGACGCCGGCGTCGAGCAGGCCGGCGATGTGCGGATGCGCGAGGCGCGCGAGGATCTGCCGCTCGCGCGCGAAGCGCAGGCGCAGGTTCTCGTCCGTGAGCCCCGGGCGCAGCAGCTTGAGCGCGACACGGCGCTGGTAGAGCCCGTCGGCGCGCGAGGCGCACCAGACCTGGCCCATCCCGCCCTCGCCGAGCAGGTTCTCCAGCCGGTAGGGGCCGACCTCGCTGCCCTCGCTCAGCGTCGGCTTGGGCGGGAGCAGCGGCTCGGCGAGGAAGTCGTCGCGGCCGTCCTCGAGGGCGAGCATCTTCGCGAGCTCCGCGCCGAGCACGGCGTCGCCGGCCGCGATCGCCGCGAGGCGGTCGCCGCGCGCGGGCGGATCGAGCTCGAGCAGCTCGTCGAGGTGCGGCGACAGGCGCCGCCAGCGTTCGGCGTCCATGGATCTACGGCGGTGTGGACGGGCTCAGGCGGCCTCGTCGTCGTCCAGGCTCGCCAGCAGGAACAGGCGCGCCTTCTGCCAGTCGCGGCGGATCGAGCGCTCGGAGCGGTCCTGCAGCGCGGCGATCTCGAGTTCGGACAGGCCGCCGAAGTAGCGCAACTCCACCACCTGTGCCAGGCGCGGGTCGATCGCGGCGAGGCGGTCGAGCGCGCTGTCGAGCGCGAGCAGGTCCTCGTCGAGGCGGATCGCGCCCTCGCCGTCCTCGGGGATCGACGTCACGCGCTCCATGTCGCCGCCCCGCTTCTGCGCGAGGCGCTGGCGCACATGATCGACCACCACGCTGCGCATGGCGGTGGCGGCATAGGCGAAGAAGTGCGCGCGGTCGCCGAACTGCGCGCCGTGGCTGCCGATGAGCTTCAGATACGCCTCGTGCACGAGCGCGGTCGCATCGAGGGTCTGCTCGTGCTGGCCGGCGAGCTGGCGTCGCGCCATCGCGTGCAGCTCGTCGTAGAGCGTGCCGAGCACGCGGTCGAGCGCGCCGCGATCGCCCTCGCGCGCGGCGCCCAGCCATTGGGTGATCTCGGCCTTGTCGCTCATCGAAGCATTCCTCCGCCGGGGACTATACGCCGCGGTCCGCGCACGGCCGGCCGCGACGGGGAACCGGTCGCACGGCCGGCGGCCGCCGTGCGACCGGCGGTCAGCGCTGGCAGCCGGCGCACCAGACGCTCGCGCGCTGCCCGATCGACGCCTGCCGCAGCACGCGCCCGCAGGTCTTGCACGGCGCGCCGCCGCGCCCGTAGACCGACAGCTCCTGCTCGAAGTAGCCCGGTGCGCCGTCGGGGCTGATGAAGTCGCGCAGCGTGGTGCCGCCGCGCTCGATGGCGTAGGCCAGGATCGCCTTCACTGCATCGGCGAGCCGGGCGTAGCGCTCGCGCGAGACCTTGCCGGCCTCGCGCAGCGGCGCGAGGCCGGCCATGAACAGGGCCTCGGCCGCATAGATGTTGCCGACGCCGACGACCACCGCCTGGTCCATCAGGAACGTCTTCACCGGTGCGCTGCGCCCGCGTGACAGGCGCCAGAGATGGTCGCCGTCGAAATCGTCGGACAACGGCTCCGGCCCGAGGCCCGCGAGCAGCGGATGGGTCTCGCCCGCGGGCTGCCACAGCAGGCAGCCGAAGCGGCGCGGATCGTTGAAACGCAGCACGCGGCCGTCGTCGAGCACGAGGTCGACATGGTCGTGCGCGCGCAGCGGCGTGTCGCCCGGCAGCACGCGCAGCGCACCGGACATGCCCAGGTGCAGCACCGCGCTGCCGGCGGCGGTGTCGAGCAGCAGGTACTTGGCGCGGCGACGCACGTCATCGATGCGCTCGCCCGGCAGGCGCTCGCGCACCTCGTCCGGGATCGGCCAGCGCAGGTCCGGGCGGCGCAGGGTGACGCCCGCGATGCGGCGGCCGCGCACATGCGGCGCGAGGCCGCGGCGGGTGGTCTCGACTTCGGGGAGCTCGGGCATGGGCGCGAATGCGGGAAGGCCTGCATCGAGATGGTGGCGGCCGGCGCGAAGCCAAGCGCAGCGCCGCTTTCACGCCGATCGCGCGGTCTGAACCGCAGGCCGCCTGCTCACTTCACGCCGACGCCGGAGGCGATGCGCGATGGCATCATGGCGGTGCCGCCGTGCGGCACGGCCGCTTCCAGGCCGCTTACATCCGGAGTGTCTGATGTCCTTCGCAATTGCCGATTTCCTGGCCGGCGGGCTTCTGCAGCTGGGCTGGGGATCGATGCTGGTCTACCTGCTGGTCGCCACGCAGCTCACCATCTTCACCGTCACCCTCTACCTGCACCGCTCGCAGGCGCACCGAGCGGTGGACTTCCACCCGGTGCTCGCGCACTTCTTCCGGTTCTGGTGCTGGCTCACCACCTCGATGATCACCAAGGAGTGGGCGGCGATCCATCGCAAGCACCACGCCAAGTGCGAGACCGAGGACGACCCGCATTCGCCGATGCACAAGGGCATCAAGGTCGTGTTCTGGCGTGGCGTCGAGCTCTACCGCGCCGCGCGTGCCGAGCGCGCCGACATCGAAAAGTACGGCAAGGGCTGCCCGGACGACTGGATCGAGCGCAACCTCTATACGCCGTTCGCGACGATGGGCCCGACCGCCTTGCTGTTCATCAGCTTCGCGCTGTTCGGCTTCAAGGGCGTCGCCGTGTGGGCGATCCAGATGGCGTGGATCCCGTTCTGGGCCGCCGGCGTCGTCAATGGCCTCGGCCACTGGTGGGGCTACCGCAATTTCGAGACCACTGACACCGCCACCAACCTCACGCCGTGGGGTGTGTGGATCGGCGGTGAGGAACTGCACAATAACCACCACGCCTTCCCGTCGAGCGCGAAGTTCGCGCTGCGCAAGTGGGAGTTCGACATCGGCTGGGCCGCGATCCGGGCGCTCGAGACCCTGGGCCTCGCGAAGGTGCTGCGCGTCGCGCCGACGCTCGACGTACGCCCGAATATCGCGATGCCCGACGGTGAGACGCTCAAGGCGCTGCTGGCCATCCGCTTCCAGGCGATGACCGACTACTACCGCACCGTCACCCTGCCCGCACTGCGCGAGGACGCGGCCGCGGCCGGCGCGAAGGCGCGTTCGCTGCTGCCGTCGAAGCTGCGCAAGGCACTCGCCGACGACGGCCGCTGGCTCGATGACGAGAAGCGCGCGCGCCTGCAGGCCTTCATCGCCGAGCGCCCGAAGCTCGCCACGATCGCGGCATACCGCGCGCGGCTGCAGCAGGTGCTCGACGACCGCTCGCACGATGCCAAGGCGACGCTCGCGCGGCTCCAGGCCTGGTGCCAGGAGGCCGAGGCCAGCGGCATCGCGTCGCTGCAGCAGTTCTCCGCGCGCCTGAAGGGTTACGCCCTGGCGCCCGCGGCCGCCTGATGGCGCGCCGGTTCCGCATGACGGCCGCGCTCCCGGGCGCGGCCGGCCTGTTTCTGGCGGCGGCCGCGCTCGCCGCGCCGCCGGTGACGTCGAGCGGCGATTACTTCGCGCGGCTCGACACCGACGGCGACCGCCGCGTCTCGCTCGCCGAGTTCCAGGCGTGGATGGGCTATGCCTTCGAGCGCATGGATGTCGACCGCGACGGCATCATCGCCACCCATGAACTCCCGGGCGGCCGCGGCACGGCGGTGAGCCTCGACGAGCATCGCCGGCGCCTCGCGGCCACGTTCGCGAAGCAGGACCGCGACCGCAGCGGATTCCTCGACCCGCGCGAGCTCGCCGCACCACCGCAGCGCTGACGTGCGCCGTCCGCCGCCGATCGACGGCGTCGGCGCGAGCCGCGTGCAGCTGCGGCCCGGGGAGGGCACGACCGTGCTCGAGGCGCTGGGGCGCCGGTTTCCCGCGATCGGCGAGGCGGTCTGGGCCGACCGGTTCGATCGCGGCCGCGTGCTCGATGCGACGGGTGTCGCGCTCGATCGCGCGGCACCGCTGCTGCGGGGAGGCGACGTCTTCTATTACCGCGAGGTCGCGCACGAGCCGACCTGCGCGGGCGTCGAGACGCTCGTGCATGTCGACGAGGATCTCGCCGTCGCCGACAAGCCGCACGGGCTCGCGGTGATGCCTGCCGGCCGCTACGCGAGCGACACGCTGCTGGCACGCCTGGTGCGCCGGCTGGGCGTCGAGGCGATCGCGCCCCTGCACCGGATCGATCGGGAGACCGCGGGGCTGGTGCTGTTCTCGCTGCGGCCGGCGACGCGCGAGCGGTACGTCGCGCTGTTTCGCGAGCGGGCGATCCGGAAGTGCTACGAAGCGCTCGCGCCGCCGGCGCCGCACCTCGTGTTTCCCCTGCTGCGCGAGAGCCGGATCGAACGCGGCTCGCCGTTCTTCGCGATGCGGGAGGTCGACGGGGTGCCGAATGCCTGCAGCCGGATCGATGTCGTCGAGCGCGGCGAGACCGTGTGGCGGTATGCGCTGGAGCCGGTGAGCGGGCGCAAGCACCAGCTGCGGGTGCAGATGGCGGGGCTGGGGGTGCCGATCGTGGGGGATGCGATCTATGGCGGGGGTGGGGATGGGCCGTTGAAGTTGCTGGCGCGGGGGGTGGAGTTCGACGATCCGCTCAGCGGGGAGGGTCGATCGTTCGTCAGCGGGTTTTCTTTGTAGGCGTGCGGCGCTTTGTCGGCAGGAGCGTTTCGCGCGCTGGCGCGCCCGAGTCACTTTTCTTTGCGGCTGCAAAGAAAAGTAACCAAAAGAAAGCAGCTTCCCCGAAGAATCTACAACTCGCGACCGGGTGAGTGCGCGGCGATCCGCACACTCGCCATCCTGGCTCGGGTGCGGACGGCGCACATCCATGTGCGCCGCCCTTCGGGTCTTTCGGATATCGGGGCTGTCGAATCTTGGCAAACAGCGAACAGCGATCCGCGAACGGCCAGCGATCCGCGAACGGCGATCTGCAAGTCACCAATGGTGGCCGGCCGCCCGTGTCTGCGCCCGGTCGCGCGGCGGCTGCGCGGCGGCTCTCGACACGATGGACGGCGGCCGGTCGGCTCAGCGCGCCGGTGGCGTCCCGAACAGCATCGCGCGTTCCTCGTCGGTCAGCGGCTTGGAGTAGGACTGCGCCGCGCCTTCGTACACGCGTTGCGTCGCCGGGCGCTGGCCGACCTGCAGGAACCAGCGCTTGAGGTTCGGCGTGGCATCGAGGTCCTGCTTGTGGGCCTCGTGCGGGACGATCCACGGATAGATCGCCATGTCGGCGATGGAGTAGTCGCTGCCCGCGACGAACTCGCGATCGGCCAGCCGCTTGTCGAGCACGCCATAGAGCCGTGCGGTCTCGCGCACGTAGCGGTCGATCGCGTAGGGCACCTTTTCCGGCGCGTACACGTTGAAGTGCCCGTTCTGCCCGGCCATCGGCCCGAGCCCGCCCATCTGCCAGAACAGCCACTGCAGCACCTCGGCGCGGCCGTGCACGTCCTGCGGGATGAAGCGGCCGGTCTTCTCGGCCAGATAGAGCAGGATCGCGCCGGACTCGAACAGCGAGAGGGGTGCACCGCCGCCCGTGGGCGCGTGGTCGACGATCGCGGGGATGCGGTTGTTCGGCGCGATGGCGAGGAACTCGGGCTTGAACTGGTCGCCGGCGCGGATGTCGACGGGGATGATGCGGTGCTCCAGGCCCGTCTCCTCGAGCAGCAGGCGCGGCTTGTAGCCGTTGGGCGTGGCCCAGTAGTAGAGGTCGATCATGGCGTGCTCCGTGCCGGATGGAGCGCCGATCCTAGGCCCGCGTGCCGGCCGGGAGGTGATCGCGGCGCGTACGCAGCGTTGCGCGCGCCCGTGCTTGATGCCGCGCACACCGGCGCGGCGCTAGCGTCGAATGGCATCTCGGCGGAGCGACCACGGTGGAACGACGCACGGGCGACGAGGGATCCACGGGCCGCGGCCCGCTGCAGGCGCTCCGCGGCCGGCTGGGCGTGCCCGAGCCGGGCCTGCCGGCGCGGCTGCGCGAGGCGATCGAGCCGCTGCCCGACATCGACGACCCGGCCTTCGCCGAGGCCTTCGACCGCTACGGCGACTGCCGCGTCGTGCTGCTCGGCGAGGCCAGCCACGGCACCTCGGAGTTCTACCGCGCGCGCGCGGCGATCACGCGGCGACTGGTGGAGCGGCACGGCTTCCGCATCGTCGCGGTCGAGGCCGACTGGCCGGACGCCGCGGTGATCGATCGCCACGTGCGCCATCGCCCGCCGAATCCCGATGCGCCACCACCGTTCTCCCGCTTCCCGACGTGGATGTGGCGCAATGCCGAGACCGCCGCGCTCTTTCGCTGGATGCGGCAGTGGAACGCCGGGCGCGCCGAGGCCGAGCGGGTCGCCTTCCATGGCCTCGACCTCTACAGCCTCGCCACCTCGATGCGCGCGGTGATCGACTACCTCGACGAAGCCGACCCGGAAACCGCCGCGATCGCGCGCGAGCGCTATGCCTGCCTGACGCCCTGGGCGAAGGACCCGGCGCATTACGGCCTCGCCGCGCTCACCTACGGCCATGCGCGCTGCGAGGACGCGGTGCTCGCGATGCTGCGCGACATGCTGGAAAGGCGCGTGGAGCTGGCCGCGCGCGACGGCGCCGACTGGTTCGAGGCCGAGCAGAACGCACGGCTCGTCGCGAATGCCGAGAACTACTACCGCGCGATGTACCGCGGGGCGGCCGAATCGTGGAACGTGCGCGACGCGCACATGGCCGAGACGCTCGTGCACGTCCTGAAGGCCCGCGGCGAGACCGCGCGTGCGGTGGTCTGGGCGCACAATTCCCACATCGGCGATGCGCGCTTTACGGACATGGGCCGCGAGCGCGGCGAGTTCAACCTGGGCCAGCTCTGCCGCGAGGAATTCGGGCGCGACGCGGCGCTCATCGGCTTCGGCACGCACGGTGGCACCGTGGCCGCCGCGAGCGACTGGGACGCGCCGATGCGCATCATGACCGTGAAGCCCTCGATGGACGGCTCGGTCGAGCGGCTCTTCCACGATGCCGGCGAGCCGCGCGGCGTCCTGCACCTGCGCGATGCGGAACCTGAGCTGCGCACCGACCTGCTCGCCGATCGCCTGGAACGCTTCATCGGCGTGATCTACCGGCCCGATACGGAGCGCTGGAGCCACTACGCCGAGGTCTCGCTGCCCCGGCAGTTCGATGCCTATGTCTGGTTCGACGAGACGCGCGCGGTCGAGCCGCTCGACGGCCCGCAGCGGCCGGGCATCCCGGAAACGTATCCGTTCGGCGTTTGAGCGCCGCTTGATGCGGCAGTCACCGCATCGGGCCCAGCATCGCGGCATGGACACCGTCGCCGCCGTCCCCGATGCCGCCCTGTGGACGCTTCTGGGCGCGGTCGTGTTCCCCGTCTGGCTCCTCGCCGGCCTGCTCGACTACGCGATCCACGCGCGCCAGCGCATCGAGGCCACCGCGGGCCCGTACGAGTCGATCCTGCACCTGCTGCAGGCGCTCGAGGTCGGCCTGCCGGTGCTGGTGATCCTGTTCCTCGACATCACCGCAAGCACGTTCCTCGTGCTGGTGGCCGCGGTGCTGCTGCATGCCTGGACGTCCTGGCGCGATGCCTGCTACGCCACCGCGGTGCGCGTGGTCGGCCCCGCCGAGCAGAAGGCGCATGCGGTGCTCGACCTGGTGCCCTGGTTCGGCCTCGCGCTCGTCGCGCTGCTGCATCGCGAGGCACTCGCGCCCCTGATCGGCAGCGGCAGCGCCGACTGGGCCCTGCGCCTGCGCGATCCCGGCTTTCCACCGGCGGTGGTGGTCGCGGTGCTCGTCTCGTCGATCGCCTCGGGTGTCGTGCCCGCCCTGTGGGAGCTGCGGCGTGGGCAGCGAGCGCTCGCTGCGCGCACGCCGCCCACAAGCCCGACCTGACGCGAGGCCGCCTCAGTCCTGCAGGGCGACGTGACGCGTCTCCGGCAGGAACAGCGTGCCGATCACGAGCGTCATCAGCGCCACGCCGACCGGATACCAGAGCCCGGCGTAGAGGTCGCCCGTGAGCAGCACGAGCGCGAACGCGGTGGTGGGCAGGAATCCGCCGAACCAGCCGTTGCCAATGTGGTAGGGCAGCGACATCGACGTGTAGCGGATGCGCGTGGGGAACAGCTCGACCAGCCACGCGGCGATGGGGCCGTAGACCATCGTCACGTAGAGCACGAGGACCGTGAGCAGCGCCAGCACCTTGGGCACGTCGATCGCATCGGCGTCCGCCTTCGCGGGATAGCCCGCCGCATCGATCGCCGCGGTCACCTCGGCCGACAGCCGGGCCTGCGCGGCCTTCGCTGCGTCGGGCGCGAGCGCGGCGACGTCGACGCTGTGGATCTCCGTCGCACCGATGCGCAGGCGCGCGAGCGTACCGGCGGGGGCCGCCTGCTCGGTGTAGGGCACGCTGCGCGCATTCAGCAGCCCCTTCACCACATCGCAGGACGTGTCGAAGCGGACGTGGCCCTTGAGTTCGCCCGGCACGAACTGGAACGAGCAATTGGCCGGATCGGCGATCACCACCGCCGGTGCGCGCGCGGCCGCCGCTTCGAGCGCGGGATTGGCGTAGTGCGTGAGCGCCTTGAAGATCGGGAAGTAGGTGAGCGCCGCCAGCAGGCAGCCCGCCATGACGATCGGCTTGCGACCGACCCTGTCCGACAGCCAGCCGAAGAACACGAAGCCACCCGTGGCGAGCGCGAGCGCGGCGGCCACCAGCAGGTTTGCGGTCACCGCGTCGACCTTGAGCGTCTGCGTGAGGAAGAACAGCGCGTAGAACTGGCCCGCGTACCAGACCACGGCCTGCCCCGCGGTGGCGCCGAGCAGCGCGAGCAGCACGATCCGCCCGTTCCGCCAGTTGCCGAAGCTCTCCGTGAGCGGCGCGTTCGAGCCGCGCCCCTCGGCCTTCATCGCCCGGAACACCGGGGATTCCTGCAGCTGCATACGGATCCACACCGAGACCATCAGCAGCACGAACGAGAGCAGGAAGGGGATGCGCCAGCCCCAGGCCTTGAAGTCGTCCTCGCCGAGCCATGTGCGCACGCCGAGGATCACCAGCAGCGAGAGGAACAGGCCGACGGTGGCGGTGGTCTGGATGAAGGACGTGTACAGCCCGCGCCGGCCCGCAGGCGCGTGCTCGGCCACGTACGTCGCCGCGCCGCCGTACTCGCCGCCGAGCGCCAGGCCCTGCAGGCAGCGCAGCAGCACCAGCAGGATCGGCGCGGCGATGCCGATGCTCGCGTAGGTGGGCAGCAGGCCGACCAGGAACGTCGCCGCGCCCATGATCACGATGGTGACGAGGAACGTGTGCTTGCGGCCGATCAGGTCGCCCAGGCGCCCGAACACCAGCGCGCCGAACGGGCGCACCGCGAAGCCCGCGGCGAACGTGAGCAGCGCCATGACGAACGCACTGCCCGCCGGCAGCGCGGAGAAGAAGTGCGTGGCGACGATCGCCGCGAGCGAGCCGTAGAGGTAGAAGTCATACCACTCGAAGACCGTGCCCAGGCTCGAGGCGAGGATCACGCGGCGGTGCTCGCGGGTGAAGCCGCCGGCGGGCGGCACGGCGGCGGGGGCGGTCGCGACGGGCATGGCGTCTCCGGTGGCTGCGGGCACCGCGGGATGCAGCGTGCCGTGGCCTCGCGCCGAGAGTAGCGCCGCCGCCGCCGCATGTCCGCGGCGTGCGCCTGCGGCACACTGTCGCGGTCCGATCCGGGAAGCCGTCATGTCGCACCAGGAGATCCACCCCGTCCCCGCCGACTTCGCCGCACGCGCGCGCACCGATGCGGACGGCGACGCGCGCCAGCGCGACGCCGCCGCGCGCGATCCGGAGGCGTTCTGGGCGCAGGTCGCCACGCGCCTGGACTGGGTGCGCGCGCCGATGCAGGTGCAGGACGTCAGCTTCGCGCGCGAGGACTTCCGGATCCGCTGGTTCGCCGACGGGCAGCTCAATGCGAGCGTGAACTGCCTCGACCGCCACCTCGCCACGCGCGGCGACAAGGTCGCGCTGGTCTGCGAGGCCGACGATCCCGCGCGCGAGCCCGAGCGCATCACCTACCGCGAGCTGCACGTGCGCGTCTGCCGACTGGCGAACGCACTGCGCAACCTCGGCCTGCGCCGCGGTGACCGCGTCACCATCTACCTGCCGATGATCGCGGAGGCGATCGTCGCGATGCTCGCCTGCGCACGCATCGGCGCGGTGCATTCGGTGGTGTTCGGCGGCTTCGCCCCGCAGTCGATCGCCGACCGCATCCGCGACTGCGCAAGCCGCCTCGTCATCACCGCCGACGAGGGCCTGCGCGGCGGCAGGCGCGTGCCGCTGAAGGCGAACGTCGACGCCGCGCTGCGCCTGCCCGGCACCAATTCGGTGGAGACCGTGCTGGTGGTGCGCCACACCGGCGCGGGCATCGACATGCAGATGCCGCGCGATCGCTGGATGCATGCGGTCGTCGACGGCCAGCCCGACACCTGCGCGCCCGAGGTGATGGACGCGGAGGATCCGCTCTTCATCCTCTACACCTCCGGCAGCACCGGGAAGCCCAAGGGCGTGCTGCACACCACCGGCGGGTACCTGGCGTATGCGAGCTGGACGCACGAGCAGGTCTTCGACCTGCGCGAGGACGACGTCTACTGGTGCACCGCGGACGTCGGCTGGATCACCGGGCACAGCTACATCGTCTACGGCCCGCTCGCCAACGGCGCGACCTGCGTGGTGTTCGAGGGCGTGCCGAATTACCCGGACGTCTCGCGCTTCTGGCAGGTGATCGACCGCCACGCGGTGACGATCTTCTACACCGCGCCCACCGCGATCCGTGCGCTCATGCGCGAGGGCGAGGCGCCGGTGAAGCGCACTTCGCGCACGTCGCTGCGCCTGCTCGGCACGGTGGGCGAGCCGATCAATCCCGAGGCCTGGCGCTGGTATTCCGAGGTCGTCGGCGACGGGCGCTGCCCGGTGGTCGACACGTGGTGGCAGACCGAGACCGGCGGCATCCTCATCTCGCCGCTGCCGGGCGCCACCCCGCTCAAGCCCGGCTCGGCGACGAAGCCGCTGCCGGGCATCCGCGCCGCGCTGGTCGATGCGAGCGGCGCGGTGCTCGACGGCGAGGCCGAAGGCAACCTGGTGCTGCTCGACTCCTGGCCCGGGCAGATGCGAACCGTCTACGGCGACCACGCGCGCTTCATCGAGACCTACTTCAGCACGTACCCCGGCATGTACTTCACCGGCGACGGCTGCCGCCGCGATGCGGACGGCGATTACTGGATCACGGGGCGCGTCGACGACGTCATCAACGTCTCCGGCCATCGCATCGGCACGGCGGAAGTCGAGAGCGCGCTCGTCGAGGATCCGCGCGTGGCCGAAGCCGCGGTGGTCGGCTTCGCGCACGACCTCAAGGGCCAGGGCCTGCACGCCTTCGTGACGCTCAAGGCCGGCGTCGACGCGAGCGACGCGCTGCGTGCCGAGCTGGTGCAGGGCGTTCGCACGCGGATCGGGCCGATCGCCACACCCGACCGCATCCAGTGGGCGCCCGGCCTGCCGAAGACGCGCTCGGGCAAGATCATGCGACGCATCCTGCGCAAGATCGCCGACGGGCAGCCCGACCAGCTCGGCGACATCTCCACGCTCGCCGACCCGTCGGTGGTGCAGGCGCTCGTCGACGGCGCGCCGCGCGGCTGAGGCTCAGTCGGCGAGCGCGTCAGCGAAATACGCGATCGCCGCGCTCACCTTCGGCGGCACGTGCCGCGCGTACGGATGCACGGCATGCACGTCGATGCGCGAGCGCACCGCGCCGTCCAGCACGCGCACCAGGCCGCCGCTCTCGATATGCGGCGCGGCGAGGTAATCGGCGAGCAGCGCGAGCCCGCCGCCGCCGAGCGCCACCTGCAACTGCCCGAGCGTGCTGTTCACTGCCGGCCCGGCGCCGATCGGCAGTTCCACGCCCGGGACCGACCACGTGCGTGCATGCTCGTCGTAGCGCAGGCAGGCATGCTCGCGCAGGTCGTCGACGCTGCGCGGCGTACCGGCGCGCGCGAGGTAGGCGGGCGACGCGACGATCGCCCCGGTGATCGTCGCCAGGTGCCGGGCGATCAGGCCCGAATCCGGCAGGCGGCCGATTCGGATCGCGAGGTCCATGCGCGCACCGACCAGGTCGACCACGTCGTCGCTCAGCTGCAACGCCACCTGCAGCTCCGGATGCTTCGCCCCCAGGCCCGGCAGCAACGGCGCGATGCGCGCCACCCCGAAGCTCACCGTCGCGGTCATGCGCAGCAGACCGCGCGGCACGTCGCGCAGGCGCCCGAGGTGCTGCTCGGCGGCGTCGGCCTGCTGCACCACCTCGCGGCAGTAGGCGAGCAGCGCCTCGCCGGCCTCGGTCGGCGCGATCCTGCGCGTGCTGCGTACCAGCAGGCGCGTACCGAGGTGCCGCTCCAGCCGGCCGACGGCCTTGCTCACCGCGCCCTTCGACAGGCCCAGCCGACGTCCCGCCGCGGTGAACCCGCCCGCGTCGAGCACGGCGGAGAAGACGGCCATGTCGCCGAGCCGATCGGTCAGTCGGGTTTCGACATTGGCGCTCATAGGGAAACGAAGAAGCCACAAAGGCCGGGATTATCGTCGGGAACGGCCGGGTGGACACTGCCAGCCCGTCCAAGGAGATTCGCCATGCGCCGCGCCGCCTTCTTCGCCAGCCTCGCCGCCGTACTCGCCGGCACCGCCGTCGCCGGTCCGCATACGCCCGTGCTGCCCCTCCGACCGGCGGCGCCGTGCTGCACCGGGGCGCCGACCCCGGGGCCGGCCGCCACCGACGCTTCCCGCGCCAGCGCGCAGGCGATCGCCACGGACCCCGCGCGATGAGCGCGCAGGTCCTGCGGGCCGCGGCCTACACGGCGTCGCGCGCCTGGGGCTCCACGCGCGTGGCCGCCTTCGCCGGGCTCGAGGCCCGCGTGCACTGGACCGACACCGCGTATCCGTGGCACGTCAACGACGGCGACGAGCTCTTCGTCGTGCTCGATGGCGTGGTCGACATGCACTGGCGGCGCCCCGGCGCTGCCGCGCAGGTCGCCACCCTCGGCGCCGGCGATGTCTGGACCGGTGCCGGTGGCGTGGAGCATCGGGCGATCCCGCGGGGCGAGGCCCGCGTGCTGGTGGTCGAGACGCCGTTCGCCGACACGCTCGTCGACGGCGGCTGATCGCTTGCACCGCGGGGCGGCGCGCGGCCAGCATGCCGCGATGCCCCGTCGCCCGCTGCTCGGCCCGCGCCTGCGCCTGCGTCCAATGGATGCGGACGATCGTGCGCTGTACCGCGCGCTGTACACCGACGCCGACGTGATGGCGGCGATCGCGCCGCCGTTGACGGCCGAGCAGGCCGAGCGCGTCTTCTCGCGCATGCTCGCGCACGACACGCGCGATCGCCCCGGCCATCGGCACTGGATCGTGGAGACGCACGCGGGCGAGCGGCTCGGCATCGCCGCGCTGCTGCGCGACGGCCCGCGCGCGGAACTCGGCGTGATGCTGCTGCCTTCGGCATGGAAGCGGCGCGTGTCGACCGAGGCGTTCGAGCTCCTGCTGCCCCACGCGTTCGGCCCGCTCGGCCTCGAGCTGGTCGACGCGCAGCGTCCTGACGATGCCCACGCGCGGGTGATCGACCGGCTGCTGACGCCCTTCGGCTTCGTCCGCGGCGCGCCGACGCGGCCCGGCGGCGCGCGTTGGCTGCTGCCACGGCCGGTGTTCATCCAGCGGAACCTGCGGCCGGTTGGCATTCAGCCACGCGACAGGTAGGGTGGCCGCGACGTTGCAGGGGAGCGACGGATGACCACCACCGCCGGATCGCAGGGCAGTCTCGCCTGCGTGGGGCTGGGCATGATGCTCGGCGCCCACCTCGGTCCGCGCGCGGCGAGTCGTATCGAGCAGGCCGACGTGGTGTTCGTCCTCGCGGGCGATCCGCTCGTCGAGATGTGGCTGCAGTCGTTGCGCGGCGATGCGCGCAGCCTCCAGCCGTACTACGCCGACGGCAAGCCGCGGCATCGCACGTACCGCGAGATGGTCGAGGCGATGCTCACCGAGGTGCGCGCGGGTCGCCGCGTCTGCGGCGCGTTCTACGGCCACCCGGGCGTGTTCGCGAAGGTGCCGCACGATGCCGTCGCGCAGGCGCGCGTCGAAGGCTTCGAGGCGGTGATGGAGCCCGCCGTCTCCGCGGAAGACTGCCTGTACGCCGACCTCGGCATCGATCCCGGCCGCACCGGCTGCCAGCACTTCGAGGCGAGCCAGCTGCTGTTCCAGCGCCGGCGCATCGATCCCGCCGCCGTGCTCGTGCTCTGGCAGATCGGCGCGGTCGGCGACCGCAGCTATGCGCGCTTCGCGACCGGCGCCGCGCATCGCGCGCTGCTCGTCGAGCGCCTGCGCGAGGACTATCCGGCCGACCACGAGGTCATCGTCTACGAAGCCGCCACCCTGCCCGTCGCCAGCGCGCGCATGGAGCGGTTGCGGCTCGACGCGCTGCCGGGCGCGACGCTGCACATGCACAGCACGCTGGTGATCCCGCCCGCGCATGCCCCCGAGCCCGACGAGGCGATGCTCGCCCGCATCGCCGCGCTCGCCTCCGAACCCGATGGCGTCGCGCCATCGTCCGTCGCTTGACCACCCGCAGCAGGAGCCCACCCATGCACCACGCCGTACGCACCCTCGAAGCGCTCGCACGCGATCCGCAGCTCGACATCGGCACCGCCGCCGCCGAGCTTTCGCCGGCGCTACGCACCGCGCTGCTGCGAGGCGACGCCGCCGAGATCGCGCGCCTGCTCGGGCGCACCGACACGCTGGCCTGCTTCATCATGCCGGCCGAGAACGACGAGCCGGCCGAGCCGGCGCGCGCGCCCGACGAGCCGGGCGAGGGCGACACGCCGGGCGAGGCCGACGCCTGAGCGATCGGGGCGTATGCTCTGGGGTCCGGCGGGATGCCGGGCCCCACGCCCCAGACGGATTCCGGGTCATGAGCCACCGATCGCACGCGCTCACGAAGTGCCTGTTCGCGCTCCTCCTGCTGCTGCCCTGGTCGGGGCGGGCGCCGGCCTCGCGCGTCGAGGACCTGCTCGATCGCGCCGATTCCGTGCGCACCACCGACCCCAAGGCCTTTGCCGACGTGCTCGGCCAGCTCGAGCTGCTGCGACCGGAAGCCACCGCGGCGCAGATGCGCCGCCTGCGCCTGCTCGGCGCCTACCAGAAGGCGCTCGGCGGGCGCTACGACGAGGCGATCTTGGACGCGGTCGCGCTGTTCGAGCAGGCCACGGAGCCGGAGATCCGCTTCCGCGCCGCCCTGCTGGTCGCCAATACCGCTGCGGTCACCCGCGACTTCGTGCTCGGCCTGCGCTATCTCGAGCGCGCGCTCGACCTCCAGGACAGCGTCCGCGACACCGAGACGAAGCACTTCGGCTTCGGCGTCGCGGCGATCCTCTACAACCAGTACGGGCAGTACGAGCTCAGCCGGCACTACGCCGAGCGACTGCTCGCTGCGCGCACGACGGGGCGCACGCGCTGCGTCGCGCATCTCGTGCAGGTCGAGGCGCTGCAGGGCCTCGGCGAGCGCGTCGATCCCACGCGCGCCATCCAGCCGGCGATCGATGTCTGCCTCGCGCAGAAGGAACCGATCGCCAGCAACCTGCTGCGCACGTTCATCGCCCGCGAGTGGGCCGCCGACGGCCGCCTGCGCGATGCGATCGCCCTGCTCGAGCGTCACCTGCCCGAGGCGGAGGCGACGGGCTATGCGCGCCTGATCGCCGAGGTGCGCGGGCTGCTCGCGCAGTACTACCTCGAGCTCGGCGAGGTCATGCAGGCCGAGGTGCATGCGCAGGCCGTGCAGAAGCTCGATGCCAGCGCCCCGAACGGCCTGCCCAAGGTGACCGCGCATCGCGTGCTGTACGAGGCCGCGCTCCAGCGTGGCAACCTCGGCGCGGCGCTGCGGCAGTACCGCATGTACGCCGATGCCGAGAAGGCGCAGCTCGACGAGGTCAAGGCGCGCGAGTACGCCTTCCAGCTCAGCCGCCACGAGATCCGGCAAAAGAATCAATCGATCGAGCTGCTCAGCAACCAGAACCAGCTGCTCCGGCTGCAGCAGGATCTCGCGCAGCGCAGCGCCTGGAACTTCCGCCTCGCCTTCGCGCTGCTGGCGGTGCTGGCCGCCTCGCTGGCCTACTGGGTCTGGCGCGCGCGCAGCACGCACCGCTCGCTGCGCCAGCTCGCCGAGACCGACGGCCTGACCGGCCTGTTCAACCGGCGCCACTACCGCTCGCGCTCGGAAGCGGTACTCGCCGCGGCCTCGACGCGGCAGCGGCCGATCTCCCTGTTGCTGCTCGACCTCGACCACTTCAAGCAGATCAACGACCAGTGCGGGCATTCGGCCGGCGACTGGGTGCTGCGCGAGGTCGCGCGCGTGGGCCGCGTGCAGTGCCGCGACGGCGATCTCTACGGCCGCATCGGCGGCGAGGAATTCGCGGTCACGCTGATCGACTGCGACATCGACGATGCCATGCGCATTGCCGAGGGCTTCCGTCGCGCGGTGGCCTCGATCGATGCGCTCGCCACCGGCTGCCCGCTGCCGATCTCGGCGAGCATCGGCGTGGTGGGCACCTCGCAGTCGGGCTACGACTACGAGTCGCTGATGGCGCATGCCGACGCCGCGATGTACCGCTCGAAGGTCGCCGGCCGCAACCGCGTCACCCTCTACGAGGCGCCGCCGCTGTCGCCCACGCGTGGCACGGTCGCCCTCGAGGGCCGCAATGCCGAGGCGATGCTTCGCGAGTACTGACGGCGGCCGCCTACACGCGGGGCTGACGCCGCACGGGTAGCGTCGAGGGTGTTTCCCAGGCGACCCGACCATGGACGAGAACCGACGCATCGCCGACTACCTCCGGTCGACGGCCGATCTCACCGACTACTTCAAGATGTGCCGGCAGACCGGCAACCTCGCCCTGGTCGAGAGCGCCCTGCGCGACATGCCCGACTGGGCGACCTTCCACGAGGTGCGCAGCGCGCTCGGCGCGGCCGGGCTGCGGCTGGGCGTGGCGCCGCTCACGTCCGACGACAAGCGCTCGACCGCCTTCGTCGAGCGCCGCAAGGGACCGCGGACGCATTGAGGCCGCGCCGAGCGCGCTTCGCCGCGGGCGCGCGACACACCTGAGGGCAGCGGCGCGCTAGGCATGCCGAACCGACGGCTGCGGCGCATGGCAGCACGTCCTGAACCCGGCCGTGCCGGTGAGCACGAGGATCCCGCGCGACGGACATACCACCCCGACCACGGCAACCGGCCGCCCCGAGGCGCACGATCGGCATTGAGACGAGTACCCGGGGCGGTGCCGGCGACGCGCATCGCCCGACGCGCGCAAAGAAAAAGCCCGCCATGCGGCGGGCTTCTCCGGAAGACTCGCAGGCGCCTGGCGGCGCCGCGGATCACTTGATCTTGCCTTCCTTGTACGGCACGTGCTTGCGCACCACCGGATCGTACTTCTTGATTTCCATCTTGCCGGGCGTGTTCTTCTTGTTCTTGTCGGTCGTGTAGAAATGACCGGTGCCGGCGGTGGAGATCAGGCGGATCTTGTCGCGCTTGGAAGCCATCGTCGTCTACTCCTCAGATCTTTTCGCCGCGGGCGCGGAGATCGGCGAGCACGGCGTCGATGCCGTTCTTGTCGATGGTGCGCAGGGCATTCGCGGAAACACGCAGGCGGACCCAGCGGTTCTCGGAGGCGACCCAGAAGCGGCGCTCGTGGAGGTTCGGCTGGAAACGACGACGGGTCTTGTTGTTGGCGTGGGAGACGTTGTTACCCGTCACCGTACGCTTGCCGGTCACCTGGCAGACTTTGGACATACGCACCTCGAAAGGTATTGAGCTTCCCTTGGCCAGGGAGGCGGCGGCCCCGGCGCGACCGGATCTCCGGGCACGACACGCGATTCGGGCAGGACCCGCACGGGGCGGGCGGTCGCTGTGAGCGGAAAACGCGCTTTCCGGTCGACGTCGGTGCACCGGAAGGCCGGGCGGGACGCAGCGAGCCGCGCATTATGGCGGCCGGCCCCTTTGCAGGCAAGCACTTAGCGCATCGCCGCCCCCGGTCCGTGCGCTTCGTCGCGGCCTTCGCCACTGCGGTGGTGGCCGGGGACCGTCGAGGTCGTGTCGCCGGGGCGTAACACAGGGCCTAGCCGCGCCCGCCGAGACCATGCGCCCGCCCGGCCCCGTGGGGGCGCACCGGGCACCGGTGGCGCGGCACCTTCAGCCCACCGCGCACGATGCTTAAACCCGCAGCGTCCCCGCCGCATCGGAATGGAGGTCGACCGCCCGCGGCCGATACCGACCCCGCCGCACCGGCCTTCCGAAACGCCTCCCATGCCGATCACTCCCCGCCGGGCGCGCCTCGCCCTCGCCCTGCTGCCGCTGCTCGCCTTCGCCGCCGCCGCGCAGGAGCCGCCGGCCGCCGCGCCGGCCGCACAGACCTACCTGCCCGACGCCTTCGCACGCTATGCGCCGAAGACCGCGCTCGACATGCTCCGGCAGGTCCCCGGGTTCGTGATCCGCGAGGCCGTGGAGGAGCGCGGCCTCGGCCAGGCCACCGGCAACGTGCTGATCAACGGCCAGCGGATCTCGGGCAAGTCGAACGACGTGATCGGGGAGCTCGGGCGCATTCCCGCGGCGAACGTGCTGCGCATCGAGATCGTCGATGGCGCCACGCTCGACGTGCCGGGGCTGTCGGGGCAGGTGGCGAACGTCGTCGCCAAGGCGACCGGCCTCAGCGGACAGTGGGCCTGGCGCCCCGAGTTCCGCAGCTACTACACCTCGCCGCTTCTGACCCGCGGCGAGGTCTCGGTGAGCGGCGCACGCGGCGGGCTCGACTGGACCGTCGGCCTGTCCAACGGCTCCAGCCGCAGCGGCGCCGGTGGCCCGACGTGGATCTCCAATGCCGACGGCAGCTTCCGTGAGCTGCGCGACGACGTCTGGGCCGGCGAATACGAGGCGCCCCGCCTGAGCGGCCGCCTCACCCACAAGGCCGGCGACGGCGACGTGGGCAATCTCAGCGCGTCCTACCAGACGGTCGACTACGACTACCTGGAGGACGGCCGACGCACCGGCCCCGGCCTGCCCGACCGCCGCCGCGAGGTGATCGTGACCGAGGGCGGGTACAGCCACGAGGTCGGCGGCGACTACGAATTCGGCCTCGGCGGCGGGCGGCTGAAGCTGATCGGCCTGCACCGCGTGCAGCACACGCCGTTCGGGCAGACCGCGATCACGCGCTTCGATGACGGCCTGACCGCCGCGACCGGCAGCCGCTTCGAGCAGGTCTCGGACGAGCGCGAGCGCATCGCCCGCGCCGAGTACCGCTGGAAGGCGCTGGGCGGCGACTGGCAGCTCTCGGGCGAGGGCGCCTTCAACAGCCTCGAGCAGGCCTCCGAGTTCGCCACGCTCGCCGCCGACGGCACGTTCGTGCCGGTCGACCTCGCGAATGCGAACGCGACGGTGAAGGAGGACCGCTTCGAAGCGATGGCGAGCCACGGCCGCGCGCTCACCTCGACCGCGACGCTGCAGGTCGCCGCCGGCGCCGAGCATTCGTGGCTGCGCCAGGCCGGTGCCGGCGGCCTGAGCCGGCGTTTCCTGCGGCCCAAGGGCTCGGCGTCGCTGGCGTGGAAGGCCACGCCCGACCTCGACGTCAACGTGAAGCTGCAGCGCCGCGTCGGCCAGCTCAACTTCGGCGACTTCCTCGCCAGCGTGAACCTCACCGACGATCGCGCGAATGCCGGCAATCCCGAGCTGGTGCCGCAGCAGAGCTGGGAACTGGATGTGGAGGCCACGCGCCGCCTCGGCGCCTGGGGCAGCACCACGCTGCGCCTGTACGCGCACCGCATCGACGACATCGTCGACATCGTGCCGATCGGTGCCGACGGCGAGAGCCCCGGCAACCTCGACCGCGCGACGCGCCACGGCATCGAATGGAAGAGCACGCTGCAGCTCGACCCGCTCGGTTGGCGCGGCGCGAAGCTCGACCTGCGCTACCAGGCGCAGGACACCGACGTGACCGATCCGCTCACCGGCGAGCAGCGGCGCATCTCCAATTCGCTGATCCGCTTGGCGAGCCTCGGCCTGCGCCACGACGTGCCGGGCACCGACTGGGCCTGGGGCACGAACGCGAGCCACGAGTACTACGCGCAGGACTACCGCCTGACCGAGGTCGGCCGCCGCTGGGAAGGCCCGGTGTGGGCGAGCGTGTTCGTCGAGCACAAGAACGTCTTCGGACTGACCGTGCGCGCGACCGCCGGCAACCAGCTCGATGCGATGTCGATGTGGGACCGCACGGTCTATGTCGACCGCCGCGACGGGCCGGTGGACTACTTCGAGAAGCGCGACCGCCGCATCGGGCCGATCTTCTCGTTCTCGGTGTCGGGCAAGTTCTGAGGTCGCCGCGCCGCGCCCGTCAGTGATCGGCGCGGTCGCGCTTCCAGCCGCGGTGGCGGATGTCGAGCCAAAGCGAGTAGACCGCCGTGAATGCCGGGAACAGGTTCTGCACGATGCCGACCGCGTCACGCTTCTGCGAGAACAGGAAGTAGCTGAGCGTCATCAGGCTGCCGGCCACGCTCATGTACCAGAACAGGCGCGGGATCACCGGCTTGCCGGCGCGCTTGCTGGCCACGAACTGGATCAGCCAGCGCCCGCCGAACATGAGCGCGCCGGTGAGCCCGATGAGCTTCCAGGGCGAGGCGTGCAGCCCCGTCCACTCGAGCCAGGCGATCGGCGTGTTCATGACGTCGGGCGACACCTCAGGCTTCCTCGACCGCCGTGCGCCGCGTGCGCGTGATCAGCCAGGCCACGCCGCGCAGGTCGCGGATGCCGACCAGGGCGCGATTGAGGTTGTTGTACTTCGACACGCCCGCGCCGCGCGGGCGATGGTTGACCGGCACGCTCACCGTCTTCCAGCCCGCGCGCTGCATCAGCGCGGGCAGGTAGCGGTGCATGTGGTCGAAGTAGGGCAGCTCGAGGAAGGCGGCGCGCTCGAAGAGCTTGATGCCGCAGCCGGTGTCGGGCGTGTCGTCCCTCAGCATCGACGCGCGGATCGCGTTCGCCCACTTCGACGCCCAGCGCTTGCTCCCGCTGTCCTTCCGCTCCACCCTCCAGCCCGCGAACATGCGCACGTCACCGGGCGCGGCGTCGCGCTGCGCGAGGAGCTTCGGGATGTCGGCCGGGTCGTTCTGGCCGTCGCCGTCGAGCGTGGCGATCCATTCGCCGCGCGCGGCCTTCACGCCATTGCGCGTCGCCGTGCTCTGGCCGGCATTGCTCACGTGCCGCATCACGCGCAGCTCGGGCACCTCCGCCTTCAGCGCGCGCAGCGCGTCGAGCGTGCCGTCGGTGGAGCAGTCGTCCACGTAGACGATCTCGAATGCGGTGACGCCGCGCAGCGCGGCCACGATCTCGTGCACGAGTGGCGCGACATTGCCGGCCTCGTTGTAGACGGGCACGACGACGGACAACGGCAGGAACGCAGGCGTCATGGAACTCTCGTGGAAGCGGGCACCGCGTCCATGCGGCCGGGCGATGTCCCGTTGGAGCGGCATTGTCGCCGATAGTTCCGGTCACGCGGTCGCGGCGCCCGGTCGACGCGGCGAGCAGCGAACGGACGCGGGCGACATGCGCGCCGCGCCGCGGGGCTCAGTCCTCGCGCCGTCCGCGCAGGCGCTCGAGCACGCCGTCGAGCGATTCGAGATCGCTGTAGTGGATCACCAGCCGGCCCTTGTTGCCGCGCCCGTTGAGCACGGCGACCTTGGTGCCCAGCGTCTCGGCGAGCTCGCGCTCCAGCGCGACGATGTCGGCCTGCGGCTTGGCCTTGGCCGGGCGCGCCTTCGCGCTGCCGTGCACCTGGCCGGCCATGAGCTGCTGCACGCGATGCTCGACCTCGCGCACCGACCAGCCCTGCTCGGCGGCCTGCCGCGCGAGTGCGACGGCGGCCTGCGGCTGCAGCGCGAGCAGCGCGCGCGCGTGGCCCATCTCGATCGCGCGCGTCTCCACCAGCACGCGGATCTCCGGCGGCAGCTCGAGCAGGCGCAGCAGGTTCGACACCGCCGCGCGCGAGCGGCCGACGGCTTCGGCGGCCTGCGCATGCGTCAGGTCGAACTCGTCGATCAGGCGCTGCAGCGCCTGCGCCTCTTCCAGCGGATTGAGGTCCTCGCGCTGGATGTTCTCGATCAGCGCCATCGCGACGACGGTGCGGTCGTCGACCTCGCGCACCACCACCGGAATCTCCGGCAGGCCCGCGAGCTTCGAGGCGCGCCAGCGGCGCTCGCCGGCGATGATCTCGAACGTCTTGCCACCGTGGTCGCGGATCTCGCGCACCACGATCGGCTGGATCACGCCCTGCGCGCGGATGCTTTCGGCCAGCTCGTTGAGCTTGGCCTCGTCCCAGTGCCGGCGCGGCTGGTACTTGCCGGCCACCAGCGCGTCGACGGGCAGCTGGCGCAGTGTGTCGCCGGGTTGCGCCTCGACGATCTGCGGCGCCTCGGCCGCGGCCTTCGGGCCGAGCAGCGCCTCCAGCCCGCGGCCGAGGCCGCGCTTCTTCGCCGTGCTCATGCCGCGGCCTCCTTCGCCTGCTTCGCGGCGAGCTGCTCACGCTCGCGCGCGCGGCGCACCACCTCGCCCGCCAGGCCGAGATAGGCGACGCCGCCGCGGCTCGTGCGGTCGTAGCCGACGATCGACTGGCCGTGGCTCGGCGCCTCGGCCAGGCGCACGTTGCGCGGCACGATGGTGCGGAACACGCGATCACCGAAATGGTTGATGAGCTCGGCCGACACCGCATTGGCGAGGTTGTTGCGCACGTCGAACATGGTGCGCAGCACGCCCTCGATCTCGAGGTTCGGATTGAGCCGGCCGCGGATCGCCTCGATGGTATCGACGAGCGCGCTGATGCCCTCGAGCGCGTAGTACTCGCACTGCATCGGCACGATCACCGAGTCCGCCGCGGTCAGCGCATTGAGCGTGAGCAGCGAGAGCGCGGGCGGGCAGTCGATGAGGATGAAGTCGTAGTCGCCACGCAGCGGCGCGAGCACGCGCTTGAGCTGCTGCTCGCGCTCGCCGCGGTCCATCAGCTGGATCTCGGCGGCGGTCAGGTCGATGTTGCCCGGCAGCAGGTCGAAGTCCTCGGCGGTGCGCACGATCGCGCTGCGGGCGTCGGATTCGCCGAGCAGCACTTCGGTGATCGAGCCTTCGATCGCGCGCTTGTCGACGCCTGAGCCCATCGTGGCATTGCCCTGCGGGTCGAGGTCGACGAGCAGCACGCGCCTGGGCGCGCGGGCGAGCCCCGCGGCGAGATTGACGGCGGTAGTGGTCTTGCCGACGCCACCTTTCTGGTTGGCGATGGCGATGATGCGGGCCATTCGGCACGTCCTCGCTGGAACGGGTGGGAGTCGCGCGGTCGGAGCGGCCGCGCCCGGCCGCAGTGCGGGCAGGCGGAGGGCGGGTCCGGACTGCCTAGTATGCCCGTGAAGCCGGACGCGCTCGCACGGCCGGTGCCCGCCGCGCGACGCCCGTCATACTGGCGCGATGGCGACCGACCTGCCCTCCGACCTCCGACCGATGCTCGAGTCCGGCCTGACCGCGCTCGGGCTCGATGCCGCCCACGCGCCGCGCCTGCTCGACTACCTCGCGCTGTTGCTGCGATGGAACGCCGCCTACAACCTGACCGCCATCCGCGACCCGCGCGAGATGGTGACCAAGCACCTGCTCGACTCGCTCGCCATGCATGCCTACGTCGATCCGCTCCATGCTGCAGGCGGCGCGCTGGCCGACCTCGGCACCGGCGCGGGTCTGCCGGGCATCCCGCTGGCGATCGTCAAGCCGGGCCTGCGGGTCACGCTGGTGGAGAGCGCCGGCAAGAAGGCGCGCTTCATGCGCCAGGCCATCCGCGAGCTCGGCCTGCCCGGCGCGCGCGTTGCCGAGTCGCGCATCGAGGCGCTCGACGAGCCGGGCGGCTATGCAGCGATCACCGCGCGCGCGCTCGCCACGATCCCGCTTATCCTCGAGCTCGGCGGGCACCTGCTCAGCAAGGACGGCGTGCTGCTCGCAATGAAGGGCGTGCACCCGGCCGACGAGCTGGCCCAGCTCCCGCCCGGCTGGCGCCTGCACTCGAGCGACCCGCTGGACGTGCCGGGCCTCGGCGCGGAGCGGCATCTGGTGGTGGTCGCGCGGGCCTAGCGCGCCGATCGACATCGGCCTCGGGCGGTCGCGCACCTGCGTCCGCCCCGGACCGGACGGGCCCTCAGCCCGCCGGCGTGCGCCAGGCGATGACGGCGACCGCGCCCGGCACGTCGAGCCCTTCGAGCCGCCAGCCCCCGACCGGTCCCAGTGCCGGGTCAGCCTCGACCAGCACCGGCGTCGTCTCGGCGAAGCCCGCGAAGCGCAGGCGGTCGAGCCCGAAGGCGAGCCCCCGGCCGTGCGCCTTGAGCAAGGCCTCCTTCGCACACCAAAGGCGCAGGAACGCCGCCGAGCGGTCGGCCTCGGCGAGGCCGGCGAGTTCCGCCGCCTCGGCCGGATGGAAGTAGCGCTGCGCGAGCTCGAGGGCCTTCGGGCGGGGGCGCGCGACCTCCACGTCGACGCCGACGTCGACCCCCCGGCCGAGCGCGACCAGCAGGTGCCCGCCGCTGTGGCTCCAGTTGCAGTCGCGGCCCGCGAGCCCGAGGCGCGGCCGGCCGTGCGCGTCGCGTCGCAGCGGGAGATCGGCCGGCGCGGCCCCCAGCCGCGGCGCGAGCCAGGCCCGGGCGAGCGGTTCGGCGGCGGCGCCCGACGGGCGCGGCAGCAGGCCGGCCTCGACCGGGCCGAACGGGAACGGGAGCGCGGATTCCTGCATTGCGGCTGACCGGGCGGGGCCTGCAGCGTAAAGTAGGCGGCAGGGGAGCGGTCCAGGTGTAGCGGCATGTCGGCGGTCATCGCGTCAGGTGGTACGGAAGTCCTGGAGCTGCAGGCGCTGGTCGCAGGCGCGCCCGACCGCGTGGTCGCCTTCGACGGCCCGCGCGCGATCGTCCGCGCCGAGTTCGAGGGCCATGTGCGGGCCATTGCCGCCGCGCTGCCGCCCGCGCGGCATGTGATCAATCTCTGCGAGGACCGTTACCGCTTCATCGTCGCGCTGTGCGCGGCGGCGCTGCGCGGCCAGGTCACGCTGCTTCCGCCCTCGCGTGCACCCGCCGCGATCGACGCCGCGCTCGCCGAGCACCCGGGCGCGGTCTGCATCTCCGATCGCGACCTCGCGCCCGAGCCACCGGGCTACTGGCGGCTGCCCGACGTGCTCCCCACGCTGCACGGCCCGGCGCCGGCGATCCCTGCAGACACCACGCTGGTGGTCGGCTACACCTCCGGCAGCACCGGCCAGCCCAAGCCCAACCCGAAGACGCTCGCCGCCTTCGCCACGAGCACCCGGCAGAACCTCGCCGCCATCGGGGATCTCCTCGACGCCGGCGGCACCACGCCGATCGTCGCCACCGTGCCGCCGCAGCACATGTACGGCATGGAGATGTCGGTGCTGATGCCGCTGCTCGGCGACGTCGCGGTGCACGGCGCGCGCCCGTTCTTCCCGGAGGACGTCGCGCGCGCGCTTGCCGACTGCGCATGCCCGGCGCTGCTCGTCACCACGCCCGTGCACCTGCGCGCGCTCGTGCAGGCGCGCGTGGACGACCCGTCGTTCGAGTTCCCGCCCGTCGCCGGCATCGTCTCGGCCACGGCGCCGCTGCCGCGCGAACTCGCGCAGGCCGCGGAGGACGTGTTCGCCTGCGAGGTACGCGAGCTGTTCGGCTCGACCGAGACCTGCGTGCTCGCGCGCCGACGCACCGCGCACGACGAGGCCTGGACCCCGTTGCCGGGTGTGCGCCTCGTGCCGCAGCCCGACGGCACGCTCGCCGACGCCGCGCACCTCGCCGTGCCGGTCGTGCTCGCCGACCTCGTTGAAGTGCTTGCCGACGGACGGTTCCACCTGCGCGGCCGCAATGCCGACCTGCTCGAGATCGCCGGCAAGCGCGCCTCGCTCGGTGACCTCACGCGTCGACTGCTCGCCGTGCCGGGCGTGGTCGACGGCGTCGTCGTGCAGCTCGAGCCCGATGTGCGCGGCGTGCGCCGCATCGCCGCACTCGCCGTCGCCCCGACGCTCGCGCCCGATGCGATCCTGCGTGCACTGCGCGCGCAGATCGATCCGGTGTTCGTGCCGCGCCGGCTTCGCTGCGTCGCATCATTGCCGCGCAACGACACCGGCAAGCTGCCGCGCGCGCGCGTGCTCGAACTGCTCGACGCATGACGCACCGCCGCGGAAATTGAACGGCGCAGAAACCGCCGCTTGAATTCACGCAGGCACCACGCGTGGACGCATGGCCTGCGCGAAAAACGCGACGCTGCCATCACGGCCGCCTTTCCAGACTGCGCTCGCACCTAATGCTTAGGGTGCCGAACCCACCCTCTGACTGGAAAGGAGACACACCATGAGCTTCATCATTTGGCTGATCGTCGGCGGCATCATCGGCTGGATCGCGAGCATGATCATGAAAACCGACGCTCAGCAGGGCGCGCTCATGAACATCGTGGTCGGCATCGTCGGCGCGTTCCTCGGTGGCTGGCTGGGCGGCATGCTGATGGGCGATGCGGGCAACATCAACAGCGGCGACTTCTCGCTGTCGGGCCTGCTGATGTCGCTGCTGGGCGCCGTCGTCCTGCTCGCGATCGTCAACATGTTCCGTCGTGGCCGCGTGCGCTAATCGCACTGCACCCGACGAAGCGAAAGGCCCGGCATCGCCGGGCCTTTTCTTTTGCACTCAAGGCGCGGCCTGATCGCGTGCGAGTTCCACCCACACCGGCGCATGGTCGCTCGGGCGCTCCCAGCCGCGCGGCTCGCGGTCGACGCCGGCCGAGACACATTCGCTGCGCAGGGCCTCGGAGACGAGCGTGAGGTCGATGCGCAGCCCGAGGTTGCGGCGCAGTGCGAACTGGCGGTAGTCCCACCAGCTGAAGTCGCGACCCTCCGGCGACAGCGCGCGATACGCATCGTGCAGCCCGAGCGCCTCGAGCCGCCGCAATGCGGCCCGCTCGGCGGTGGACGTCAGGATGTGATCGTCGTTCCACTGCGCGGGATCGTGCACGTCGCGATCGTCGGGTGCGATGTTGAAGTCGCCCAGCAGCACCAGCTTCGGGTACCGCGCGAGCTCCTGCTCGAGCCAGCCGTGCAGCGCGTCGAGCCAGCGCAGCTTGTAGTCGTATTTCTCGCTGCCGACCGACTGCCCGTTCACCACGTAGACGTCGACGATGCGCACGCCGCCGACGGTGGCCGCGAGCACGCGGCGCTGCACGTCGTCGAAGCCGGGGATGCCGGCCTGCACGTCCTGCAGGCCACCGGCGGCCGGGCCGTCCATGCGCGCGAGGATCGCCACGCCGTTGTAGGCCTTCTGCCCGGAAAACACGCTGCGGTAGCCCACGGTGGCGAGCTCGCCGTCGGGAAAGCGTGCGTCCTCGAGCTTGGTCTCCTGCAGCGCGACCACATCCGGGCGCGCCTTCGCGAGCCAGGCCTCGAGGTGCGGCAGGCGCACGTTGAGCGAATTGACGTTCCAGCTGTAGATCTTCATCACGCCAGTCTAGCCGCACCGCGCGCTCGGGCTGGCATGATCGCGAGCCGTCTCCCGCCCGATGCCCCATGGACCCGATCGACCTGCGCAGCGATACCGTCACCCGGCCCACCGAGGCCATGCGCGCCGCGATGCTGCGCGCGCCGGTCGGCGATGACGTCTACGGCGAAGACCCCACGGTCAACGCGCTGCAGGCGCGCATGGCGGAGGAGCTCGGCTTCGAGGCCGGCCTGTTCACGCCGAGCGGCACGCAGGCCAACCTCGTCGCTCTGCTCGCGCACTGCGAGCGCGGCGACGAATACATCGTCGGCATGGATGCGCACACCTACAAGTACGAGGGTGGTGGCGCGGCGGTGCTGGGCTCTATTCAACCGCAGCCGATCCCCCATGCACCGGATGGCACGCTGCCGCTCGATGCCGTGGAGCGCGCGATCAAGCCGGTCGATCCGCACTTCGCGCGCACGCGCCTGCTCGCCCTGGAGAACACGTGGCACGGGCGCGTGCTGCCGCTCGATTACCTGGCCGCGGCGCGTACGCTCTGCGATCGTCGCGCGCTGGCGCTGCACCTCGACGGCGCGCGTGCCTACAACGCGGCGGTTGCGCTGGGCGTGCCGATCCGCGAGGTCGCGAAACATTTCGACAGCGTCTCGATCTGTCTGTCGAAGGGCCTCGGTGCACCGGTGGGTTCGGTGCTCGTCGGCACGCGCGAGCTGATCGCGCGGGCGACGCGCTGGCGCAAGGTCTGCGGCGGCGGCATGCGACAGGCGGGCGTTCTCGCCGCGGGTGCGCTGCATGCGCTCGACCACCACGTCGCGCGCCTCGCCGACGACCATGCGCGCGCCGCACGGCTCGCCGAAGGCCTGCGCGCGGCGGGCTTCCCGGTGTCCGCGCAGCACACCAACATGGCCTTCGTCGACATCCCCGTCGACAGGCAGCTCGCGCTCAAGGCGCACCTGTTCGGCGCGGGCATCCTCATCTCGACGGGCTACCTGCCGCAGGTGCGGCTGGTCATGCACCTCGACGTGGACGATGCGGCCGTCGACCGCACCCTCGCGGCGTTCGAGCGCTTCGCCGCCTAGCGCGCCAGCCGACGGATCGCGCGGTCGACCCAGCCGCGGTACGGCGGTCGCAGCCAGTCGGTGGCCGCCAGGCGGTTCTGTTCGAAGACGGGCAGCAGCTTGCTGAAGGTGTCGAAGCCCGCGCGACCGTGGATCGCGCCCATGCCGCTCGGGCCGATGCCGCCGAAGGGCAGCCCCTGCGCGCCGAAGTGCATCAGCGTGTCGTTCACGGTGACCCCGCCGGCGAGCGTGCCGTCGACGATGCGCGTGACGGCGTCGCGCGAATGGCTGAAGGGATACAGCGCGAGCGGACGCTCCAGCGCATCGATGCGCGCGACCGCGTCGTCCACGCGGTCATAGCCGAGCACCGGCAGGATCGGTCCGAAGATCTCCTCGCGCATGAGGCGGAGCGTTGCCGGCGGTTCGACCACGAGTACCGGCGGCAGCAGGCGCGTCGCCGGGTCGCCGTCGCCGAAGGGCATGATCACCTCGCAGCCCGCATCCCGCGCTTCCTCGATGTAGCCACGAAGGCGCGCGTACTGCGCTTCGTTGATGATCCGGGTGTAATCGGTGGATGCCGCGATGTCGCCGTAGCGCGTCGCGAGTTCGTCGCGCAGGGCCAAAACGAAAGCGGGCAGGCGGGCGCGGTCGACCAGCGCGTAGTCCACGCCGATGCAGGTCTGGCCGGCGTTGAACCACTTGCCGGTCGCGATGCGGCGCGCGGCGACGTCGATCGGGAAGTCCGGGCAGACCACCGCAGGCGCCTTGCCGCCGAGCTCGAGCGTGACCGGTGTGAGGTTTGGCGCGGCCGCGGCCATCACCTTGCGGCCGACCGCGGTGGAGCCGGTGAACAGCAGGTGGTCGAAGGGGAGGGCGGCGAATCTGGCGCCCACGTCGGTGCCGCCGAGCGCGACGGCGACGCGGTCGTCCGGAAACACGTCGGCGAGCAGCGCGCGCAGCCATTCGCTCGTGCGCGGCGTGTGCTCGCTCGGCTTCAGGTACACGTGGTTGCCCGCCGCGATCGCGCTCACCAGCGGCACCAGCGCGAGGTTCACCGGATAGTTCCACGGCGCGATGATGCCGACCACGCCGATCGGCATCGGCTGCACCCGTGCGCGCGCCGGCCACAGGCGCCAGCCCACCGATGCGCGCCGCGGTCGCGACCAGGCGCGCAGGTGGCGCAGCGTGTGGTCGATCTCGGCGAGCACCACCATCGACTCGGCGACCAGGCTCTCGTGGCTCGAGCGATGGCCGAAGTCTCCGCGGATCGCCGCGTCCATCGCCGCCTGCCCGGCCACGAAGGCCGCGCGCAGGCGGCGCAGGTCGTCGCGGCGCTGGTCGAGGTCGGGGCGACGGCGGCGCCAGGCGTCGAGCAGGCGGGCATGCGTGGGGGCGAGGTCGGCGGTCGGATCGCTCATCGGGGCAGTCTAGGCGCTGCCGTCGGCATCGAGCGCGCAGGCGGGAATGCGCGCGAGCGCGCCTACAATGCACGCATGGCCCTGCGACCCTATCTCGACCACCGCCCCGTGCTCGGCGCACGCACCTATGTCGACGATGCCGCCACGGTGATCGGCGATGTCGTCCTCGGCGAGGACACCTCCGTCTGGCCGGGCACGGTGATCCGCGGCGACGTCAACTTCATCCGCATCGGCGACCGCACCAACGTGCAGGACGGCACGGTGATCCACGTGAGCCACGACGGCCCGCACGCCAAGCTCGGCGGCTTCGCCACGCGCATCGGCTCGGACGTCACCATCGGCCACAAGGCGATCATCCACGCCTGCATGATCGAGGATGCGGTGCTGATCGGCATGGGCGCGGTCCTGCTCGACGGCGCGGTGGTGAGGAAGCACGGCTTCGTCGGCGCCGGCGCACTGGTTCCGCCGGGCAAGGTCGTCGGCGAGGGCGAGCTGTGGCTCGGCAATCCGGCCAAGAAGGTGCGGATGCTGAGCGAGGCCGAGATCGAAGGCCTGTACTACTCGGCCCAGCACTACGTCCGGCTCAAGGACCGCTATCTCACGGGTGGCTGAGGCCTCCACGGCCGGTTAAAGTCGCGGCCATCCTAGGGGGATCACCACGATGAGCCAGTCGAACGCCGACACCGGTCGGGAATGGAATCCGTACGAGCTCGCGACGCCGATCGCAGCCGCGCCGGGGGTGCCGCAGTCGCTGACCGGGCTGTCGTTCGGGCCCGGGGTGGATGCGCGCGAGGCGGTCGAACCCGTGCTCGCCGGGCGGGTCGCGCGGCTGCTCGCGCATCTCATCAATACGGCGCTTCTGATGGTCCCGGTCGGTCTGGTCTTCCTGGCCAGCTACAAGGTGATCCGTCAGTACATGCTCACCGGTGAAGTGCATTCCACCACCGGTGCGACCACTGCGCTCCTCCTTGCCGGCCTGCTGATGGCCGGGCTGATCGCCTGGAACCTCGTGCTGCTCTACCAGCACGGGCAATCCATCGGCAAGCGCGTCATCGGCATCCGCATCGTCCGCAGCGATGGCGACGACGCGAGCCTTGCACGACTGGTCTTCATGCGCTTCGGAGCCCTGGTGGTGATCGGTGCGGTCCTCGCTGCCGTATCGCCCTACCTCAACTCGGCGTTCGCGTTGATCAACGTGCTCTTCATCTTCACCGTGGCGCGGCGGTGCCTGCACGACCACATCGCCGATACGATCGTCGTTACCGCCTGATCCGAGAACGATGCCGCGTCTCGACGCGGCGGCACGGATGCGCACGCTCCTCGACACCCACCACGACGTGGTGACGCCCGAAGGCGTCGCCCTGCACCTGCCCGTCGCCGGGCCGGTACCGCGCGCGCTCGCGTGGACGATCGACTTCCTGCTGCGCGGCGCGATCCTGTTCGCCGGCGCGATCGCGCTGGGCTTCCTCGGCGACGCCGGCCTCGGCGTGCACCTCGTGCTCCTGTTCGTCGTCACCTGGCTCTATCCCGTGCTCTTCGAGGTGCTGTGGGACGGGCGCACGCCGGGCAAGCGCGCGCTGCGCCTGCGCGTGATCGCCGACGACGGCGCGCCGATCGGCTGGCGCGCCTCGTTCACCCGCAACCTGCTGCGTACCGTCGACATGCTGCCGTTCGGCTATGCGGCGGGCCTCGTCGCGACACTCGCCGATCCGGCCGCGCGCCGGATCGGCGACATGGTCGCCGGCACGCTGGTGGTGCATGCGGTGGACGACACCGACGGCAGCGCGGCGCCGGTCGTGCATCCGCTGCCGCCACGCGTGCCGTTGCAGCTGCCCGAGCAGGCCGCGGTGGTCGCGTTCGCCGAGCGTGCGCCGCAGCTCACCGTGGCACGGCGCGACGAACTCGCCGACCTCGCCGCCCCGCTGGTGGACGCACGCGGCGCGCAGGCGGCCTCGCGCCTGTTCGCGGTGGCCAACTGGCTGCTGGGGCGGCGCCTGTGAAGCAGGACGTCTTCGTCGCCCGCCACCAGGACGAGTGGATCGCGCTCGAGGCCTGGCTCGACGCGCGCGGCGACAGCGCGCGCACTGCACGCCGCGCGCCGGAGATCGCGCAGCTCGCCGATGCCGACGTGCCCGCCGCCTACCGGCGCCTGTGCCAGCACCTCGCGCTCGCGCGCCGGCGCGGCTACAGCGCGCAGGTCACCGGCCGCCTGCAGGCGCTGATGCAGCGCGGCCATGCGGTGATCTACCGCACGCCGCCGCCGCGCTGGTCGCGCGTGGCGGTGTTCCTGCTCGCCGGCTTCCCGCGGCTGGTGCGCGCCGAGGCCGGAATGATGTGGGCGGCCGCCGCGCTGCTCTACGTACCAATGGTGCTGATGTTCGCGGCGATCCAGTGGCAACCGGACCTCTCTGCCGCGCTGTTCCCGCCCGAGCAGCTCGCGCAGTTCGAGGCGATGTACGACCCGGCCGACCCCGAGCGCCGCCTCGGCCGCGACGATGGCACGGACCTGGCGATGTTCGGCCACTACATCTGGAACAACATCTCGATCGGCTTCCGCACGTTCGCGCTCGGCATCGTCGGCGGCATCGGCACGATCTGGGCGCTGCTCACCAACGGCGTGATCATCGGCGGCGTCGCCGGGCACCTGCAGGCCATCGGGTACGGCGATCCGTTCTGGCGCTTCGTCGCCGGGCATTCCGCCTTCGAGCTGACCGCGATCGTGATCGCCGGCGGCGCGGGCCTGCAGCTCGGCCTGCGGCTGATCGCGCCCGGCAACCTTCGGCGGGCGGATGCGCTCGTGGTCGCCGGCCGGCGCGGCGCGCTGCTGTGCGCCGGCGTTTTCGTGATGCTGCTGATCGCCGCCTTCATCGAGGCCTTCTGGTCGTCGATCGGCTGGATGCCCGCGGCGGTGAAATACGGCGTCGCCGCCGTGCTCTGGACGATCGTGCTCGGCTGGCTGTGGCGCGGCGGGCGCGGCCTGCCGGCGGATAGCGACACATGAGGATCGACGCGCTCACCGTGGTGCTGCGCCCGCGTTCGGCCTGGGAGGCCGTCGAGCTCGGCACCGCGCTCGTGCGGCGCCATGCGCGCGCCGTCTGGCGCGCCTGGCTCGCGCTCGCGGTGCCGGTGTTCGTGCTCGTCAACGCCGCGGCCTGGGCGCTCGACCTGCTCTGGCTCGCGCCGCTGTTGATGTGGTGGCTCAAGCCGGCCTTCGATCGCGTGCCGCTGTTCGTGCTCTCGCGCGCCGTCTTCGGCGAGGTGCCCGACGTGCGCACGACGCTGCGCGGCGCGTTCCGCGACGGCCGGCGCTCGCTCTGGGGCTACCTGCTGTGGCGGCGCCTGACCCCGGCGCGCGCCCTGCTGATGCCCGTGGACATGCTGGAGGGCGGCGACCCGGCCACCGCGGGCGCGCGCCGCGCGGCGGTCGCCGGCCCGGCCTATGGCGTCGCGGCGCTCACGCTGGTCGTGTTCGTCCACTTCGAGGCCGCGCTCGCGCTCGCGACCGCATTGCTCGCCTTCCTGTTCGTGCCGCCCGAATACATGCAGAGCTCGATGCAGATGCTCTGGCGCCACCTGCAGGACGCGCCCGCCTGGCTCGCGCTGCTGCAGAACGCCTTGATGTTCGCGGCGACGTGCGTGCTCGAGCCGTTCTACGTCGGCACCGGCTTCGGCCAGTACCTCAACCGGCGCACCGAGATCGAGGGCTGGGACATCGAGCTCGCGTTCCGGCGCATGGCGCAGCGCCTCACCAGCGGCGCGGCGGGCGCGCTGCTGCTGGTGGCCTGCCTGCTACCGCTCGCTGCGCGCGCGCAGGCCGAAGTCGATGCGCCGCCGCGTGCCGCTGCCCCACGCTGCCCGCTGCCGGTCGGCGACACCACCACCGAATCGAAGACGATCGCGCAGATCTTCGGCGACGAGCGTCGCCCCGAGAAACCGCTGATCGACGCCGCCGAGCGCGCCTACAAGGACCCGCGGCTGACGCCCAAGCGCAAGGTCGGCACGTGGGAGCGGCGGCACCCGAAAAAAGACGAGCCTGAGAAGAACAGCCGCATGCCCGAATGGCTGCGCGCACTGCTCGGCGGCGTCGCGACCGCCGGCGAGTTGTTGCTCTGGGCGCTCGGCGGCGCCCTCGTCCTGCTGCTCCTGCTCACCGCCCGACGCTGGTGGCCGTGGCTGCGCGCGCTCGGCACGCCGCCGCCGGCCGCGCCGAAGGCGATCGTCGAGCGCGAGGCCGTCGCCGACGCGCCCCTGCCCGACGACATCGTCGCCGCGGCGCGCCGCCTGTATGCGGACGGCCGCCCGCGCGATGCGCTGGGGCTGCTGTACCGCGCGAGCGTCGAAGCGATGCTCGCCACCACCGGCCGGCCGCTGCCGCCGGGCGCGACCGAGGCCCAGTGCCTGCGCGCCGCCGCCGCGCTCCCGGCCGACATGCGCGACGCGTTCGCGCGCGTGGTCCGGCTCTGGCAGCACGCGGCCTATGCCGACCGCATGCCGGACGCCGACGCCTTCGACGCACTGATCGCCGCCGCGGCGCCGCGCTTCGGGTGGCGCGCATGAGCCGCACGCGCATCGCACTGCTCGTGGCCCTGATGCTCGCGCTCGTCGGTGGCGCGACCGCCTGGTGGCTCCACACCTTCAAGCGCGTCGACCGCTGGATCACGCTGCCGCGCACCGGCGAGGCCGCGAGCAATCCGCTGTTCGGCCTGCGCGTGGTGCTCGAGACGCAGGGCCGCCGCGTGCGCCCGGCCTATCGCCTCGACCTGCGCGCGATGCAGCCCGGCCCCCGCGATGTGATCGTCTACGACGGCGATCCGCGCTTGCTCGACGCACCCACCACCGACGCGCTCGCCGACTGGCTGCGCCGCGGCGGCCACCTCGTCGTCGCGCTGCCGCCGAATGCGCGCGACATCGAGGACTTCGTGCGGCCCGAGCTGCGCAGCGGCACGGCCCGGCGCCGCGGTCGCCTGCTCGCCGAGCTCGGGATCAGGCCGCGCGACGACTATGCGCCCTGCGCCTCGCTGCGCGTCGGCAAGGAGCCGACCTCGCTCTTCTGCGGCGATCGCCGTTTCGACGCACCGGCCGGTGCACTGCGGCGGTGGGGCGACGCGGGCGACGGCGACGTCTTTGCTCGCCTGCGGATGCCGGGCGGTCGCGGCACTATCGACGTGCTGGCCTCGATGGGCCCGCTGACCACCGACGGCCTCGAGGATGCCGAGACCGCCGCCTTCGCTCTGCAGCTGTTCCCGGCCCGCAGCGACGGCGTCGTGCACCTCGTGCATGCCACGGACATCCCCTCGCTGTGGGCCACGCTGCTGCGCGAGGGCTGGCGCGTCTGGCTGCCGCTCGTGCTGCTGCTCGCCGGCTGGCTGCTCGCCCGCATGCGCCGCCTCGGGCCGCTGCAGCCCACGCCCGAGCGTGCGCGACGTTCGCTGCTCGAGCATGTCGGCGCGAGCGGCGAGCACCAGTGGCGCTACGGCCAGGCCGTGCGCCTGCACGAGGCGATGCGCGATGCCTTCCTCGCGCGCCTGCGCCGCCGCGATCCGCACACGGCCGCGCTCGAAGGCCACGTGCAGGCCGTCGCGCTCGCCGAGCGGCTCAAGTTTTCCGTGGCGCAGATCCAGGATGCGCTCACCCCTCCGGATCCGCGCGACCGCAAGGCCTTCGTCGCGCGCATCAGAACCCTCGTCCGCATGAGAAACCGGCTATGACCGATACCCCCGCCCCGATGCTCACTGCCGAGCAGCTTGCCGACCACGCCGCGCGCCTGCGCGAGGCCGTGGGTGAGGCCTTCATCGGGCAGTCGCGCATGCTCGAGCAGATCCTCGTCGCGCTGCTCGCCGGCGGCCACGTGCTGATCGAGGGTGTGCCCGGCCTCGGCAAGACGCTGCTGGTGCGCGCGCTCGCCCGCGCGCTCGACTGCGGCTTCGCCCGCGTGCAGTTCACGCCCGACCTCATGCCGAGCGACATCAGCGGTCACGCGGTGTGGGACCCGAAGACCGAGACCTTCTCGATCCGTCGCGGCCCGGTGTTCACCAACCTGTTGCTCGCCGACGAGATCAACCGCGCGCCGGCCAAGACGCAGGCCGCGCTGCTCGAGGCCATGGCCGAGCGCCAGGTCACGATCGAAGGCCAGAGCTTCGAGCTGCCGCCGCCGTTCATGACGCTCGCCACGCAGAACCCGCTCGAGCACGAGGGCACGTACCCGCTGCCCGAGGCGCAGCTCGACCGCTTCCTGCTGAAGGTGCTGATCGGCTATCCCGACATCAAAGACGAGACGCGCATGGTGGCCGACGTCTCGCGCGGCGCTGCGAGCACCTTCGACCTCTCGCGCGTGCCGCGCGTGATGGGCCCGGACGAGCTCGTCGCCATGCAGCAGGCCACCGCGATGATCCACGTCGACGACGCGGTAATCGACTACGCCGTGCGCGTGGCCGCGAGCACGCGTGACTGGGCCGGTATCGCGCTCGGCGCCGGCCCGCGCGGCTCGATCGCGCTGGTGCGCTGCGCGCGTGCGCAGGCAGTGCTGTCCGGCCGCGATTTCGTCACGCCGGACGACGTGCGCGAGGTCGCATTGCCCGCGCTGCGCCACCGCATCGGCCTGGCGCCCGAACTGCAGCTCGAAGGGCAGTCGCCCGACACCGTGCTGCAGGCCCTGCTCGCACGCGTGCAAGCCCCGCGTCAGTGAACCAAAGGCGAGCCCCGAGCCGTGCGACCGCCCGTGACGCGACACCGCGTCGCACGGCCTGGCCGCGCCCGGCCGCGCCGCTGTTCGCATTGCTGGCGTCGTGGGGGCTGCTCGGCGTCGCCGCGAGCTTCCATCTCGTCGATGCGCGGCTCTGGACCTGGGCCGGCATCGCGCTCGGCGCGATCGTGCTGCTCGACGCGCTGCGCCTGCTGCGCCTGCGCGCGCCGCGCGTGCGCCGCCGCATGGCCGACACCTGGCCCGTCGGCATCGAGTCCACCGTCAACCTCGTCTTCGACGAGGCGCCACGCGCGCTGCGCTTCGATGTCTTCGACCTGCACCCCGGCGGCTGGCCGATGCAGGGCCTGCCCCGCCGCATCACGCTCAAGCGCGATCGCGAGGCGAGCGTCGAGTACACGCTGCGCCCGACCGCGCGCGGCGACTTCGACTTCGAGGGCACGCAGCTGCGCCTGCACTCGCCGTGGCGCCTGCTGCATCGCGACGTGATCGCGCCGACCGCGCACCGCGTCCGCGTCTTTCCCAACTTCGCACCGCTCGCGAAATTCGCGCTGTTCTCCTCCGAGCAGGCCTCAAGGCTCGTCGGCGCGCATCTCAAGCGCCGCCGCGGCGAGGGCACCGACTTCCACCAGATGCGCGAGTACCGCGTCGGCGACTCGCTGCGCCAGATCGACTGGAAGGCCACCGCGCGTACGCGCCGCCTCGTCTCGCGCGAATATCAGGACGAGCGCAACCAGCAGGTCGTGCTGATGCTCGACACCGGCCGCCGCCTGATGGCGCGCGACGGTGAGATGTCGCATTTCGACCACGTGCTCGACGCCTCGTTGCTCGTCGCATGGCTCGCATTGCGCCAGGGCGACGGCGTCGGGCTGCTCGCGAGCGGCGGCGACAGCGCCTGGGTGCCGCCGCAACGCGGCTCCACCGCGATCGACCGCCTGCTCGGCGCGACGTATGCATTGCAGCCGCAACCGGTCGCCACCGACTTCCTCGCCGCCGCCACCGACGTCGCCCTGCGCCAGCGCCGCCGTGCCCTGGTGATGATGGTGACCAACCTGCGCGACGAGGACATGGACGATGTGCTCGCCGGCGTCGCGCTGCTGCGCAAGCGCCATCTGGTCTGCGTGGCGAGCCTGCGCGAGACCGCGCTCGACGAGTCGCTCGCGAGCGAGGTCGATGACCTGCAGGGCGCCCTGCGTGCAGGTGCGACGGCGCAGTACCTCGCGCGTCGTGCTGCGGCGCACGAAGCCTTGCGCGCGCATGGCGTCATGGTGCTCGACGTGACGTGCGCGGAACTGCCGGGCGCGTTGGTGGAGCGGTATCTGGCAGTGAAGCGGGAAGGGGCGTTGTAGCCCGACGTGAAGAATCGAGTGAATGGTTCCACCCGTAGCGGCCATGGGGACCACTACGTATGATTGGCGCGCGGCGCAGGCCGTACCAAGGAATTCGGCGGGAAGGGCCGAAAGGGAAGGGGATAATGTCGAGTCTCATCAACCGCCGCATGAGCGCGGCGCTCGTTCTCGTGTGCGTTTCATGCATGTCGGTTTCAACCGCGGCCAAGAAGGAGCCGTGGGAGGAATATGACAAGCTCATCAGCGCACGGAAAACACTGACGCAGCAAGGCCCCGACCTGTTCGGCGACCACATTGATCTCGCGACCGGGGCATTGCAGTTCTCTGCGACCGACGCTGTCCTGCCAGGCAACTCGGCGCTGCCGGTCGCCGTGACGCGCAAATTTGATGCGAGTTCGAAGGGGCTTCCGGGCGCAGTATTTGGCGACTGGCAGATCGACATCCCGAACATTAGTGGGCTCTTCTCGGTCACTTGGCACAACGACCGCTGTGACAAGGCGGAGCCTCCAGGGGTGCCCGTCGTAGCCGACCCGGATGCCAATTTGGCTCCCGGCCGCCATTACTGGAAGGGTACCAAGGCGGATATGCCCGGGGGCGGCGAGCTGCTTCGCCCGACATCTTCGACAAATATGCCAACGGCAGGTGGCCCATATGTCTGGACCACTTCGGGGCGGGTGATGTTCAGCTGTCTCGCCTCCGTCAACAACGCACCTGGCCAGGGCTTTTTCGCTCTGGCGCCTGATGGGACCAAGTACTGGTTCAATCATATGGCCCAGTACGTCGCGGACCCGCACGTCGAGATCTGGCAGGTTCCGAATCGGACGAACCCGTACGACACCAACCCGACCGCGGCGTATGCCTCCGACGAAGTGCCGCGCCGTACGAATGTCCTCTATGCGACCCGCGTTGAAGATCGCTTCGGCAATTGGGTGGCTTACAACTACTCTAATACCTACGACCGGCCGCTGAAGATTAATTCGATCACGTCGAGCGATGGGCGATCGATCACCTTCCGCTACAACGGCTCGGGCCTTGTAGACCAGGTCGTCGCCGGCACGCAGCTTTTTCAGTACATCTACGGCTATGCGACCCGCTATAGCGCGCCATCGCTTTCGCAGGTCCTGCTTCCGGACGGATCGTCATGGAAGATCAATTTCTCAGCGCTTAGCTCCGAGATCGAATACGCAGCGGCCGATACACCGAACTGGCGTACATGCTTTCGACTGGCCGGCCTCGACCCGATGTTCTCCGGGCCCTTCGTGGGCACGATCACGCATCCGTCCGGCGCAGTCGGAACTTTCGAGACCGCGCCCCAGCGGTTCGGCCGCACAAAGGTCCCGGCTCTTTGTCGGAACTACGTACCTTCGACGGCTTCAAACAACTACAACGATCCGACGAACGACTACGCGATCTTTCCCATCAATTGGCATGCCATTGCCCTGATGAAGAAGACGCTGTCCGGTCCGTCGCTTGCGTCGTCCGTATGGACGTATGAGTACAGCTATGGGCACAGCTGGTTTTTCCCCGACGGCCAGACCGAGCCCTACAAGTGCGACAGCGATACCTGCGCGGAGCCGATTTGCGTCTCGGACGACTGTGCCGGCAGCGGGACGACGACCATCATCGGCCCGGACGGCTGGAAGCGCTACACCTTCGGAAATTCCTATCGGTACAACGAAGGAAAGCTGCTCAAGATCGAGGAAGGCGCGGACGCGGCAAACATCCTGCGGGTGACCACGAAAGCCTATGAGCTGGCCCAGGTCGGGCGGCCTTATCCGACGCGCATCGGCACGAGCCCGCTTGGCTATCTTGGTGACGGGTTCACGGCAGAGTTCCCGAGGCCCGAGATCGCGCGTGTCATCAACCAGCAGGACGCCAGTTTCAACTGGCAGGTGGATCGCAGCTGCTATGGCGCGCAGCTCTGCCTGGACGCCAATCTACGCCCGGTGAAGGAGGTTCGGTCGAGCAGTCGCGGTTACCAGCGTATCGACGAAACCAGCTACCACGACAATACCGCGCTCTGGGTTCTCGGGCAGACGGCACGTACCGCGACGTCCGGGATCGAGGTCTCTCGCACGGACTACAACGCACAGGCATTGCCTGAGCGCGTCTATGGCTTCGGCAAGCTTGAGCAGACCATGACCTACGACAGCGCCGGGCGATTGTCGACGGCGGCGGATGGGCGTGGCAACACGACGCGCCTTTCCGACTGGAAGCGCGGGATCCCGCAGTTGATCCAGCATCCCGATGGCACGCAGGAGACCGCGTCGGTCGATGACATGGGATGGATCCGCGCGGTAACCAACGAGGCCGGCTCCAAGACCTGCTATGGCTACGACGCGATGGGCCGAGTGTCGCTGGTCGAGCACCCGTCGGAGAGTCAACCGGGCGTCTGCGACACCACGCATTGGCACGCGACCCGTATCCGTCACGACCAGCTGCCGACGGCCGAATATGGCGTTCCCGCGGGCTCATGGCGCCGCGTCGAGGAGACCGGGAACGCCCGGAAAATCGCCCTGTTCGATGGACTGCTCCGCCCCATCGTCGAAGAGTCCTTCGATGCGGCGGACCGCCCCACCTCAGAGTCGTGGGTCGCGAAGCGCTACGACATGCGCGGAAACGTGACATTCGCGTCTTATCCCAGAAACCCCTACGAGTCGGGCGCGGTGACGTGGGCCGACGTCGCCAATGGGACGCGAACGAAGTTCGACGCGTTGGGGCGGCCGGTCCAGACCGAGCAGGACTCCGAGCAGGGGGTATTGACGACTCGGATCGACTACCAGCCTGGCTTCCGTCGCGTGACCACCAATCCACGGGGCTTCGCGACGGTCGAGGAATTCCAGGTCTTCGACGTCCCGTCGTTCGATTCGCCGGTGCTGATCGATGGCGCGGAGAACACCCGCACGGTGATCGAGCGGGACATCTTCGGCAAGCCGAAATCGATCAATCGCGGCCCGACCAACTAATGCCACGCTCGCGCGACCGGCTGTCGCAGCCGGCCGCGCGAGTCCGCTCGATCTGCAGTAGCGGATCCAGGGAAAGGAACATGTCTCGAATCAACATGGCGCTGTTCGGCAGCCTGTTCGCCCTCACGGCCACGCTGGTCGCCGTGCCGATGCCAGCTGCGGCGCAGTACTGCCCCGAGCCAACCCGGACGGGCTCGTGCTCGACCACGCCTGTCAATGCCAAGCCGGTCGTGAGCCTCACGTCGCCGGCCGCAGGAAATCATGGCTTTGCCCCGCGGACTCTTACGCTCACTGCCAACGCACGCGATAGCGACGACGGCGTCGCATCGGTGAAGTTCTATGCGGGGACGCAGCTGATCGGTACGGACACCACGGCGCCCTACGAGGTGCAGTGGGTCAATGCACCGCCCGGAACCCACTCGCTTCAGGCCGCCGCGACCGATACACGCGGCGCGAGCACGGCATCACCCGCAGTGAGCATCACTCTCGATGCCTCGCGCGTGATCGGCAACATCGACGGCATCGACTACCCCGGTGGTGTACCCCACCTCCGGGGTTGGGCATGCACGACAGGCTCGAACACGTCGATCGACGTGCATGTCTATGCCGGCGGCGCCTACGGCACCGGCAGCTTCGTCACCAGCAGCCGGGCCGCCGTGGCGAGCGAGCCCGCCGTGGCGGCTGCCTGCCAGTCGACGGGCACCAGCCACCGCTTCGCCGTCCCGCTTACCGAGGAGATCCGCCGCGTCCATGGCGGACGCACCCTCCACGTGCATGGGATCTCGCCAGTCGGGCAACCCAACAACGTATTGAGCCAGTCGGGCACATTCAGTGTGCCCGGCCTCCCCCCGCCCGCCCCATCGCCGGCGTCGATCACGCGTCGCTACGTCTACGACCAGCACCAGCAGCTCTGCAAGGTGATCGAGCCTGAAACGGGTTCGACCGTGATGGCCTATGACGCGGCCGGCAACCTCGCCTGGTCGGCAAGCGGTCTTGCGCTTCCCGCTGCGGATCGCTGTGACTACGGCGACCCGGCGATCGCTCCGCGCGCGTCGTCGCGGGACTACGACGCCCGCAATCGCCTGAAGACGCTGAACTTCCCCGATGGCCGCGGCAATCAGATCTGGAGCTACACCGCCGACGGCCTGCCTGAGCGGATCACCACCTACAACGATCCCGGCAATCAAAGCCCGGTCGTGAATACCTACCAGTACAACAGCCGCCGGATGCTCACCGGTGAAGGCTCGTCGCAGCCGGGCTGGTACGACTGGGGCCTGGGCTACGGCTACGACGCGCACGGCAACCTGAGCACGACCACCCAGACCCAGACCGGTGCCATCACGTATTTCGGCCCGAATGCGCTCGGCCAGCCGACGCAGGTGGTTGCCAACACGGGCACGTTCGCGACCGGCGTTCGCTACTACCCGAATGGCTCGATCCGCCAGTTCACCTACGGCAACGGCATTGTGCACACGATGGAGCAGAACGCGCGCCAGCTCCCCTCGCGTACGCGCAGCGCCGGCGCCAGCGTTCCGCTGGATACCACGTTCACGTACGACCCGAACGGCAACGTCAAGGACATCTACGACAACGCGCGTGGCGGCCACTACAACCGCCACATGTACTACGACGGCCTCGACCGCCTGACGGCGGCCGGCTCGTGGGCCTTTGGCGGCGATGCCTGGCATCGCTTCACCTACGACACGGTCGACAACATCCGGTCGTGGATGCACGCCGGCGGCCGCGACTTTGCCAATTACTACTACGAGCCGGGCACGAACCGCCTCACCGCCATCCAGAACTCGGCGGGCGCGACGGTCATGGGGTTCGCCTACGACCCGCAGGGCAACCTGAGGCAGAAGAACGGCCAGGGCTACGATTTCGATTACGGCAACCGTCTGCGCGTCACGCCGGATCGCGAGGTGTACCGTTACGACGGCCATGGCCGGCGCGTGCTGAACTGGCGCACCCCAGCGGCCCAAGGCGGCGACGTCCACGCCTACACGCTGTCGGTCTACAGCCAGGCCGGGCAGATCATGTTCGAGCACACGGACAAGGAGTGGACCGAGCACTACTACCTGGCCGGCAGCCTGATCGGCGATCGCACGTATGACTTCGCTACGGGCCAGGTTCGGCTGAAATATTTCCATACGGATGCGCTGGGGAGCCCGGTGGCGACGACGGATGCGGCCGGCCAGGTAATGTCGCGGACAGAGTGGGAACCGTATGGCGGCGCGATCGGCAAGCCGGCGTACCAGGGGATTGGATATACCGGGCACGTGATGGATGGGGCGACCGGGCTGACTTATATGCAGCAGCGGTATTACGACTCTGCTGTCGGACGTTTCCTGAGCGTCGATCCAATTGATGCCCATACAGGAAACATTGATCACTTCAATCGATACGCATATTCCTATAACAATCCATACGCGTATATCGACCCCGACGGCAGAGCTCCAAAGGAGAAGCCAGGGTGTGGCACTAGAATAAGCGGCCGCGCCGCAACCAATTGCACCTCGATCGAGCATGGCGCGGACGACAGTTCGGATACTAGGCGCACCGCTATGCAGCCACAAAATTACTGGGCGCAGCGGTCGAGTGATCCTCTGTATTGCGACGGAGGTGCTGACTGTGACTTTATGTACAACCAGAGTGAATTTGCTCTGGGTAACATCTCGCGTGAGGAATTTGCCGGACGAACACAAGCACAAGGTGCAGGTGGCACGGTCGGAGCGATACTCGGCCTTACGATGTATGCAGGAGCATACGCAATTCCAGTATTGAAGGAGGCCGGCGGGCTCGGCGTCACGGCGCACGGGGCAGTACGCCTCGGCGCAGCAGCTACAAGAGGCGGGGCGATCTCGCGTGCAGGTCTTGCCTACGTTAGGCTATTTGGCACACGGACTTTTCAGGCAGATGGGGCGCGTGTCTTCTTCTCAGTCAATCAAAATCGCGTGTCATTCGCAGTGTTTAATAAGGCGGGAAAACTCGTGACGTCAGGCGGTGGATGGGCGCTCAAGAGGGCGCAAAAAACTGCACAGCGTTACGGATGGGATAGAATCCCATGAAATATCAGTGCGCATATTGCGGCAACGAGGTGTTACGTTCTGCTGTTGACCCTATTCGGCTCACAGCTCACTCATTAGGCACGGATCCAGATAATCGGGAAGGCGCGCAAGACTTCTTTGTGCACGTTCGTTGCTTTGCTGAAAGGTTGCATCAAAGTGTCCCAATAGGCTGGGACCCAGACGAACGATGATTCGGGCGTTTGACGAATAAACGAAATAACGGGGTCAGGTTCACTTTCGGCGACCCCAAATAACGGGGTCAGGTTCACTTCCCTACCAATAACGGGGTCAGGTTCACTTCCCAGCGACCCCGAAATAAACGGGGTCAGGTTCACTTCCCACCGACCCTAGCGATCAAGGCCAGGAAATAACGGGGTCGGGTTCACTTCCGGCGACCCTAACGATCAAGGCTCGCATCTCAGCGGGCCTTCTCGTTTCCGAACTCGACCGACTCGCAACAGTTAATCAGGCGGGTTTGCTTACCCTGCTGTGGCAACCGGACGCCGTGCCGGTCGATGCGCTGGCCTAACGCCAGCGAAGCGCTGCGTCTTGGTCTCCACCATCGCCCGGAAGTCGTCACGGCCATAGGCGCGTTGCTGTTGCAGATAGAGGCGGATCGAGGCGAGTTCCTCATCGCTGATGGCTTCGGCGAGGAGAGCGCGGTAGGCGTCGGCTCGCTCGGGCTCTGTCGCACCAAGTGCCCGTTGGGCCGGGTGCAGCGTGAGCAAGGGATCGGCGCGCATCCCGCACAAGGCAGCACAGCTCGACCAGCCGAACGCGGTCGGGTCATCGGTGATCCGTGCACGGACGGGGTTGAGGTCGATGTAGCGCACGCAGCGCAGGACGTAGTCCGTGCTATCGACAAGGCAGGACTTGTAGCGGCCCTCCCACAGCGTGCCGGTGCGGCGATGCCGGGCGTTGAACTGGCCCACGTACTGGCGCCCGAGCTTCTGCATCAGTTGCCCGATCGCACCCATCGCGGGCGGTGTGATCAGCAGGTGCACATGGTTGTCCATCAGGACATACGCATGCAGCTGGCAGCGGGTGGCGGTCAGCGCTTGGCGGAGCAGGTGCCGATAGCGCGAACGGTCGCCGTCATCGAGGAAACAGGGCAGGCGGTTGTTGCCACGCTGCACGATGTGCTGCGGGATGCCGGGCAGGTCGAGACGGGGTTGGCGTGCCATCGGCACAGGATCGGGGCGCTGGCAGGGCAGCGGCGTCGGACGGGGCTGGCCGATCGGTAGGTCGAATCCGCAAAACGCGTCGGAAGTGAACCTGACCCGATTTGCCGTGCAGCCGCATGCTCCATACATCTGCCTGGCGTCGGCGGACGCGGAGCGACACGTGCGATATGCAGCGCTTATCGCAGACGGGTAACTGACGAGGAGTTGCAGGCCATCCGTCTCCGTGCGCAGCGCCAGGTCGCTCTCGGCGGCGATCGCATCCGCGAGGCGATCGAGGGGCGACTGCAACCGCCGTGGTCTCCGCGGGTCCGGGCGGCCGGCGAAGTCGTCGGGCGCATAGTTACGCCGAGCCGGGCCGGCGCGGTACTCTGCCCCTATACACACCACTCCAGCTGCCGGGGAACGAAATGGAACTTCGTAAGAACGTGGCAACACTGGCCGCCGCGCTCCTTCTCGCCAGCCCGCTTGTCGCCGCCGGGGCCGAGCACTCGTTGAAGCTGCAGAGCGAGCCCGGTGATTTCATCGGCCTGGGGCAGGCCTACGAGTTCGATACGGGCATCAGCACGCTCGGTGGATTCACTCCGGGCCGCAGCTTCTGGATGGAATGGCACTCGGGCTACGACTACTTCTCGGTCGAGCTCGCCGCGCCCGAGGGACAGCTGCTTCGCGTCGGCACCTTCACCGGCGCCACGAGCTTCCACGGGCCTGCATCCGTGCCGAAGCTCAACGTCAGCATGGGCGGACGTGCGTGCGAGAGCGAGGGGAGCTTTACGCTCGAGGCGGTCGAGTTCGGGCCGCATGGATACGTCCAACGTGCGGTCGGGTCATTCGAGAGTCGTTGCCTTTCCAGGGCCGCCACGCTGCGAGGCCGTTTCACGATCATCAATCCGCCGCCACCGCCGCCCGTATCCTTCTCGTTCGATCTCGACGCCAAGACGTATCTCGACGACCAGTACGGTGACCTGGTGGCGACGGGCACGCTGACCTGCAGTCGTGCCGTGCGCTATGCGGTGGATGCACGTGCAGTGCAGCGAACGCCGCACCACGCGACAGCGGAGGGCTTCGGGAACGACGGCCAGCAGTGCGCTGCCGGCACGACACCTCTCACGCTCTTCATGCGACACGACGGCAGCTTCCGAGCCACCACGGCCAGCATCGAGGCCGACCTGCACATCATCGATCGCGCGGCGGGGGTGATACTCAACGCACGCGAAGTGGTGCACGGCCCGGTCATCCCCGTACAGGCGGGCCCTCGCTGAGGAGTTCGCGGCCGAGGTTAGTGCGCGCTCAGTGCTTGCGCGACGCCTGCTCGATCACCGATATCTCCGCCTCGCGCACCAGCCCCTGCGCGTAGATCGTCCACGCGAGGTACGCGCGGATGCGCTGGAAGTAGCGGTGGCCGAAGTTCTCGCGGGCGCGGATGCGGCGCTCGCAGCGGCGCTTCTGTTCCTCGAGGTATTCACGCACCGCGATCAGCTTGGTGCGCGCCTTCGGGATGGTGAGGCCGGCGAGCGAGAAGAACGGCAGCTCGCGGTAGTGCGGGTGGATCGAGAGCGGCGACTTGTTCCAGTTCACCGCGGCGATCGCATTGAGTTGCGCGGGCGCGCCGCACTGGCCGCAGGCGCACTTGACCTGCCAGCGCAGGTCGGCGAATTCAAGGGGAGGCGCCTCGCCGCAGGCGGCGCAGGCATTGATCCAGCGCTCGGCATCGAGGGGATCATCGCTGCCGAAGTCGAGCCAGTCGGCGGGGATGTCGAGATGGCGGTCGGCAGGATGCGCGGAACGTTCGGGGGCGGCGTTCGGGCGGGCGGTCATGGCATTCCTGGAATGGGGTGGCCGACGGCCTCGCGGCCCCTCCATGTCGGAAATCGGATTCGCTCGCGGCCGATGACCCGAGCGGGGAGCGGATTGTGCCGGCAAACGCGTTAACCCGGGGCGACCGGTCGCCCGGTTCGAAGCTAGCGCAGATCGGAGGTGGGCGTAAGTGCGCGACGGGCGGGCATGGCCGCCCGTCGCTTTCGTGGCGATGCTGGTCCGCCGACTGCCGACTGCCGACTGCCGACTGCCGACTGCCGACTGCCGACTGCCCACTGTCGGCCAACCGCCGGCCTACCGATGCTTGGGCCGCGAGGCGCTGAGCGTGGGCACGTGTCCGGCCACCTACGCTCACGACCCGCAGCCCGCATGTCCGCGATGCTCGCCCGCATGCGCTACCCGACCACCCCCGACGGACGCTACTTCGTGGTGCGCGGCCGCCTGTGGCGCTGCGCGAACCCGTCGCTCGCGCCGGACGAGCGGGCGCGCCTGACACGCGAGCTCATGGCCGCCCGCCGCGCGGTGCGCACGGCGCTTGCGCAGGACGACACCGACGCGCTGCGTGCTGCGCGCAAGGCCGTCGATGCCGCGAAGGTCGCACTCGGCGAGCGCGGGCCCGTGTGGTGGACCGACGGCGCGCCGGACGTCGGGCGGCGCATGGCGCGCAACACCGCGTACGCCGCGTGGTATGCGACCGTCGGCGAACCCGTGCCGGACGACGCACCGGCGCCGCACGCGCGACGTCGCCCGCGTGGCGTGCAGGCCACGTCGCGTCGGGCGCCGCCCTCCGCCTGAGCCGGCAGGCACGGCCTACACTGCGCGTCGGGGAGGACGCATGCAGGCACGTCGACGGATCGCGATCGTGGGCTATGGCACCGGCGGCCAGGCCGCGGCGGTGCTGCTCTCGCGCGACGGCCATCATGTGGAGGTCTTCGAGCGCACGCCGGTGCTCGGGCCGGTCGGCGCGGGGTTCCTGCTGCAGCCGGTGGGGCAGCTCGTGCTGTGGGAGCTCGGTCTGCTGGACGCGGCGCTCGCGCACGGCGCGCCGATCGCGCGCCTGTACGGCGAGACTGCGGCGGGGCGGCCCGTCATGGACATGCGCTATGCCGAGCTCGACGCGCGGCTCTACGGGCTCGGCCTGCAACGCGGCGCGCTGTTCGCGCTGCTCGACGCGGCCTGGACCGAATCGCGACGCCTGCACTGCGGCGTGCGCATCGTGTCGGTCGATTCCGAGCGCGGCGTGCTGCGCGATGATGCGGGCCGCGAGCACGGTGCGTTCGACCTCGTCGTGATCGCCGACGGCAGCGCCTCGCAGCTGCGCGCGCAGGTCGCGCCCGCGTCGCTCGATCGCCCGTATCCGTGGGGTGCGCAGTGGTGCCTGGTGCCTGCTGGCGACTGGCCCGCGCACGACGTGCTCGAGCAGCGCTACGTGCGTGCGCGGCGCATGGCGGGGATGCTGCCGGTCGGTACGCGCCCGGACGATCCGGTGCCGCGGCTCAGCTTCTTCTGGAGCATGCAGGTCGACGCGTTCGATGCGCCGATGACGCCGAACGAATGGCGCGACGACGTCGCCGCAGTATGGCCGCAGGCGCTTGCACGGCTTGCGGGCATCGACGCGCCGGCCGGACTCGCGCGCGCCCGCTATCGCGACGCCGTGCACCTGCGCTGGCACGGCGGCCGCGCCGTGCTGCTCGGCGACGCCGCGCATGCGATGAGCCCGCAGCTGGGGCAGGGCGTCAACATGGCGCTGCTCGATGCACGTGCACTGCGCGACGCGCTGCGCATGCACGGCGACCTGCCGGCCGCGCTTGCCGCCTATGAACACGAGCGCCGCGCGCATGTCGGCATCTACCACTGGTGGAGCCGCTGGCTGACGCCGCTGTTCCAGTCGACCCGGGATGCCGGTGCATGGCTTCGCGATGCGACGTTCCATCCGCTTTCGCGCCTGCCCGGTGGCCGCGGGCAGATGCTGCGTGTGCTCACCGGTACGCGGCGCGGCTGGCTCGGCACGTATCCACTGCCGGCCGCGTTCCTCGAGGCTGCCGATGCCGCACGCCACCGTGACCTGATGGGGCCGCCGGTCGCCGCGGCGCATGCGCCACGCATTCCCGACGCGCTCGCGGCGCCGGCCGACTGAGTCGCGCATCACCGTGATGCGCGTCGATGTCGCCGGCTGCGTCACCGCGCGCGGGGCGCCAGTCACGCAGACCGGCCAGCCGATGCATCCCCGATGCCCGCGCCGCGCCCGCGGATCGGGGCCGCGCCGTGCTAACGTGCGCGCCGCCGTGGGGACGGCGGCGGCCGCGCGATGCGCTCCGCGAAGCAGGGGAACCTTGATGCGCTATATCGTTTCGCTGGCCGTCGCGCTGGCGCTCACCGGCTGCGGCACGCTGCCGTACCAGCCGACCGAATATCCGCTGCGCGACGGCCTGATCGCCGCGATGCCCGTGCGCGGCGATGCCCGCATCGCCAATGCGCAGCCGGCGGACGGGCCGGTCATCGTCTATGCCTACGGCGGCACCAAGCTCGCCTCGAGCCTGCATGCGATCACGCAGCTGATGGTCGAGCAGACCGAGCGCGAGCTGCGCAAGGCCGCGCAGCCCGTCGATGGCGCGTCCGCGAAGACCGTCGAGCTGCGCGTGGACTCACTGCTGAGCCGCTACGCGGGCTTCCACTGGAACAGCGAGCTGGTGTTCGAGGCGCGCCTCGGCGACGGCCGCACGCTGCGCCGCACCGTGCCGCACACCAGCGGCATCCTGCTGCAGGACCTCAACGGCTGTATCGCCGAGAGCGTGATGGTGCTGCTCAACGATCCGCAGGTGCGCGACTACCTGGCGCAGTGATCCATCGGCCCGCACCGCGCGGGCTACGAATGCGGCATCGCAGGGTTCGAGCTGCGGCGCATCGACGCCAGCGCGACGGCGCCGCAGAGCGTTACGCGCGCCGGTCCATACGCGGCCTCACGCCAGCGCGTCGTCCTCGACCCGGTTGCGGCCCTCGCGCTTGGCGCGATAGAGCGCGGCGTCGGCGCGCGCGATGAGGTCGGCGACGCTGCCGTCGCCCGGCTCGCAGGCGATGCCGATGCTCGCGGTGAGCCGCAGGCCGGGCGCGAAGCTGTCGCAGTCGAGCGATTCGATGGCGCTGCGCACGCGCTCGGCGACGGCCTGCGCCTGCGTGCGGGTGCAGTCGGCGAGCAGCAGCGCGAACTCCTCCCCGCCCCAGCGCGCGGCAAGATCGTGCTGGCGCGACTGCGCCTGCAGGATCGCGGCGACGGCACGCAGCGCGAGATCGCCGACGGCATGCGAATGGCCGTCGTTCACCGCCTTGAAGTGGTCGATGTCCACGAGCAGCAGGCAGACCGGCGTGGCGCGCGCCCGCGCATTGGCGAGCGCGACGTCGAGCGCCTCGTCGAGCGCGCGGCGGTTGGCGAGCGCGGTGAGGGCATCGGTGCGCGCGAGCTCCTCGGCGATGCGCGTCTGCACCTGCAGCGCGCGCGTGCGCTCGTCGACCAGCGCGCGCAGGCGGCGCTCGGTCGCGCGCAGGCGGCGCATGCGCGTGGCATAGGCGCCGCCGAGCACGAGCGCGACGGCCAGCAGTGCGAGCGCGACCACCCAGCGCTGCTGCCACCAGTGCGGCTCGATGCGGAAGGCGAAGCGCTGCGTCGACGCGCGCGCGGCCTCGCCGGGCACGTAGGCCTGCAGCTCGAGCACGTAGCGGCCCGGGTCGAGATGGGTGAATTGCACCTCGCGCCGCTCGCCGAGGTCGATCCAGTTCGCATCCAGCGCCTCGAGCCGATAGCGGTAGCGCACGCGGTGCGCGCTCACCAGCGCGGGCGTGGCGAAGCCGAAGGCGAGGCGGTCGCTGCCCGGCGGCAGCACCGGCTCGCCGGTGGTGGGCATGGCGCGGCCGTCGACGGCGAAGGCCTCGATCAGGATCGGCGGCAGCGCGGGCAGCCGGCGCCCGACCGCGCCGGCGGCGATGCGCGCCACACCCTGCGCGGTCGCGACCCAGACCCGGCCGTCCGCGCCGAGCCCGGCACTGGGGTTCGACCCGCCATTGGCCTGCGAGCTGACCATGCCGTCGCTGTGCCCGAACAGGCGCGCGGGCAGGCGCGCCAGGCGCCCTTCGGCCACCGCGACGAGGTCGGCCTGCGCGAGCCGCGCGATGCCGCCGTTCGCGGTGATCCACACCGCGCCGCGGCCGTCCGGCACGATCGCGAAGACCTTCTCGAACGGCAGGCCGCGGTCGATGCCGACCTGCGCGAGCTGCCCGTCGCGCGTGGCGCGCACTAGCCCGCGGTCGGTGGCGAGCCAGACGCCGTCGACGCCCGGCAGCTCGGCGAAGCCGAAGACGTACTGCGCATCGCCGGCGCCGCGCAGGTCGAGCGTGCGTGCGCGCCCGGATGCGATCGTCCCGGCGCCGGCATTGGTGCCGACCCAGATCGTGCCGGCGCGATCCTCGTAGAGGGCCTGCACGTAGTCGCCCGGCAGCCCGTCCGCGGTGGCGAAGACGCGCAGGCCCTCGCGGTCGCGCAGCACCACGCCGAGCTTGGTGCCGAGCCACAGGCGCGCGGCGCGGTCGACGTGCACCACCCGCACCTCGCTCGAGGGCATGCCGTCGTCGACCCCCACCGACTCGACGATGCGCCCGTCGTGCCAGCGCATGGCGCCGTCGTGGAAGGTGCCGACCCAGATGCCGGCGCCGTCCGCCGCGGCCGCGACCGACAGCACCGACGCACCGGCCAGCGGCGTGCCCACGCCGACGGTGCGCGCCCGCGCGGCCTCGGGCTCGAAGACGTCGAGGCCCTTCGCGGTACCGATCCAGACCCGGCCGTCGGTGGCGGGCAGCACGCTGCGCACGAAGTCGTCGGACAGGCCATGGGCCCGGGTATAGGCGCGGATCGGGGCGGCGCGCAGGCGCACGAGCCCGCCGTTGGTGCCGATCCACAGCGAGCCTTCGCGGTCACGGCGCAGGGTGAGCACGCGACTGTTGGGCAGGCCCTGGCCCACGTCGAGCCGCTCCAGCGTTCCGCCCTGCAGCCGCGCGAGGCCGGCGCCCACGGTGCCGAACCACAGCGTGCCGTCGGGATCACGCACGATCTGGATCACCGCATCACGCGACATGTCGGCATGAAGCGACACGAAGCGGTCGTCATCGCCGACGTAAGGCCCCCGTTCGGTGCCGACGACCAGTCGCCCGTCCGGCAGGAACAGCAGCGACATCGCCGACCCCTTGGGCAGGCCGGTGCCGACCGCGACGGCGCGGTCGCCCTCGATGCGGGCCAGCCCCTGGCTGCTGCCGACCCACACGCGGCCGCGGCGGTCGCGTGCCAGCGAGTTGACCGCATTGCTCGGCAGGCCGCGCGCCGTATCGATCACCGTCCGGCGGCCGTCGGGCTCGATGCGCACCACGCCGTGGCGGGTGGTGCCGACCCACAGGCGCCCGTCGGGCTCCTCGAGCAGGCCGGTGACCAGCCCCTCGACCGGCGCGAGGGCGGTCCAGTGGCCGTCGCGGCCGCGCACGAGGCCGCCGCGTCCGCTGCCCACCCACAGGTCGCCGTGCGGGCCGACATGCAGCGCGCGGATGCTGTCGTCGCGCAGGCCCGGGATCTCGCTGCGGCGGAACAGGCGGAAGTCGCGGCCGTTGTAGCGGACCAGGCCCTCCCACGTGGCGAGCCAGAGGTAGCCGTCGCGCGTCTGCTCGACCACGTTGACGGTGCTGTGCGGCAGGCCGTCGCGGGTGGTCCAGGTCTCGAGGAAGTCGTCGGTGAGCGCGGCGCGCGCCACCACCGGGCCCAGGCCGAGCACCAGCAACAGCGCCGCGCAGGCGCGCAGCCGCAGCCGCCTGCCCCGTTCCGCCGCCGATGTCGCGATCGCTCGCATCCTGCCCGTCCCCCGGCCGCCGGGATCGGGGGCCTCGGAAGGCGGTATCGACCGCCGGACCCTGATCTTGACGGGCGCTACGATGGACGGCGCCCGCCCGGAGCCGCCGATGAACCCCAGGACCGCCGCCGTCTTCGCCGCCGTCGCGCTCGCCGCGCTGGGCCTGCTCGCGCGCGATCCGCCGGGTGCGGCCGCGCCGGTCCCGCCGCCCCACGGCCCGGCATCCGCACCGGCCGGAATCGGCGATGCGCGCCCGGTCGCCGAGGCGGCCCGTGCCCGCGCGAGCGACGTCTGGGTCGAGGGCCGCGGGCGGGTGCTGCGCACCCTCGCCGACGACCGCGACGGCAGTGCGCACCAGCGCTTCCTGTTGCGCCTGGACGACGGCACGACGCTGCTCGTCGCCCACAACATCGACATCGCCCCGCGGCTGGACGGGCTCGCCGGTGGCGACGCCGTCGAGTTCCGCGGCGAATACGTCTGGACGCCGAAGGGCGGCACCGTGCACTGGACGCATGCGGATCCGCGCGGTCGCCGGCCCGGCGGCTGGCTGCGCTGGCAGGGCCGCACCTATCGCTGAGGCGCGCCGCTAGCTAGGCGCGGTCGCCGTCTCCAGCGCGGCGAGCCCGGCCAGCGCCGCCGCACGGTCGACGCCGCACATCGAGGCGCTCGGCCGCAGCGAGGCGCAGACCGCGGGCCGCCGCGGATCGCCGAACAGCCGGCAGCCGAGCGTCGCATCGAGCTGCACGCAGGGCACGCCGGCCGGCTTGCCCTGCGGCATGCCGGGGATCGGCGAGCTGATCGATGGCGCGATGCAGCAGGCCGCGCAGGCGGGGCGGCAAGCGGGTACGGCCCCGGCGTCGCGCACCGTGCTCACGGCGGCGGCAGCTCCGCGCGCAGCGCGGCGTAGACCGGCGCGGTATCGGGCCGCACGCCGTGCCACAGCCGGAAGCTCTCGGCCGCCTGCTCCACGAGCATGCCCAGGCCATCGACCGCGCGCGCGGCGCCGCCCGTGCGCGCGGCGTCGAGGAACGCCCGCGCGGCCTCGCCATAGCCGAGGTCGACGGCGGTCCAGCCCGATGGAAACTCGCGCGGCAGCGGCCAGGCGACCGGCGCGCTGCCGCGTGCCGCCGAGGTGGTGTTGATGACGAGGTCGAAGCGCGCCCTGGCGGTGCACTCGGCCGAGGGTGACGACGTCGCGTCGCCCGCGGCCCCGGATGCGTCCCACGGCCGCGCGTCGACGCGCGGATCGTCGAGGCGTGCGCGCAGCGACGCCAGCCGCCCGGCGCTGCGATTCGTCACCGTGAGGTGAGCGATGCCCGCCTCGAGCAGCGCCGGTGCGACGCCCGCGGCCGCCCCGCCGGCACCGAGCAGCAGCACGCGCGCGCCGTCGAGCACGCAGCCGTGGCGGTCGCGCAGGTCGCGCACCAGGCCGATGCCATCGGTGTTGTCGCCGTGCCAGCGCGGCATGCCGTGGTCGTCGTCGAGCCGTACGAGCGTATTGACCGCGCCCGCGCGCTCGGCACGCGCGCTGCGTGAGGTGCACAGGCCTGCGGCGGCCTCCTTGTGCGGCAGGGTGACGTTGGCGCCGCGCCCGCCCGTGCGCCCGAAACGCTCGACCGACGCGGCGAATGCCCCCGGCGCGGCATCGATGCGCACGTACTCCAGCGCGATACCGCACTGCGCGGCGAACGCCGCATGGATCTGCGGCGAGCGCGAATGCGCGACGGGATGGCCGAAGACGGCGTAGCGCAAGTTCACGGCGCGGCCTGCCCGGGGCGCGTCTGCGCCCCGCGCGCGGCGCGGCATGCGTTGCGATGCGCGCCGGCACTGGATGCGTCGGACACGCCGCTTCGATGGGGCGCGGCGAGGAACGTCATCGCACTCCGCCAGCCGCAGTCAGCAGGGGCCCTACGCATCGGCGCGGCCGGCGACGGCCGGGCGCGAGTGCCCCGCATCCCATGGCTCAGCCGTCCTCGCGCAGCCAGCGCGCGGCGTCGAGCGCGAAATAGGTGAGCACCGCGTCGGCGCCGGCGCGCTTGATCGAAGTCAGCGCCTCGAGCGCGCACTTCTTCTCGTCGAGCCAGCCGTTCTGCGCGGCCGCCTTGAGCATCGCGTACTCGCCGCTCACCTGGTAGACGAACGTCGGCGCGCCGAACTCGTCCTTGATGCGGCGCACGATATCGAGGTACGGCAGACCCGGCTTGATCATCACCATGTCCGCGCCTTCGGCCAGGTCCAGCGAGACCTCGCGCAGCGCCTCGTCGGAGTTGCCGGGATCCATCTGGTAGGTCTTCTTGTCGGCCTTGCCGAGCGCCGACGCGCTGCCCACCGCATCGCGGAACGGGCCGTAGAAGGCGCTCGCGTACTTCGCGCTGTAGGCGAGGATGCGGGTGTGGATGTGGTCGTCCATCTCCAGCGCGGCGCGGATCTCGCCGATGCGGCCGTCCATCATGTCGGAGGGGGCGACCACGTCGGCGCCGGCGCGCGCATGGCTCAAGGCCTGCTTGACCAGCGCGTCGACGGTTTCGTCGTTGAGCACGTACCCGTTCTCGTCGATCAGCCCGTCCTGCCCGTGCGAGGTGTACGGATCGAGCGCGACGTCGGTGATCACGCCGAGCTCGGGAAAGCGCGACTTGAGCGCGAACACCGCGCGCTGCACCAGGCCTTCGTCGTCCCAGGCGGCCGCCGCGTCGAGCGACTTGGCCTCGGGCGCGGTGACGGGGAACAGGGCGAGCGCGGGGACGCGCAGCTCGCTCGCCTGCTCGGCGAGGTACAGCAGCTCGTCGACCGAGACGCGTTCCACGCCCGGCATCGAGCCGATCGGCGCGCGGCCGGCGAGCTCGTGCACGAAGACGGGATAGATCAGGTCGCTGGCGGTGAGGACCGTCTCGCGCATCAGCCGGCGGGAGAACTCGTCGCGACGCATCCGCCGCGGGCGCACGTAGGGATAGCTCATGCGGCCATGATACGCGGCAGGGCTGAAGCCCCGGCCGGCGGGCGCGTTCCGCGGGACGTCCCGCGATCCACCGTCAGGGCCGACAGCCCATGCGGCGTCGCCATGACCCCGGGCCCCGCCCTGTCGGGCGCCGCGGCGCGTGCCGGATGCGCGGCCCGACGGAATCCGTGCAGGGGCGCTCGCGTAACCGGCCTATGCCGTGTGCATCGGCGGCCGCGGTGCGGCGTGCTCGCGACCCTGTGCCTGGGCATGGCCCTGCGCCTGCTGCTGCTCGCGCACCTGCTCGGCCTGGCGGTGATGCGCGTCGACCGGCTGCGCGAGCGCCGCCTGCACGTCCACGCCCGCATGGAAGACCGGTTCGCGCTCGCCGAACGGCCGGTGGACGGCAAAGGCCATGCGTCCCGCGGGGTGTTCGTGCGTCGCCGTGCTCAGCACCACGTCGTCGACCCGGCGCATCGCCGGATTGCGCGCCACCTCGGTGTAGAGCCCGGCGGCGAGCCGCTCGCTCGCCTCGTCGGGCGTGCGTCCGCGCGCGGCGTCGAGGCGGTGGACGGCGTCGCGGATCTGGCCCAGGCGCGGGTCGTCGGGTGCGGCCGCGGGGCGCGGCGGCGCCGCCGGGTCGCGCTCGTTCTCGCTCAGCAGCCACTGCAGCGGGGTGCGCGAGGGCATCGGATGGCGCTGCTCGCGGTTGTGCGGGCTGCCCGGGATCGGCGGGGCGAGGCGCTCGAAGTCGCGGATGTTGTCGAGCACCTTGAGCTGGCCCTCATGATCGCGCGGGAGGTCGATGCGCACGCCGGGGAGCACCTGCAGCTCGCGGCGCAGGCCGGCCTGCTCGAGCGCCTTCCAGGTGAAGTCGATGCAGCTGTTGCTCGCCCCGTGGTACTGCAGGTCGAACGCCTTGTTCGTGCGCGCGATCGCGGACTCGCCGTACTCGCGAAGGCGCGCGTATTGATCGGCGGAGATCTCCAGCGTCCGAGCATAGAGCGGCTTCTGGTAGGCGAGATGCTCGTCGCGCACCACCTGGCCCGGGCCGCGGATGCTGCCGCCCTCGATCGGCGAGAACCCGTAGCCGTCCGAGCGGCGCCCGTCGCTCACGCTGTAGTAGACGTGTCCCGCGACGGAGGTATGCACGTGCCCGGTGTCGTCGCGCACCGGGGTGCCGGGCGCTGCGGCGTAGACGGTCAGCGTGTAGGGACCTGTGCCGGTCGCGGCGCGGTCGGCCGCCAGTTCGGTGCGGGTGGTGCGATCCATGCGGAAGCGTCCTAGTAGCGTCGACGGTGGGCGACGACGAGTTCGTACGGCAGGCCCTCGAGCGCCGGGTGCGCCTCGAGCGTGGTGATCGAGATGCGGTAACGGCCCGGTTCATACGCACCGAGCGCGGCGAACTCGTGCTCGAAGTAGGCGAGGTCGACGTTCCAGAGGCCGGCGTCGATGAGCGCCTTGCCGTCCCAGTGCGCCGGGCGGTGATGGCGGAATACCGGGTCCGGATGCGGGGCATAGCGCGCATCGTCCCCGGCGCCGTCGAGGCGCATCGTCATCAGCGTGACCGGCTGCCACGCGCCGGCCACCTCCCGGTGCACGGTGAGGCGCACCGGAATCGCGGCTTGGTCCAGATAGCGCAGCACCCGGCGGCCCATGTCCTGCCGGTCCGCCTGTCGCGGGTCGTGCACGGCGCGCACGCCGATGAAGACCGAGCGCAGGTGCCCGCCCTCGCGCACGTCGGGCAATTCGACGTCGAACGTGGCCGACGCGCCGGCGCGCTCGAGCGCGAACGGGCGCACCACAGGGATCGGGCCGGCCGTGCGGTCGGCGGCCGGTCGCGCGTCGGGGCGCGCCGGGCCGCAGGCCGCGAGCACGAGCGCGAGGCCGGCCGCGAGCAGCCAGCGCAGGTCGACGACGCTATGAATTCGGGCCCGGCTCGGGGTCATGGCACGTCCTGTGCGCCGCAGGCCGCGGCCCGGAAAGGATCGCCGGAGCGCGCCGGGCTGACAAGGCAGGGCACCCGCGCCATCGTGCGACGCGGACCGCGCCGGTAGCATGCGAGCCGATGCGCTCCCTCCCGGCCACCGCCCGCGCCTGCCTTGTCCTCCTCGGCCTGCTCGCCCTCGCCTGCACGTTCGGCGCGGCGCTGGTGCCCTTCGATCCGCATCGTCCGCACTGGACGGCGCTCGCGGTCGCGCCGGGTACGGCGGGGCACCTCGCCGGCACCGATGCGATCGGCCGCGACGTGCTCGCCCGCACCCTCGCCGGCGGGCGGCTCTCGCTCGGCATCGGCCTGCTCGCGAGCCTCGTCGCGCTCGGCATCGGCCTGACCTACGGCGCGATCGCCGGCCTGGCGGGTGGCCGCGTGGAGCGCGCGATGCTGCGCGTGCTCGACGTGTTCAGTGCGATCCCGTTCCTGCTCGTGGTGATCCTGCTGCTCACGCTGTTCGAGCGGTCGCTCGGGCTGCTGCTCGCGGCGGTGGGGGGCTATGTCTGGATCGACTTCGCCCGCGTGATGCGCAGCGAGGCCGCGCGCCTTCGCGCCGCGCCCTTCGTGCTCGCCGCCGAGGCGATGGGCGCGACGTTCGCGCAGCGCCTGCGCTGGCACGTGCTGCCAAACCTGATGCCGCTCGCGATGGTCTACCTCGGCCTGATCCTGCCGCAGGCGATCCTGGTCGAAAGCTTCCTGGGTTTCCTCGGCCTGTCGGTCGACGAGCCCTCCGCGAGCTGGGGCACGCTGCTCGCCGAGGGCGTGCAGGAACTCGACGCCGCGCCGTGGACGCTGCTGGTGCCGGCGGCCGCGCTCGTCGCCACGCTCGCCGCGTTCCAGATGCTCGGCGACAGCCTGCGCGACTGGCTCGACGTGCGCCTGCGGCCGCAACCTGCATGAGCGAAGTCCTCGCGCTCGAAGGCCTCGAGGTGCACGCCGGCACGCGGCGCCTGCTCGGCCCGCTCGACCTCGCCCTGGCGGCGGGCCGCTGCCTCGCGCTGGTCGGCGAGAGCGGCAGCGGCAAGAGCCTGACCGTGCAGGCGCTGCTCGGCCTGCTCCCGGCGGGGCTCGCGATGCGAGGTGGGCTGCGGCATCGCCAGTCCGACGTCGCGCTGGGCTCGCCCGCGCATGCGCGCCTGCAGGGCCGGGTGCTCGGCTGGGTACCGCAGGATCCGCTGGCCGCGCTGCATCCGCTGCGCAGCATCGGCGCGCAGCTCGTCGAGACGCTGCGTGCGCACCGGCCGCTGTCGCGAGCGCAGGCACGCGATGCGGCATGCGCGCTGCTCGAGCGCGTGCAGGTGCCCGAGCCCGCGGCTGCGCTGCATCGCCATCCGCATGCGTTCTCCGGTGGCCAGCGCCAGCGCATCGCGATCGCGCTGGCGCTCGCGACCTCGCCGTCGGTGCTGATCGCCGACGAGCCCACCTCCGCGCTCGATGCGCGCCTCGCGCGCGACGTGCTCGACCTGCTCGAGAGCCTGCGTCGCGAGCAGGATCTCGCGCTGCTGCTGGTGAGCCACGACCTGCCGCTGGTCGGCGCCTATGCGCAGGACGTGCTCGTGCTGCGGGGCGGTACCGTGGTCGAGTCCGGCCCGACCGCGCGCGTCTTCAGCGCACCGGCAGCCGACTACACGCGCGAGCTGCTCGCCGCGGACACGCCGGCCGCGACCGCGCTCGATGCGCCTTGCGACGGCACGCCGCTGCTCACGGCGAGCGACCTGCGGCTGCGTTATCCGCGCGCGCCGCGCGATGCGCTCGCCGGCGTCGATCTGGTCCTAAATCGCGGCGAAGGCCTGGCCGTGGTGGGCGAGAGCGGCAGCGGCAAGAGCACGCTCGGTCGCGTGCTGCTGCGCCTGGCGCGCGCGGGGCAGGGCCGGGTGCAGCTGGACGACGGCGGCACGCCGGTCGACCTGCTGCAACTGCCGCGCGACGCACTGCGCCGCGTGCGCGCCCGCATCGGCGTGGTCTTCCAGGACCCCTACGCCTCGCTCGATCCGCGCATGACCGTCGCCGAACTGGTCGGCGAGCCGCTGCGCATCCATCGGCCGGCGCTGGATCGCGCTGCGCGACGCGACGCGGCGGCGCAGTTGCTCGTCGACGTGGGCCTCGACACCGCCGCGCTCGATCGCCATCCGCATGCGTTCTCGGGCGGGCAGCGGCAGCGCATCGCGATCGCCCGCGCGCTCGCGCTCGAGCCGGCGCTGCTGCTCTGCGACGAAGCCGTGTCGGCGCTCGACGCGCATCATCGTGCCGCGATCCTCGCGCTGCTCGCCCGGCTCAAGCGCGAGCGCCGCCTCGCGCTGGTCTTCATCACGCACGACCTCGCCGCGGCGGCGGCGGTCGCCGAGCGCGTCGCGGTGATGGAGGCGGGGCGGATCGTCGAGACCGGCTCGATCCAGGACGTGCTGCGCGCGCCGCGTCATCCGCACACGCGCGCACTCGTCGCGGCACGGCCGGCCGCGCAGGTCGCGAACTGAGGCTTCACCGCGCGCACGTTGCGCGCGTGGCTGAAGCGCTCTAGACGATGCCGCCGCCGAGGCTGAGCCGGATCGCCGCGACGATCATCACACCCACGCCGAGCAGCAGACCCGCCTTCGCGCGCCCGCGGCCCCCTTCCGAGGACATCAGCAGACCCAGCACCGCGATCACCACGCCGATGCCGGCGAACGGGATCACCACCCAGTTGAGCCAGCCGAGGAACGGCACCAGCCCGAGCAGCATCGCCAGCAAGGCGCCGATTCCCCACACGAGACTGATCACGCCCATCGCATCCTCCTCATCGCGCCGCGGGTCAGCCGTGGCAGCCGTCGATCTCGAGCCGCAACTCGCGCCGGCAGACGCGGGCCTGCAACACGAGTCGCGGAACCAGCGGCAGGCGCGCCGCGAGTGCTTCGTCGACGGTCGCGAGCTCGTCCGCGTCGCGCACGTAGGCCTTGAGCGGCGAAGCCACCCCCAGGCTCGCCGCGAACGCACGATGCCGGCGGGCCACCCCGACCAGCGCATCGATGTTCGCGAGCGTCTCGTCGAGCTGGGCGAGAACGTCGCCGGCGTGGCGCGACTCGTGCCCGCAGATCGCGGCGGTGCCCGACAGCAGCAGCGGCACGTCGCCCGGCGCGAGCATCGCGCGGGCGAAGCTCGGCGGCTGTGGCCCGTATTGCCGCGGATACCGATACGCGCTGACCTGGCGCGGGTTCTCCAGCGGTAGGCCCGGCTCGCGCGCGGCGAGCCAGTAGACCTGCAGCGTGCCGGTGCCTTGCACGCGGCCGATCGCCGTGGCGGCCGGCAGCGTGCGCGCGGCGAAGTCGGGGCCGAGCCCGCGCGCGCGGCCGACGCAGAAGCGCTTGTAGCGCTCGTCGTCGCCCTCGCCGAGGGTGATGTCGTCCAGGTAGTTCCACACGCGCAGCAGGTGCGGATAGCCGAGCTCGCGCGTGCGGCGTACGAGTGCCGCGTAGGCGTGCTCGGCGGCGCCGCAGATGTCGCCGCCGACCTCGGGCACGTCCATCGAGGCGAACAGCAGCGCGCCGTCGTGCGCATGCGCCACGCCGTCGACGCAGCCGGCCTCGACCGGCCCGACGCCGCGCCAGACCTCCAGCGGCGCTTCGCCGCGCGGGGCGAGCGCGACGCGCAGGGCGCGCGGATCCGCGCCCATCGCACGCTCGCCGAAGCCGATCACCGCGAGCACGCGCTCGTCGGCGAGCACCGCGTCGAGCGGGGCATGCACGTACTGCACCGACAGCATCGGCGCGACCTGCGCCTGCGGGAGCGCCATGCTCATCGCGCGTCCTGCTGCAGCGTCTCGGCGTCGAAGCGCAGGCGCGCCTGCCGACGCCGGCTCCACCAGCCGCGCAGCGCATCGGGCAGCATGCCGATCGCGGTGAGCGCGTAGATCACCCGGAAGACGCGCAGCCGCCAGACCACCGACGGCGCCTCGAAGACGTCCCCGGCGAGCATCGACACCACCGCCTTCTCCACGCCCGCGACGTCGCGCGGATTGGCGAACAGGTGCTTCATGGTGAGCGAGGTGAAGCGGTAGATGAACCACTTGAACTCGTCGAGGCCACCGTCGAGCACGCGCTGCAGATCGCGCATGAGTGCGTGCTCGCGCGCGGGCTCGCGCAGGGCGGCGTCGACCGCCTGCGCGCCGCGCTCGGCGCTGTTCATCGCCAGGAACACGCCGGAGGAGAACATCGGGTCGACGAAGGCGTAGGCATCGCCGAGCAGCAGCCAGCCCGGGCCATGCATGCGCCTGCATTCATAGGTGTAGTTGCCGGTCGCGTGCACCGGCGCGATGCGCTCGGCGTCGGCCATGCGCTCGGCGGCACCGTCGACGCCGGCGATCGTGCGCATCAGGAACGCCTCGCTCTGGCCGCCGCGCTCCTTGAGGTATTCGGGCGAGCACACTGCACCGATCGACATCACGTCGTCCGGCAGCGGGATGAACCACATCCAGCCGTGCGCATGGCGGTAGATCGTGATGTTTCCGCCGTCCTCGCCGGGGCGTCGCGCGACGCCGCGGAAGTGGCTGAACACGGCCGCCGACTGGTGCCGGCGGTTGCGCTGCTTGAGCTTGAGCGCGGCGCCGAGGAAGGTGTCGCGTCCGCTCGCGTCGAGCACCATGCGCGGGCGCAGCACGTAGGTGCCGTCCGGGCCCTGCACGTGCACGCGTGCCGGGCGGCCGTCGTCGCCCGTCTCCATGCGCACGGCCTTCGAATGCTCGCGCGCGTCCACGCCCGCCTCGCGCGCATGCTCGAAGAGCACGTGGTCGAAGTGCTCGCGCGCGACCTGGAAGGCGAAGGTGGGGCTGTCGCGCAGCGCGCGGTCGAAGCCGAAGACGTTGTAGTGGCCACCGTCGACCGGGAAGTCGGCGCCGCGCTTGAGGACCGCGATCTCGCGTACCTTGTCGAGCACGCCGAGGCGCTCGAGGATCGGCATGTTCATCGGCAGCATCGACTCGCCGATGTGGAACCGCGGGTGCGCCGACTTCTCGAGCATCACCACCTTCCAGCCCGCCCGGGCGAGCAGCGTGGCGGCCGTGCTGCCGGCCGGCCCACCGCCGACGATCAGGACATCACACGCCTCGGGCGTATCGGTGGCAGAATTTCGCAAAGCGTTCATGCCTCGCATGATACCGGCCCGCCTCCGTCCTGCAGCCGCTGAATCATTCAGTGCCCGAAGGCGTCGCGGCCACGCATCCTCGCCGAACCTCGTCTCACGGAAAACCCGATGTCGACCCAGACCGCCGCCGAAACCGAACTTGCTGAACTGCTCGTCGAGAGCCTGAACCTCGACGGGGTGACGGCCGCCGACATCGATCCGGAAGCGCCGCTGTTCGGCGCCGGCCTGGGCCTCGACTCCATCGACGCCCTCGAGCTCGCCCTCGCGATCAGCAAGCGCTACGGCTTCCAGCTGCGCAGCGACAGCGACGAGAACCGCCGCATCTTCGCCTCCCTGCGGTCGCTCTCCGAGCACGTGCAGGCGAACCGCGCGGCCTGAACGGCATGAACGTGGCGCCCGTGCGCCTCGTGCTGAGCGCGGCCTATCCGCTGCTCGCGCATGCCGCCAGCGCGACCCGCGATCCGCGGCTGGCCGCGCTCGCGATCCTCGACATCGCGCTGATCCTGCTGGTCCTGCCGCTGGTGCGCGGGCGGCCGTGGGCGTGGGCGCTGGTGGCGCTGCTCGCGGCCGCCCTGTGGCAGGTGCAGTCGTCGGTGGCCCTGCACGTGCTCCTGCTGCTGCCGCCGGTGCTGGTCACCGCCCTGCTCGCCTGGTGGTTCGCGCGCACGCTGCGGCCGGGCAGCATTCCGCTGATCCAGCGGGTGGTCGCGGGACTCGAGGGGCGTCCCGCGGAGCAGCTCACGCCGGAGATCCGCCGCTACACCCGGCGGCTCACCCGCTTCTGGTCGCTGCTGCTGGTGGGGCTGTCGATCGCGAACCTGCTGCTGGGCGTCTTCGCGGTCCCCGACGGCCTGCTCGCACGGCTCGGGCATCCGCCGGCGATCGCGGTGCCGCAGCTGTGGTGGTCGTGGTTCGCGAACCTGCTGAACTACGGCATCGTCGGTGGCGTGTTCATCGCCGAGTACTTCGTGCGCATGCGCCTGTTTCCCGACCGGCCCTATCGCACCCTTCCCGAATTCCTGCGCCGCTGCAGCCGCCTCGGGCCGGCCTTCTGGCGCGACGTGATGCGCTGAGACCCTCATGTCCGCACCCCTTGAGACCCTCGAGCTGGCCGAACCGCTGCCGCTGCGCATGGCTTGGGCCGTCGCGAACGCGTTCCAGCTCGCCTTCACGCTGGTCTGGACCGCTGGCGGCATCTGCCTCGCGCTCGCCCTGCGCGTGCTGCTGCGCGACGCGCGCGTGCCGCTGCGCATGGCCGCGCGGCTTTGGTCGCCGGGCCTGCTGATCGGTGCCCGTGCGAAGGTGGTGGTCGAGGGCGCCGATGCGATCGACTGGTCGAAGACCTACGTGCTGGTCGCCACGCACGAGTCGGTGATCGACATCTGCGCGCTGTTCCATGCGGTGCCGGTGCCGCTGCGCTTCATGCTCAAGCAGGAAATGACGCGCATGCCGTTCGTGGGCCGCTATGCGAAGGCGATGGGCATGTGCTTCATCGAGCGCGACGGCAACCGCGCCTCGATGGTGCGCTCGCTTCGCGCGGCCACGGCGATCGTCAATGCGGGCCACACGCTCTGCATTTTCCCGGAGGGCACGCGCAGCCGTGGCGGGCGCATCGGCGAGTTCAAGCCCGGCGCGTTCCAGGTGGCGATCGCCGCCGGCGTGCCGGTGGTACCGGTGTCGATGACCGGCGCCGGCGCCGTGCTGCCGCCGCACGGCTTCCGGGTGCGCCCGGGCACGATCCACGTGCGCTTCGGCGCACCGATCGAGCTGCCGCAGGGCAGTGCCGCCGAAGTGCGCGACCGCCTCGCGCTGCAGGCGCGCGAGGCCGTGGTCGCGCTCGCGGCGCAGGGCTGAGCGATGGACTTCGTCGTGCCCGCCTCGCATCCGAGCCTGCCCGGTCATTTCCCGGGCCGGCCGATCGTGCCCGGCGTGGTGCTGCTCGACCACGTGGTCGAGGCGATCGAGCGCGTGCACGGCCCGCTCGGCGCGCTGCGCCTGCCGCAGGTGAAGTTCCTGCAGCCGCTGCTGCCGGAGGAGCCCGCGCGCATCGAGCTCGACGGCACCGCGCCGCGCTGGCGGTTCCGCGTGCTGCGCGGCGAGACACTGCTGGCCAGTGGCGAGCTCGTCGACGGAGCATCGGCATGAACGTGCAGTGGAAGCAGCGTCCCGAGGGCGGCGGGCGCTTCGCGCTGTGGCTGATCCGCAACATCGGCCTGTACGGCGGCCGTCGCCTGGCGCGGCCGCTGCTGCTGCCGATCACGCTCTACTTCCTGTTGCGCCGTGCGCCCGAGCGCGCGGCGTCGCGACGCTTCCTCAGCGCGGCGCTCGGTCGGCCGGCGACGCTCGGCGACGTCGCGCGCCACATCCACACCTTCGCCTCGACGATCCTCGACCGCGTCTTCCTGCTTTCCGGGCGCATCGACCGCTTCGACATCCGCACCAGCGGCCTCGAGCACGTGCACCGGTTCCTCGACCGCGGCCAGGGCCTGCTGCTGTTCGGCTCGCACCTGGGCAGCTTCGACGCGCTGCGGGTGCTCGGCACCAAGCGCCCGGGCACGAAGATCCGCGTAGTGCTCGACAAGGCGCACAACCCTTCGATGCAGCAGTTGCTCGATGCGCTCAATCCCGAGCTCGCGCGCTGCATCATCGACGCCGGCATGGACGGCCCGTCGATCGTGCTCGCGATCAAGGAAGCGCTCGACGAGGGCGCGCTGGTCGCGCTGCTGGTCGATCGCGCGCAGCCGGGCGAGGCGATCACCGACGTGCCCTTCTTCGACGGCACCGCATCGATGCCGACCTCGCCATGGCTGATCGCGGCGATGCTCAAGACGCCCGTCGCGCTCGCCTTCGGGCTCTACCGCGGCGGGCGCCGCTACGACCTCGACTTCGAGCTGTTCAGCGAAGGTCTGGCGATCGAGCGGCATAACCGCGCGGCGCAGCTCGCCGAATGCGTGCGCCGCTACGCCGCCGTGCTCGAGCGCCGCGCGCGCCAGGCGCCCTACAACTGGTTCAACTTCTTCGATTTCTGGCGGTCTTCCGATGCGACAGCTGCGCGCCCCGATGCTCCTGACGATGCTGCTGGCCGCGACGGGGCTCCACGCCGCGCCGCCTGAGGCGGTCGACACCGGCTGGATCCTCGGCAAGCTCGCGCGACCGGCGCCGATGCGCACGCAGTTCGTCGAGCTGCGCGGCTCGCGCCTGCTTAAGAAGCCGCTGCGCGTGGAGGGCGAGTACCAGCGCCCGAGCCGCGACGTGCTCGTGCGCGAGGTGCGAGTGCCCTATGCCGAGACCTCCACAATCCGCGCGGGCAGCGTGACCATCGCGCGGGGCGGCAAGGCCGGGCGTACGTATTTGCTCGATCGCGCGCCCGAGCTCGCCGGCCTTCAGGCCGGCTTCGGCGCGCTGCTGAGCGGCGACCGCGTGCAGCTCGAGCGGCATTTCCGCCTCGCCAGCGAGGGCACGCGCGAGCGCTGGACGCTGCGCCTGGTCCCGCGTGAGGCGCGCATGGCGCAGCACGTGCGCGGCCTTTCGCTGTACGGCCGCGGCACCGAGCTGCGCTGCATCGAGACGCAGCCGGTGAAGGGTGACGTGCAGCGCACGCTGCTCGCCGGCGCCGCGCAGGCCGCGGCCGGCGTGAGCGACGCACCGGGCCTGGCCGCGCTCTGCCGCGGCGACGCACGATGACGCCGGGCGCCCCGCGCGCCCTGTCGCCACGGCTCAGGCTCGCCCTCGCGCTCCTCTGGCTCGCGCTGCTGGGCGCGCTCGGCTGGGCGGCGTCGCGCTCGCTGGATCTCGGCGGCGACCTGCGCAAGTTCATGCCCGCGCCGCGCACGGCCGAGCAGCGCCTGCTGATCGACGAACTCGGCGAGGGTCCCGGGGCGCGCCTGCTGCTGCTCGCCATCGACGGCGCGCCGGCACCGCAGCTCGCCGCGCAGTCGCGCGTGCTTGCCCGGCGCCTGCGCACGCTGCCGCGCATCGCGCTGGTCGCCAATGGCGATGCCGACCTGTCGGTGATTCCCGAGCGCCTGCGCCCCTACCGCTACCTGCTTTCGCCGCGGCCGGCCGCGGGCGGGCTCGAAGGCGAAGCACTGGCGCAGGCGCTGCAGGCGCGGGTCGCCGATCTCGGCTCACCCGCCGCGTCGCTCGTCGAGCCGCTGATCGAGCGCGATCCCACGCTGGAGATGCTGCACCTGGCCGAAGCGTGGGAGCCGGCCGCGACGCCCCAGCGGATCGACGGCGTCTGGTTCAGCCGCGACGGCCGGCGTGCACTGCTCGCGGTGCAGACCGGCGCCGCCGGCTTCGATCCGACGGGCCAGGCCGCCGCGGTGGGCGACATCCGGGCGGCCTTCGAGGCGGTGCGCGGCGCGTCGCCTGCGCGGCTCGACCTGACCGGCCCCGGCGCGTTCGCGGTCGAGGTCGCCGGCCGCACGCAGCGCGAAGCCTCGCTGATCGGCACCGCCGATTCGATCCTGTTCGCGCTGCTGCTCTGGCTCGCCTATCGCAGTTGGCGCGCGCCCTTGCTCGGCGGCCTGCCGCTCGCGACCGCGGGCCTCACCGGCCTCGCCGCCGTGGCGGCGCTGTTCGACGGCGTGCACGGCATCACGGTGGCCTTCGGCTTCACCCTGATCGGCGTCGCGCAGGACTATCCGATCCATCTCTTCAGCCACCGCCGCCCGGGCGTCTCCCCCTGGGCCACGGCGCGTTCGCTCTGGCCGACCCTCGGCACCGGCGTGGCCTCGACGTGCATCGCGTACCTGACGTTCCTCGCCTCGGGCGTCGAAGGCCTGCGCCAGCTCGCGGTGTTCACCATCGTCGGCCTCGGCAGCGCCGCGCTCGCCACGCGCTTCCTGCTGCCGGCGCTGCTCGATCCCGAAGCCCGTGATCTCGCGGCCTCGCCGCGCCTGCGTCGTGCCTGGTCCCGCATCGCACGCTGGCCGCGGCTCGGCCCGGCCGCCGGCCTCGGCCTCGCCGGGGTGCTGCTCGCGGTCGCCGTGCTCGCGCCCGGTGCGTTCTGGCAGAACGACCTCTCGCGCCTCACGCCGGTACCCGCCGACGCGCTCGCGCGCGATGCGCGCCTGCGCGGCGAGCTTGGCGCACCTGACGTGCGCTATCTCGTCACGTTGCCCGCGCGCGACGCCGAAGCCGCGCTGCAGGCGAGCGAGCGGCTGATGCCCGTGCTCGAAGCGCTGCGCGCGCGCGGCACGATCGCCGGCTACGAACTCGCGGCGCGTTACCTGCCGAGTGTCGCGACGCAGCGTGCACGCCAGGCGCGCCTGCCGTCGGCTGGGACGCTCGCCCGCGACCTCGATGCCGCCGTCGCCGCGAGCCCTTTCGTTCCGGACGCCTTCGCCGGTTTCATCGACGACGTCGAGCGTGCGCGCCGCGCGCCGCCGCTGCGACCGGCCGACCTTGCCGGCACGCCGCTCGCCGGCAGCGTGGAGGGCCTGCTGCTCGCGCATGGCGACGGCGCGACCGCGCTCGTCACGCTCACCGGGCTGACCGAGCCGGCCGCGGTGGCGCGCGCCGTCGCGCCGCACGGCGCGCAGCTGGTCGACCTGAAGGCCGCATCGGAATCGCTGGTCGCGGCCTATCGTGGCCGCGTGCTGTGGGCGCTCGCGGTGGCGGCGGTGCTGCTCGCCGCGACCGTCGGCTTCGCGCTGCGGGATGCACGGCGCGTGCTGCGCGTGCTCGCGCCGATGGCGCTCACCACGTTACTGATCCTGGCGGTGCTGCGCGGCACCGGCGTGGAGCTCAACCTGTTCCACTTGGTGGCGCTGATCCTCGCGGCCGGGCTCGGCCTCGACTACGCGCTGTTTTTCGACCACGCCGGCGACGATCCCGACGACCAGGTGCGCGCGCTGCACGCGATCCTGGTCTGCTCGCTCGTCACGTTCCTGGTGTTCGCGCTGCTCGGCCTGTCGAGCATCCCGGTGCTGCGCGCGATCGGCCTCACCGTCGCGATCGGCGTGACGTCCAACTTCCTGCTCGCGCTGCTGATCGTGCGCGGGCGCAGCGCGGAGGCCACCGCATGATCCCGATGGGCACGCCGCTCGATGGCCGCGACGCGATCGCGCGGCAGGTACCGCACCAGCAGCGCATGTGCCTGTGGCAACGCGTGGACGGCTGGGATGCCGGGTCGATCCGGCTCAGCGCGTTCGACCACGGCGACGTCGCGCATCCCCTGCGCCATCGCGACCGCCTGCATGCGCTGCACCTCGCCGAGTACGGCGCGCAGGCGATGGCGGTGCACGGCGGCCTGCGCGCGCAGCTCGCGGGCGGCGCGGCGAAGCCCGGCCTGCTGGTGGCACTGCGCGGTGTCGCGCTGCACCGCGCGCGCATCGACGACCTGGACGGCGTGCTCGAGGGCGAGGCGACGCTGCTGGTCGAGAGCGAGACCGGCTGGCAGTACGCCTTCGTGGTGCGCAGCGCGGGCGAGGTGCTCGCGGAGGGGCGCGCCGCGGTGATCCACCCGCCGGCCGGCTAGTTGCGCGCGCGCTCGGTCGGGTCGAAGCCGAACCGGTGCGCGGCGCGCTCGGTCTTGCGGCGGGTGAGCGCCTCGTCGGCGCGTTCGAAGACGGTAAGGGGCGACTCGTGGGCGCCCTGGCTGGTCGCGGCGGCGAGCACCACCTCGGTGTCGAGCGACGCGGCGGCCGCTTCCGCGACACGCTCAAGATCCTTCAGCCGCTGCGACGACACGCCGTGCTCGAGCGTCAGCACGAATTCCGGCGCGCCGCTCACGCGGCTCAGCAGCTCGCCCGGCGCGAGCATCCGCTCGATCGCGTGCTCGCACTGCTGCATCGCGTTTTCCACCACGCGCATGCCGAAGCGTCGCACCACGGAGGCATAGGCCTGGAACTCGAGGATCGCGATCGAATAGCCCGCGGCCGGCGAGGCGGGCCGCGACGCCGTGGCCGCCACCGGTGCGAGCGCGGCCGCGCGCTGCGCGTCGAGGAGCTGGCGGCGCGATTCGAGCAGGTTCATGGTCAGCCGGGCGAGCGCGGCGAGGGTGTCCTGCTGCGCGGCATCCAGCCGGCGCGGCACGCGGTCGACCACGCAGACGGTGCCGACCGCCGTGCCGTGCGGCGTCACCAGCGGCATGCCGGCGTAGAAGCGCACGCCGGGCTCACCCGTCACCGCGGGGTTGTCCGCGAAGCGTGCGTCGGCGGTCGCGTCGGGCACCTCGAGCAGCTGGCCGGGCGTGCGGATCGCGTGGTCGCAGAAGGCGACGTCACGCGCGGTCTGCTCGGCTTCCAGGCCCACGCTCGACTTGAACCACTGCCGGTCGCGGTCGACCAGCGAGACGAAGGCGAGCGGCGTCTCGCACAGGCGCGAAGCGAGCAGCACGATGTCGTCGTAGGCCGGCTCGGGCAGCGAGTCGAGGATGCGATAGGTGTCGAGCTCGCGTTGGCGCTGCGCTTCGGTCATGTGGCCTCCAGCCTGCGGCGTCGCTCCGATTCTGGCTGCGGGTGCGCCGCGTGCAATGGGGGAAAACCCCCCGCCGCGGCCTATCGTTCACGAACTGCGACGCCGCCCGCGGATCGTGGACAATGGCCGGCCCCCAGTTCGGAGCATCCGCATGGCGCGACGCGCCCTCGTGACCGGCGGCAGTGGCGACCTCGGCGGCGCGATCGCGCAGCGCCTCGCACTCGATGGCTTCCACGTGCTCGTGCATGCCAACCGCGGGCTGGAGCGCGCGCAGGCGGTGGTCGCGTCGATCCTGGCCGGCGGCGGCGCGGCCGAGGCGGTCGCCTTCGACGTCGCCGACGCCGAGGCGACCGGCAGCGCGCTCGCAGGCCTGCTCGAGGCCGGCCCGATCCAGGCCGTCGTCAACAATGCGGGTATCCACGACGACGCGCCGATGGCGGGCATGTCGACGGCGCAGTGGAGACGCGTCGTCGACGTCTCACTACACGGCTTCTTCCACGTGACCCGGCCGCTGCTGCTGCCGATGGCGCGCACCCGCTGGGGCCGGATCGTGAGCGTCTCGTCGGTGGCGGCCGTCACCGGCAACCGCGGGCAGACCAACTACGCCGCAGCCAAGGCGGGCCTGCACGGCGCGTCGATGTCGCTCGCGCGGGAGATGGCGAGCCGCGGCATCACCGTGAATGTGGTCGCACCCGGCGTGATCGAGGGCGCGATGGCGAAGGAGGCCTTCCCGGTCGAGACCGTGAAGCAGATCGTGCCGATGCAGCGCGCCGGCTCCCCCGAGGAGGTCGCGGCGGTCGTGGGCTTCCTGTGCTCGGACGGCGCCTCGTACGTCACGGGCCAGGTCATCGGGGTGAACGGCGGGATGGCCTGAGCGGCGATGGAGCCCTGGGGCGGCAGGGCGCCTGCCACCGCGCCCGCCGCTCCGCCTGCACCCGGTATTCAGCCGCCGCGTCGGACGATGGCGGCCTGACTCCGGAGCCCGCCATGACCCGCACCGTCCTCGCCCTCGTGCTCGCCACCGCGCTCGCCGGCTGTGCGAGCGTCTCGCGCGTGATGATTTCCGACCCGCGCCCTGCGGTGCCGGTCGAGCAGGTGCGCGTCTACAGCCAGCCGCCGGCCGGGCGCTTCGTCGAGATCGCCCTGCTCGATGCCAGCAGCGGTGAATTCACCTATGGCGCGCAGAACCGGCAGGACGCGGTGATCGCCAAGCTGCGTGCCGAGGCCGCGCGGCTCGGCGCGAACGGCGTGCTGCTGCAGGACATGGCCCAGGTGCCGTCCGGCGGCGGCGTGGGCATCGGCGTGGGCGGCGGCGGCCGCCATGTGGGGGGCGGCGTGAACGTGGGCATCAGCCCGCCGAAGCAGGTCGCGCGCGCCGTGGCGATCTGGGTCGACGGCGCGCCCTGAGGGGCGCGTCGGCTCAGGCGACCTCGGCCACCGCCACGGGCGCCGTCACGCCGTACCAGACCGGATCGAGCAGCGCGGGCGACGGTGCACGCGCCCCGCCGAGCAGCGCCTCGACGCCGTGGTCGTCGATGTCCGGATGGCCCGCGCGCGCGGCATCGAGCAGCTCGGCGGCGAGTTCCTGCATGCGTGCGAGGTCGCGACGCGTGCGGGCGATGAAGGCCTCGGGCTCGAGGGGGTCGCAGAGCTGGCGGTTGAGCTCGTGGAACCAGCCGATGCCGTACTGGTCGAGCAGGCGCCCGTCGCGCGGCGCGAGGTCGCGGCCGCTCGCCGCATTGCGCTCGCCCCATTCGCGCAGCAGCGCCTGCATCGCGGCATTGAGCATGCTCGACTGCATGAACTCCGTGCGCAATGCGCCGAGCACCGGCAGCGAGGCCTGGTAGCCGGCAAAGTACAGCGGTGCGAGCAGCGACCAGTACAGCGTGTAGTCCCAGATCACCTTGAGCGGCATCACCTGCGCGTCGGCGAACAGGCGGTACTGGTCCTGGTAGAGCGCGAGCGTGTTCTCGTAGAACGAGACGTAGAGCTGCTGGTAGAGCGCAGCCATGCCGGCGACCGGCTTGCCGGTGCGGTCGGCCTCGATCAGCTCGCAGATGTAGGTATTGCTGAGCGCGATGAAGTCGCTGCCCGGGGAATAGAACGGATCGAGGAACACGCCGGCCTCGCCCGTGAGCGCCCAGCGGTCGCCGAAGACCTGCGTGGCGCCGTGCGAGAAGTGGCGCAGGAACATGAAGTCCTGCAGGGCATGCCCGCCTTCTTCGAGCGAGCGCGCCACGCGCGGCTGGTGCTCGCGCAGCCAGGCCATCGCCTTCTCGTGCGTATTCATCGTCTCCAGCGGATGCCGGTCGCCGTCGCAGACGATGCCGAGCGAATGCTGCCCGGATGACAGCGGGATGAGCCAGAACCAATAACCGTCCCCGCACATGTGGTTGGTCGAGCGCCAGCGCTCGCTCGGCATGCAGCGGCCGAGCCAGGCCGGATCATCCGACCAGGCATTGATGTCGATGTGCCCCTCGACGCGCCACCACGCCGAGTTCGCGTTGTGGTCGTTCGCCTTGGCGAGGCCCAGCTTGCGCTTGAGCAGGCCCGCTCGGCCGCTCGCATCGACCAGCCAGCGCGCGGCGATCTCGCGCGTGCTGCCGTCGGTCTCGTAGCGCACGACATGCGGGGCCGTGCCGGTGCCCATCTCGATGCCGCGCACCACACTGCCGTCGTGCACGGTCGCCCCGTGCGTGCGCACGTGGCCGGTCAGGAAGTTCTCGAAACGGCCGCGGTCGATCTGCCACGAGGGCGTCGGCAGCGCGCGGCTCACGCCGAGCTCGGTGCAGCGGTCGATGTCCTCGGCGCCTTCGCTGAAGAAGAAGCGGAAGCCGAACTTGCGGATGTGCTCGGCCTCGAGGTGCTCGCGCAGGTCGAGCACGTCGGCGAAGTAGTAGGCGCCGATCTCCACCGTCGACTCGCCGACCTTGAACGCGCCCTCGCGCACCGGATGGCGCTGCCGCTCGATCACGGTGACGCCGAGCGACGGATCGCGGCGGCGCAGCTGCAGGGCGAGGGTCAGGCCGGCGAGGCCGCCGCCGAGGATGACGACGTCGGTGGTATCGGGCTGCATGTCAGGTCGTCTCGATCGAGGCCACGCGCGGCGCGCGGGCGAACTCGCCGGTGGGGTCGTGGATGATGACGGGCGTCGCGCGGGTGCGGCGGTACTGGCGGAGTACGTCGCCCGCGCTCCAGACCTGCGCGACCACGTGCGAAGTGATGCGCCACAGGTCGGTGAGCGGACGGAAATGGCTCTTGCGGAACTTCACCGGGCCGGTGGCGGCCTGGTAGCGCGATTCGATCGGGATCGACACGCAGCGCACGCCGAGCTGGCGCGAGGCCGAGATCAGGATCTGCGCCTCGTAGACGAAGTCCTCGCCCGGGATGTCGCCGAGCGCGCACACCGACGCCGGATAGAAGCGCTGCCCGCTCTGGCTGTCGGCGAGGCGGAAGCCGCAGCCGATCGCGATGCCCCAGTCGCCGAACTCGTTGGCGAGGCGGCGGTAGGTCGGCTGGCGCGAGCGCTTGCGCAGGCGCGCGCCGATGACGATGTGCTCGGGATACGCGTTCGCCGCCTCGAGCAGGCGCGGAATGTCGTCGGCGGAGTGCTGGCCGTCGCCGTCCATGCTGATGACGCCGCGATACCCGCGACGCACCGCCTCGGCGAAGCCGTCGCGAAGGCCCGCGCCCTTGCCCATCCGCTGCGCATGTCGGATCACGGTGATCGGCAGGTCCTCGACGGCCTTGATCGTGCCGTCGTCGGAGCCGTCGTCGATCAGGATGACGTTCGGGCACTGCATGAGCGCGCCCTCGACGACGTCGCGGATCCGCAATTCCTCGTTGAGCGCGGGGATGACGATCGCGATCTCCTGCGCGGTGATCGGGCTCATGCGGCGATCTCCACGTCGAGCACGCGGCCCGGGCCCGCCTTCAGGCGCGCGTGGCCACGGCCCGCGGCGAGCGCCTCGAACAGCGGCAGCATCGGCGCCATCGCATTGCCCCGGCTGCGCGCGGCGAGCGCGCCGTCGGCGGCCGGTGCGTCGCCGTCGGCGAGCCTGAGCGCCAGGCGCGGGCCGGCGCCGTCGCGCGACAGCACCAGCGCGCCGCCGAGCATACCCGCGCTCGGCGAGACCTTGTCGATCGGGCCGGCCGCCGCGCTGTCGAAGCCGACCAGCAGCACCGTCGACGTGCCGGTGGCGAGCTGCACGCAGGCTTCGAGCAGGCCCTGCGCGAACGTCGCGTCGAACGAGCTGATCGACGTCGCCGGCGCCATCGCGCCGGCGCCGATCGTCCAATAGCCGGCGGCGGCGTTGTGCACGGAATTGTGGAACTTGATCGGCGAGATCGCGGCCGGGTCGCTCGCGAGCGTGGCGCACATGTAGTCGGTGATCGCGAGGTCGCCGTGCATGGAGGCGAAGACGCTCGGCAGCTCGCGCGGGTCGCGACCGGCGGCGGCGCAGGCGGCCTGCGCGACCTCGAGCGCGACGGCGACGCTGTCGGGCGCGCGGCGGCGCTCGTTCGGCGGCAGCAGCTGCGGCGACGGGCGGCGCGGCGCGTCCTCGCGCGCGCGCCCTTCGCGCACCAGCGCGAGCGCGTCGTCCCAAGTGGGTGCACCCGGCGCCCAGAAGCCGATGCCGTCGATCGTGGCGGTGAGAGTCATGCGGGATCCGGTCGGGGCGCTCACGCGCGGGCGAACAGCAGCGAGCAGTTGTTGCCGCCGAAGCCGAAGGAATTGTTCATGGCGTAGCGGATGTCACGCTGCGCATCGTCGAAGCGGATCTGCGGGCCGCAGATCGGATCGGGCGTGGCCGAGCCGAGCGTGCCGGGCAGCGCGCCGGAGTCGAGCGCGAGCAGGGCGATCACCGACTCGACGATGCCGGCGGCGCCGAGCGTGTGCCCGGTGTAGGCCTTGGTCGAGCTCGCGTGCAGGCCGTCCGGGAACACCGCGGCGACCGCGATGGACTCGGCGCGGTCGTTCGCGGGCGTCGCCGTGCCGTGCAGGTTGAGGTAGCCCACCTCGCTCGGCTCGACGCCGCCGCGCGCGAGCGCCTCGCGCATCGCGAGCTGCGCGCCGAGGCCTTCGGGATGCGGCGCGGACATGTGGTGCGCATCCGACGACTCGCCGTAGCCTCGCAGCTGCAGGCCGGCCTCGCCGTCGCCGGCGCGCTCGACCAGCGCGAAGCCCGCGGCCTCGCCGAGCGAGAGCCCTTCACGGGTCGCGTCGAACGGGCGGCAGGGATCCTTCGAGACGAGCTGCAGCGAGTTGAAGCCGTAGAGCACGCTGCCGCAGAGCGTATCGACACCACCGACGATCGCCGCGTCCACCACGCCCGCTTCGATCAGGCGCGCGGCCTGCGCGAACACCTTGGCGCTCGACGAGCAGGCGGTCGCGACGGTGACGCACGGCCCGCGCGCGCCGGTCGCCTCGCGCACGAAGTCGCCAGGCGAATGCACGGTATGCACGATCGCGCGGCGCAGGTCCTCGGGGAAATGCGGCGCGCCGTCCGCCTCGTCGGGGACGAGGCGCGTGTAGGCCTCCTCGGTCGCGCCGATGCTGGAGGTGGAGGTGCCGATCACCACCGCGACGCGCTCGGCGCCATGGCGGGCGATGGCATCACGCACGGCGTCGAGCAGGCCGTCCTGCTGCAGTGCCAGCCAGGCGAGGCGGTTGTTGCGGCATTCCCACATCTCCCAGCCGGCGGGCAGGGCGGCGTCCTCGACGCCGTCGACGCGGCCGACCCAGCACTCGAGCGGGCCCGGGCCGAAATCGTTGCGGCGCAGGCCGCTGCGGCGCTCGCGCAGCGCGGCGCGGTGGGCGTCCAGGCCGTGGCCCAGCGCACTCGTCGCGGTGAAGGCCCGGATCGCCAGCGGCGGCAAGGGCGGAAAAGCGGGCGACGACGGCACGGGCTGTTCTCCGGTCAGGGCCGGAAAGTATGCCAGCCGTCCTCAATTGACACCCCGTCTACACGTATTCTTCACGGACCGGGGTGGGGCCCCGGCCTGAACGGTTCCGCCATGTCCACCCGTGCCGCCCACAAGTTCACCCTCTTCCGCGACCGCGACGTGCTCCAGACCGGCGTCGTGGCACTGGCGGCCTGCGTGCTGAGCCTCGGGCTGGTCTACGTGGGCTACCTGGTCCACGTGGTGCGCACGGCGCGGCGTGCGCCCTGCGCCCCGGCCGACGGCCGCCGGCTCCTGCTGTTCGGCAAGCACGCACCGCGCGGGCGCGTGGACGGTGATTTCGCCGCGCGCCTCGACCGCGCCGCCTCGCTCTGGCGCGAGCAGCGCACGCAGGCCTTCGTGCTGCTCGGTGGCGGTGCCGCCGGGGAGCCGACCGAGGCCGAGATCGCGCGTCGCGAGCTGCTCGCCCGCGGCCTCTCGCCCGACGCTCCCCTGCAGCTCGAGGCCGGCTCGCGCGACACCCTGCAGAACCTGCGCAATGCCCGCCAGATGCTCGGCGAGGCGGTGCGCGAGCGCGTCACCCTGCTGTCGAACCGCTACCACCTCGCCCGCTGCGCCCTGTTCGCGCGCCAGCTCGGCTTCGACGCCGAGCTCTGCGCGGCGGAAGCCTCGCTGCCCCTGCGCCCCGGCACCGCGCTGCGCCTGGCCGGCGAGGCCGCCTACGTCTGTTGGGTCGACATCGGCACGCGTTGGGCGCGGGTGACGGGCAATCAGCGGATGCTCGCGCGGGTGACCTGACCGCGACGCGCGCCCGACGCGCGCGGATCCCGCCGGCCGACGACAGGCCCGGGGACGGCCACGGCCTGTGGCCGCTCGCGTATCCTGCGCCCGCCGGACGCGCCGGGGAGGCGCGTCCCTCGACCACATCTAGAGGAACTCCATGCGCCTGCTGTCCGTCCTGCTCGCCGCCGCCTCGCTCGTCGCCTTCGCCAACCCGGTCGTTGCCGGCAAGGCCCCGTTGCAGGATCCGGCGCCGGTCGTCGTGCCGTCGGGCCTGACTCCCGAGCAGGTGACCAAGGACATCAAGCGCGCGCTGCTCGGCCGCGGCTGGACGATCGCCAATGAACAGCCGGGCCAGATCGACGCCACGCTGCACCTGCGCGACCACGTCGCGAAGATCCGCGTGACGCACGACGCCGGGCAGGTGAAGTTCGCCTACGTCGACAGCCAGAACCTGGACTATGCCGAGAAGAAGGGCGTGCGCTACATCCACTCCAACTACCTCGGCTGGATCGGCTTCCTGATCAACGACCTGTCGGCGAACATGGAGGTCAGCCGCCAGGGCGGTTGACCGAACCCGTCGTCGACGCACGAAGCCCGCCATCCGGCGGGCTTCGTCGTTCAGGGCGCGGAGACCTGCACCGCGAAGGCGGGACACGGCACCGGCATCGCGCTGGCGTCGACGCGGTGCCGGCGTGGCGAAGACTCAGCGCTTCGCGCCACCGCCGTGGCGCGGGATGAACTGCTCGCGCACGGCCTTGGCCAGCAGGTTCGGCGGCAGCAGGCCCTGGTCGAGCAGGAAGTCGTTGAAGGCCTTGCGGTCGAAGCGGTCGCCGAGCGCGAGCTCGGTCTCGGCGCGCAGCTGCATGATCTGCGTATAGCCATAGAAGTAGCTGCCGGCCTGACCCGGCGAGCGCACGGTGTAGCGGTCGACCTCCTGCCGCGCCATCGCCGGCGAGAAGCCGACCTTCTCGGTGAGCACCTTGAACGCGGTGTCGCGATCGGTGAGGCCGAGGTTGAGCATCGGGTCGAGCATCGCGCGGGCGGCACGCAGCAGGCGGAACTGCAGCGCGATCAGCTGCCCCTCGAGCGGCTCGTACGGCACCATCTCGGCCTCGGCGTACAGCGCCCAACCTTCGACGTTGACCGAGTTGAAGGCGTACATCGTTCGCGCGAGCGAGATGCCGCGCTCGACCATCGCGGTGAACTGCAGCTCGTGCCCCGGCCGGCCCTCGTGCGCCGTGAGCGTCCACGCGGCGGCCGGATAGTTGAAGTCGTCGTAGGCGCCGTCGGCACCGGCGTTCGGATTGCCGAGCGGCAGCACGAACGTACCCTGCTGGCCGGTGTTGCCCACCAGCGGCGCGGGGCGGAAGTGCGGCGCCGGCTGCGCGGCGCTTTCGGCGGGCGTGCCCACGCGCATCTGCATCGGTCGGCCCGGCACGGTGACCACGCGATTGGCGCCGATCAGGCGCTCGAGCTCCGGCATCACGGTCGTGCGGTAGTGCGTCTCCAGCCGGTCGTTGGCGATCTGCTCCTTCTTGAGCGCGCGGATCACCGCGATGTAATCGGTCTCCTTCAGGCCCTTCTCGCGCGCGACCAGCGGCGCGAGCTGCTGCATCGCATTGCGCGTCTCCATGAATTCCAGGCGCGCGCGATCGATCAGGGCGCGCGGGTCGACGTCGATGCCCACGTTCTTCAGCGCGAGCGCATAGAGCTCCGGCGGCAGGGTGTAGGTCGTGCGAGCGTTCGGCAGCACGGTGGACTTCGTCCATGCGGCGTACTCGGCCAGCTGGCGGTCGAGCTCGGCGAGCGCCGGGCCCGCCTTGATGCCGTACTTGCCGAACAGCTCGGCGATGCCCTTGCGGTAGGTCTCGAGGTTGTCGAGCGACTGCTGCACCTCGACCTGCGTGGGCTGCAGCAGGCCGTTCTCGGGGCGCTCGTCGTAGCGCTGGCGCGCGAGCGTGGCGAGCGACGTGCTGCCGGGCGCCTGGCCGACGTAGCGCTGCAGGCGCACCAGCGCAGCCGCGCGACGCTCGGGCGGCGTCTGGTCGGACAGCAGGCCGCTGAGGCCCTGGAACACGGTCTGGCCGACGTCGACCCACGGGCGCGTGAGCTTCTGGTTGAGCGTGCTCGCCTCGATGGCGTCGTCCGCGGCCTGGATCAGGATCTCGAGGTCCTGGCGGACGTTCGGGTCCTTCTCGGTCGCGAGCTTCGTGCGCAGCTCGTCGCGGGCCTTCGCGGTCGCCTCGCGGAAGCGCTCGGCATAGCGTGGGCCGAAGTCGAAGACCTGGTCGTCGAAGCCGGGCACGCCGAAGAACGAGAGCTGCTCGGGCTGGAACGGTGCCTGCGCGCGCAGCAGGATACGGGTGTACTCGTTGCTGCGTTCCACCCAGGCGGGTGCCTTGGGCGAGGCGCTCGCCGCGGCGGGCGCGGCCTGCGCGAAGGCGGCCGCAGGGGCGAGGACGGCGAGGGCGGCGGCAAGGGCGACGGCGAGCTGGGTGTGCATGGGGGGCTCCTGGGCAGGCCCGCAGCATCGCGCGGTCGCGTCTCGCCTGCCAATACGCCGAGGTCACGGCCCCCGCCGCGCCGCAGCATCGGGGTAACGTGCGCGGGTCCCGAGGAGAACGCCATGGCCACCGCACCCAAGACGCGGCCGACCGACGTGCCGCCCGACACCTTCATCGCGGCCGTGCCGCATGCCGGCCGCCGCGCGGACGCGCAGGCCCTGCTGGCGCTGCTCGGCGAGGTCACCGGCGAGCGCGCGGTGATGTGGGGCCCCTCGATCGTCGGCTTCGGTTCGTACCGTGGCCCCACCGGTGACTGGCCGGTGATCGGCTTCTCGCCGCGCAAGGCCGAGACGGTGGTCTACCTCGCGCCGGAATTCGAGGGCAGGGCGGCGCTGCTCGCGCGCCTCGGCCCGCATCGCGATGGCGTCTCGTGCCTGTACATGAAGCGGCTCGCCGACGTCGACCTCGCGGTGCTGCGCGAGCTGTGCGAACGCTCGGTCCGTGCAGTGGGCGCGACTGCGCCGCGCGGTTGAGCGGCCGGGCATCGACGGCGCCCCGCATGGGATGACGGCGCCGGGCCGCCCCTCCGACCACGCAAGGCCCGAGCGTCCGCCGGACGCGCCTCAGCGCTTGAGGCAGCGCCCGAAGAAGTCCTCGGTGATGCGCAGGCGGTGCAGCAGGTCCTTGCCGCGCAGGCCATGCTTCGCGCCGGGGTAGGTCATTAGCTCGAACGGCTGCGCGCGCTGCTGCAGGGCGCTCATCAGCACCGTGGCGTTGGAGAACAGCACGTTGTCGTCGGCCATGCCGTGGATCACGAGCAGGCGCGGCGCCTCGGGGCCGACGAGGCCGTCGATGTGCTCGAGCACGCGTGCGGCCTTGTAGCCTGCGGGATTCGACTTCGGCAGGTCCATGTAGCGCTCGGTGTAATGGGTGTCGTAGAGCGCCCAGTCGGTGACCGGCGCGCCGGCCACGCCGCAGGCGTACTCGGTCGGCGCGCGCGCGAGCAGCATCAGCGTCATGTAGCCGCCATTGGACCAGCCGTAGACGCCGACCTTGTCGTCGGCCACCCACGGCTGCGACTTCAGCCAGCGCAGTGCCGCGACCTGGTCGTCGACCTCCACCGTGCCCTGCCTGCCGTAGAGCGCGCCGCCGAACGCCGCGCCACGGCGTGGCGTGCCGCGGTTGTCGACGGAGAAAACCGCGTAACCTTGTTGCGCGAGGTACTGATTGAAGTCGGGCGCCCACGCCTCGCGCACCGTCTGCGAGGCCGGGCCGCCGTAGACGTAGACCACCACCGGGTAGGTGCGCGACGGGTCGAACGCCGCGGGCTTGATCAGCGAGTAGTGCAGGTCGGTGCGGCCGTCGGCGGCCTTCACGGTGCCGAACTCGACCGGCTGGTGCGCGGCGCGGTACGGCGCATAGGGGTGCTTCGGGTCGTCGAGGTCGTTCTTCACCAGCGACGCGATCAGCGAGCCGTCATTGCGGTGCAGCGTGAGCTGCGGCGGCAGGGTCGGGCTCGACCAGTTGTCGACGAAGACGCTCGCATTGCCGGCGAAGCTCGCCGCATGCATGCCGGGCGCCGTCGTGAGCCGTTCCACCGCGCCGCCCTTGAGCGGGACGCGGTAGACGTGTGACTGCGTGGGCGTGTCCTTCGTGCCGCTGAAATAGACGAGCCCCGCCGCCTCGTCGACCGCGAGCACCGCGTCGACCTGCCAGTCGCCGGACGTCAGCGCACGCGCGCGCCCCTTCGCGTCGATCACGTAGAGGTGCTCGAAGCCGGAGCGCTCGCTCGACCACAGCAGCGAGCCGTCCTCGAGGAAGCGCAGGTCGTCGTGCAGCGGCACCCAGGTCTTCGATCGCTCGGTGACGAGCGTGCGCTGGCGGCCGCTGGCGAGGTCGGCCTCGATCAGCTCCAGCACGCGCTGGTCGCGGCTCTGGCGCTGGAACGTGAGGCGCTGCGGATCGCGCCAGTTCACGCGGGTGAGGTAGATGTCGGGGTTCCTGCCGAGGTCAACCGCGCGCGTGCCCGCCGTGATCGCGGCGCGGCCTTCGAGCGCGTCGGTTCGCACGACATGCAGCGAGATGCGCACGTTCGGATCGCCGGCGGCCGGATAGCGTTGCTCGACGACCTCGGTACGGTCCGGATACACCTCGTAGCGCTTCTGGATCGGCACGCCGGACTCGTCGATGCGCGCATAGGCGATCGCCGAGTCGTCCGGGGCCCACCAGTAGCCGGTGTGGCGGTCCATCTCCTCGTCGGCGACGAATTCGGCGACGCCGTTGCCGATCGTCGCGCTGCCGTCGAAGGTGAGCTGCACGGCCCGGCCGTCGGCGAGGTCGATCAGCCAGAGGTTGCGCTCGCGCACGAAGCTCACGAACCTGCCGGCGGGCGAGATCTTGGGATCGGTGGCGAAGCCCTCGCCGTTGGTGAGCTTGCGCACCGCGTCCTTGCCGGACTTGTGGAGGTCGTACAGATACAGTTCGCCGCCGAGCGGGAACAGCAGGCGCTGGCCGTCCGGCGAGAACTGGTAGTCGACGATGCCGCTGAGCGCGGCGATGCGCTGGCGCTCGCGGCGGGCCTTCTCCTCGTCGGAGAGCACCTCGGCGCCGGGCAGCACGTCGTCGGAGTCGACGAGCAGGCGCGTCTGGCCGCTGTCGATCTCGTAGGCCCACAGGTCGAGCCGGTTGCGGTCGCGCTCCTTGCCGCGCAGGAACGTCACCCGCCGGCCGTCGGGGGCCACGCGCGGCTTGGTCAGGCTGGGCCCGGACAGCGGCGCGTCGCCGGCGAGGGCTTCGAGGGTGAGGGTGCGCGCGGGGGCGGTCGGTGCGGCGGCGGTCGGCAGGCTCAAGGCGGTCGCGAGGGCGAGGAGGGGGAGGGCGACGCGGAGTCGGGACATGGCGGTCGGCGGATCGAGGACCGGCCGAGTGTAGGGGCCGCTCCGTCCAGCCGGTAAAGCCGCCTTCACATTCCGCTGCTAGGCTGGACGGCGATGACCCCCCCGACATCGTCTCTGCGCTGGAGCCTCCGGCAGGCTACGGCGTCGGCGCACGCACGCCTCGACGCGCGCGTCGGCGCCGCATTGAACGACCCCGCACGGTATCCCGGCTACCTGCGGGGCATGCACCGCTTCCTGCGCGAAGCCACCGTCGCGCTGCCCGCGGGACCGGGGCTCGCCGAGGCCGTGGCCGCGCTCGAGGCCGACCTCGCCGACGTGGGCGCGACCCCGCTCGCGATCTCGCCGACGCGGCGCGTCGCCACGCCGGACGAGGCGCTGGGCTGGCGCTACGTGATCGCCGGGGCCTCGGTGGGGGCGCGCGTGCTGCAGCGCCGTGCCGCCGAACTCGGCTTCGACGGCGGGCACGGCGCCCGCTTCCTCGCCCTGCACGCCGCGGGCGATGCGTGGGCCGACTTTCTCGCCGAGGTCGACGGCCGCCCGGCCGACCGCCACGCGGCGGTGCTCCACGGCGCCTCGCGCGCCTTCCATGCGGCCGAGGCCGCCTTCGCCACCGCACTCGCCCAGACCGCATGACCTCTCCCGTTCCGATCGACGCGGAGGCCTGTGCCCGCGAACCCATCCACCTGGCCGGCGCGATCCAGGCGCACGGCGTGCTGATCAGCTGTGCATTGCCCGACTGGACCGTGCGGCATGCGTCGGCGAACGCCGATGCGCTGCTCGACGTGCCGCTCGATGCGCTGATCGGCCACTCGCTGCACGAGTACGTCAGCGAGGATGTCCTCGAAGGCATCCTCGACACGCTCGCGCTGATCACGCCCGGCACCGCCGCGCAGCGCGCCGGGCAGGCCAACCTGGGCCCGCGCGGCACCGCCTGCGACCTCGTGGTGCACGTCGCCGACGACCTCGTGCACATCGAGATCGAGCCGCGCAGCGAGCGCGGCCCATCGCCGCAGCCCACCCTGCTCGCGCAGTCGATGATCGCGGAGGTGGCACACGGCGCGCCCGACGACTTCCATGCCTACGTGGCCGCGCAGGTGCGCCAGCTCACCGGCTATGACCGGGTGATGGTCTACCGCTTCCTGCACGACGGCAGCGGCGAGGTGGCCGCCGAGGCGCGCAGCGAGGACATGGAACCCTACCTCGGCCTGCGCTATCCGGCGTCCGACATCCCGCCGCAGGCGCGCGCGCTGTACCTGCGCAACCGCCTGCGCGTGATCCCGGACGTCGACTACGTGCCGGTGCCGATCGAGCCGGCCACCACGGCCGCGGGTTCGCCGCTCGACCTCTCGCAGCACGCGCTGCGCAGCGTCTCGCCGGTGCACCTCGACTATCTGCGCAACATGGGCGTGGGTGCGTCGATGTCGATCTCGATCATCGCCGGCGGCCGCCTGTGGGGGCTGATCGCCTGCCACCACCGCGCGCCGCGTCTGGTGCCACCGGTGATCCGGGCCGCGGCCGACCTGTTCGGCCTGTTCGTCTCGATGCGCGTGGCGGCCGCCGAGCAGCAGCGCACGATGGCGCACTTCGAGCATGCGCAGCAGGTACGCGACGCGCTCGTGCGGCGCCTGGACCAGGCCCGGGACTTCGAGGCCGCGCTCGCCGCCGAGCTGCCGATGCTCGCGACCAGCCTCGGCGCCGACGGGGCTGCGCTCTGGTCGACGTCGAGTTGGCGCACGCACGGTCACGTGCCCGATCCGCGTCGCGTGCCCGGCCTGATCGCCTGGTTGCAGCAGCAGGGGACGACCGCGCTCGTCTGGAGCGAGCGGGCCGGGGACTGGGCATCGGGCGTCGACGGCGATGCGGTCGCCGGCGTGCTCGCCATGCGGCTCGGCGGCGACGACTGGCTGCTGCTCTTCCGCGACGAGCAGGTCGAGCACGTGCGCTGGGCGGGCGAGCCGGCCAAGGCGCTCGTCGCCTCGGACGACGGCCAGCGCATCGCCCCGCGCCGCAGCTTCGCGGTCTGGCGCGAGAGCGTGCGCGGCCGCAGCGTGCCCTGGTCCGATGCCGACCGCCGTGGCGCCGTGCGGTTGCACCAGATGCTCGCCGAGCAGCGCCGGCGCATCCAGACCCGCACCGATGCGCCGGGGCTCGACCTGCAGCAACGGCAGCGCGGCATGGCCGACCGCCGGCAGCGCCTGGACCACCTCGCGCAACTGCTCGAGGGCCTCGCCCACCTCGAGCCGGAGGCGCGCGAGCGCCTGGATGCCCGCATCGACGCCCTCGAGACCGAGGTGCGCCGCGCCGCCGACGTGCCCGACGCCCGCGCCTAGGCGCGGGACGTGCGACGCGCGCCCCGTAGACTGTCGCGATGGATGTCTCCCACCTGCTCGACGCGCTGAACCCGGCGCAGCGCGAGGCCGTCAGCGCACCGCCCGGCCACCACCTCGTCCTCGCCGGCGCCGGCTCGGGCAAGACGCGCGTGCTCACGCACCGCATCGCCTGGCTCAACGAGGTCTTCGGCGTTCCGATCCATTCGATCCTCGCCGTCACGTTCACCAACAAGGCGGCGGCCGAGATGCGGCACCGCGTCGACGCGCAGCTCGCCGGCGGCGCGCGCGGCATGTGGCTCGGCACCTTCCACGGGCTGGCCCACCGCCTGTTGCGCCTGCACTTCCAGCAGGCCGGCCTGCCCGACGGCTTCCAGGTGCTCGATTCCGACGACCAGGTACGCCTGATCAAGCGCGTGATGCGCGACCTGGAACTCGACGAGACGCGCTTCCCGCCGCGGCAGATCGCCTGGTGGATCAATTCGCGCAAGGACGAGGGCAAGCGCGCGCAGCACGTGCAGGGCGGCGAGGACGAGTGGACCGACGTCATGCGCAAGGTCTACGCCGCCTACCAGGAGCGCTGCGACCGCGCCGGGCTCGTCGACTTCGCCGAGCTGCTGCTGCGCGCGCACGAGCTGCTGCGCGACCAGCCGACACTGCTCTCGCACTACCGCAATCGCTTCAGGCAGATCCTGGTCGACGAGTTCCAGGACACCAACGACATCCAGTACGCCTTCATCCGCGTGCTGGCCGGCGAGACCGGGCAGGTCTTCGTGGTCGGCGATGACGATCAGGCGATCTACGGCTGGCGCGGCGCGAAGGTCGAGAACGTGCAGAAGTTCCTGCGCGACTTCGCCGAGGCCAAGACCATCCGCCTCGAGCAGAACTACCGCTCCACGTCGAACATCCTCGATGCCGCCAATGCCGTCATCGCGCATAACCCCGCGCGGCTGGGCAAGAAGCTGTGGACCGACACCGCCGGCGGCGAGCCGATCGACCTCTACGCGGCCTACAACGAGATCGACGAGGCGCGTTTCGTCGTCGAGCGGGCGCGCACCTGGGTGAACGCCGGCGGCAGCTATCGCGACGTCGCGATCCTATACCGCTCGAACGCGCAGTCGCGTGCCTTCGAAGAAGTGCTGATCGCCGAGCAGCTGCCCTACCGCATCTACGGCGGCCTGCGGTTCTTCGAGCGCGGCGAGATCAAGGACGCGCTCGCCTACCTGCGCCTGATCGCCAATCGCAACGACGATGCCGCGTTCGAGCGCGCCGTGAACATGCCCGCGCGCGGCATCGGCGACCGCACCCTCGACGAGGTGCGCCGCCGCGCCCGCAGCGATGGCGCGCCGCTGTTCGTCGCCGCGCGCTGGCTCACGCAGGAGACCGGCCTCGCCGCGCGCGCCCGCAATGCGCTCGCCGTCTTCCTCAAGCTCATCGACGACCTGCAGGACGAATGCGCCACGCGCCTGCTGCCGGAAAAGATCGACCACGTGCTGCTGCGATCCGGTTTACGCGAGTTCTACGCGCGCGAGCAGAAGGGCCAGCTCGACTCGCGCATCGAGAACCTCGACGAGCTCGTGTCGGTGGCTTCGCGCTTCAACTATCGCGAGGAGGACGACGAGGAGCCCGAGCTCCCCGAGCTCGTCGCATTCCTGTCCTACGCCTCGCTCGAGGCCGGCGAGGGCCAGGCGCGCGCGAACGAGGATGGCGTGCAGCTGATGACGCTGCACAGCGCGAAGGGCCTGGAATTCCCGCTGGTGTTCCTCGTCGGCCTCGAGGAAGGCCTGTTCCCGAACGGCAAGTCCGCCGAGGAGGCCGGGCGCATGGAAGAAGAGCGGCGCCTCGCCTACGTGGGCATCACCCGCGCCCGCGAGAAGCTCGTGCTGAGCTATGCCGAGGCGCGCCGCATCCACGGCATGGACATGTACGGCATGCCCTCGCGCTTCCTGCGCGAGATCCCCTCGGCACTGGTGCACGAGGTGCGCCCGAAGGTGCAGGTCGCGCGGCCGCTCGAATGGGGCGCACGCTCGCGCGCAACGTCCGGGATCACCGAGGCACCGGCGATGCCGCTCGGTGCCGCGGTCCGCCATCCGACGTTCGGCACCGGCGTGGTGACCGACGTCGAAGGCAGTGGGGCGCACGCGCGCGTGCAGGTCAATTTCGACGACGTCGGCAGCAAGTGGCTGGTGGCGGCGTTCGCGAACCTGCAGCGGATCTGATCGGCCGACACGCGACGTCCCAGGGTGCGTTCGCAGGGCGCGGCCCGTCAGCGCCGCCCTCCGAACGCCGTCGCCGCCCTTCTCACCAGCCGAAGACCTTGTACTGCACCGGCCGTACCGGCTGGTCTTGGCGCATGCGGTCGAAGCGGCCGTCGTTGTCGTCGTCGGTCAGGTAGTAGGTCACCCCGGTCCGGGGCACCACCTTGATCACGCGCAGCTGGCCGGCGACGCGGTACTCCGAGACCATGTCGCCATTGGCCTCGGTGCGCGTGCGGATCTCGGCGGCGTCGAGCCCGGCCGTCGGATCGGCGGGCAGGCTTGCGCAGGCGGCGAGGACGAGCACGACAGGCAGGACGGCGGCACGGCGCATGGCGGTCTCCAGGCAGGGCGACTGGAGCATACGGTGGCCCGGCCGTGAACGCCCGGCGCAGGCGCTGCGATCACCGCGCCTTAGAATCACCCCATGAAAAAGCTCGTCCTGATCGACGGTTCCAGTTATCTCTACCGCGCCTTCCACGCCCTGCCGCCGCTCAGCAACGAGCATGGCGAGCCCACGGGGGCGCTGTTCGGCGTGGTCAACATGCTCAAGTCGATCCTGGCCGAGAAGCCGGACTACGTGGCCTACGTGGTCGATGCCTCCGGCCCGACCTTCCGCGACGAGCTCGACCCCACCTACAAGGCCAACCGCGCGCCGATGCCCGACGACCTGCGCGCGCAGGTCGAGCCGCTGTGCAAGATCGTGCACGCGCTGGGCATCACCATCCTCAACGTGCCGGGCGTCGAGGCTGACGACGTCATCGGCACGCTCGCGCTGCGCGGCTTCGACGAAGGCCTCGACGTCATCGTCTCCACCTCCGACAAGGACTTCGCGCAGTTGGTGCGCGATCCGGTGGACGGCCGCGGCGTCGCGCTCGTGAACACCATGAGCGGCAGCCGCCTCGACAGCACGCAGCGCGTGATCGAGAAGTTCGGCGTGCGCCCCGACCAGATCGTCGACTACCTCGCATTGATGGGCGACACCGTCGACAACATCCCGGGCGTCGAGAAGTGCGGGCCGAAGACTGCCGCGAAGTGGCTCGCCGAGTACGGCACGCTCGACGGCGTGATCGCGAACGCATCGGCGATCAAGGGCAAGGTCGGCGAGAACCTCGCGCGCGTGCTCGACCGCCTGCCGCTCAACCGCACACTCACCACCATCCGCATCAACTGCGAGCTCGACGTCGGCCCCGCCGACCTCGCGCTTCGCGAGCGCGACATGGAGCAGCTGCGCGAGCTCCTCGGGCGCTACGGCCTGCGCTCGGCGCTGCGTGATCTCGAAAGCGGCACCGCGCTGACGGGCCCCGGCATCTCCTCGATCGGCCGCGAGGCCGCGCCTGTCGCCGATGCGCGGGATCCCGCGCTGTCCGCCAAGGGCGAGTACGAGACGGTGCTCACGCGCGAGCAGCTCGATGCCTGGGTGGATCGCCTGAACGCCGCCGACGAGTTCGCCTTCGACACCGAGACCGACTCGCTGGACGCGCTGTGCGCGAACCTCGTCGGGCTGAGCCTGTGCGTCGAGCCCGGCCGCGCCTGCTACATCCCCGTCGGCCACGACTATCCGGGCGCGCCCGCGCAGCTCGACAAGGCCGAGGTGCTGCGCGTGCTCGGGCCGATTCTCGAGGACGCGGGCAAGCGCAAGCTCGGCCAGCACGGCAAGTACGACATCCACGTGCTGCGCTGCCACGGCGTGCGCGTGCAGGGCTATTCGGATGACACGATGCTCGAGAGCTTCGTGCTCAATGCCACCGGCTCGCGGCACGACATGGATTCGCTGGCATCGAGGTACCTCGGCTACGACACGATCAAGTACACCGACGTGGCGGGCAAGGGCGCCAAGCAGATCAAGTTCTCGCAGGTCGCGCTCGACGACGCCACGCGCTACGCCGCGGAAGACGCCGACGTCACCCTGCGCCTGCACCGCGTGCTCGCGCCGAAGCTGCGCGAGGTACCGGCGCTCGAGCGCGTCTATCGCGACATCGAGGTGCCGCTGATCCCGGTGCTCGAGCGCATCGAGGCCAATGGCGTGATGATCGATGCCGACGAGCTGCGCAGGCAGTCGGCCGACATGGGTCGCCGCATGCTGGAGATCCAGCAGCGCGCGACGGAAGTGGCCGGTCGCACCTTCAACATGGATTCGCCCAAGCAGATCGGCGCACTGCTCTTCGACGAGCTCGGCCTGCCCGCCACCGAGCGCACGCCCACCGGCGCGCCGTCGGTGAACGAGACCGCGCTGGAAGCGATCGCCGATCAGCACGAACTGCCGCGCCTGATCCTCGACTACCGCGGCCTCGCCAAGCTGCGCGGCACCTACACCGACAAGCTGCCGGAGATGCTCAATCCGCGCACGCACCGGCTGCACACGAGCTTCCACCAGGCCGGTGCGGCGACGGGGCGTCTCGCATCGTCCGATCCGAACCTGCAGAACATCCCGATCCGCACCGAGGACGGGCGCCGCATCCGCACCGCGTTCGTCGCGCCGGAAGGCCGCCGCATCGTCGCCTGCGACTATTCGCAGATCGAGCTGCGGATCATGGCGCATCTCTCGGAGGACCCCGCGCTGCTGCGTGCGTTCACGTCGAACGTCGACGTGCACACCGCGACCGCCGCGGAAGTCTTCGGCAAGACCATCGAGGCGGTGGAGGCCGGCGAGCGCCGCGCCGCGAAGGCGATCAACTTCGGCCTGATGTACGGCATGAGCGCGTTCGGGCTCGCCACGCGGCTGGGCATCTCGCGCGGCGAGGCGCAGGACTACATCGCGCTGTACTTCGCGCGCTATCCCGGCGTGCGCGAGTACATGGACCGCACCCGCCAGCAGGCGCGCGACCAGGGTTATGTGGAGACCGTGTTCGGCAGGCGCCTGTACCTGGAGAACATCAACGCGCGGAACCAGGGCCTGCGTTCCGGCGCCGAGCGCGCCGCGATCAATGCGCCGATGCAGGGCACCGCGGCCGACATCATCAAGCGCGCGATGATCGACATCCACGGATGGCTGCAGGGCCACGCGGAGCGTGCGCTGATGGTGCTCCAGGTCCACGACGAGCTGGTGTTCGAGGTCGAGGCGGACTTCGTGCCCGAGCTCGTGGACGAGGTGAAGCGACGCATGGCGAATGCGGCGGAGCTGAAGGTGCCGCTGGAGGTCGAAGCGGGCGTGGGCTTCAACTGGGATCAGGCTCATTGATCCAGACTCCGTCGAAAAACGACGAAAACAGGCTTCGGCGGCCAGTCGCTGCGCTTTTTCGTCGTGATCTTCGCTGATCGTCACAGTCGCTATCCAAGCGGCCGTGAGGGCATGAATCGATCCTGAATTTTTCCTGTGGCGTCACGGAAGTCTTCACTTGCCGTGCATGTCCCGAGTGCTTTTATTGCCCTGCGCCGGATGCAACGTCTGGCGCAGATCCTCCCCTCCCCTGGAGCGATCCCCCGGAACGTAAGGTCCCTCCCCAGACCCCGTTCCCCAGCCCCGCCGGCCCCCCCTGCCTGCGGGGCTTTTTATTGCCTGCGATTCGGCGATCCTGCTGTGATGTCCACGGACCCCGCCGTGCTGGTGTTCGTCGATCGGTCGTGTCGTGCCACCCCTCACCGTGCGTGAGCAGCGCGGCCTCCGGCGCCGCGATTCCATGACGCACGCGCGTGGCGCGAGGTGGGGGCGCGAATCGCGCCGATCGGCGCCGCGAAACCTCAGCTGGCGGCCGGCACGTCGCCCGCGAGCCAGTCGCGCGGACGCAGGTAGTCGCCGAGCCGCGCTTCGGCCGAGCCCGGATCGGGCGCGTAGCCGTACTCCCAGCGCACCCGCGGGGGCAGGCTCATCAGGATCGACTCGGTGCGCCCGCCCGACTGCAGGCCGAAATGCGTGCCGCGGTCGAAGACGAGGTTGAACTCCACGTAGCGGCCGCGGCGGTAGAGCTGGAACTCGCGCTCGCGCTCGCCGTAAGGCGTGTCGCGGCGGCGTTCGACGATCGGCAGGTAGGCATCGAGGAAGCCGTCGCCGACGGCGCGCAGGTAGGCGAAGTCGGCATCGAAGTCGCCGTGCAGGTCGTCGAAGAACAGGCCGCCCACGCCCCGCGTCTCATCGCGGTGGCGCAGATAGAAGTATTCGTCGCACCAGCGTTTGTGCGCGGAATAGCGCGCCTCGCCGCCGAACGGCTCGCACAGCCCGCGCGCGGTGCGGTGCCAGTGCAGCACGTCCTCGTCGAAGGGGTAGAACGGCGTGAGGTCGAAGCCGCCGCCGAACCACCAGGCCACCGTCTGGCCGTCGCGCTCGGCGCGGAAGTGGCGCACGTTCGCATGCGTGGTCGGCAGGTAGGGGTTGTGCGGATGGAAGACCAGCGAGACGCCGACCGCGCGCCACGAGGCGCCGACGAGCTCGGGCCGGTTCGCCGTCGCCGTCGGCGGGAGTCGCGTGCCGGCCACGTCGGAAAAGCCGATGCCCGCCTGCTCGAAGACGGCGCCGTCGCGCAGCACGCGCGTGCGGCCGCCGCCGGTGATCGGCTCGCCCGGCGCCTTGGTCCACGCGTCCTCGACGAAGCGCGCGCGGCCGTCGGCGTGCTCGATCGCCGTGCAGATGCGGTCCTGCAGGCCGGTGAGGTAGTCGCGGACGGTGTCGATCGGGGGCGGCGTGCTCATCGCGGAATTCTAGCGGGGCAGGGGAAGCGCCCCGGTTCGTCGGCCTACGTCCATGGCGACACCCGATGCCGGCGCATGGCGCGGTCGTCCGCGCCTGGCAGTGGCGACGTCGCGGCGAGGGACCGGTGCCGCGTCGTGCTGCCGCGCCGTTGCGCGTCGTGACGGCGGCGGGTCCGTGGCCGCGACCTGCCCGGCCACCGGCTGCGACAATGCGCGCCCGCCGCGGAGTGCCCATGACCGATCTCGCCCTGACCGTGCTGCATCTGGACGACCGGCTCGCGGTGGTCGACAAGCCCGCCGGGCTGATGGTCCACGACAGCGCGCTCGCGCGTGGCGAGACCGACTTCGCCGCCGATCGCCTGCGCGAGCAGTTCGGCCGGCCCGTCTTCCTCGTGCACCGGCTCGACCGCGCGACCAGCGGCTGCCTGCTGCTCGCCTTCGACCGCGACACCGCGTCCGCGCTCGGGCGCGTGCTGATGTCGCACGAGGTCGAGAAGACCTACTGGGCGATCTGCCGCGGCTGGCCGGCCGAGGCCGAGTTCACCGTCGACCACGACCTCGACGGAGGCCCAGGCAAGCCGCAGAAGAAGCCCGCGATCACGCGGTTCCGCCGGCTGGCGACGGCCGAGCTCGACCTGCCGTCGGGTGGCTTCCCGACGTCGCGCTACGCCTGGCTCGCGGCATGCCCGCAGACGGGACGCTTCCGCCAGATCCGGCGCCACCTCAAGCACCTCTCGCACCACCTGATCGGCGACACCAGCCACGGCGACGGCCGCCACAACCGCGCGTTCCGCATGCTGGGCATCCACCGCATGCTGCTGCATGCGCGTGCGCTCACGTTCGCGCATCCGGCGGACGGACGCGTGCTGCGCGTCGAAGCGCCCGTCGATGCGGAGTTCGCGAAGGCGCTGGCCCTGTTTCCCGCACGCGTGGACGCCGGCTAGCCCGCAGGCAGCGCCGCATGCCGGCCGTGCACGCACCGGCCGTAGAATCCGGGCATGAGCGTCCCGTCCTCCGTCGACATCCCCGAATCCGAGCTCGTCGAGCGCTTCGTGCGCTCGACCGGGCCCGGCGGACAGAACGTCAACAAGGTGGCGACCGCGGTCGAGCTGCGCTTCGACATCGCGAACTCGCCCTCGCTCGCCGACGACCTGCGCGCACGCCTGCTGGCGCGGCGCGACCGGCGCGTCACCAACGAGGGCGTGCTGGTGATCAGCGCGCAGCGGTTCCGCACCCAGGAGCGCAATCGCGAGGACGCGCGCGAGCGCCTCGCGGCCTTCATCGCGGCCGGGCTGCACGTGCCGAAGAAGCGGGTGGCGACGAAGCCTTCGCGCGCGGCGAAGGCGCGCCGCCTCGACGCCAAGCGCGAGCGCGGCACGATCAAGCAGGGCCGCGCGAAGCGGGACTGGGATTGAGCGCATGACCGACGGTTACCCCGCGCACGTCGGGGCCCCCGGGCGCGTGCCCGTGCTGCCGGCGAGCGCGCCCGCGAGCCGGGGGCGGCTGTCGCGCTGGATCGGCCGCACGGTGCTGCGCCTGGGCGGGTGGCGGATGGTCGGTGAGCTGCCCGACGTGCCCAAGCTCGTGCTGATCGGCGCGCCGCATTCCTCGAACTGGGACGGCGTCTGGGGCTTCGCAGCCAAGCTCGCGCTGGGGCTCGATGCGCGCATTCTCGGCAAGGACACGCTCTTCCGCGTGCCCGGGCTCGGGGCGCTGCTGCGCCGGCTCGGGGTGATTCCGGTCGACCGCGCCAATCCGCAGGGCATCACCGAGCAGGCCGCCGCGATGATCCGCGACGCCGACCGCATGTGGTTCGCGCTCGCACCGGAAGGCACGCGGCGTCGCGTGGAGAAGTGGAAGAGCGGCTTCTGGAAGATCGCCCGCGCCGCCGACGTGCCCGTTCTGCCCGTCTACTTCCACTATCCGGACAAGGTGATCGGCATCGGCCCGCTGTGGCGGATGACCGACGACTTCGCCGCCGACATGGCGCGCGTGCGCGCGTGGTACGCGCCGTGGAAGGGCAGGAATCGCGGCACGGTCTGACCTTCGCGCGGCACCCGTTCAACCGCCCTGCTGCACCAGCTCGATGAAGGCCCGCGCCTGCGGGCTCAGCGCCCGGCCGCGCCGCGTCACCACGCCGTAGCTGCGCGAAGGAAAGAAGTTCGCGAGCGAGCGCGAGGCCAGCCGGCCGCGGTCGGCCTCGGTCAGGCAGATCGCGGTGACGATCGAGATGCCGAGCCCCATCGCGACGTACTGCTTGATGACCTCCCAGCCGCCGACCTCCAGCGCGACGGTGTAGGGCACCCGCGCCCGCTGGAAGACGAGGTCGACCATCCGGTAGGTGGTCTGCCGTTGCGGCGGCAGGATCAGGCCGTAGGGCGAGAGGTCGGCGAGCGCGATCTCCGGCTTGGTCGCGAGCGGATGCTCGGGCGGCGTGATCAGCATGGGGTCGTACCGGTAGACCGGCGCGTAGGCGAGGTCGCCGGGCACGTCGAGCATCGAGCCGACCGCGAGGTCGGCGCCGTCGTCGCGCAGCAGGTTGAGCCCGCGCGCGCCCGTGACGTTGTGCAGGATCAGGCGCACGTCCGGGTACTGCGCCCGAAAGGCTTCGACGATCCGCGGCAGCAGGTAGACGATCGTCGAGCTGCCGGCGGCCACGTGCAGCTCGCCGGCATCCATGCCGCGGATGCGGTCGCGGAACAGGGTGTCGATGGCTTCGAGGCCTTCCACCAGCGGCCGGGCGAGGTCGTAGAGCGCTTCGCCCTCGCGGGTCAGGGTGAGGCGCCGCCCGTTGCGCTCGAGCAGGGGCACCCCGAGGTCGCGTTCGAGCGCCTGCAGCTGCAGGGTCACCGCCGGCTGGCTGAGGAACAGGGCCTCGGCGGCGCGCGAGACCGAGCCCAGCCGCGCGACCTGGCAGAACGCGCGCAGCGGCTTGAGGCGGTCGCCCTTGTAGGCGAAACGGGGCGTCTCCGAGCGGGCCATGAAGGTCGCGTGTATTCGATTTCCAAATAGTTCGCATTGACAAAACTTGTTTGTCAAATACCAGACGCGGGCGCATGGTCGGATCTCGAAACCAGCAGCGAGGCGTCCATGTCGGCAGTGATGATCGAGACGGGGGAGACGGGTCGGGGGATCCGGGTGACGGCGCAGGTCGACGGGCAGGACGCCCTGCTGACCCCCGCCGCCCTTGCGTTCCTCGGCGGCCTGCACCGCCGCTTCGAGCCGGCGCGGCAGGCTCGCCTGCAGGCGCGTCGCCTCCGCCAGGCGAGCTTCGACCGGGGCGCGCTGCCGGACTTCCGCCCCGACACGGGCCACATCCGCTCGGCCGACTGGCGCGTCGCCCCGCTGCCGGCCGCCCTGCAGGACCGCCGCGTGGAGATCACCGGGCCGGTCGATCCGAAGATGGTCATCAACGCGCTGAACTCGGGCGCGAAGGTCTACATGGCGGACTTCGAGGACTCGACCGCCCCGACCTGGGCGAACGTCGTCCAGGGCCAGCAGGCGCTACGCGGCGCCGTCGCGGGCGATCTCGAGTTCACCGCGCCGAACGGCAAGCACTATGCGCTCAGGCCGTTCGCCGAGCAGGCCGTGCTGATGGTGCGCCCGCGCGGCTGGCACCTCGACGAGAAGCACGTCCTCGTGGACGGCCAGCCGATGGCCGCCAGCCTGTTCGACCTCGGCCTGTTCGCCTTCCACAACGCCCATGCCTTGGCTGCGAAGGACCGCGGCCCCTTCTTCTACCTGCCCAAGCTCGAATCCATGGAGGAGGCGCAGCTCTGGAACGACGTGCTCGCCGCCGTGGAGCGTGAGTTCGGCCTGCCGACCGGCCAGATCCGCGTCACCGTGCTGATCGAGACGCTGCCGGCCGCGTTCGAGATGGACGAGATCCTGCACGCGCTGCGCGAGCGCAGCGTCGGCCTCAATTGCGGCCGCTGGGACTACGTCTTCTCCTACATCAAGACCTTCCGCGCCCACCGCGACAAGGTGCTGCCCGAGCGCGGGCAGGTCACGATGACGCAGCCGTTCCTGCGCGCGTATTCCGAGCTGCTGATCCAGACCTGCCATCGCCGCGGTGCGCATGCGATGGGCGGCATGGCCGCGCAGATTCCGATCTCGACGGACGCCGAAGCCAACGAGGCCGCGCTCGCCAAGGTGCGCGCCGACAAGCTGCGCGAGGTCACCGCGGGCCACGACGGCACCTGGGTCGCCCATCCGGCGCTGATCCCGCTCGCGCAGGCCGTGTTCGACGAGCGCATGCCCGGCGCCCACCAGAAGCACCTCGCGCGCGACGACGTGCTGGTCACCCGCGACGACCTGATCGCGCCGCCGATCGGCTCGATCACCCGCGCCGGCTTCGAAGGCAATGTCGAGGTCTGCGTGCGGTATCTCGCCGCGTGGCTCGACGGCGCCGGCTGCGTGCCGATCCACTGGCTGATGGAGGACGCCGCCACCGCCGAGATCGCCCGGGCGCAGCTGTGGCAGTGGCTGAAGGCCGGCGACCTGCATCTCGACGACGGCACGCCGGTGGACGAGACGCTGTTCGAATGCGCGTTGATGAAGCTGCCGCGCCTGGCCGCGACCGACATCCCCGGGGCGAGCCGCATCAACGAAGCGATCGGCCTGCTCGACCGCCTCACCCACAGCGAGACGCTCGAGGACTTCCTGACGCTGCCCGCGTACCGACGCCTCGACTGAAATTTTTTCATTGACGCGCTGACCCCGCCCGTCTGCTGCGCAGCCGGAACGGCCCCGCTTTGCCCGACGACGACCGACGACACGACAGGAGATCCGCCATGACCACGCTCCCGACCGCCGACCAGCTCCGCCAGCAATGGACCACCGACGCACGCTGGAGCGGCGTCACCCGTCCGTACTCCGCCGAGGACGTCGTGCGCCTGCGCGGCCGCATCCCCGTCGAGCACTCGATCGCCAGGCTCGGCGCGCAGAAGCTGTGGAACTCGCTGCAGACCGAGGACTTCGTCAACGCGCTCGGCGCGATGACCGGCAACCAGGCGATGCAGCAGGTCAAGGCCGGTCTCAAGGCGATCTACCTCTCGGGCTGGCAGGTCGCGGCCGATGCGAACATCGCCGGCGAGATGTATCCCGACCAGTCGCTGTATCCGGCGAACTCCGTGCCGCAGGTGGTCAAGCGCATCAACAACACGCTGCTGCGCGCCGACCAGATCCAGTGCGCCGAAGGCCAGGGCGACATCGACTTCCTGCAGCCGATCGTCGCCGACGCCGAGGCCGGCTTCGGCGGCGTGCTCAATGCCTTCGAGCTGATGAAGGCAATGATCGAGGCCGGCGCCGCGGGCGTGCATTTCGAGGACCAGCTCGCCAGCGTCAAGAAGTGCGGCCACATGGGCGGCAAGGTGCTGGTGCCCACCCGCGAGGCGGTCGAGAAGCTCGTCGCCGCGCGCCTGGCCGCCGATGTCATGGGCGTGCCGACGCTGATCGTCGCGCGCACCGACGCCGAAGCCGCCGACCTCATCACCTCCGACGTCGACGACAACGACAAGCCGTTCTGCACCGGCGAGCGCACCGTCGAAGGCTTCTACAAGACCCGCAAGGGCCTCGACCAGGCGATCAGCCGCGGCCTCGCCTACGCGCCGTACGCCGATCTGGTCTGGTGCGAGACCGGTAAGCCGGACCTCGAGTTCGCGCGCAAGTTCGCCGAGGCCATCCACGCGAAGTACCCCGGCAAGCTGCTCGCCTACAACTGCTCGCCGAGCTTCAACTGGAAGAAGAACCTCGACGACGCGACGATCGCGAAGTTCCAGAAGGAGATCGCGACCTACGGCTACAAGTTCCAGTTCATCACGCTCGCCGGCTTCCACGCGCTCAACTACGGCATGTTCGACCTCGCCTACGGCTATGCGCGCCGCCAGATGAGTGCGTTCGTCGAGCTGCAGGAGCGCGAGTTCGCTGCCGCCGATCGCGGCTTCACCGCGGTCAAGCACCAGCGCGAGGTCGGCACCGGCTACTTCGACGCGGTGACGCAGACCATCCAGGGCGGCCAGTCGTCCACCGTCGCACTCAAGGGGTCGACGGAGGAGGAGCAGTTCGAGAAGGCGGCCTAAGCCGACCGCGGCGGCGCCCGGAGCCGACGAATGGCGGCAGGGCGCCCGCGTGCGGCGCTACGCTCGGGTGACTTCGACTTGGAGAGACGCATGCGCCTCACGATCGCTTTCACCTTTGCCCTCGCGATGGCCGGGACCGCGATCGCGAGTCCGCCGACGCTCCAGGAGAACACCGACGCCCGTGCGATCCTCGAACAGCAACGACAGATCGGAGCGGACGTGGCTGCCGGCACGGGGCGTTATGCCGGGCTCACCGCTGCACAGCGCGAGGTCGTGTTGACCCGTCAGGCGGAGGTCCGGCGCTTGCTCGAGGGCCGTGCGTCGATGCTCGAATTGTCCGAGGCCGACCGCATCCGCACCTTCAACGCGCTCGAGGCCATTTCGGCAGTCATCAACGACGAGGCGAACGAGCGGACGATCTGCCGCCGACACAAGCCCGTCGGAAGCAATCGGACGCAGACCGTCTGCAAGACGGTGGCGCAGCTCCGCGCCGACGAGCAATCGGTGCAGGCCGATACCGGCCGGCGTACCCTGCAGTGTTCCGAAGCGACGATGGGGCCGGGGGGCTGCGCACGCTGATCGTGCGCGGCCCCTACGACATGCCGGCGTGCCTTCACGCGGGGACCGCCTCCGCGCCGCGATCCACCAGCCGGTAGCCGATCGCCTCCGCGAGGTGCGACGTCGTGATCACCTCGCTCGCAGCGAGATCGGCGATCGTGCGCGCGACGCGGAGGATGCGGCTCATCGAGCGCGCCGAGAGTTGCAGGCGCTCGACCGCCTGCTCGAGCAGCGCCTGGTCCGCCGGCGCGAGGCGGCACACCTCGAGCGTGCGTCCGGGATCCAGATGCGCATTGCAGACGCCGGTACGCGCGAGCTGGCGGTCGCGCGCGGCGAGCACGCGCGCGCGCACCGCGTCGGTGGGCTCGCCAGGCGGCGCATCGGCGCGAAGCTGGGCGGCCGGAAGGCGGATCATCCCCACGTGCAGGTCGATGCGATCGAGCAGCGGGCCGGAGATGCGTCCGCGGTAGCGCCGCACCGCCTCCTCGCCACACCGGCAGCGGGCGGACGGGTCGCCCGCCCAGCCGCAGGGGCAGGGGTTCATCGCGGCGACGAGCTGGAACCGCGCGGGGAACTCGGTGCTGCGCGCCGCGCGCGAGACGGTGACGACGCCCGATTCGAGCGGCTCGCGCAACACCTCGAGCGTCCGCCGGTCCCACTCGGGCAGTTCGTCGAGAAACAGCACGCCCTGGTGGGCGAGCGAGACCTCGCCCGGACGCGGCGAGCTGCCGCCGCCGATGAGCGCCACGGCGCTCGCGGTGTGGTGCGGCGCACGGAACGGGCGCTCGCGCCATCGGCCGGGATCGAAGCCGCGCCCGCTGATCGAAGCGATCGCCGCGGCCTCGAGCGCCTCGTGCTCGGCGGCGTCGGGCAACAGCCCGGGCAGGCGGGAGGCGAGCAGTGTTTTGCCGCAGCCGGGCGGGCCGACCAGCAACAGGTGATGCCCGCCCGCCGCTGCGACTTCCAGCGCGCGCCGCGCCTGCAACTGCCCGCGCACGTCCGACAGATCCGGTCCGCGCGAAGGCAGTTGCGGCGCCGCGACGGCGACCGGCAGCGCCTCGCGCCCCGCGAGCATCGCGCAGACCTGCAGCAGCGTGCGGGCGGTGCGCACTTCGACGCGCGCAGCGAGCGCCGCCTCCGCGCCGTTGGCCTCGGGCACCACGAGTCGGCGGCCTGCTTCACCCGCTGCGAGCGCCGCCGGGAGCGCCCCGTCGACCGCACGCAGTTCGCCCGTCAGCGCGAGCTCGCCGACGAACTCGCAGTGCGCGAGCGCTTCGAGCGGGATCTGCCCGCTCGCCGCAAGGATGCCGAGCGCGATCGGCAGGTCGAAGCGGCCGCCTTCCTTCGGCAGGTCGGCCGGCGCGAGGTTGACCGTGATGCGACGCTGCGGGAATTCGAACTGTGCGCAGGCGATCGCGGCGCGGACGCGGTCCTTCGCCTCGCGCACCGCGGCCTCGGGCAGGCCGACGATCCCCATCGAGGGCAGGCCGCCGCCGAGGTGCACCTCCACGCGGACCGCGGGCGCACGCACGCCCGATCGCGCACGGCTGTGCACGAGTGCGAGGTTCATGGCGGGCCCCTCAGTGGCGCGAAGCGATCGGCGTATCGGTCTGCGCTTCGAGCTCGGCGACGGTGCGCTCGAGGTGCTCGAGCTTCTCGCGCGTGCGCAGCAGCACGGCGCGCTGCACGTCGAATTCCTCGCGCGTGACCAGGTCGAGCCGGCCGAGACCGGCCTGCAGCACGGCGCGGAAGTTCTCCTGCAGCTCGTTGCGCAGCTCATGCGCCGATTCCCCGCGCAGGCCGGGCGGGACGAGCGAGCTGAGGCGGCGGGCGAGTTCGTCGAGTTGGTCGAGGTCGATCATTCGTGTCATCTCCGGCAGTGCTGGCAGCCTGCCAGCGCGCCCGGGGCCGGTCCGTCGGCCGGTACCGCGCGAGGCCGTCGGAAAAGCCCGACGCAGGTGCGCACTTTACCGGGTCGCCCCGCGGCGCGCCGTCGTCGCGCGGCAGCCGGTATCCTGCATCCGACAGGAGGACGCCCGATGAAGATGGTCATGGCGGTGATCAAGCCGTTCAAGCTCGACGACGTGCGCGAGGCGCTCGCGGAGGTCGGCGTCGCGGGCATCACCGCGACGGAGGTGAAGGGCTTCGGTCGTCAGAAGGGCCACACCGAGCTCTACCGCGGCGCCGAGTACGTGGTCGACTTCCTGCCAAAGATCAAGCTCGAGGTCGCGGTGGCCGCCGACCAGCTCGACGCGGTCGTCGAGGCGATCATGAAGGCCGCCGGCACCGGCAAGATCGGCGACGGCAAGATCTTCGTCTGGGACCTCGAGCGCGTGGTGCGCATCCGCACCGGCGAGATGGATGCGGACGCGCTCTGAGGCATGGGCGTGAGCCTGGTGCGGCCTGCGGTAGTGGCGGGATCGCAAGGCCGAGCGAGGCGGTGCGCGATGCAGCCCAGGGGGCTCGTGCACGCCGGTGCAGCTTCGCCTAGCGACCAGGGCACGCATCCATTTCATGACGAGTGCCATGCACCCGGCATGCCTGGCAGTGCCAACCGGCTCGGCCACCCCATCAGAATCGGAGTAACGCATGGACGATCGTGACCTGACCCGGACGTACAGCCGCCGCCAGTTCGTGGAGAAGCTGCGTCGTCTCGCCGATGCGATCGAGGCCGAGACCGCGTTTACGATCCAGGTCGCCGGCGAGCGGCTGCGTGTCCCGGCCTCGGCCGGGTTCAACGTCGAGCACGAGCGCAGCGGCGGCCGCCAGGAACTCGAGTTCCAGGTCATCTGGTCGGCCGAAGACGCCTGAGGCGCGGTCGACGTCGAAGCCGGCACGCGGCGGCTCGGCGCTGCTGGGGTCAGGCCGTTCCGACGTGGTTGCGCCCTGCACCCTTGGCCGCATAGAGCGCCGCATCCGCGCGCGCGTGCAGGTCGCGCAGGCCGGTGTCGCTCGCCTGCAGCGTGGCGAGCCCGAGGCTGATGCTCACGCGCAGGCCCTCGGCGACGTCGTCCCAGCGCAGTGCCTCGATGCCCGCGCGCAGGCGCTCGGCGACCTGCGCGGCCGCCTCGGGCGAGGCGTCGGGCAGCACCACGAGGAATTCCTCGCCGCCAGTGCGGCCGATCTCGTCGAACTGCCGAAGCGCGCGCTGGCACGCCGCGGCCACACGCTCGATCACGCGATCACCGACGAGATGGCCATGCGTGTCGTTGATGCGCTTGAAGTGATCGATGTCGAACGTGATCAGGCTCAGCGGACGCCCGTCCGCCTTCGCCTGTGCGATGCGCTCCTCGGCGATCAGCTCGATCCGGCGGCGATTGGCGACGCCGGTGAGCTCGTCGGTGAGCGCGAGCACGCGCAGGCGCCGGGTGCGCACCAGCTGCTGCACGACCAGCGCACCGAGCAGCAGGATCAGCAGCACGCCGAGGCCCACCGCACCCCACTGCCAGCGCCGCGCCTTGAGCAGCGCCTGCATCTCCTGGTCGCGCAGAGTCTTCTCGCTGCGCAGCCGCTCGTTCTCGATCTCGCGGCGCGAGGCGTCGAACTGCTGGCGCAGCATCAGCGAGCGCTGGTCGTTGCGCGCATCGAGCAGCTTCTCGCGCAGCGCGACATAGCGCTTGAAGTCGGCCAGCGCCGCGCGCGCGTCGCCGCGTCGCTCGTGCAGGCGCGCCCGCTCGGGATAGAGCATCTCGAGGTAGCGCTCGTTGCGCTCGGCCTCGAAGATGCGCTCGGCGCGGGCGAACAGGGCGAGCGCCGTGTCGGCCTCGCCGAGGCCCGCGCGCGCCTGGCCCTCGAGCAGCGCGAGCATGCCTTCGTTGGACGTGTCGCGCAGGCTCGCGAAGCCGCTGCGCGCCTGCGCGAGCGCTTCGAGCGCGAGTCCGTGCTCGCCGCGCATCACCCGCGAGGAGGCCATCGCGAGGTAGACCGACGCCGCGTCGCCCGCGCCGAGGCGCTGCCGGGCGACGGCGAGCGCTTCCTGGTACGCCGCGAGCGCGCGATCGGGGTCCTTGCGGTCCTCGTGCAGGAAGCCGAGCTGCAGCCACGCGGCCAGCAGCGCGGGCCAGTCCTGCTGCTGCAGCGCGATCTGCCGGCTCTGCTCGAGATAGTTCAGCGCGCGCGGGTATTCGCCCATGCGGCGGTAGGCGATCCCGATGTTCTGCAGGTTGCTCTCGGCGCGGGTCTTCAGGGCGGAGCCGTCGTAGATGCGCTGCGCCGCGACGAAGTCCATCAGCGCCTGCGCATGCTCGCCGAGGAATGAGCGCACGCTGCCGCGCAGCACCAGCCCGTCGCCGACCAGGCGCGAATGTTCGGCCCGGCGGGCGATCGCGATGCCCTCGGAATAGCGCGAAATCGCCTCGCGCGAGCCGACCACCATCTCCTCGAAGGCGGCCTGGCAGTAGAGGAAGCGTGCCTGGGCCTCCAAGTCGCCGCGCGCGCGCGCGTCGGCCAGGCCGCGGCGCGCGAACTCGAGCGAGGCGCGCGCGTCCTCGGGCGTCTGCACGCACTCCGCGAAGCGGTACTGCAGCTCGCGACGCGCGTCGCCGGGCGGCACCAGCACGCGCAGTCGCGCGAGATTGGCTTTGGCTTCCTCGGGCGTGGCGGCGCGCAGGCCGTCGCCGTCGAGCTGCTCGAACAGGCGGTCGAACTCGGCCGCGCGGCCGCCGGTCACCGGACGCCGCTCGACGCGCTCCTGCGCCACCGCGAGCGCGGCGACGAGCATCAGCAGGGCGGGCAGCAGCGCGCGGGTTCGGGGCATGTCGGGCTCGGGCCGCGCCGTGGATCACGGCACGACCCGCCGCGGCGCCGGGTCAGCCGTCGAGCGCCTGAGCGACGAACGGCGGCGTCGCGAGGGCTCCCCGATGGATATCGGCGCTGTAGTACTTCGTCTCGAGGCCCGCCTCGCGTGCGGCCTGTTCGCGGAAGTCGAAGCCGCCGCCCTTGCGCGCGAGCGTGCAGCTCCACCAGCCCGTGGGGTAGCAGGGCTGCGGGAAGGGCAGGGTCTTGAACGTCGTGAAGCCCGCCTTGCCCATCTCCGCGCGCATCGAGCGGATGAGCTCGAGCAGCGCGAGCGGGGATTCGGACTGCTGCACGAGGATGCCGTCGTCGCGCAATGCGCGGAAGCAGGACTCGTAGAAGGCCTTGTTGAACAGGCCTTCGGCCGGGCCGACCGGATCGGTGGAATCGACGATCACGATGTCGACGCTGCCCGCCTCGCAGTTCGCCATGTAGGCGACGCCGTCGTCGAACAGCAGTTCGGCGCGCGGATCATTGTTGGAATCGCACAGCTCCGGGAACCACTTCTCGGCCATGCGCGTGACCTGCTCGTCGATGTCGCACTGCACGGCCTTCTGCACGCCCGGATGCTTGAGCACCTCGCGCAGCGTGCCGCAGTCGCCGCCGCCGATGATCACGACGCGCTTCGGATCCGGATGGGTGAACAGCGCCGGATGCGACATCATCTCGTGGTAGAGGAAGTTGTCGCGCGTGGTGAGCATCACCGCGCCGTCGATGAGCATCAGGTTGCCCCAGTCGGTCGTCTCGAAGATCTCGATCTTCTGGAACGGGCTCTGCACCTCGTCGAGCTTGCGGGTGACGCGATAGCCGATGGCGGAGCCGGTGTGCTCGAAATTCTCGTACTGCCAGGTGGGTGCGCTCATGACGTCCTGCGGTCTCGGGCCGGGAATCCGGCAAACGCCCGAGTGTAGCGGACGCGTGCGGGAGGCTCAGTCGTCGGCTTCCACCCGGTCGCGACCCCCCTGCTTGGCGCGGTAGAGCGCCGCGTCGGCGCGGCGCATCAGGCCTTCGAGGCCACCGTCGCGCGGCCGCCATTGGGCGACGCCGGCGCTCACCCGCACCACCAGCCCGGGCGCGAGGTCCCGCAGGTCGAGGGCGGACACCGCCTCGCGCAGGCGCCCCGCGATCACCGTGGCGTCCTCGAGCGCGGTCGCCGGGAGCAGGACGAGGAACTCCTCGCCGCCGATCCGGCCGAGGCGGTCGTCGCGGCGCATCGCGTGGGCGAGCGCCGCCGCGATGCGCTGCAGCACGCGGTCGCCCAGCAGGTGGCCGTGCGCATCGTTGACCTGCTTGAAATGGTCGAGGTCGAGACTGATGAGGCTGAGCGGCCGCTGCACGGTAGCCCGGCGCACCGCACGCTCGCCGGCCCTCAGGATGCGTCGCCGGTTCGCGATGCCGGTCAGCACGTCGGTCATGGCGAGCTCGCGCACCCGGCGCACCGTCCGCCATTGGACCGCCGCGAGCGCGGCGAGCACCGCGGCCAGCGCGGCCCCGATCACGAGCGCCGCGCGACGCCAGGGCCGTTCGCGGCCGAGCGCGCGGACCTGCTGCGCGTGCCGCGCCCGCTCCATGCGCAGGCGCTGCCGCTCGCGCATGCGCCGGTTGGCGTCGAAGCGCATGCGCCACGAGGTGACCTGTTCGCCCTCGGCATCGTGCCGCAGCGTCGTGGCCAGGCGGTCGTAGTGGCGCAGCTCGGCGAGCGCGGTGGCGACGTCGCCCGCCGCCTCGGCGCTCGCGGAGCGGGCGCGGTGCAGCAGGGCGAGGTAGCGGACGTTGTCCTGCGCGCGCATCAGCGGCTCGGCGCGCGAAAAGCGCTCCAGCGCTTCGCGGTGGCGACCCTGCAGGGCGAGTGCGCGGCCGGCGGCGTAGTCGAGCATCGGCTCGGTGCGGTGGGTGCCGTCGACGCGGAGGTCGTCGCGCGCCTGTTCGATCACACCGAGTGCCCGCGCACCGTCGCCGGCGACAATGTGCGCGCTCGCCAGGCCGATGCGCGCATAGCCCTCGTCGACCCGGTCGATGCCGCGTGCGATCTCGAGCGCCTGCGCGAACATCCGCAGCGCGGGCACGGCGAGGTCCTGTTCCTCGAAGGCATAGCCCTGCTGCATGAGCGCGCTGTAGAGGTCGACGCGGTTGCCGGTGCGGCGGGCGAAGGCCTCGACCTGGCGCAGGTAGTCGAGCGCACGATCGAATTCGCGCATGCGGCGGTAGGCGATGCCGATGTTGAGCAGGTTGCCCTCGGCGCGCCGGCTCAGGCCGGCATGGTCGTAGGCTTCCTGCGCGCGCAGGAAATCCTGCAGGGCGAGCGCCTGCTCGCCGCGCAGCGAGTAGAGCCCGCCGCGGTAGATGAGTCCATCGCCCGTCAGGCGCGCGTCCTCGGCGCGGCGCGCCAGCCGCAGGCCGGCGTCGTAGGCCTGCCAGGCCGACTTCTCGTCGAACAGCTCGAGCTTGAAGCCGCGGCAGTACTCGTAGCGGGCCGCGGCGACGAGGTCACCGGCGCGCAGCGCGTCGTCGCGGCCCGCCTCGGCGAAGCGCACGCCCGCACGGAACTCGCGGCGGAACTCGAGCACGCAGCGCGCCGTGCCGAGCAGCCGCGCGCGGCGCGGATCGCGGGGCGGCAGGGCGGCGGTCAGGCGACGCAGCGCGTCACGGGCCTCCGGGATGCTCGCCGTCGGCTCCACATCGTCGTCGACACGCGCGAGCAGTGCGTCGAACGCCCGTGCCGACGGGGCCGCCGCCACGAAAGGCGACGCCAGGAGGAGCAGCAGGGCGAGGAGCGGGCGAAAGGGCACTGCGGGCCTGCACGGGGGAGCGGAGGGGCCGGCAGACCGGACTTCGGCCCCATTGTGGTCGGCCTGTCGGGCGCGATCTTGAATCCGCCGTGTACGGCCGCTTGCGCGGTCGGATTCGGGCGACCGGCGGTGGCCGCGGGCGCGCACGGCCGCGCGCCTGCTCGGCGGACGCCCCCCTCGCGCCGCAGGCCCTACAATCCGCGCCCCTGCCCGGTTCCCCTGGACGCCGCAATGACCGACTGGTCGCTCGACCTGGCCCGCAAGACCTACTCGATCCCGTACTGGTCGGAAGGCTATTTCGACGTCGACGGAACCGGGCGCGTGAGCGTGCAGCCCCAGGGCGCGGGCGGCCCGTCGATCGCGCTCGCGGACGCCGTGGACCACGCGCTCGACGGCGGCGCGCAGCTGCCGCTGCTGGTGCGGTTCCCGCAGATCCTCGGTGACCGCCTGCGCAAGCTGCAGGACGCCTTCGCCTGGGCGATCGCAGAGACCGGCTACGGCGGCGGCTACACGGCGGTCTACCCGATCAAGGTCAACCAGCACCGCTCCGTCGCGGGCACGCTGGCCTCGCATGCGGGCGAGGGCTTCGGCCTGGAGGCCGGCAGCAAGCCCGAGCTGATGGCGGTGATGGCGCTGTCGCGCCCGGGCGGGCTGATCGTCTGCAACGGTTACAAGGACCGCGAGTACATCCGCCTTGCGCTCATCGGCCGCAAGCTCGGGCTCGACACCTACATCGTCATCGAGAAGCCGAGCGAGCTGCAGCTCGTCATCGAGGAGGCGCAGGCGCTCGACGTCGTGCCGGGCCTCGGCGTGCGCATGCGGCTCGCATCCTTGGGCGCCGGCAAGTGGCAGAACAGCGGCGGCGACAAGGCGAAGTTCGGCCTGTCCCCGCGGCAGGTGCTCGACCTCTGGAAGCGCCTGCGCGACGCGGGCATGGGCGACACGCTCGGGTTGCTGCACTTCCACATGGGCTCGCAGATCTCCAACGTGCGCGACATCGCCGGCGGCATGCGCGAGGCGGTGCGCTATTTCATCGAGCTGTCCAAGCTGGGCGCGAAGGTGAAGTGGATGGACGTGGGCGGTGGCCTCGGCATCGACTACGAGGGCACGCGCTCGCGCAGCTACTACTCGATCAACTACGGCGTGCGGCAGTACGCGCTCAACATCGTGCAGCCGCTCGCCGATGCCTGCGAGCAGAACGGCCTGACCCCGCCGCGGATCGTCACCGAATGCGGCCGCGCGATGACCGCGCACCACGCGGTGCTGGTCACCAACGTCAGCGAAGTCGAGCGCGCGCCGGAAGGGCGCGTGCCGGATGCGCACGACGATGAACCCTTGGTGATCCGCCACCTGCGCAGCGTGCATGCCGAGCTCGAAACCCGCCCGGCGATCGAGCTGTTCCACGACGCCACGCACTACCATGCCGAAGGCCTCGACGCGTACGCGGTGGGCCAGCTCGACCTCGTGCACCGCGCGCGCATCGACGATCTCTACTACGCGATCCTGCACGGCGTGCGGGCGCGGCTGTCGCCGCTGGAGAAGACCCAGCGCGAGCTGCTCGACGAGCTCAACGAGCGCCTCGTCGACAAGTACTTCGTCAACTTCAGCGTCTTCGAGTCGATGCCCGACGTCTGGGCGATCCAGCAGGTGTTTCCGATCCTGCCGATCGAGCGCCTCGACGAGCGCCCGGCCCGGCGTGGCGTGATCGCGGACCTCACCTGCGATTCGGACGGCCGCATCGATACCTACGTCGAAAACGAGACGCTCGGCACCTCGATGCCGATCCACGCGCCGAATCCGGGCGAGGTCTACCGGATCGGCTTCTTCCTGGTCGGGGCCTACCAGGAGATCCTCGGCGACATCCACAACCTCTTCGGCGACACCGACGCCGTCGCGGTGAACGTGAACGAGCAGGGTTTCGAGTTCATCCAGCAGCGCCGCGGCGACACGATCGACGTGATGCTGGACTACGTCGGGTACGATATCGGCCAGCTGCGGCAGGCCTACCGGGACATGGTCGCTGCCGCGGCACTGCCGGCGACGACGTCGCAGGGGCTCATCGAGGCACTGGACGCGGGCCTGACCGGCTACACCTATCTGGACGACGCGCCGCTCGACTGAGCGCCGCGCGGGGAACGAGACACATGAAGACCGGATTCATCGGCCTCGGCGCCATGGGCGCGCCGATGGCCCGCCACGTGCATTCGCGCGGCCTGCTCTGCGCGGTCGGCACGCGCACGCAGGACAAGGCCGACGCCTTCGCCGCCGAGCTCGGCGTGCGCGCCGCGCGCTCGGCATCGAACTTCGCCGACTGCGACATCGTCGCACTGTGCGTGCCGCTCGATGCGGACGTGCTCGAGAACGTCGCGGGCCTCGCCGACGTGCTGCGTCCGGGCAGCATCGTGGTCGACCACTCGACGGTCGCGGTCGACACCGCGCGCCGCGCCGCCGCGATGCTCGCCGCGCACGACATCGGCTTCGTCGACGCACCGGTGTCCGGCGGCGTCGAGGGCGCGCGCAACGGCAGGCTCTCGGTCATGGCCGGCGGCGACGCCGCGGTGATCGAGAAGGTGCGCCCGCTGCTGGAGTGCTATGCCGCGCGCATCGCGCATATGGGCGAGACCGGTGCGGGGCAGGCGACGAAGGCGGTCAACCAGGTGCTGGTCGCCGGCATCAACGAGGCCGTCTGCGAAGGCCTCGCGCTCGGCGAGAAGCTCGGCCTCGACGCCGAGCGCCTGCTGCCCACGCTGATGGCCGGGGCGGCCGCAAACTGGTTCCTCGACAAGCGCGGCGCCACGATGCTGCGCGACGAGTTCACGCCGGGCTTCAAGAACGCGCACATGCTCAAGGACCTGCGCATCGTGCAGGGCATGGCGCAGGCCGCCGGCATCCGCACCGGCGTCATCGACCAGGCACTGTTCGACTACGGCGAGCTCGTCGAGCGCGGCATGGGCGAGTCCGATACCTCGGCGCTGATCAGCCTCAAGCGCGCGCGCTGACCGGCCAGCGCGTCGCTCAGGTCGACGCGACGGCGGTGCGGCGCTGCGCGAGCCGTTCGCCGGCTGCGGCCGCGAGCCACGCGACGATCGACGCGAGCACCAGCGGCGCGAGCGCATTGCGCATCAGCCACAGCGTCGAGGCCTGGGCCGACAGATCGCTGGACACCCATGCACCCAGCACCCCGGCGAGCCCGGCGGCGAGTACCAGGCCGATCGCGAGCATCCGGAATCCGCGCCGCGCGATCCAGCCGCCGGCGATGCCACCGAACGCCGCGCCGAGCAGGTCACCCGGTGCGATCAGCCCGAGCGGCGTCATCCAGCCGCGAAAGGCGCCGCCGAGCAGGCCGAGTCCCATGCAGAGGCTCATCACGGCGAGGGCGACGACGCAGGCGACCAGCAGGCGTTGGGACATGGCGTCGGGCGGCGAAAGGTGGGCCGCCAGTCTAGGCGCAGTCGCGACCGACGCGCGCGTGGCCGGCGTTCGGCTGCGCAGTCGGTCCGAGCGCCGCGTGGCCTACGCAGTGAGCGTCGCGCGTGCGCGCTGCCGACGGTGCTCGCTGCCGCGCGTGGGCCCGACGGCTGCGCTGACGGGGCTTGTTTCGCGGCGCGAAGCGGGACGCTTGTGCGGGCCAGCGATTGCGGCCCAAGGCGTTCACGTCGCTCCTCACGCCGACCGGGCCGCCGGCGCGCGCCCGACGCGCCTGCGCCCCACCCCGGTCGCGCCTGCGCGTATCGCTGACGGCACGCGCCGCGCGCCGCCACCTGCTCAGTTCGTCTTCACCGCCATCGCGTCGAGCCCGCCGCCGGCGAGCTTGCGCTTGGCCTCGGCGAGCTCGCTCGCGGTGCCGTACGGTCCCATGCGCACGCGATAGACGGTCTTGCCGCCGATCTGCGCCGATTCCACGCGGGCGCCCACGCCCAGCAGGGCGATCTTCGCCTTGAGCTCCTCGGCCTGGCCCGACGCCTGGAAGGCGCCGGCCTGCAGGATGTAGCGCGCACTCTCGCTCGCCGGTGCGTCCGCCTTCGAAGTCGTCGCGGGCGTCGCCGTGGGTGGGGTGGCCGGCGTGCTACTCGCGGCCGTGGCGTCCGCGTCGACCGGCTTGGGCAGCGTCTCGGCCGGCGTTGCGGCCGACGCATCGTCCGCGGCCTTGGCGGCAGCCTGCGTCGCCGCCTGCTCGCGGGCCTGTTCGGCCTTCTCGCTCGCCGCCAGCTCGGCATCGCTCACCGGCACTTCCTTGCCGGGCAGCAGGGTGTAGAAGTCGAAGTCCGACGGCTTGTCCTCGCTCGCGGCGGGCTTCGGTGCGGCAGGCACGCCGGCGGCCATGTCCTCCTCGTCGACCACGGCCTCCTCGTCCGCGGTCTGCGGCTGCGCGTCAGGATTCGGCTTCGGCGAATTGCGCCAGAAGCCGTCCTCGCCGGGCTTCATCAGCCGCGGCGCGGCCACCACCACGAGCAGCGTCAGGGCGACGCCGATCACCAGCCATGCCCAGCCGGGCAGGCCGCCACCACCGCCGCCGGAACCGCCGGAGCGGCGGGCCTGGGTCTTGCCACGTCGTTGCTGCGCCACTTACATCACCTCGGGGGCGGACACGCCCAGGAGCGACAGTCCATTCGCCACCACCTGACGCGTCGCTGAAGCGAGCGCGAGGCGGGCATCGCGGGTCCCCGCGTCGTCGACTAGGAACTGGTGCACGCCGTAGTACGTCTGGAAGGCCTGCGTGAGCTCGAGCAGGTAGGCGGCGATCTGGTGCGGCTCGAGGTCGCGCCCCGCGGCCTCCACCACCTCCGGCCAGCGCGCGATGAGCGTGACCAGCGCATGCGTGGCGTCATCCCCGAGATCGAGCGGCTGCGCGAGCCCGCGGTCGAGCTCGAACGTCAGGCCGCGCTCCTTGAGCTGGCGCATCAGGCCGCACATCCGCGCATGGGAGACCTGCACGTAGTAGACGGGGTTGTCGAGCGACTGGCTGCGCGCGAGGTCGATGTCGAACGTGAGCTGCGAGTCAGGTTTGCGCGCGATCAGGAACCAGCGCACCGCATCGCTGCCGACCTCGTCGATCAGGTCGCGCAAGGTGAGATAGCTGCCGGCGCGCTTGGAGAGCTTCACTTCCTCGCCGCCGCGCATCACCGTCACCATCTGGTGCAGCACGTATTCCGGCCAGCCCTGCGGGATGCCGCAGTCGAGCGCCTGCAGGCCCGCCTTGACGCGCGCGAGCGAGCCGTGGTGGTCGGCGCCGAGCTCGGTGATCGCGCGCTCGTAGCCGCGCTGCCACTTCGACAGGTGATAGGCGACGTCGGGCACGAAGTACGTGTACGTGCCGTCGGACTTGCGCATCACGCGGTCCTTGTCATCGCCGAAGTCGGTGGTGCGCAGCCACAGCGCGCCGCCTTCCTCGTACGTGTGGCCGTGCGCGACGAGCTCGCGCACCGTCTCCTCGACCTTGCCGTCGGTGTAGAGCGAGCTCTCGAGGAAGTAGACGTCGAACGACACGCCGTAGGCAGCGAGGTCGAGGTTCTGTTCGCGGCGCAGGTAGGCGACGGCGAACGCGCGGATCGCGTCGAGATCGTCGGCATCCTTCGCGCCGACGACCGTATGACCGTCGACCTCGATGGTGTCGCCGCGCAGGTAGGCCTGCGCGACATCCTTGATGTAGTCGCCGCGGTAGCCGTCCTCCGGCCAGCCGGCGTCGTCGGGGCCGCGGCCCTGCGCGCGCGCCTGCACGGAGATCGCCAGGTTGTTGATCTGCGCGCCGGCGTCGTTGTAGTAGAACTCGCGCGCCACGTCCCAGCCGTTGGCCTCGAGCACGCGCGCGATGCAGTCGCCGATCACCGCTGCTCGGCCATGGCCGACATGCAGCGGTCCGGTCGGATTCGCGGAGACGTATTCGACGCCCGCGCGGTGCCCGCGCCCCGATTCGTTGCGCCCGAAGCGCTCGCCCTGCGCCAGGGCCGCCTGCAGCGTCGCGCGCCAGGCGCCTTCGGCGATGCGGAAGTTGATGAAGCCCGGGCCGGCGAGCTCGACGGACGCGATCGAATCGTTCGCGGGCAGCGCATCGACGAGCGCCTGCGCGATCGCGCGCGGGTTCGAGCGGGCAGGTTTCGCGAGCAGCATCGCGGCATTGGTCGAAAAGTCGCCGTGGCCGCGGTCCTTCGGGCGCTCGATGACGAAATCGGGCGTGGCGAGGTCGGCAGGCAGCGTGCCGGCATCGCGCAGGGCGGCGATGGCCTGCTCGACGAGGGCGCGGAGGGTGGCTTTCACGGGAATTCGGTACGGCTCGGGCGGAACCCCGTAGTGTACCCGCGCGCCGGCGCCCGACCGGCTGCGACCCGTGCTCAGACCCAGCCCCGGGCGGCCATCGAGGTGGCCGGGCCGTCGCCGACGACGAAATGGTCGAGCAGCCGCAGGTCGACCAGCGCCAGCGCCTGCTTCAGCCGTGCAGTGACGGCGCGATCGGCGACGCTCGGCTCGGGATTTCCGCTGGGGTGGTTGTGCCCGACGATCACCGCGGCCGCATTGTGGGCGAGCGCGCGCCGAACCACCTCGCGCGGATGCACCTCCGCGCCGTCGAGCGTGCCGCGGAACATCTCCTCGAACGCGAGCACGCGGTGGCGGACGTCGAGGAACATGACGGCGAAGACCTCGCACGGCTCTCCGCGCAGCCGCTGCGAGAAATAGCGGCCGGCCGACGGCGGATCGGTGAGCGCGGTGCCGCGCTCGAGCTCCGCGGCGAGCACGCGCTGGCCGAGTTCCAGCGCCGCGGCGAGCGTGCAGGCGCGTGCCGGGCCGAGGCCATGCAGCTTCGCGAGCGCCGCGGGTGGGCGCTCGAGGAGCACGCGCAGCGGGCCGTGCAGGCCGAGCAGGTCGCGCGCCGTCGCGACGGCGTCCTGCCCGCGCAGGCCCGAGCCGAGGAACAGCGCGATCAGTTCGGCGTCCGACAGGGCGCCGGCGCCGCGTGCAAGGAGCTTTTCCCGGGGGCGCTCGGCCGCCGGCCAGTCGCGGATGCGCATGGGTCCCTCCATGGACCGGTCTCGTTCCGTCCCGGGTATTTCCGCGCATCGGGGGCGCGGCCGCCGTCGGGCGACGCCGGGCGTTCGGGTAAGCTGTCGGCCGCTTCCCGCGTAGGAAATGCCCGAACGTGACGGCGCTGCACGGCCACCGGATCCTGCTCTGCGTCTGCGGAGGCATCGCCGCCTACAAGGCCGCGGAGCTCGTGCGCCGCTTGCGTGACGCCGGCGCCGAGGTGCGCGTCGCAATGACGGAGAACGCGCAGCATTTCGTGAGCGCGACCACCTTCCAGGCGCTCAGCGGCGCCGCGGTGCGCACCTCCCTGTGGGACGAGGCTGCCGAGGCGGCGATGGGCCACATCGAGCTCGCGCGCTGGGCGAGTGCGGTCGTCGTCGCGCCGGCCACGGCCAACACGCTCGCGCGCCTCGCGCACGGCTTCGCCGACGACCTCGTCAGCACGCTGTGCCTGGCGACCGAGGCGCCGATCGCCGTCGCGCCCGCGATGAACCGCGTGATGTGGGCGCATCCCGCCACGCAGGCGAACGTAGCCACGCTACGCACGCGCGGCGTGCTGCTGCTCGGCCCCGCGAGCGGCGGCCAGGCCTGCGGCGAGACCGGCGACGGCCGCATGCTCGAGCCGCAGCAGATTGTCGATGCACTCGGCGGAGCCGCCGCATGAGCGCGCTCGCGGGGCGCCGCATCGTGGTGAGTGCCGGGCCGACGTTTGAAGACCTCGATCCGGTGCGGTTCCTCGGCAACCGCAGCAGCGGCAAGATGGGCTTCGCGGTGGCCGCCGCCGCCGCCGCTCGCGGCGCGGACGTGGTGCTGGTCGCCGGCCCGGTCACGCTGGCGACGCCCGAGGGCGTGGCGCGCACCGACGTGCGCAGCGCCGCGCAGATGCATGGCGCGGTGATGGACGCACTGCCGTGCGACGTCTACATCGGCGCGGCCGCGGTGGCCGACTACACGCCGGTCGCCGTCTCGCCCTGCAAGCTCAAGAAGCAGGCCGGGCAGGACGGGCTGACGCTCGAGCTGGTGCGCACGCGCGACATTCTCGCGGAGGTCGCCGCGCATGCGCAGCGACCGCGCCTGGTGGTCGGCTTCGCCGCGGAGACGCACGACGTCGAGCAGTACGCGCGCGGCAAGCTCGCCGCCAAGCGCCTCGACCTGATCGCCGCGAACCGCGTCGGCGTGGAAGGCTCGGGCTTCGAGAGCGACGACAACACATTGATCGTCTTCGATGCGGCGGGTGCGGCCACGCTGGGCCCGGCGCCCAAGCGCGCGCTCGCCGATGCGCTGCTCGACCTGCTCGAGGCGCGCCTGGCATGAGCCACGCGACGATCCAGCTGCGCCGCCTCGATCCGCGCTACGGCGCGGCTTGGCCGTTGCCCGAATACGCCACCTCTGCGAGCGCGGGCCTCGACCTGCGCGCCGCGCTCGACGCACCGCTCGTGCTCGCGCCGCGCGCGACCGAGCTCGTGCCGACGGGGCTTGCGATCCACATCGGCGATCCGGCGCTCTGCGCCGTCATCCTGCCGCGATCCGGGCTCGGGCATAAACACGGCGTCGTGCTCGGCAACGGCACTGGCCTGATCGACGCGGATTACCAGGGTGCGCTGATGGTGAGCGTCTGGAACCGGAGCGATGCGGCTTTTACGATCGAGCCGGGTGACCGCATCGCCCAGCTCGTCGTGCTGCCGATCGTGCGAGCCTGCTTCGATGTCGTCGACGAATTCGAATCGAGCGCACGCGGCGCGGGTGGCTTCGGCCACACCGGCGTGCGCTGATCCCCAGGAGTGAATGCCATGGCCCCATCCTCGTCCGCCCTGCTCGAGCGCCTGAAGCCCGCGCTGCCCCTGCTCGCCGGCCTGTGCCTGCTGCTCGCCGGCTGGTTCGGCTGGAACGCCTTCGAGCAGTTCCGCGACGCGCAGCGACGTGGCGACGTCGAGCAGGTGCGCGACGAAGCCGTGCGGGTGGCGCAATCCGCGCTCACCGCCGCGCACAAGCGCTTCGCGGCGCAGCTCGCGGGTGCGCCGGTGCGCGACGCGCTCGCGGCGGGCGACCTGACGCGCGCAGGCCAGCAGCTCACCGCCGGCTGGAACGGCGCGACCGGCGGCCAGGTGCTGCCCGCGCAGCTCGGCGGCGCGTACGAGGCACTGGGGAACAAGGGCACGAGTTACGGCCGCGTGGCCACGCTGGAGGCGGCGATCGCCTCCGGCAAGCCGGTCTCGTGGGCGATCCGCGAGGACGGCGCCGAATACGTCGCGCTCGCCGCGCCCGTCACCGCGGGCAACGAGCCCGCCGTCGCCTTCGTGCGCCTCCCGCTGGCGCAGGTCGCCGGCGGCGTGAAGGGCGCCAGCCTCGACGGCACGACCTACGTCGCCTTGCGGCAGGGCACGGTGACGCTCGCCGAACAGGGTGACGGCGCCCTCGCCGAGAGCGCCGAGGCACTCGCCGCCGACGTGCCGGGCAGCGAGATGCGCGTCGCCGCCGCGGTGCCGGACACCGCGGGCGGGCCGCTCGGCCTCGGCGCGCTCGGCTGCGCGATCGCCGCGGCGATCTTCCTCGCGCTCGCCGGCCTGATCGCCGGCGCACCGGCGCTGCTCGCACGCCGCGCGCGCGGGGCCAGCGCCGAGGCGATCGACGACGCACCGACGCTGGCCGACGTGCTGCGCCCAACGCCGGGTGCGCCGGTGCCGGCGACGCCCGAGGCGGTCAAGGCGAGCCTCGCCCTCGATCGCGGCATCTTCCGCGCCTACGACATCCGCGGCATCGTCGGCCAGAGCCTCGACGCCGGCATCGCCGAGCTGATCGGCCAGGCCGTCGGCACCGTGATGCAGGAGCAGGGGCTGCGCGACATCGTGGTCGGCCGCGATGGGCGCCTGTCCGGCCCCGCGCTGAGCGAGGGCCTGATCACCGGCCTGCGCCGCGCCGGCCGCAACGTGATCGACATCGGCCTCGCGCCCACGCCGCTCACGTACTTCGGCGCCTATCACCTGCGCGCCGGCTCCTGCGTGTCGGTGACCGGCAGCCACAATCCGCCGGACTACAACGGCTTCAAGGTCGTGGTCGGCGGCGAGACGCTGTCGGGCGACACGATCATGGATCTCTACGCGCGCATCGCCGACGACCGCCTGCACACCGCGCCCACGCCGGGCACCGTCGAGCAGCGCGACATCAACGACGACTACGTGCAGCGCGTGGCCTCCGACATCCAGATCGACCGCCCGCTCAAGGTGGTGGTCGACGCCGGCAACGGCGTGGCCGGCGAACTCGGCCCGCGTGTACTCGAAGCGATCGGTGCCGAGACGATCCCGCTCTTCTGCGAGATCGACGGCACGTTCCCGAACCACCACCCCGACCCGAGCGAGCCGCATAACCTCACCGATCTGGTGCAGATGGTGCAGCGGATGGACGCCGACTTCGGCATCGCCTTCGACGGCGATGGCGACCGCCTCGGGGTGGTGACGCGCGAGGGCGAGAACATCTTCCCCGACCGCCTGCTGATGCTGTTCGCCGCCGACGTGCTCGAGCGCAATCCCGGCGCGATGATCCTGTTCGACGTGAAGTGCACGGGTCGCCTGCCGGGGCACATCCTGCGCCACGGCGGCAGCCCGCTGATGTGGAAGACGGGCCACTCGCTGATCAAGGCGAAGATGCGCGAGACCGATGCCGAGCTCGCCGGCGAGATGAGCGGCCACTTCTTCTTCAAGGAGCGCTGGTACGGCTTCGACGACGGCATCTACGCCGCCGCGCGCCTGCTCGAGATCCTCGCCGCCAGCCCGCGCACGCCCACGGAGACCCTCGCCGCGCTGCCCAACGGGATCTCCACGCCGGAAATCAAGGTCGATGCGCCGGCGGGCAATCCGCATGCCTTCGTCGAGCGCTTCCAGGCCGGTGCGAAGTTCGAAGGCGCGCGCCTGTCGACCATCGACGGCCTGCGCGTGGACTACCCCGACGGCTGGGGCCTCGTGCGCGCCTCCAACACCACACCGGTGCTGGTGATGCGCTTCGACGCCGACAGCCCCGAGGCGCTCGCGCGCATCCAGCAGGCGTTCCGCGAGCAGATCGCGGCGATCGAGCCGGGCCTCGTGCTGCCGTTCTGAGCCTGCAGGGGCGGGCGCGACGCGATCGCGCCCGCTTCGACGGCATCGATTCGTTCCGCCGCCGCCATCGCGGCGCAGCCCGGGCCCGCATGTACATCGTCGACCTCACCTACGTCGCGCCGCTGGCGGACGTCGATGCGCACCTCGAGGCGCATCGCGCCTACCTCGCCCTGCATTACGCGAACGGGACATTCCTTGCATCAGGGCCGAAAGTGCCGCGGACCGGCGGTGTGATCCTCGCGCGCGCCGCGTCCCGCGAGGCGCTGCTCGAGGTCCTCGCGCAGGATCCGTTCCATCGCCACGGCGTGGCCGACTACGCGGTCACGCGGGTCGACGTGCGCGCCGCGGCGCCCGGGCTCGAGGCCCTGATCGACGGCTGACGCAGGCGCCGATGCGCCTGCAGGCGTGGTCGCCGCGGTCAGCCCGCCGTGGCGGTCGCCGCGGCCGGGGTCGCGGTGGTGCTGCCCGACGCCGCGGTCTTGATCTCGCGATAGCGCATCACCGCCTCGTCGAGCTGCGCCTGGATCAGCCCCGACTCCTGCTGCAGCCGGACCAGCTGGCCCTGCTGCGTCACCAGCTGTGCATGCTGGCTGCGGATGTCGTCGGCGAGCTTCTTGGGCACCGGCTTCTTCGCGAGCTCCGCCTCGCCGGCGCGGCGCAGCAGGCCGACGAGGGTCTGGCGGATGCCGGCGATGCCCATTTCCGCCGTCTTGACCGAGTCGCGGTTGAGGTCGATCCGGTTGGTGAAGGCACGGCGCAGGTCGGCCTCGGTCGCGAAGGATTCGACCATCGCCATCAGGCGGCGGTGCTCGGCGGCGGCCTGCTCGGCCGCGGTCTGCTCGGCCTTGGCCTGCGCTTCGGCCGCGGCGCGCTCGGCTGGCGACAGGGCGCGGCCCACGCGCGCGTTCGCCATGCCACTGGTGCCGTACTCGGTCCGCTCGGCGTCCACCGCGTCCGCCGGCAGCGCATCGCCGCAGACCTTGCGGCCGCCCTCGTTCCAGCAATAGAGCTTCTTGGCGTCCTTGGCACCCTGCGCATGCAGGGCCGGCAGGGCGGCGACGAGGACGACGGCAGCGAGGACGCGGGCGCGGGCCATGGGAACTCGTTCGAAGAAGGTATAGGGCTTGTGAAGCAAGTATCGCGCCAAGGCGCTCAGCGGCTGCCGTAGGCCTGACGGTACGCCAACAGGCGCTCGCGATGTGCGCCCAGTCGCGGATCGGCATCGGAATCGAGCAGGTCGCGCAGCCGCGCCACGGCCACCACCGGCAGCGCATGCTCCTGCGCGACACTTTCTGCCGCCGAGCGTCGCGACACGCTCGGGTCCACCGCCTCCTCGCGATCGAGCGCGATCACGATCCCGACCGCGGTACCGCCGGCGTCGCGGATCAGGCCGAGCGCCTCGCGGATCGCGGTGCCCGCGGTGATCACGTCGTCGACGATCAGCACGCGACGCCCCTCGAGTGGTGCGCCGATCAGCATGCCGCCCTCGCCATGCGCCTTGGCCTCCTTGCGGTTGAACGCGAGCGGCAGGTCGCGCCCGCGCCGCGCGAACTCGCAGGCGAGCGCGGTCGCGAGCGGAATGCCCTTGTAGGCCGGGCCGAACAGCAGGTCGAAGTCGAGGCCCGCGGCGTCCACGGCATCGGCATAGCAGTGCGCGAGCTCGGCGAGCGCGGCGCCGGAGTCGAAGCGCCCGGCATTGAAGAAGTAGGGGCTCACCCGCCCGGACTTCAGGGTGAACTCGCCGAAGCGCAGCGCGTCGGCGCGCAGCGCGAGCTGGAGGAAGCGGGTGCGGTGGTCGGTCATGCGCGGGCGTGCGGCGAGCAGGAAAACGCCATCGTAAAGCAGCGACCGGCTAGGCTTGTCGCCCCGGACGCGCCGCGTCCCGCGGAACCACCGGTTCGATGCGCGTCATCAGTTTCAATGCCAACGGCTGGCGCTCCGCCGCCAAGAAGGGCTTCATTTCCTGGCTGCACGAGCGGGATGCCGACGTCCTCTGCGTGCAGGAGACCAAGGCGCAGGAGCACCAGCTGCGCCTGCCCGAGCTGATCCCGGACGGCTACCACGCGTATTTCCGCGACGCCTCCACCCGCAAGGGCTACAGCGGCGTCGCGATCTACACCCGCCGCGAGCCGGACGAGATCCGCTCCGGCCTCGGCTGGGACGCCTTCGACGAGGAGGGCCGCTACATCGAGGCGCGTTTCGGCGACCTCTCGATCGTCTCGGTCTACGTGCCCTCCGGCACCACCGGCGACGCGCGCCAGGGCTTCAAGGAATCGGTGATGGGCTGGTTCCAGCCGATCCTGCGGGAGTGGCTCGACAGCGGCCGCAAGTACATCGTCTGCGGCGACTGGAACATCGTGCGCTCGCGCCGCGACATCAAGAACTGGACGAGCAACCAGAAGCAGACCGGCTGCCTGCCGCACGAGCGCGCCTGGCTCAACGCCATGATCGCCGACACCCACGGCGACGGCTCGCCCTGCGCCGGCGACCTGGGCTGGCTCGACAGCTTCCGCGTGGTCAAGCCCGATGAATCGTCCGAGTACACCTGGTGGAGCCATCTGGGACAGGCACGGGCCAAGAACGTAGGCTGGCGCATCGACTACCAGCTGGTCACCCCGAACCTGCGCGACGCGATCGTCCACTGCGAGAGCCACCGCGAGCCGAAGTTCTCCGACCACGGCCCCTACATCGTCGATTACGACCTCGAGGACTGGAAACGATGAGCGACACGCCCGCGCGCCCCGGCTGGAAGCAGGTCCTGCGCAACCTCGGCCAGCCCAAGGTCGCGGTGATGCTGCTGCTGGGCTTCTCGTCCGGCCTGCCCTTCATGCTCGTCGGCAACACGATGGGCTACTGGCTGCGCGACGTGGGCATCGAACTCGCCACCATCGGCTTCGCCTCGTGGGTGGGCCTGGCCTACTCGTTCAAGTTCCTGTGGGCGCCGGTCATCGACAAGGTCGACGCGCCGTTGCTCGGTCGCTGGCTCGGCCGCCGGCGTGGGTGGATGGCGCTCGCGCAGGTCACCGTGGGCCTCGCGCTCGTCGGCATGGCGCTGGTGCGACCGGAAGGCGGCCTGGGCCCGTTCGTGGGGCTCGCGCTGGTCGCCGCATTCGCGTCCGCGACCCAGGACATCGTGGTGGACGCCTGGCGCATCGAAAACTCGGAGAAGGGCGAGGAACTCGCGCTGCTCAGCTCCGGCTACCAGCTCGGCTACCGCGGCGCGCTGCTGGTGACCGACGCGCTCATCCTGATCCTCGCAGCCAATATCGGCTGGTCCCCGTCCTACCTGCTGATGGGCGCCGCGATGGGCGTGGGCCTTGCCGCCACGTTCTGGGCACGCGAGCCGGCACGCCAGGCCGCGGTCGCGCCGTCGGGCTCGCTGCTGACGGGTCGCGGGCTCTACGACGCGATCATCGGCCCGTTCGTCGCCTTCTTCCGCGACCATGGCAAGTGGGCATTGCTGATGCTGCTCGCGATCAGCCTCTACCGCCTGCCCGATTTCTTCATGGGCCCGATGGCCAACCCGTTCTACAGCGATCTGGGCATCGACAAGGAAGTGGTCGGCACCGTGCGCGGCACGATCGGGCTGGTCGCATCCGTGGTCGGCATCGCCGCCGCCGGCCTGTTCGCGCTGCGTTTCGGCTACGTCGCGACGCTGCTCGCCGGCGCGATGCTCGGCCCGGGCTCGAACCTCGCCTTCGCCTGGCTTGCCTACCAGGGCCCCGATCCGTCGGCGTTCGCGACGGCGATGGTGATCGACAACTTCGCCACGGGCTTCGCCGGTACGGCGCTGGTGGCCTACATGTCGTCGTTGACCAACATCGGCTACACGGCCACGCAGTACGCGCTGCTCAGCTCGTTCTACGCGCTGCCGGGAAAATTCATCAAGGGCTTCTCCGGCGCGACGGTCGAGTCGCTCTCGGTCGGCACCACGCAGCTGGACGGCTATGCGCGGTTCTTCATCCTGACGGCGCTGTTCGGCATCCCGGTGCTCCTGCTGTGCATCGCGCTCGTGCGCCGCGCGAAGCCGCCGCTCACGCCGCCCGAGCCGCAGCCGTCATCGGCGTAGCGCTCACGCGACCTTCCATTCCGGCGCGGCGCGGCTCGGCGCTGCGCGCCGTCAGTCGTAGGCCACGCAAGGCCGCATCGATCCACCTAGGCCGGGTAGATCGCCCCGAGCACACGATCGCCGGCCGCGCCGGTCGCCGACGGCAGGTTGCCGGGTCGGCCGAGCAGTGTCTGCCGCGCCAGCCAGGCGAATGCCGCGGCCTCGACGAAGTCGGCATCGAGCCCGTGCGCGTCGGTCGATTCGATGCGGCAGCCCGGCAGCAACTGGCCGATGCGCGCCACCAGCTGCGGATTGCGCACGCCGCCGCCGCAGAGCAGCACGCGGGTGGTGGTCGGCTGCTGGGCGAGAAGGGCGTCCGTCACGGTGCGGGCAGTGACCTCGAGCAGCGTCGCCTGCACGTCCTCGGCGTGTTCGTCGCCAGCCAGGTGCGCGTCCACCCAGCCCAGGTGGAACTGCTCGCGCCCGCTGCTCTTGGGCGGCGGCAGCGCGAACCACGGTTCGGCGAGCAGGCGCGAGAGCAGGGCCTCGTCGACCGTGCCGCGCGCCGCGAAGCGCCCGTCGCAGTCGTAGCCATCGCCGGTATGGCGCAGGCACCAGGCGTCCATCAGTGCATTCGCCGGGCCCGTGTCGAAGCCGCGCACGTCGCCGTGCGCGGGCAGCAACGTGTAGTTCGCGATCCCGCCGAGGTTGAGCACCGCGCGGTCCTCGTCCGACGCGCGCAGCACCGCCGCGTGGAAGGCCGGCACCAGCGGCGCGCCCTGGCCGCCGGCCGCGATGTCGCGACGACGGAAATCGGCAACGGTGGTGATCCCGCATCGCTCGGCGATCAGGCTCGGATCGCCGAGCTGCCACGAGAACGGATGCCGGCCATCACGCGCGACGCCGGCCGGGCGGTGGCGCACCGTCTGGCCGTGCGAGCCGATGGCATGCACGTCGGCGGCCGCGGTGCTGCATGTGTCGAGCAGCGCGCGCGTGGCGTCCGCGAAGGCTTCGGCGACGCGCACGTCGAGGGTGCCGATCTCGTCGAGCGACCGTGCGTCGCCGCCCTGGCCGAGTTCCACCAGCCGCGTGCGCAGCGCGGAGTCCCACGGATGGGTGAGCGCGCACACGACCTCGCAGCGCGTGCGGTCGGCGTCCTCGGAAAAGCGGACCAGCGCGGCGTCGATCCCGTCCGCGCTCGTGCCGGAAATCAGGCCGACGTACAGGCCGTCGGCCGCCGCATCGCCGCCCATCAGGAGCGGCTGCGTTCGGTCTTCTTGGCGTCTGCCTTTTCGCCGGCCTTCGCGACGCGCGTCGCCGGCTCCTCGTCGCCCGCGTAGATGATGTTCTCGACCTCGCGGATACGCGCGAGCGCCGTGCGCGTCTGCGAGCGGAACTGCGCAAGCGCGGCGCCGCTGAGCGGCTCCGGCGGCGGCATCGTCACGCTCAGCGGATTGCGGTGCACGCCGTTGATCTGGAATTCGTAGTGCAGGTGCGGGCCGGTCGACATGCCCGACGAGCCGACATAGCCGATCACCGTGCCCTGCGGGATGCGCTGGCCCGGCTTGACACGGCCGAACTGCGACATGTGCGCGTAGAGCGTCGTGTAGCCGCGGCCGTGGTCGAGCATGACGGCGCGGCCGTAGCCGCCCTTCCACCCGACGAACTTCACGCGTGCGTCGCCGGCCGCCATGATCGGCGTGCCGGTGCCCGCGGCGTAGTCGACGCCCTTGTGCATGCGCACGCGGCCCAGCACCGGATGGCGGCGCGTGCCGAAGTTCGAGGTCAGGCGCGCATACGGGATCGGCATGCGGATGAACGTCTTCTTCAGCGAGCGGCCGTCGGCGGTGAAGAATTCCGGCTTGCCGTTGCGCTCGAAGCGGAACGCCGAATGCAGCTTGTCGCCGGTGGTGAAGGTCGCGGCGAGCACCGGGCCCGTGCGCACCAGCTCGCCTTCGCGCCACGTCTGCTCGACGACCACGCTGAAGCGGTCGTCGGCGCCGACGTCGTCGTTGAAGTCGATGTCGTACTTGAACATCTCGTCGGTGAGCGTGTTGACGTGCGAGCTCGTGAGCCCGAGCTTGCGCGCCGAGCGGTAGAGCGAGCCGCCCACCTTGCCGCTGATCACCACGGTCCGCGTTTCCGTCGGGCGCACGATCACCTTCTCGGTGATGCGATCGCCGGCGAGCGCGAGCTGCACCTGGTCGTCGCCGCGCTCGAAGCGGAAGGCCCGCAGCGCCCCGGCGGGGCCGAGGTCGAACGCCAGCTCGGTGCCGGGCTGCAGCCGCTTGAGGCCATCGCGCACGCTCGGATGCTTGAGCACCTTCTCGCGCGTGTTCGCATCGATGCCGAACTCGTCGAAGATCGTCGACAGCGTCTCGCCGCGGCGGGCCTGCACGATCTGCCAGTTCTCGCCCTGCACACGCAGTCGCGGCAGCGGCGGCAGGGTCAGCGCCATCGAATGACGCGGCACCGGTGCATCGCCGCGGCTGACGACCGGGCGGTCGAACCCCGGTACGATCGCGCCGGCCAGCATCGCGGCCATCGCGAACAGGCTCGCCTGCGCCCACTGACGACGCGACCAGCGTCCGTTGAAGCCCGTGCCTTCGTGCGCGGTCACCGGACGATGCAGGACCGATTCGCGAAGCGCATCGAGGCGCGCGCGGCGCGCCGTAGCGGTGTCTGTCATGCTGACTCCCCCGGGAACCCGTGTAGGCCCCGTCACGACCGTAAAATAGTCACGCTAGGTCTGTGCGTCAAACCATTGATGTAAATGGTTTTTTTCGTCAACGACTTTTTTACGTCTACTTAACTTATTGGATGACGGCGGTCGCGAGTCGCTCCGCCTAGTGAGACTGAGCATGAGCGTACAGGACGCCCTCGACCTCATCGCGCGCGGCGCGGACGAGATCCTCAAGCCCGAAGAGCTCGCCAAGCGGCTGGAGTCCGGGCGGCCGCTGCGGGTCAAGGCGGGCTTCGACCCCACCGCGCCGGACCTCCATCTCGGCCATACGGTCCTTCTCAACAAGATGCGGCAGTTCCAGGACCTCGGCCACCAGGTGATCTTCCTGATCGGCGACTTCACTGGAATGATCGGTGATCCGACGGGCAAGAACGTCACCCGCAAGCCGCTCACCCGCGAGGACGTGCTCGCGAACGCCGAGACCTACGCCGAGCAGGTCTTCAAGGTGCTGGACCGCGACCGCACCGAGGTGCGTTTCAATTCCGAGTGGTTCGGCCAGATGTCGGCGGCCGATATGGTCCGCCTCGCGGGCCAGCACACCGTCGCCCGCATGCTCGAGCGCGACGACTTCGCCAAGCGCTACGCCGCGCAGCAGTCGATCGCCATCCACGAATTCCTGTATCCGCTGGTGCAGGGCTACGACTCCGTCGCATTGAAGGCCGACGTCGAGCTCGGCGGCACCGACCAGAAGTTCAACCTGCTGATGGGCCGTGGGCTGCAGGAGCATCACGGCCAGGCCCCGCAGGTCGTGCTGACCATGCCGCTGCTCGAGGGCCTGGACGGCGTACAGAAGATGAGCAAGTCGCTCGGCAACTACATCGGCATCGACGAGCCCGCGATCGACATCGTCACCAAGACCATGAAGATCGACGATGCGCTCATGTGGCGCTGGATCGAGCTGCTGAGCTTCGAGATCTCGATCGCCGACGCGCAGCGGCTGCGCAGCGAGATCGATTCAGGCGCCCTAAACCCGCGCGACCTCAAGATGCGCCTCGCCCGGGAACTGGCGGCGCGCTTTCACGGCGCTCGCGCCGCCGAGCAGGCGGTCGCCGGCTGGAACGCGGCGGTCCGCGGCGAAGGGGACGTCTCGCAGCTTCCGCTGACAGACGTGACCGTTCCAGAAGAAGGCCTCCGTATCGCGGCGCTCCTGACCGCGGCGGGCCTGACCCCCAGCAACTCCGAAGCGAACCGCAAGCTCAAGGAGCGTGCGGTGCGTGTCGACGGCGACATCCTCGAAGACGCGCAGCGCGTGTTCGCGCCCGGGTTCGAAGGCGTTATCGCGGTCGGCAAGCGCAATTTCGCGCGGGTACGGCTGGTCACCTGAATCTTTCAAGTCGATCGCATCACCAGGGCTTCACAGATGCGATCGGCGCGGCCATAATGGTCGACCCAGCCAAGAGCGGCGCCGCGGAATGCGGGTGACGCGGGAGGTAGGGGAAGCGGTAGAAGAAAGTCGATCACGGGGTGTTGACAGTGATCGAAGATGCCCTAAAATG